>NAEP01000028.1 GCA_002529645.1 Candidatus Lumbricidiphila eiseniae | reverse complement strand
TAGTCCGCGTCGGAGTCCATGGTATCCGGGCCACTGTCGTTGGCCTGCTCTGTTCCGATATCACCAGTTACGGGGTCAATGGGTTGCCCGAACGGATCATACCGAGCAACCGTACCCTGCAGAACCCCGTTCTGGTTCGCGCGCAGAAGGATATCGCCGTGCAGGTTCGGGTACAGCCAGGACTGGACTCCGTCTGTTTTGATCATCACGAGAACATTTCCGGGGAGCTGGATGGTTTTTGTGGTCGGGGTGTTAGCAGCGTCGAGGATAAAATCTGGCGAGTCTCCGGCACCGGAGAACGAGAACCGCTGAACACGTGTTGTGTTACCGGGAGTGGTGGTGGTTCGCTGCACGATCCGACCGGTCGCGTCTCGGAGGTAGGCGACACTGGAGGTGTCGGCCAGGGTGGTGGTGGTGTGGCGGTTTTCTGCATCGTAGGTGAGGGTCTGTCCCGCAAGTGTTGTAACGTTGCCGCGCTGATCGTACGCGATCTCCCCCGCGCTGACACCGTCTGAGACCGGGTCCGCGCCAGTGGGGGCACCGGTAGTGGTGCTGGAGAGCAACCGGTCAGCCTGGTCATAACAATATGTGGTGGAGGTGCGCGAGCCTGTGGGGCGTAGATCGGTCAGCGAGGTCCGGTTTCCGTTTTTCCCCGCCCCGCTCATGGCGCCTGTACCACAGCCGGTGGAGGGTCCAAATCCGTAGGTGAGCTCGTGCCCGGGAATGGTTGCTTTCGTGAGCCTGCCCGCACTATCAAACTCATACCGCGAGGTCTCTGACCGTCCGTCTATATCCAGAGTGTTCTGGATGACTTTCCCTGACTGCGACCGCACCACAGAATCAGTCACCACCAAATCAGTCACCACAGAATCAGTCACCACTGATCCTCCCGCAGGAAGAGTCCACGCCAGGGCAGAGACATCCCCAAACACATCACGACTGACCCGCAGGCTTGACCCGTTGCCCACTCCCGTGTCTGTGTCGGGGTACTGCGCTGAGATCAGTGCACCTCGCTGGTTTCCGGGAGAGGTCACGTCCCCATACGTCGCGGCCGCGATCTGGTGCCCATCAACCGTGACCGTAAGCAGTTGATTTTCCAGATTATAGGTATAAGCCTGCGCGAGGGGTGTCCCTGCCGGTGGGGTGCTGGTAGTAGACAGCACCCGTAACTGTAGGTCATAGCTGATAGTGGTTACTGTTCCCCAGACATCCCGGTAAGAGACCACACTCCCGAGCAGGTCGGTCACGACCGTGATACGCCCCACCTCATCCTCGGTCCAGGAGGTGAGGGGATCCGCGCCCAGGGTGCCTCCGATGGTGGCGTTAGAGGTGAAAGAGCTGGTTACTGTACGTGCTGCTGTAGTGGCGGTTGCGGGGTAGGTGACAGATATGGCTCTGCCCCTGGTATCAAAAACCGTGCAGGTCCAGTCGGCATCACCGGTTCGTTTGAGGCCTACACCCCTGCCTAACCGGTCATACACATAGCTTGTCGTGACCTGCTGGCCCGAGGCCGGGGCTGGCTCTGTCTTCGATCTCAAAAACCCATACTGCGGGGTATCCGCGGGCAGGCCACAGACACTGCCCCCGTACGCCTCCCGCAGAGTTTGCCGATCCCCATAGTAGCTAAACCTCGTCCCGGCCCTATCCGCAGACAAACCAGCCGCTGTAGCCGCGGGCAGGCGCTCGGATACCTTCCGCAGATAGCCACCTGTTGCTGTGGGTGGTTCGTACTCAGCACGGGTGACAAGATTCTGCCCACCCGGATCCACCGTCGTCGCGGTGAGCTGCCCCAACCAGGGGAACTGGTACTCCATACTCCCCCGAACACTCACCGCTGCGGGACCTTGGTCATCAGTGACAGCGCTGGTGATGAGACCATAATCAGGTGACAGCACGTTTCCTGGGACTATCGCTCGGGCACCCCCCGGGGGTGTCCAGTGCAGTTCCAGGCGGGCGAGGCCTCTGTTCTCGAAGTACTCCACCCGAATCCGTGACACCTGCCCCGCAGTCACGGACACAACCCCTTCCGCAGACATCCGCAGACCATGATCTGACCAATCATCCACCAGAAGGACATCATCCACATACACCCGCGCACCATCATCCGCGTTCGTTTGGAATCTGTACTGCCCCGAGGCCGGGAACCTGATCAACCCGGTAAGACGAACCGAGAACTCATCCACCGGCAACCCGGCAGGTCCGCCGCTCTCCCAGTTTCTCGCGATACTCCCATCCGCGGAGCCGATACCCAAACCCATCTCCACCGGCGCCCCGGCGAGCACCCGGTTGGAGTAGTACGCTGCGTCCAGACCCACCATCCCCTCGTCATACGCCTTCCTCGTATGACCGGTCGTGTTCCTACAACTGGCCGTGGGGGTTCGCTCCGCTGTGAAGCACGAGGTTGGGGCGGGGCCGTAGGTATCCGTGAGGCGATCCTGCGAGTCGTACAGGGAAGTAGTCATGTTCCCCTGAGCCGAAGTGGAGGACAACACTTGGTCTTTGGTGTTCCATACCCTTGTGCTGGTCAGGCCGGTCACGGATACCTCCGTGGTCTGCCGCCACGCAGCGTCAAACCTCACCGTCCGTGCGTGCCCGGTCGCGGGGGCCTGTGTCGGAGGGGTTACCCCTGCGACATCAACATGGGTGCGACCGGACTCGTATGTGTAGGTGTGCCAGGGACGTTCGGACTCCACAGCCTGCCCAGTCGGGTGCGCCAGGGTGATCTTTGATGCGCGTCCCACAGTGTCGTAGGTGATATCAGTCCGGGTGGTGCTGGAGTGATCCGAAATATTACGGGCGCGGATCCAGTCGGTCTGCAGTGTGTCGCGTACCGCGATGACCCGACGGGCTTGGTCGTACACGAAGGTCACTTGCTCGCTGCCGGGGTCTACGATCGAGGCGAGTTGCCCGCTTGAGTTGTAGAGCAACTCGGTCGTGTCCTGGGTGCCGGGAATGTGGCCGGGGTAGATAATCCGACACAACATCCCTGCGGGTGGCCTTGCATACCCACGGGTAGGGCACGCGGTTCCTGTACCGTCCGAATCCGCCGCCGAGAGTCCTACCGATACGGCGGTGTCGCCCGCGTAGGCAAAACGCACCTCGCGGGAGTAGGTTTTGGGGTAGGAGCCGGGGTTTTCTGATAACCGGTCCGAGACCCGATCAACCTGACCCGTACCCGCACGATAACTTGTAACCGTCGAAGCTGGTTTTTTCAGATCAGCAGGACTGGTCGCCGAGGTTACCCTCCCATCAGCACCGAAGGTGTACACAATCCCACCCTCGTCAGTGAAAGTCACCAAATTGGTGGCGCTGAGGGACATGATGCCGAATTCACCGACCGGGGGCTCGTAACCACCCTCTGACTTCTTCACATACGAATGGGTTCCACCACTGACATCGGTCAGGGTGATCGACCCTTCCTGCACCCTGACACTGGCGTAGTCCCCGAACCCGCTCGAAAGCACCGTGGAGGAGCCCCACCCGTCCGGCAACACCTCCACACTCTTGGTGAACCACGACGCCGGCACCGGGAAGGGAGCACCCGTGCCTTTTTTGGCCCAGAGCTCGACATGCGCGTTGTAGGTGCTCTCGAAATACTCCATCCGAAACGGCACCGGAGCCGCCACCAGTGTTTTAGCCGAGCCCCAGGCGACCGTGTCTGCTACGTGCGCGAGGTTCCACTTATCGATAACTTTGCTGTCTCCGACCCACGCGGCGACGCCGTCATCGTGCAGGACACCGAAGGTGTAGGTATCCGCGGAGGGTGGGGTGATAAATCCTGTCCACCTCGCCAGGAATCTCTCCTCCGGCACCCCGGGTCCCGGGGAGCCTGCCTCCCACCGGAACGATACCTGCGGATCCGTCCGCACCAACACAGGATTTTTGCCCGTAAAGCTCCACGACAAGGTTTCACCGGGCTTCGGGTTCGCGTCGAAGTACTCGCCCTTCAAGCCCCGATTCGAGGGTTTCTGCGAGTTATACGTAAACCCCATCCCGATCGGACCCCCGACAGTGTTCACCGTGGGGGAGGAAAAACCCATGTTGAGGTTCCCGTTGGCAAGGTTCACCATCACCGGGCCAACCGAATCCGTTGGCGCAGGACCCGGGTTCCCGATCCGCTGATTCACCGTGAACCGCGCAACCCACGTGGTCGCCGACTCCGAGTACTGATCCTTTGTCAACACTGTCCACGAGTAGGTCGTGCCATCTTGTAGGTAGTCCTTCGGGGGCATCCAGGTGCGCTCGTTCTGCCACCCGGAACTAACAACAGCACCCGTTTTCGAGTCCGAACCCGACGCGATCCGGAACCAGTACCGCAACGGACGATTCTGAGGATCTGCCGGTGCCCCTACCGAGAGCGTGGGCTGGGTTGTGACCACGACCGAGCGATCCGGCGGAGACGCGGTCGATAACGACGTGGTCGGGGTTTGGTTCGTGGTGAACGACCACACCGGCGAACCACGACTGGTATCAGTTCCCCACACCCCGGTGTACTCATCCGCGACAAACCCCTGCCAAAAGTACCGCGTCCCGGGCAACAACCTCGGGGAAGGCATCTGAACAGTATCAGAGCTGATCCACCCGGACTCCCACACCAGGTCTCCACTCAGTGAGGCAGTGGTACCAACCCGGAAAAAGTACCGCAACGAACTACCCGCAGCGGGAGTGCCGGTCAGCTTGAACGTGGGAGTCAGCGTTGTGTTCGTGGCCCCGTTACCGGGTGAGGGAGCAGCGATGGAGTCAAGAGTGGGATAGTCCTTCCACCACACAAACATCGAGGTACTCACATGCTTATACGTAAACCCCCGACCCTCATCACCCACAAATATTAGATACGCACCAGAAACCCGATCACGAACCCACTGCGCAATACGACTGGTCAGCCCATCATCCTCGGCCCACCCCTGATCACTCGTAATATGAAAACTACTCAAATGCTCACCCGTCGCGTGATAATCAAACGCGGTAGCATGGTAAATATTACCCACCCGTGTGGTTCTTGTGCTATCACCACTAATACCAGTCATGTAAATATTCGCACGGAGGATCTGCTTACCAAAAAACTGTTCATAGTTATAATGCCCGATAGTCCGCCAAATACCATTCGTGTTCGTGTTCCCCATCTGGATACCATAATTTACATTCCGCTGACCATTAGTCTTGTACCCACGAGTGTCATTATGCGGCACCCACGTCTCCGGATCAACCATCACCGGATACACCCGATCAGGACTATTCAACCACCCCCGATCCGCCCTCAAAGTAATCCACCACACCCCATCACGTTCACTAATTTCAGTATCGAGTGAGGCCTGGTTATCAGCCTGCTTCCCGCTCTTACCCGCAGAATCCCACATCGTGGGAGGTGCCATCACAAGATCAACATTGGAATCAGAGTCCAAAAACTCAACACCACCGAACTCATCCCGACGCAACGACCCCTCAAAATCAACCCGCCACGTCCACGACACCCGACCCACATCACCAGGCTTTTTCGCGAGCTCGAAAATCTCCTTCACCCCCGAATTCTCCACCTCGTACACCAGATCAGTGTCAGGGAAAACCCCCTCGTACTCCACACGATCCTTCTGCCCCGACCACGGCCACAGATCCCGCTTCAGCTTGCTACCAGCCGCACCCACCAGCGTGAAACCGATCCGCGAGCCACCCCTCGAAACCGTCAACACATTCTTATCACTAGCCGTCTCGGCAAAAACCGGGCCCAAGGGATGCTCATCAACCTTCGCACCACCAACACCCAACCACGAAAAAACCCCTCTACCCGACACATCAGTATTAATCGGCTTCCACACATCACCAACCCTCACACTGACCGGATCCCGAGTAATCTCCGTGACCCGCCGACCCCCACCCGCATCATACGTCAACGAAAACTCTTCACGCTCAAGAACCCTAGCCGACTTCTTATCAAAACCATCAGTATTCAAACCCTCAGGACCAACCACTTCAGGCACCACAGTAGGCTCACCCGCCACCGGAACAAACGGATCCGGCTCACCCACAAAATCACCAACCACAGGCTCCTCACCCAACGGAACCTCCGGTACTACAGACTCCTCCAACGGCAGAACCACAGGAACCAGATCAGCGGCCCTATCAGCACGAGACTCGCTATACTGCACCACCGAACCAAACAATACAAACGCAATAACAAAACACACAACAACAACAAACCGAGAACGAGCACACAACACCGTGGGCCACCCTTTGAACAGAACACGACCCCACACCATGCAAGGCCACGAACGAACCTAGCACTCCCCAAGAATCTCTGACAACCCCCAAACATACAAGCCAGCCCATTTTGTAACATGCCCGAAACAATTCCCGCATAGGGATCACCCGGGACATCGAGACGACGCTACCAGTCGCCCGGCCAGAATTTCGGCAAGGTGGCGACCCTGAGCACCGCACAATTGCTCCGCTTGAATCCGACAGGAGAACCCATCCGCCAGGAACGTGGCACCCACCGGAGCGGCGGCCAGTGCGGGAATCAGCGACTGCTGCGCAACCGCTACCGACACCTCGTAGTGCCCGCGTTCCATCCCAAAGTTTCCGGCCAGGCCGCAGCATCCACTCAGTTGGGTGATCTCAGCGCCAAGGTCGGCGAGAAGCTGTGCGTCAGCAGAGAAACCCATCACCGCGTGCTGATGGCAGTGTGGCTGCACGACAACAACTTCGCCCGCGAGAAGGTCAGCCGGTAGCAGCCCTTCCGAGGTCGAAAACGACGCGGTCGTCAACAATTCGGCGAGGGTGTGGGTGCCCGCGGCCACCTTGGCCGCGCGGGGATCCTCCGGAAGCAGATCTCGTAGATCAGAGCGAACCGCTGCGATACAGGATGGCTCCAAGCCAACAATCGGAATACCCGCTGCCGCGAAGGGGTGTAAACCATCCACCAGCACCGACAGTTTACGGCGCGCCACGCCGAGCTGGCCGGTCGTGATCCAGGTGAGAGCGCAACACACCGACCGGTCCGGGAAGATGACCTCGAAGCCAGCGGCCGACAGCACTGTCACAGCCGCTTCCGCGATGGTCGGCGAGAAGTTGTCGGAGAAAGAATCAACCCACAACACCACCCTCTGCAACCCACCGGTCGGCGCCGGTGAGGCGTGGGCTCCTCGATCAACGCGAGCCACCCTCCCCGAGCCACCGGTCGGCGCCGCACCGCGCCGCTGGGCTCTGCGAAACGGCGTTCGTGCCAGGCGCGGAACCGAGCGTCGGGTATCTATCCCGCCCGCTGCGAGAACACATTTTTCCAGCACCCGAATCCTGAGTATTCCGTTCACCAGCGGTGATATCCGGGATACCAGGCGAGCCCACCGCGGCAGTGCACCCAATATGTAGTGGGTGATTGGTCGGAGGCGACCGGCATACTTGCGGTGCAGCACCTCCGATTTGAGCTGTGCCATGTCAACCCCGGCGGGGCAATCGCTCAAGCAGGCCTTGCAAGACAGACACAGATCGAGCGCATCCGCAACCTCTGGTGCCCGCCAGCCCGCCACCAGTGTGCCGTTCGCCATCTCCTGCAGCACTCGCGCACGCCCCCGAGTCGAGTCCCTCTCATCCTTGGTCGCCGAGTATGACGGACACATGAAGCCCCCCTCCACGGTGTTGTCAGCCCGGCAGGCACCCACTCCAACACAGCGATGCACCGCGGTTGTAAAGTCACCGCGGTCGTGCGCAAATGCGAAACCGGTCGCTGCTGGTAACGGCAGTGCGACAGGGCGACGAAGATCAATATCCAACGCTGCCGGAGCGACGATCACTCCCGGATTCAATAGATTGTGCGGGTCGAAGAGCGCCTTAAACCGCGCGAAGGAGCGTATCGCGTCCGGAGAATACATCAGCGGCAGTAGCTCGCTGCGTGCCCGACCGTCGCCGTGCTCCCCGGATATCGAACCGCCGTACCGAGCCACCAACCGAGCCGCGTCGAACATCAACTCACGCAGCACTGAGCCGTCGTGTTCGAGCGGAATATCAAGACGAATATGAACGCAGCCGTCTCCAAAGTGACCGTACGGCATTCCCTGTAATCCATAGTTGTCGAGGACGGTATCGAAGTCGCGTAGATATGCGCCCAGCTGTTCCGGTGGTACCGCCGCATCTTCAAACCCGGGCCAGGTTTGCGTGCCGCTGGCGGTGCGTCCGGCCAATCCAGCACCGTCTTCCCGTATCTTCCAGATCGCGCGGGCGGCCACGGGGTCGGTAATAATTCGGGCAGACACTGCATCCGCCGCGTCGACTATTTTTGTTGCGCGGTCGGCCGCCGCCAGCTCGGATTCGCCGGTTACTTCGACCAACAGCCATCCTGCACCGGGTGGGAGTTGTGACACTGCCGCTGCACCGTATTTTTCTTTCACTGAAGTTCCCAACCGAGCATCAAAACCCTCGATGGCGGATGGCTCAAAGCCAAGTAACGCTGGCACTGCATCGGCAGCGTGGTACATGTCCGGATACCCGAGCACAACCAAAAGCGGATGGGCCGGTGCCTGCACCAGTGCGACGGTTGCACCGAGAACCGCCACCGCACTGCCCTCCGTGCCAACGAGTGCCTTCGCGAGATCCTGACCGCGCTCGGGCAGGAGGTGTTGCAGCGAGTAGCCGGAAACTTGGCGACCAAAGCGACCCGTCTGGGTACGAATAACAGCAAGATGCGCGGCAACAAACTCGCTCAGACCCGGAACCGCCCCCAAGCCACGGCCCGCGCGGAACCGGCGACCGAGTCCATCCAGCACGTCCAACTCGTGGATATTATCCGCGGTTTTTCCGTACACCAGCGAATGCGAACCGCAAGCGTTATTGCCGATCATCCCCCCGATGGTGCAGCGCGCCCAGGTGGACGGGTCGGGTCCAAACCGAAGACCGTGCGGTCGGACGGCTGCCTGCAAAGAGCCAAGAATCACCCCGGGTTCAACGCGCGCGGTGCGGGCCGCGGGGTCGATCTCCAGTATCCGAGATAGGTGGCGCGAATAGTCGATCACGATGCCCGGCCCGATCGAATTACCCGCCACCGAGGTTCCCGCCCCACGGGAAGTCAGCGGTACCGCCGCGGTGCGCGCTGCATCCACCACCGCGATCACATCGTCCACATCGCGCGGGAAGACCACCACCTCGGGAACGACCCGATAGTTGGATGCATCGCTGGAATACTCCGCCCGTCGGCGCTTACCGGTTTCAACCTCACCACCCACGCGAGCGCGCAGGGCAGCTACGAGCTCACTGACCTGTAGGGTGCGATCAACAAGCATCTTGATGAGCTCTCTTCGTCCGCGCGAGTGGTGGCAGCGCTGCGATCATATCGGCAGCCAGTTCCACATCACGAAGCCCGCCCTCAACGGTGGATGTCACGGGCACTCCGTGCTTGATTGCATCGGCGAAGTGTCGGAGCTCCCGGCGGAACGGATCATCCGAGGTCGGAACCACCAAGGCCTTCGATTCGGCACCATCACGCGATTCGTGAAGATCAACCGTCGTCGGTGCGTAGCGAATATAGGGGTGTGAGAAATTCACGCGCACCTGGGTGGTGTCGGTGTCAACCGACACCCATTCATCCCACCAGTCATATGCGGTACCGAACCCGAGCTTGAAAGTGAGCGGTGCGCCATCCGGATATTCCAGCACCGCGACAATATTGTCCTGACCACTGCTACCTGCGAAGGCAACTCGGGTCGGCGTGCCAAATGCCGTTCGAATAACAGCCAGATCGTGCGCCCCCAACATCAGCAGAATAATATAGAGATCACTCCAACCGGCACGGTCTCCGAGTTGCACGGCGATCCGGTCCTCAACCTCACGGCGAGATAAGTCGAGCACTCCCGCCGGGATGTCCGCGACCCGAACCTGGTCATACAGCGCCTTGTAGGTATCCAAACGGCCCGCGAAATTCTGCGCGTGCCGAGCGCGGGCAGGGCCCGCATCCGCAATTGCCGCCAATCCGCGCTCAAAACCGGGATCAAACAGCTTCATATAGCCGACCATCGCCACCCTGCCGGATGCAGTCGCCGCAGCTAACACCTCCCGCCCCTCGGCGAGGGTGAAAGCGAGCGGCTTTTCGATCAGCACGTGCTTGCCAGCCTTGAGTGCGGCAGTCGCTACGGGTGCGTGATCGAAAGAACAGATGATAATCGCATCAACGTGTGGATCAGCCACCAGGTCGTCAATTGAGGTATAAACCTGCGGTACCCGATAGCGTTCCGCGAGTGCTTGCGCGGTGCCACGCGAGAGATCGCAGAGCGCCGCAATCTCGTATTCCGGTAACTCGTCCAAGAACGGCACGTGCATGAGCTGCGCAATTTCGCCGCAGCCGACAACTCCGATGCGAATCCTGTGGGGCTCGCTCATCGGAGCAGCGCACCACCGTCGACAACCAGTGAGGTGCCGGTCACGTACCGAGCCTCTTCGCTGACCAGGAATCGGATGGCGTTCGCAGTGTCAACCGGTTCCATCCGGTGAATCGGCAACGGAAGTTCGAGCGTCTCCGACACACCCGGTGTGGTTGCCTGCCAGTGTTCGGCAGCGTCGTTTTCGGTCATCACGGTGGCGGTTCCACCCGGGTGGATGGTGTTGACCCGAATCGAATTCGGCGCAAGTTCAAGAGCCAACGACTTCATCAGCCCGACCAGCGCAATCTTCGCCGCCGAATAGTGCCCGGTGGTGGCAACCGGACGAAATGCCGCCGTTGACGACACCATGACGATCGAGCCGCCCTTGCCCGATTCAAGAATCGCCGGGATGACCGCTCGGCAGGTGTTCCACGTGCCCGTGAGAGTCACCCCGATCATCCGATCCCATTCTGCTTCGGACGCTTCCCAGGTGCTTTTCGGCCAACCGGCAATACCCGCGTTCGCGACCGCGAGGTGTAGGCCACCGAAGGTGTCAACACCTGTCGCGACCGCACGGCGCAGGCTCGCGACATCCCGAACGTCAGTGTCGGCGGCAATTGCGCGACCACCGGCAGCTACGATGCGTGCGACGGTCTCGGCGAGGGCAGAAGCGTCGGCGGTTTGGTACTCAAGGCCCGCCAACGGCGTGCCGAGGTCGGTCGCAATGATGTTTGCTCCTGCGGCGGCCAAACTCAGGGCGGTTGCCCGCCCGATTCCTCGTGCCGCACCGGTGATGAGTGCGGTTTTACCGGTAAGGTCAGTCAATTCCTTGGCTCCTTAGTCAAGATTGTGTCTTGGACAGACATCACAACCGGGCCGCCGCTGTCGGCCGAAGTTCCAGGCCGAGATTCTTGATGTATGCCACGGAAGCCCGCAGTGCCTCCTCGGGCTCCTGCTCCGTGGTGTCAAGCTCAATGATGACAAGTCCACGGTAGTTATTGGCACGCAGTTGCGCGGCAGCACCAGCGATGTCAACGACCCCCTCGCCCAGTGAGCGAAAGGCGGTGTAGCGATCCGGTCCGGTGATGCTGCAGCTCGCGACATCCTTAAAGTGCACGTACTTGATCGCGGAGGCGTAGTCTCGAATTGCGGCGACAGCATCGCTGCCAGCGAGGGTGAGGTGTGCGGTATCGATACAGAGACCGGCTGCACCTGCGTCGAGTTCGTTCATCACACGGTCAAGTTGCTCGCGGGTTTCAACGAAGGTGTCGATGTGAGGGTGGTATGCGGCCCACATTCCGAGAGCATCAGCGCGCTCCGCGACACGGGTCAGGGCAGCGGCAAAGCGGACATACGTGTCGTGACTGTGATCGGTGCCGGGCGCTGCGGGCGGACCGCCGCCCAAGACGATTCCCGGTGCGTTAAAGCCGTGAAGAAGACGAGTAATCGCGCCGAGGGTTGCGAGTTCTTTTTCCCAGGTCAACGGGTTAATAAACTCACGATTGCAATAGAGCGAGCTGAGCTTCAGCCCGCGTGCGGCCGCGGTGGAGAACAATTCAATGCGGCTAAGAAATGTGATATCCGAGCTCCCCATGGGGACCGGCTGAAAACCGGTCCCCATGAAGCGACGAGCGAAATCGTGTGAGAATTCATCCCGGGCGAGCGCCTCCACGTAGTCAAATCCGTTTCGCCGAATGATCTCTAGCCCTTCATCGAGCGAGAGGCCGCCCAGGTCCCACGTGTTCAGGTGGTAGCCGAACGTAAATTCCTGTGGATTAGTCACCGGTGATCTCCCGTCTGAACATGCGTGTCCGCGCGTGTTATTAGTCGCCCGCACACGCGGTCATGTACTGGTAGGCCTGACCTTCTGCGCTGGAGACATTGTCAGGGGTCAGCAGCATGGACGGGGTAGCGGTGATCTCCGCCGACGCCGGAACCGGAGCCTGAGAACCCTTGTGAGCGTTCAGGTAGGTCACGATATTGTTGACGGCCAGGTTTGCTGCCTTGTACGGTGACTGACCAACCGTTGCGGCGAGCTGGTTGTTGCGCAGCAGGGTGATCTGGTCTGGACTGGAGTCAAACGACACCAGCTTGACCCGGGCACCCACACCGGCAGCCTTGATGGCAGAGGCCGCACCAACGGCCTCCGGTCCACTCGTCGCGTAGATAACCGACAGGTCCGGGTTGCCCTGGATCAGGGCAGCGGCAGCGGCAGCCGACTTTGCGGTGTCGTTACCCACATACTGCGGATCAAGAATCTTCAGGTCCGGATACCCGGACTTCAGCGCGGGTACCAACTGCGTGTAGCGGTCGCTGTCGGTCTTGTTACCGGTGTCAGAAGCGATCAGACCAATCGTTCCCTTACCACCGGAAATATCCCCGATAATCTTGACGAGCGGCTTTGCCGAATCGAGGTAGTTGGTGATGTAGGTCGCCATCGCGTCGGCTGGCTCCAGGGTCTGACCGGTCGCGATAACCGGAATACCCTTCGCCATGAGTGGGCGCACCGTGCCACCGAATCCGCTGTTGGTGAACGGGGCAACGATCATGCCGTCCGGGTTGGTCGCTGCGGCGGCGGCAAACGCCTTGATTTCACCGGCCGGGTCATTGGTTGTGGGGCCCTGAAACTTGAGGTCAACACCCAGTTGTTTAGCGGCATCCTGTGCACCACAACGCTGCGTCACAAAGAACGAGTCATTGATAAGCGCAGCGATGTAGATGATGCTGTACCTGGTCGGAGCGGTGGTGCCGTTGCCTGTGCTCGAACCACCGTTGCTGCTGCACGCAGCCATCAGGCCGACCGTTGCGGCGAGGGCAACGACACCGATCGCAACCCTGCGGAAGCGTCGCTTGTTCATTGGTAACTGTGTGGATTTTGGTGAATTCATCGCATTACCCCTTCGTGTGTGTGGTGTTCTCGTTACTGCGTTCTCTTGGTGATACACGGTTGTTGTGATGATGCTTACGTGCGAATTTCTTGTCTGTGCGAATTTCTCGTCATCTGGCGAACATTTTTATGCTCTTCTCCGTCTTCTTCAGCTGATCGAGCCACACGGCAATGATTAGGATGACCCCGACGACGACGAGCTGGTAGTAGGAGGGCACACCAATAACGATGAGCCCATTGGCAAGAATGACCGCCAGGATGACGCCCCCGAGAAGTCCCACAATTGAGACCACGCCACCGGCCAGGAGTGACCCACCGATAACGGCCGCGGTGATGGCGGCGAGCGAATCTTGAGTGTGTCCGGCTATATTCGTGGCCGCGAACCGGGTGATGTCGAGAAACCCTGCGACACCGGCGAGAGCGCCGCAGACCACGAAGAGCCGGGTGATCTTGTTCCCGGTCTTCAGCCCAGCTCGGTCAGCCGCGGTGCGGGAGGAACCCATCGCCAGCACGTGCAGCCCAAACCGGGTGTACTTCAGGAATAACCACGCGATGACCCACAACACGATCGACACCAAGAACGGCACGGGCATGCCAACTACCCTGAGCAATCCAAAACCATCCTGAAGGGTTTGCGGGATGCCGGTGACATCCGTGCCGTTTGACACGATGTCGGCGAGCCCGGTGAAAATCCCGAGGCTCGCAAGCGTTGCGATAAGCGAATTCACCCTGAGATGAGTGACAACCAGGCCGTTGAATAGGCCCACAATCATGCCGGTCACAATTGCCACGGAGAGTGAGGAAATAACAATGACGAAGAGCTCCTGGTTCTGCAGCGCGACAGAAACCTTACCCGCCACCACCGAGGAGAGAATCAGGTTCGCACCGAGCGAGATATCGAACTCACCAGCACCCAAAAGGAAGGCAATTGCGATTCCCAACAGCAGCGCGGTGGCACTGTCAGCCATGAGGTTGCGGATGTTGTCTGGGCTGAAGAAGGTGTTGTTCCGCGAGAGAATCGTGAAAACAATAATGAGGATTGTGTTGACCGCAAAAACCCAGAAAACGTTATGCACCAGCATTCGCCGGAAGAACGAACCCCTCGCGGGCAGACGAGATTCGGGGTCCTGCGGTGCTGCTACTGAGGCGATCACTTTTTTTCCCCCTCACCCGCGGTATTCGTCGAAAGTCCTACCATCGCGGCGACGATATCGCGGCGCTGGAGACCTCCAACGGGTTCGTTCAGGGCCACGCCACCGTGTCGAAGCACAACGATCCGGTCGGCGATCTCAAGGATGCGCGGGATGTCGTGTGAAATGACCATGACTCCGGCCCCCGAGTTCGCGGTGTCGCGAATCAGCGTGCAGACGATATCGCTCTGGATCGTGCCGAGCGCGGCGGTCGGCTCATCCATCAGAATTCCGGACCGAGACCACATGCTCGCCCGTGCCACTGCCACCGCCTGGCGTTGTCCGCCGGACAGATTCTGAACCGCGACCGAGAGCGAAGGCAGTGTGATCGAGAGCCGTTGCAGGGCTTCGTTGCTGCGGGTTGCCATGTCGGAGCGTGACAGCACTCCGAATGATCCGAGGATGCCTCGGCGCAGAATTTCGTGGCCAAGAAACATGTTTTCGAGAACGCTCAGGTGCGGTGCCAGGGCGAGATCCTGGTGCACAACGGTGACGCCGTGACGTTCCGCATCTCGGGTGGAGCGCATCGCAACGGTTGTGCCGTTGATCTCAATCTCACCGGAGTCCGGTGTGTAGACCCCGCAGAGCATCTTGGTGACGGTAGATTTTCCGGCACCGTTGTCCCCGAACAGTGCGAGCACTTCGCCGCGCTTTAGGTCAATGGAGACATCCGTTATTGCCTTCACGTGCCCGAAGGTTTTGGTCAGGCTCCGAGCACGAAACACGTACTCGGAATGTTCGGCTGCCTTGTCGCTCCGGGCTCCCTGGCGATCTATTACTGGAACACGTGCGCGTATCGTCGAGCCTGCTTCAGTCATCCGGTCCTCCTGATTGAGAACGTCACACTCACCCAGGAGCGTGTGTTGTCATCAGGGTATCCCTATTCGTTGTGTATTGCAACAAATAGGGATACATCGCCGTCAATTGAATGCAGCGACTCCGGTAATCCACCGTCCGATAGTCAGGAGATGGATCTCATCGGTGCCCTCATACGTCCGAACGCTCTCCAGGTTGCTCGCGTGCCGGAACGGTGAATAGTCCAGGGTGATGCCGTTGCCGCCAAGAAGGGTGCGGGCCGTGTGACAGATCGTGATCGCCTCCCGACAGTTATTGAGCTTGCCGATCGAAATCTGATGCGGTGCCAGCCGACCGGCGTCCTTCATGCGGCCAAGGTGCAACGCCAACATCATCCCCTTCTCCAGTTCAACGGCCATCTCCACAAGCTTCTCCTGGGTCAGCTGACGGGTGTTGAGCGCCGAGCCGAACGCCACCCGCTCAGCGGCATACTTAACGGCAGCCTCGTAACTGTCCCGTGCGGCACCCATGACACCCCACACGATCCCATAACGCGCCTCGTTGAGGCACTCAAACGGCGCGCGCAAACTAACCGCGGCCGGAAGGCGGGCAGAATCTGGGAGGCGTACCCCGTCCAGGTGAATATCACACTGGATGGATGCCCGCATTGACAGTTTCGGTTCGATCACGTGCGCCGAGAAACCGGGGGTATCTGTCGGAACGATAAAACCGCGGATGCCCTCGCTGCTTTGCGCCCAGATGATGGCGACATCCGCGATTGACGCGAGACCGATCCATCGCTTCGCCCCCTGTAATACCCAGTCGTCGCCGTCCCGAGTCGCGAAAGTGGTCATCGAAGCCGGGTCAGAACCAGCACTGGGCTCGGTCAGGCCGAAGCATCCAATCACCTCACCCGCCGCCATCCGGGGCAGCCACTCACGTTTCTGCGCCTCCGAACCGTGCTTATGGATGGCGCTCATTGCGAGTGAACCCTGCACGCTCACGAAGGTGCGAAGACCGGAATCGCCGGCCTCCAACTCCAGGGCGGCGATCCCGTACTCCACCGCACTCCTGCCGGCGCAGCCGTAACCTGTCAAATGCATGCCCAACAGGCCCAACCTCGCCATCTCAGGCACGATGTCGGTCGGGAAAACCGCGTCCGCGTACCAGGAGGCGATGTGCGGTCTAATCGCGGTGTCAACGAAGGTTCGCACCTTCGTTCGCAGGGCCAATTCCTGCTCGGTGAGCAGCGAATCGAGGTCGAGCAGATTTGTCACAGTATCCATTTTTTCCCTACTTTTGCCAATCCCAACTCCGACCGGACAGTCGCGATGGTGTTTGTTGTTTTACAGATCAAATTAGGGTGACGGCCACGCACGGAGCCCTCACTCGCGGGATGCACCACGAACGCCTGTCGGCCCTGATGACAATCACGCACGGAGCTCTCGATCGATGGTGCAGGAAATTTGCGAATCTTGTTCCTGATGACAATCACGCACGGAGCTCTCACTCGGGCAACCTGTTGACACGAGCCTGTTGATCATCTGAAAGCCACGCGCGGAGCGCCTCACTGTGCTCGCCAAGCTGCGGCGGAGCTGACGACGGCGGTTCAAACGCGGGTAACCAGGTGATTGGTGAACGGATCTGAGACGCGACCGGATTGCCGGCCGAATCGTGAACGCTCATCGTCGGGCTCAGGCCCAGCGACTGCGCGAACCTGATTCCCTCATCAATGGTCGCCACCGGTCCTGCCGGGACGTGAACCTTCACCAACCGCCTCGTCCAGGACTGCGCCGTGTCTAGCGCGAGTGCCGCCTCCAAAATATGCACCAGGGCCGTGCGGTTAGCCACCCGAGCAGCGTTTGTGGCAAAGCGGCTGTCAGTGGTGAGCTCCGGCAGCCCGATCTCCCGAGCGAGGGCGCCAAACTGACCGTCATTTCCACACGCAATCGCCAGGGGATGGTCGGCGCACTCTAGCAACTGATACGGAGCAATCGACGGATGCGCGTTCCCCATCCGGGATGCCACGACCCCCGCGCCCAGGTATGCCTGTGCCTGATTCACAAGAGCTGCCTGCAAGCTTGACAACAGGTTCACCTCAATCCGAGCTCCCTCTCCGGTGTGCTGACGAGCAAACAGGGCGGCAAGGATGCCGATCTCAGCATCCTTGCCGGTTAATACATCAACCAGAGCCACCCCGGCCTTGGTTGGCGGTCCGTCTGCCGATCCCGACACGCTCATCAAACCGCCGACCGCCTGCACCAGGAAGTCATACCCGAGGTAGTCCGCACCCGCACCGCTTCCGAAGCCGGTAATCGAGGCATAGATTACTCCCGGGTTCGCTTCCCGAACTTCCTGGTAACCGAGACCGTAGCGCTCCATCGTCCCGGGCCGAAAGTTCTCGATCACGACATCGGCGCGCTGCACAAGCTCAGCAGCAAGTCGGCGATCCGCAGCGTCGGTCAAATCAAGTGCCAGTGATTGCTTGTTGCGATTCACACTGTCGAAGTAGGTGGATCCGGTCGCAGATCGAGGCGGTGCCCACGCCCTCGTGTCATCCCCGACCTCGGGCCTTTCTACTTTCACGACACGGGCGCCCAGGTCAGCGAGCGACATGGTTGCGTAGGGGCCGGCCAAGATGCGCGAAAAATCGGCCACCAACACGCCCGCCAGCGGGCACTGCCGCAGTCCCGTCATGACGAGTCTGCCCGAGTATTCATCCGACGAGGCAGTGACCGGGCTTGTTGTGGATGCCTCGGGCGCACCCTGGTGTCATTCATCCGGCGTCGCATCGACCGGGCCATTACGCGGTCTCCCCGCCATCGACCTCAATGACAGTGCCCGTCACATACGACGCGAGGTCAGACATCAAAAACACCGCCACCTGTGCTACCTCTTCGGCAGTGCCCACCCGACCCAAGCACGTGCGACGAGCCACGGTGACCTGCCAGTCTGCCGGGTCAATTCCCTCGGGACCACCCGCCCGCAGCAGAGGGGTATCGATGGGGCCCGGAGACACACAGTTCACCCGAATTTGCTGGGGCCCCAGCTCGCGCGCCGCCGACCGGGACCAGTGCACCAAACCAGCCTTCGCCGATGAATATGCCGTGAAGAGTCCATAACCCTGCCGACCGGCCGCCGATGCGGTCACCACAATTGATCCACGCTTCGACTCGCGCAGTGCCGGGAGCGCCGCCCGTGTCAATAACCCGGCCGCAACCATATTCAACGCGATTGTGTGTTCCCATACCGCCGCGGTTGTGTCCTCAATCGAGGCGTAAGAGCCACCGCCGGCGGCAATGAATAACGCATCCAACCCGCCCAAGCTCTCCAGCGTCGCGGCGAGTGCGGCATCGCAGTCATCCGCGTCCGTGATATCCGCAACCACATCGGCTGAACTCGCAATATCGATTGATATCGTCGATGCCCCACTTCTTGTCAGCAGTTCGATGCTCGCCAAACCGATGCCGGAAGCGCCGCCAACCACGGCAACTTTCAATCCGGACACCCCGGGCAAGCTTGTCTGAGTCATAGCGCCGATACACCGTCCGTGAGCGCAGAATTCCCCGCCGCACACACGGCGGCCACAACGTGTCGGGCAAACCCGGGGTCAGACTCAAGGATGACCTCACAGTGTGCACCGTCCTGCTCCGGATACCCCCTGTATTGTCCGCGAAGGTCGCAAATGGTTTGTCCGCGGGCGGGACCATCGCTGGTGTCCACGACGACACTAACTTTTGGTGCCAGGGTCGGGACCAAAATATCCGCACCGATCGCTACCGCGAGCGCATCATGCATGCAAGACGACCGTTCCCCGAACGCATTCTGGGTGAAGAATGCAAAATAGAAGTCCAGCATTCGACCAACATACCGCGCGATTGATCCGTCACTATTAAGAAGTTGTTGACGGTCAGCTTCGGTGAGAAGTGTACGCATGGTCACATCTAGACCAACCATTCGCAAACGCCAGGGTGCGTTGAACACCGCTGCTGCTGCCTCCGGGTCGCACCAAATATTGGCTTCGGCAGCCGGGGTGACATTACCGGGTGCAAGAGCTGCGCCACCCATAATCGTGATCCCACGCACCAGCCTGGGCAATTCCGGCTCCAGCGCCAAGGCCAGCGCAATGTTGGTCATCGGGCCGACCGCAATCAGCTCAATCTCCCCCGGGTCAGCGCGTGTGAGTCGCACGATCTGCGCCGCCGCCGATTCAGCCGCCAGGCGCGCCACAAACTTTTTGTCACCAACAGTGCCCTGGCCGTCGTCACCGTGCACGTGGTACGCAAATTCAGCGGGACGCCCAGTGATCGGGCCCTCAGCTCCCTTCGCCACCGGAATATGACTTTTCCCGAGCATCGCGACGGTGTGCGCCGAGTTGCGGGCTGCGATATCAGCGGTGACATTGCCCCACACCGCGCCAATCCCGACCAGCTCGATGTTCGGATGCAGCGCCGCGTACAGGATCGCCAGAGTGTCGTCACATCCGGTGTCGCAGTCGAGCAGAACCTTCGTCGTCATGATTCCCTTCCATCGGATGGTAGCGTGCCACCGCCACTGCGTCCTAGCTTTTTGTGGCTTATAGCTCGCCCGCGCTGCTGCTCACACTGCACGTGTTCCGCCGTCTGGCAACCTGTCTCGTGCCCTGCCCACCGCTCACAATCAGCACCCACCGCTCACAATCGGCGGATGCCTCGGCGGCGGGGTAACCCGGCTGGGCTGCACCACGACCTCACCATCCACCATCACAAGCGCCACCGAGGGGATGTCACCGTTGACAAACGAATCCAGCGCGGTGCCGCCCTGCCCGCCCAGCGGGACATCCAACACGACCAGATCAGCGGGTCGTCCCGCTTCAATAACCCCAGCGTCGAGCCGGTAGCGCGCGGCCACTTCCCCCGATGCGCAACACAGTGCCGCGACCGGATCAACGCCCGCGAACGCGGTCGCATAGGCGATGGTTCGCAGAATCCCGAGCGGCATCACGCCGGTTCCCGATGGGCTGTCGGTGCCGAACTGCAGGCGAGACAAGAGTCCCTCCCGATTGAGATGCTCAACAATACGAACGAGCGCACGCGTGTTACCGGCCTGCACAACCTCGATTGCAACGGTCGTCCCCTCGATCACGCGCAAAATCTCGGCAAACGGTCGCGCGGTGGGTCCCCCGTTGGCGTGACTGACCACGTCTGGGTTCAGTTCCACCACCAGATCGCCGCTCACAACATGCGATCCGGGCACCGATGCACCACCAACGTGCAGGGGAATTGTCCAACCACGAGCACGGGCTTCCTCGATCGGACCACGAATGCGGTCGGCATCGATACTCGTGCCAAGCCCAATTTCTCCCACCAATCGCACGCCGGCGCGTTCCATATCGTCGAAGTCTGCACTGCTGAGGCCGGGTTCAATCAGGATGGCTCCCCCGTGCAGTTTTGCCCCACCAGGCCGGAGATCGAGAGAACTTTGGGCGGCAGCCATGGCAATAGACTTGGCACCGATCGGCGTCCGCCGCCGACCCGGCCAGTGCGTCTCACCGGCCGAGATGAGCGTTGTTACCCCGCCGTTGAGATGGGCAGTGACCCATCCGAGCGTGTTCTGTCGCGGCGTGAAATCACCGAGCACCGGGTGCGTATGCGGATCAATGAGCCCGGGGATAATAACTGCGTTGGCGACATCTATGGTCGAGTCGTGCGGTTCCCGCGCTACATCGGCGGCGAAGCCGATTCGGTCGATTTTCCCGCCCTTGACAAGAATCGAGTCACCCGCCAGAACAGGCTGTGCGAGCCGCCCACCCACAATTGCAGATGCGCCGGTGATCAGGGTGCTCATGCGACCAGCTCCGCCCGTACCTCGGCAACGGTGAGTACTTCACCGAAGTGTGTTTCAACGTCATAGACGGTGGATTCTTCTTCCCGCTGACCGGTTCCCTGCGAAGCATCCCGTGCTAACCAGACGTCATAGCCGAGGAAAAAAGCGTCGTGGATGGTTGCGCGAACACAAATATTTAGAGCAACGCCACAGATCACAACCCGTTCAATCTTGTGTTCACGCAGGACCATGTCCAGGTCAGTTTGGAAAAACGCCGAATACCGTCGTTTGGTGATGACTCGCTCGTCATCGCGTGCCCCGAGCGACTCATGAAGCTGAGCTCCCCAGGAGTTCACAAAGCCGTGTTGAATGCGTTTGCGAAACAGCCCGTCACCCGGTTCCACGTGTCCGGGTCGAACCCAGATGAGCTTTGCACCCGACTCGCGGGCCGCCTCGACCAGCTCGCGCGCCCTGCGCAGCGTGCCGCTGGCGTCTGAAACCGGCATCGCACCGGCCGGTTCGACGTAATCGTTTACGAGGTCTACCACGATAATGGCGGTGCAGGATGGCTCAATCTTGAGCCTCTCGGCGGTGCTCATCTGTGAAGAAAACTGATCTAACTCGGACATCTTTCCTCCTCGGATATCTTTTCTTTCTCCTCTTGGCGAACCCGCGGTGGTGCCGCCTTTCTTGTCCTTGCCGAGGCTCCTTCCCTCCTCGCTGTCAGCAAACCCGCGCATTCGAAGTCACCGATCGTCGCGGGAACTAGGCTCGGAACAAGCGAGGGGCAAACCCGCGCATTCGAAGTTACCGATGCGGCTGCAGGCCTCTTTTCCTCCTCACCGCTGGTGGACCCACAGTGCTGGCATACGCGAGAAATTGGCCTTCTTGATTTCCTCCTCACCGCTGGCGGATCCACATGACCCGCGTCCGGTGTTCTCACCGTTGGCGGAACACACTCGCTCTGTGGGCCGACCCGCTCGTGATCGGCGGAAACCGACTCGGGATGACTGCGACACCTAGCGAAGCCCGTCTTGACCTTCGGCTTCGGCTTCGGTGAGCCCGCCGACTCGAGGGTGTGGCCGCGGGCCGTCGGAGACCGCGAGTGCGACCACGATCTCGTTGGCCCGGGGTGCATCTCCGACTCGGAACTCAACCGAGTCAAAGTGCGAGCGGATCATCATGGCATCCTTGTGGTGGATCGGAATATCAATCGTTGCGCCCTGCCCACCACGCTTCTTCACACTCGGCAGGATCGACACTCCGTTTGCGATGGCGCGGGTGGGCCGACCAAATTTCGGGTGCAACAACGCCGCAATGTGCTCGATTTCGCCGTTTTCTCCTACTATTCCTCCTTTGCCGTACGCCCGCACGTTGCCACCGAGAATTGCCTGGGCGCAGGTCATAAATTCGCGCGCGAGGATCTCACCGGCGTCGATCAATTCCGAGAGGTCCTCGGAATACTTCCCCGCGTATGGGTTGGTGAAGACGGCGGCAATCACGGCGCGGCGAACGGGACGAGCCACCGCCTTTTCACCATCACGATGCACGTCCTCAATGTGCACCACCCGCTTGCGCACGACAAGCCGCAGGTCCACGCTCTCGAATTCAGGCTCCCACACTGTTTCTCCTCTTCGTTGAGCCACCGGTCGTCTGGCACGCTGACGATGGCCGTGTGGAACACTGACGACCCGGTCGGCATCATGGCTTCCGACTGAGAATACCGCTATTCGTTGTAATTTACAACAAATAGCGAAAGGGTTGCCCGTTTCACGCACAGCCAGCCAGCCAGGTGGCACCGATCTTGCCCCACCAGCGAAATCCGAATTCATACTCGCCCGATATCCGCGATGGTGTCCACATGTGTGGTAGGAAGCACATAATGCTCATAGACTTAGCGGACCGCCCGCCGCGAACGCGCCCCCAGCGCTTCGGTTCCTGGCCGTCCCGCGCGGTCGCGGTTCAGCGAAAACCCGAGGGGATGAAAGGTGTCACAACTACAGCAAGCAACGCGGGTCACCATGGTTGAGCGCGGATTTATGGGCGCGACCGAGCGCCGGGAACAGATTTATGGGGACAGCTTCTATTCTCACGCGTGGCGAGTGTGTCTGCACCGACCCCGCGTCGTATCGGCTGATCTCGCTTCATCCTCACGCGTGGTGAGTGTGTCACGGTTCTTCGACCTCCCGGTGCAGCCCGACACGAACCGGGTAGTCGGTTGCAACCGATCCACCCACCCCACACCACCTGCAAGCCCGCAGACCAACCCGCATAACCGCACAAGTCAGCAGAACAACGAACGGAGTACACAGTGCCACGACCCATCACTCTCTTCACCGGCCAATGGGCGGACCTACCCTTCGAAGAGGTTGCGCGCCTCGCCGCCGGGTGGGGGTATGACGGACTCGAAATCGCGTGCTGGGGTGATCACCTCGACCCCTGGCGGTGGAATGACCCAGAATATGTGGCCGACCGCCTCGCCATTCTGTCCAAATACAACCTCAGGGTGTACGCGATCGCTAACCACCTGAAAGGCCAGGCGGTCTGCGACGACCCACTGGATGCTCGCCACCGCGACATCCTGCCAGACGCTATTTGGGGTGACGGCGACCCAGAAGGCATCCACCAGCGCGCCGCCGAAGAAATGAAAAATACCGCACGGATGGCCGCACAGCTCGGTGTAAAAATCGTGACGGGTTTTACCGGCTCGGCAATCTGGAAGTACATCGCCATGTTCCCGCCAGCATCACAAGCGCTCATTGACGCCGGATACCAAGACTTCGCCGACCGTTGGAACCCAATCCTTGATGTCTTTGACGAGGTTGGCGTACGGTTCGCGCACGAGGTTCACCCCTCCGAAATCGCGTTTGACTATTGGACTACCGTCCGGACGCTCGAGGCTATCGGGCATCGGAAGGCGTTCTGCCTGAACTGGGACCCGAGCCACTTCATCTGGCAAGACCTCGACCCGGTCGGGTTCCTGTGGGACTTCAAGGATCGAATCATCCATGTGCACTGTAAAGACACCAAAAAGCGGCTCGACAACGGGCGCAACGGGCGACTGAGTTCGCTCCTGGCATGGGCTGATCCGCGCCGCGGTTGGGACTTTGTCTCCACCGGGCACGGCGACGTGCCCTGGGAAAACAGCTTCCGAATGCTCAATACAATTGGGTACGATGGACCACTCTCGATTGAGTGGGAAGATGCCGGGATGGATCGGCTGCTTGGTGCACCCGAGGGACTTGCCTTCGTTCGTCAGTATGCACTCGAAGCTCCCGGTGTTGCGTTCGACGCGGCTTTCAGCACTCGATAACCATCACTCGCGCCGACTCCGGGTGCGCCCCAAGACCGTGCGCGCACACCCGCGTACCGAAAGCAGGACTGTGCCACGCCAACACCCCATCGTGCGACCCGAGAACGTGCAGGGCAGCACCCACGAAGAGATGCGCCGCCACAACCTGTCCACGATCCTGCGGATGGTTCACTTCAGCGGCCCCATCACACGCTCCAATCTGGCGATTCTTACCGGACTCAACAAATCCACAATCGGCGCTCTTTCCAAGGAACTGATTGACCTTGGTCTCGTCGAGGAAATCATCCCGAATCGGAACGATCATGTTGGTCGTCCCAGCCGGGTTGTCGCCCCCAATGAGCGGGTCATTGCCATTGCAATCAACCCAGAAGTCGATGCCGTCACGATCGGAATTGTGTCGCTCGGCGGTAAAGTGACCCGACGGGTTCGATACGCAATTCAACAGTCCTCCAGCGCAGCGGAAGCAGTCAACCTCGCGACGGCGTTCATTGACGGCATGCGCGCAGAACTGGAACGCGACTACCGGGTCATCGGGATCGGAGTCGCGATCCCCGGTGCTGTCCACTCCCCCGACGGCAGTGTGACCCTGGCCCCGCACCTCGGCTGGGCGCGAGAACCGATCGTTGACATGCTCACACAGGCAACCGGGTATCCGGTTCTCGCAGACAATGATGGTCGGCTCGGATCGCTCGCTGAGCGAAACTTCGGTGCCGGTGCCGAGGTCAAAGACCTGATCTACATCAACGGTTGGGGCCACGGCATCAGCGGTGGCATCATCTCGGGGGGGATGGCGGTGAGTGGCTTCTCGGGCTACGCCGCCGCATTTGGCCACGTGAAGTCGAGCAACAGCGAGAAGACCGACAGCGCCGGCATCTGCGGCACCCTCGAAGCTGATGCCACTCGCTCAGCACTCCTGGATGCGTTGGGAATCACAGATGCAGGCCCCGATGAACTAGAGCAGGCGTTGTTAGCCGCCACCTCACAACGAGTTCGAAAAACCGTTGAGCGTCAGCTCGACTACCTCGCGATCGTGCTCGGCAATGTCATCAACATTGTTAACCCAAAACTGATCGTGCTCGGTGGATTCCTCGCCTCGTTGCACGCAATGTTGCCCGACTATCTACCGAACGCAGTCGCAGCTCGGGCACTCCCAGCCGCGTACGCCGGGGTGGAAATTCGGCCGTCTGGTCTCGGTTCCAATCTCCTGC
Organism: Candidatus Lumbricidiphila eiseniae; assembly: GCA_002529645.1. Lineage (GTDB taxonomy): Bacteria > Actinomycetota > Actinomycetes > Actinomycetales > Microbacteriaceae > Agromyces > Agromyces eiseniae. The sequence continues at coordinate 193,946 of NAEP01000028.1, read as the reverse complement.
TCATCGGTGCCGCCGAGTTAGTGTTTGAGAATCTTTTGGATGACCCGGCGCGCATCCGCAGCGAAGACGAATCTACTCCAGACCACACGTGAGCGATGGCAGCGTTGCCCGATCACCGCAGCACTGGCTCCACCTAAAACCGGTAGGGGTCATTGATATAAAACTGGTAAGGGTCATTGACAGTTGATTTTCTTGGTGGAAGGAAGGTTTTATAGCGTCTACTCTTTCTGCCTGGCCGAGCGAGAACTCGGACACCGGGCGAAACATAAGCTCACTGTGCTGCGGAAACACACTCCACGACAACCTCAAACAGAAAGCCCAAAACCTACTCTCATAGGCCCCCAATAGTCGCACACAACCAAAAAAGTGCAGCACTTCTACTCTCACAAGCCACGGTGCCTATTGTGTGACGCTGCATCAAAGCCGTGAACATCATGACGAGCACAGCTGTTTTCTGGAGTGTGGGTGGGCGCGGTTCTTATGCTCGTGCGAGGTGCGCAAGTTCGGGTCTATCGGGCTCGGAGTGCTAGGGCTGGGTTCTGGCGGCTTGCCGTCCAGGCGGGCACGAGGGACGCGGCGAATCCTGTCAGGAGTCCGAGTCCTAGACCGATGGGAGGGAGCCAGGGTTCAAGGACGGGGGTCCAGCCCTGGTTCGCGGCGATGAGGAGTGTAACTGCGGTTCCAACGGCTGCTCCGGTGACTCCGCCGATGAGACCGATGGTGAGACCTTCAAAGATGAAGAGTCGTCCGACTGCTGTTCTGCTGGCGCCAATGGCTCTGCGTAGGGCGATTTCGTGTGCTCTGGCTTGCACGGAAAGATACATGGTTGTGGCTGCACTGACGGTGGCCAGAGTAAGCAGAATAATGGAGATGATTGCGATGAGATTGCCGAGGTCGGAGGCGACGCCGTAGCGGAGGTTGCGTAGGTCGGCTACGGTCTCGATCTCGAACTGTCCTGGGTTCGCGGGATCGAGTTGGTAGGGGAGTGCTTCTGAAACGGCAGCGGGGTATCCGATTTCTGTGCGAATGAGCAGCGTCGTCGTGATATCTGTTAACCCGTGGAGGACGTCGGGTGAGACGATAACGGCGTTGGTGAGCTCGTTCTGTCGTGGCCCGGCGTTGAGGAAGCCGACGACATCGACAGTGCGGCCGTTGACCCAGAGTTGGGAACCCGGCCCGGGAGGAGGAAGCTCGAGCGCTGCGGCCGCGTCGTAGCCAACGATAGCAATGCCGCGCATTGACGGGTTGTCGAGAAGCGCGAAGGTGTCGGGACCTTCAGGTGTGGCTCCTGTAAGAGTCAGGTAGTCCGACGACGCCGACATGAGAGTCAGTGACGAATCTCTCTCCGGTTCTGTGGGGGTGAGGCCCTTGATCGCTGAGGAACTCCCGGGTGCCCGTGACACGTGCCCTACGCCGACGACGTGTGGCAGGGAAGCTGTTGAGTCCACCCAACTGGCCAGGCGGTTGTTGTTGTCACTCAGGAGAGCGGCACCGCCGGGTACGGTGACGCGCACTTCATCGAGGGCTGCCGCGCTGAGCCGCTGAGAGACTTGCGCAGAGGCGCTCTCGCTGACTCCGAGGGAGGCGACGAGCCCACCAACACCGAGCGCGAATGCGAGCATGAGGAACAGGGTGCGACCCAGTCGTGTGGTGACGACGTTCACGGCTTCGCTGATATCGTCACCGAGCGCGGTAAGCCTGTGACGAATCGTGCTGGCGGAGTGCGGAGCTTCAGAGGCTGACGCCGCCGGTGTACCCGGCGGCGCGAACGGTGGGCAGAGTGCGGTTATCGGTGTAGCGATGGTGCCGTCAATGACGCGAATGTGCCGCTCCGCGGACGCGGCGATGGCTTCGTCATGGGTGATGAGGATGACGGTCACCCCGGTGGCGTTGAGCTCGCGAAGGTAATCCAAGACGGTCGTACTGTTGGCCTGGTCGAGGTTTCCTGTGGGTTCGTCGGCGAGAATGACACGGGGGCGGGTGGCGATGGCACGCGCGATCGCAAGGCGTTGTTGTTCACCGCCGGAAAGGACATGGCCGGGGGCGTGCGCTCTGGCGTCCACCCCGAGTCGGATGAGGGCATCCATTGCCCGACTGCTGCGTTCGACGAGCGGGACATGTTGGGTGCGCAACCCGAGGCTCGCATTGCGCAGGGCTGAGATGTCTCCGAGGACGAAAGATTGCTGGAAGACGAATCCGAACACTTGGGATCGGAGACGGTCTCGTTCTTTTTCTCGGAGCGCGGTGACATCCTCGCCGAAGACACGGTACGTACCGTCCGTGGGGGTGTCCAGCAGCCCGAGGATGTTCAACAGAGTGCTTTTCCCCGCGCCGGACGGGCCGACGATCGCCACGAACTCGCCCTGCTGTATCGTCAGGTCGACATCCTTAATACCGGTTGAGGAGTCACCGTCGAAGATCCTGGTGATCCCCTCCAACTCAAGAGCCGCCGGCCGGTGCGCCGGGTCGAGTACGAGAGGGTCAGTCAACGCAGAATCACCTCGGCACCAGGCTTGAGCAGGTCGCTCGAGATCGCGGTCCACCCGTTACCTGAGTAGTTGATTGTTACGGGAATACGTTGAGACGTGGGCTGTTTCGTGTCTGCACCGGTGGCACCGGGAATGAGGAGGTAGTTCCCTTCGGAGTCTTGCCGGATTGCGACCGTGGGCACAGCGAGGGACTTCTCGTGCGGAGCTTGCGGAAGCACGGTGACGCTGAGCCCGGCTTTGAGTTCAGCGAATTTGGGGTCGGATGAAGTGACGGTGATGTCACGACCAGGAATCTTGCCTTCGGAGGCCTCAGTGAATTCGCTGATCGCCGCGATCGTTCCCGCGAACTGCTGAGTATCAGCCTGAATGCTCACTCCCTGCCCTTCGGAGAGTTTCGCAGCAAGGACCGCGTCGGCCCGGAACGAGACAGTGTTCGCACTGATCTGCACGGTCACCAAGGGGGTATCTTTTGCCACCACGGCACCGACTGGGAGGGACTGAGTGACGGTTGCCTCAGCTACCGGCAGAGGGACGAAACTGGTGTAAGGAATGGCTGGATCGTCTTGAGCATTGGGCTTGTCTGCTGGGTGAGAGGATGCGGCACTCTCCTCTCCGGTGCCTGAGGGCGAGGATTTCCCGGCTCCCACGGTGGCACGTGTCGGTGCAGGGAAGCCTTTGCCCACGAAGAGTTTTGTGATGGCCGCGGTGGTCTTCCAATTCACCCGGCCAGTGACATCAACATCGGCACCAATACCCCGCAGTGCTTGCTGGAGGGAGGATACGTCATCGCCGCTATCGTGGGTGTACAGATCACGATAAAGCCCCAACGGGGCCGACAGCGCAAATACAGGTTTCCCCGAGATGGCACCGATGAGGCTTCCTGGCCTGATTATGTCCCCAACTTTGACCGCCTGCCTTGTCACCACCGCGGGTTCAGGCAACGAATTCATGTTGAGCATCTGTGTGCGCCCGGCGACGACGCGTCCCACCATCACGGTACGCGCGTCGACAACACGCTCTTCCACCTGCGCGGTGACCTGAATCGGCCGCTGCGCCTGCGCGAGTTGATCCCGGTCTGGGACCTGCACCAGCCGACCGGTGAGAAACGAAGCCGTGATCGCTGCGACCAAAACCACTGCCCACACGACGGCTCTAATGGGGTGCTCGATGCGCCGCAACCGTCCACGCGAGTGCTCCGACGGTTCCCGGTCTGCGACACTGGATTCGTCATCGTCTGCCAAGTGGCGGTCAGCCATGGGTGTTGATGTAATCGCGCGCAGCTAAGAGAAACTCTTGCTTACGCTCTTTCTCCTTGTTTAACGCTGCCTGGTTCGCGGCGATCAGCGGCTGTTGGTAGGCCGCTTCGAGGTCTGCAAGCCTCTGTGTCAGACGAGTTGTGGTGTTGCATCGCGCCTCGATCGAGGCCAGACGGATTCCCTCTTCAGTGTTCCCTGCTTTGCCCGCACCTAGCAGTGCGCTGGACTGCTTCGAGGCGTAGCTCTCACCTTCTTCGGCAGTGAGCCCCGCCTCAGCCAGACACTTCACCCACGGCTCACGTGCCTCCCGCCACTGTCCATCCTTCCGCGCATTGCTCAAGGCCTCGCTCTCCAATCGCGAGACGAGGCTGTTGAGATACTCATCCTGCGGCGGAGTGACGGCCTCCATGGTCTTCAAGACGGACGCGTCTGTTTCAGCGCAGGCGTCATAAGCTGCGATCCAATTCGCGCCACCCACCACCCGTGCCTTTTCTAGTGCAGCAGACAGAGGCGAGACCGCGTGACCCCACCCGTACCGCGCTGCGCGCTGCTCTTCCCAGATCCCGAAGGTCCGGTCATCAAGGTCAGTCGACGGGTCGGCCTGCACCTGGGCAACCGCGTAGGTAAACCCCTTGGCCTCCATGCACTCGCCGACCACCGCTTCGACGGCAGCAGTAAAGGTGCGCCTGTCGGCATGGCGACCATAGAACGCGTATTCATCCATCGGCATCACGATCTCACCACTCACCGGATCCAGACGCGCGCGGACAGAATCATCCGGCCCGGGGGCACCAACCCCGCACCCGCTCAGGCCCACAACAGCGACGAGAACGCCGACCACGCCCCACAGAAACTTCCCACTACGACGCTGGTGCCGACCTGTCACTTCGCCCACCCGCCTACCCCTCCCGCACTCATCACGAAGAGTCCCGATGCACTGGAAACAAAGAACCGCAGTCTCCAGCACATCAAGAGCCGTCAATCCCTAGTTGTAGCTCTGGATTCGATCGTTCCAGGTCTGAAACCATCCCAGCCCGGTCCTGATATTCGACAGACACGGGACATTGCCTCGGAGGTGGACCGAGCGGCCAACATAACCGAGACCTTCGTAGAAGGTCTTCCCCCCCGCCGGAGCCCTCATCGACGAACCTTTCCGGTTGATCGTGCCGAGACCATCCTTCCGCGCCCAAATTGCCTGGTAGGCGTAGCCGCGATAGTTGGAATCTTCATAGATCGGGAACGCCGACGCTGGCGCTGCCACCCCGAACGCAAGTCCCGCCGCAACCACTCCACCGGCAAGAACTGACCACAACTTCTTCTTCATGTCTTCTCTCCATTCATCAAGCCGTCACCCTGTGACGAACGATCATTTCAAGGACAAACGAGGGGGAATCCCCCGTCTGAAAGCGCCTGCCTTCGCCGTCGCCACACATGTAATGATACACACGAGAGTTCCTGTCTGAAAATCACCTGAACCAGCGCTCGCCTTGCGTGGTGGGGTTATGCAACGCCTCGAGATATGCGCGTCACGTTGAGCACGCTGGTGAGGTTGGCTGAGACGTTGGAGTTCAGTGTCGTCTTGATGCCGTTGTAGGTGAACATGCTCCAGACGTTGCCTGCGGCGATGCACTTGATGCCGGCCCAGGTTGCGGAGAGTGACCCTGTGCCCGTGTATCCGAATGGAGTGTTGCTTGTGTTCTTCATGCACAGACTGCCGGTGGAGCATCCTGGCCTAACCATGGAGAGAGCGATGGCGTGATGGCTGTGCTCATCGCAGAGAGTACTTCTCCGGTATCGGAATCGATCAGGACCTCTGCGGGGTCGCCGGAGTTCATAATCGCATCGATTTCGGCGCTGCGCTGCGTCCCGACCAATTTTTGAGCTGGTCGACGCGATCAATCTGCCATACCTGAACCGACGCTTCCTCCTCAAGTCCTGTGTTCGCGAATGCTGGCGTGCCGACGACCATGCCTCCGGCAATCAACAGTGCGACCACAGTGGCGGCGAGAAACGCCCGCTTGCTTCTGCCCTCCATCGGCATCTCCTCATGATCTTTCCCAGTGTTGCGGCGGATGTCGGCTCCACACGACTGCGGTAGTGGATCCTAATCTGAGACCATATCGCCGTGTTGGTTTTGAAACAAGATCCGTGCTTCAAGGTGGAAGCGCAACACGTGGTGGTGTTCGTGTTCACTGAGTCAAGGGTTGCGCTTCTATGGGTATACATGGCGGTCATGTGTTGTTGGGTTGAGCGGATTCAGATCGAGAATGGTGCGGGGTGGTCTGTTCGGCAGGTCGCTGCGGTGTTGGGTCGGTCTGTGTCCATGGTGTCGCAAGAGACACGTCTCGAACAGATGGATGCCGCGGAATGAATGATGAGTCATATCGTCCGTTCCGGGATGTTCGGTTACATATCTGGTCCAGTGACCACAACGCAGTACCGGGCGGAACGGACGGAGCGCCGGTATCGTAAGCGAGCGTTGAACTCCCACCGGCCGTGGGTGTTTGTGCAGGATCGGATGATGGGGTGGGTGATAGACAGGCTCCGGGCAGGGTGGGCACCCCCGGATGATTCGGGGGCAGGTCTCAGATCGAGTTCCCGGACCCGGGTGGCGTCCCAGGAGTTGGTGTGGTTTTTCGGCTCGGGTGTCACGTCGTTGTCGTGGTGAGCCATCGTGTGATGGTCAGTGGGTGCCGATCAAAGTCACTCACAGGAAGATACATACGCACGATGGCTCTAGACCAGTCTGTCCTTCTTGAGCTCCTCGGGGAACTGAAACTCACCGAGGTCACCGACCGGATCCGGACGGCGACCGAAACGTTCTATCAGGCGCTGTTCGCGGTGGTGATGGAGGCGTACGTGCACGGCGTCTGGACCCGGAAGCTCGATGATCTGGTGAAGGCGCTGGGCGCGGACACGGGGATCTCGACGTCGGAGGCGTCGCGGATCTGCGCGAACCTCGATGAGGACCTCGCCGCGTTCCGGGACCGCCCGCTGGCCGATGCGACCTACCCGTACGTGTTCCTCGACGCGACCTATTGCAAAGCCCGGATCGGCCGCCCGGTGGTGTCCCAGGCGGTCGTGGTCGGCGTCGCCGCAGACCGGAAGAAGCGAAGTCCTCGGCTTCGAGGTCGGCGAGACCGAATCGCAGCCGTTCTGGACCACCTTCCTGCGGTCGTTGAAGGCTCGCGGACTGGACGGGGTGAAGCTCATCATCTCGCCACGCTCACAGCGGGCTGATCGCCGCGATCAAGACCGTGTTCGTCGGCTCCAGCTGGCAGAGATGTCGAGTCCATTTCATGAGGAACGTGCTCTCGAACCTGCAGAAGAGCGCCGGTCCGATGCCCGCATCGATCATCCGCACGATCTTCGCGCAACCCGACAAGAAGCATATTCACGCTCAATTCGACGAGGTCGTGAAGATACTCACCCGCTCCCACCCGAAGATCGCCGAGATGCTCGAGTCCGCCCGCGACGACCTACTCGCGTTCGCGGCGTTCCCCTACGCGCACTGGCGGCAGATCTGGTCCACAAACCCCCTCGAACGGGTCAACAAGAAGATAAAGCATCACACCGACCTCGTCGGCACATTCCCCAACCCCACCGCGCTGCTGCACCTCGCCGAGCACGTCCTGATCAAGCAACACAACGAATAGGACAGCGCCAACCAACGCTACTTCAGCGAGCACTCCATGAGGCTCCTCAACGCCACCGAAGAGAAGGTCACGATCCCAGAACTCACTGCAGCATAATCACAGAAGCTGAACCCGCACGGTGCTGAGAAACTCCACCAACAAGAAGGACGCCACCCAGGTTCGCTTGCAACAGACACACCACCGCCTTCCTAAAGACCCCGTTCTCCTGCCCCAGCAGCCAGTCCCGGCGCCGCAACTCACACACCCGGACAACCCCGTCTCGAGTCTAACCAGGACGCCCCCCCTGGACCCGCTCAACCTCACGACACATGACCATCATGTATACCCGTAGAAGCGCAACCCTTGACCCAGTGAACATGAACACCACCACGTGTTGCGCTTCCACCTTGAAGGCGGGTTGTGAAACAAGAGAGTTCGAGGTGGAAGCAGGCGCGAGGGGTCGTGCCGCCTTGCCGCTTACAGCACCGTTTTTACCGTGCTCGGCTACTACGTGAACCTGCGTAACCGTGATGCCGCGTAGTCATGGAGACCGTCGAGTGCCATCGAGTGAACGGAAAGCACACGGTGCGACCCGGACATTCCGAGCAAACGGTGCGACCCGGACATCCCATGGTGACGCTGTTTTGCGCTGCCGCTGGCCGAGGCCAGCGACTACTTCTTCGACATCCGATCGATTGCAGCCAGGGCCACTGCCGACAGGATAAAGACGCAGTGGATGATCACCTGCCACATCACGCCCTCGCTGGTATAGCGGTCCGGCCCGATCGTGCCACCACCGGGAACACCGATGTCGGCCACGCCGATGAAAGTCTTGAGCAAGTGAATCGACGAGATGCCAATGATGGCCATCGCCAGCTTCACCTTCAACACGTTCGCGTTCACGTGCGAGAGCCACTCCGGCTGATCGGGATGGTCATCAACCTTGATGCGTGAAACAAACGTCTCGTAACCGCCGATGATCACCATGATGAGCAGATTCGCGATCATGACCACGTCGATCAGGCCGAGCACGGCCAGCATGATGATGACCTCGTTGACGTGCGACGGATCGTGAAGAACCTTCGCACCCAGAGTCCAGAGTTCTGTCATGAACACGTACACGTAGATCCCCTGGGTGACGATGAGTCCCAGGTAGAGCGGAGCCTGCAGCCAGCGGCTGAAAAAGATGACGGAGCCGACCGTACGGCTAACCGCGCGCGTGGCGCTACGAGCAGGCGAAGTCGGCGGGGCGAGTTCTGTCACGGGGATTCCTCACGGTTCAGGCACGCTAACGCTGGTGCACAAACGCACCATTCTACAGAATGCGCTGGCGCGGATCAGGGTGGGGATGCGCGGCAAGCAGTGCCCTCACATATTCGTGCTCAGGACTACTGAGCAGCGACGCGGTGTCCGCTAGTTCCACGATCCGACCTGCGTTCATAACCGCGATACGGTCGGAGATCTGAGCAAGAACGGCGAGCTGATGGCTCACAAACAGGATCGCAAGCCCGAGTTCGTCACGCAGATCCACGAACAGGTTGAGAAGCTGCGCCTGAACAGACACGTCGAGTGCACTCACCGCTTCGTCAGCGATCAACACGTCGGGGTCGGCCGCGAGTGCACGTGCAATTGCAACGCGCTGGCGCTGACCACCCGACAGTTCACTCGGCCTGCGTGATGCCATGCTCCGGTGCAGATGCACGCGATCGAGCAGGGTGGCGACAAACGAGTTCGGATCGCTGCTGCCCGGCATCTTGTGAACACGACCGACCTCAAGGATCGCCGCACCCACCGTCATCCGTGGATCCAGCGAGGCGTATGGGTCCTGGAAAACCATCTGGATGCGACGCCGGAGCGCGCGCAGGTCACTGCCCTTGGCTGCGCGGACATCCTCGCCCCGGAGAAAGACCCGCCCCGAGTCCGGTTCCACCAAACGGATAATGCACCTGGAGAGCGTGCTCTTTCCACTGCCGGAACCGCCCGCCAGGCCCAGGATCTCGCCCTCCGAAATGTCCAGGGACACACCGTCAACGGCACGATGAACCCGGCCTGCGCCGCATGCCGCCCGCCCGCCCCGAAAGACAAAGTCCTTCGTCAGGTGCTGAACAGTCAGAACCGTGCGGTTGAGCTCGGTCACGTCACACCTCCGATCACGAGCGGCAGCGGCATCGGTTCGACCGACGTTGGCTCGAACGGGCACGCAGACTGATGGAGGGAGTCAGGAGGCTCGAGGGTCATCGACACTCGAGTGCATTCCTCGCGCGACTGAGAACAGCGCGGTGTGAAGACGCATCCCTGTTGAATGGTTCCTGGCTGCGGAGGCTGCCCACCCGGGATGAGCCGCCGACGACCACGCTCACCCACTTCAAGATGCGGAACCGAGGCCAGCAGCGTCTTGGTATACGGATGCCTCGGAGACTCGTAAACATCGAGGATCTGTCCGCTCTCCACGATGCGACCTCCGTACATCACGACAACGCGATCACACATCTGAGCAATGACACCGAAATCGTGCGACACAAGGAGCATTGCCATTGTGTTGTCGTGCCGCATATCAGACAGCAGCGTGAGGATCTGCTTCTGAGTGGTCACATCCAGCGCGGTCGTTGGCTCGTCGGCCAGCAGCAGTCGTGGCTTCGCCGCGGTGGCGAAGGCGATCATGACTCTCTGACGCATGCCCCCGCTGAGCTCGTGCGGGTAGGACATGGCGCGCCGCGGAGCGTCGGGAATTCCGACCGAATCGAGCAGTTCGACAGCAGTGTTCCGGGCCGCCCGGCGAGACAGCCCCGCGTTCACACGAAGAGTCTCGGCCAGTTGCGCGCCCACCCGATAAACGGGATTGAGGGAACTGAAAGGATCCTGGAAAATCATTCCCACGTCGCGAGCGCGGAAGTCGCGAAGCTCCCTCGGTGACATCTCCAGGATGCTACGGCCGTCGAATATGATCGAGCCATCCGTGATCCGACCGGGGTAACTGACCAGGCGCATGATCGCGCGGCTGGTCAGGCTCTTGCCCGAACCGGACTCGCCGATGAGCCCCACGACCTCACCGGCCTCAATACTGAACCCGACCCGGTCAACCGCAGTGAGCGGATTGCTGGTGGGCCCAAACTCGATACGCAGACTGTCGACGGTGAGCAGGCTCATGCGGACCTCCCCGCGACTCGACCATCCGAGAGGCCTTCTCCCACCATTCCGACACCGATACCGAAGAGAACCAGGACCAGGCCCGGAAGGGTCGCCAACCACCACGCGGTCAGGATGTAGGACTGCCCGTCGGCAATGATCGCACCCAGCTCGGATTGCGGCGGCTGGGCACCCAGGCCCAGGAAAGACAGTCCCGCAAGCAGCAGGAGGTTGCCCATGAGATCGACCGTGGAAAACACCAGACTGGACCGCAGGAGATTCGGCACCCCGTGACGGAAGATGGTGCGGAAGCGCGAAAACCCGAGGGCAATGCAGGCATCCATGTATGCCAGTTCGCGCAGGACAAGCATCTCAGAGCGAGCAAGCCGTGCGTACATCGCCCAGGAGATGATCGGAACAGCGATGAGAACACCGGTCATCCCGGGGCCAACCACTGCCACCACGGCCGCGACCAGCACCAGGAAAGGTACCGCCACCATGATGTCGGTCACCCGCGCGATCACCGAGTCAGCGGCGCGGCCGCAGTAACCAGCAACCGCCCCGACGACAACCCCAAACGGCAACGAAACATAGGTCACGAAGAACACAACGAGGAAGTCCAGGCGCAGGGCATACAGACAGCGGGAGAACAGGTCACGCCCGTTTTCGTCCGTGCCCATCAGGTGTGCGGGCGAGGGCGGAAGCAGCGACGCTCCGAAGTTCAGATCGTCCGGTCCGTACGGGGCAAGGAGCGGCGCAAAAACCGCGGCGAAGACCATGATGATGACGATAACCAGGCCGATGTGCACGGAGCGCGGAAGCTCACGCACGCTCGTGACAGCCCGGAGGACAAAAGATTTTTGTTCTACAGCAACCGGCACGGGCGGCTGAGTGGCCCTCATCGCGCCAACCTCACTCGCGGGTCGAGGATCGCCTGGAGCAGGTCGGCGCTCAGGCCCGCGGCAATGACCACGAGCCCCGACAACAGAGCGACCGCCCGCACAGTCTGGTAGTCGTGGCGCAGGATCGACTGAACCAGGAGCGAACCAGCTCCGGGTATACGGAAGACCTGCTCGAGCACGACGGTGCTACCGATGAGGTACCCGATGATCGTCGAAAGGATCGTCAGTGTCGGCATCGCGGCGTTCCGAAGGGCGTGTTTCACGATCACGCGCCGTTCGGACAAACCACGCGAACGTGCCGCCTCGATGTACTCCGACTTGAGAACCTCGATGAGATTCGATCGCAGGGTTCGGGTGACAATCACCACGAGAGACAGCCCCAGTGTCAGCGCCGGAAGGGTGAGACTCCTGAGGATGCCTCCGAGTCCTGTTTGATACCCAGACACGGGGAACCAGCCCAGCACCAGGCCAAAGAGAAGCGCGAGCACCAGGGCGAGCCAGAACGTCGGCATTCCAAACAGAAATGTCGTCTGCAGTCTGATGATGTGGTCTGCGGCGCGGTTGGGCCGAAGCGCCGCCTGGATACCCAACGGCACCCCGATCAGCACGGCGAAGAACATCCCGTACGCGATGAGCAGAATACTCGGGAGTAGCCGTTGACCGAGGACGTGGCTGACCTGGTCGTTGAGTGCGAGCGAGGTGCCCAGGTTTCCCTGAACGATGTCAGTGAGAAATCGGAGGTACTGCTCAGGGAGCGGGCGATCCAGTCCGAGTTGCTCCCTGACCTGCTGGACCGTCGCGTCTGAGGCCCGCCCGCCGAGAACAGCCCGCACCGGGTCGCCCGGAATAAGGTGCAGGACGAAGAAGATCACCGTGATCAACCCCCAGAGCACCAGCACGGCCTGTAGAACGCGCTTGCCCACGTACCGCATCATTGTCTCGGTCGCGGGTCACTTGGAGACGGGAGCAAGCCACGTGTGCTGCAGCATGTCGACCCCCATGGCGTTGACCGTCGCACCGCACACGTTCTTCGCCTGGGCAGTGATGAGCGGAAAATTGAGCACGTTGACCATCGGCTGCGCATCCATCAACATCTGCTGAATGACGGGCCACTCCTTCACGCGATCAGTTTCACTGGTCGCTGTGGTGAACGTCTTCACGGCCGCTTCGATAACCGGGTCCTTGAAGCTCGTGTAGAAACCGTTGTTTGACTCCGGCACTCCGAAAAACGCCGCGTACTCGTCGGGCACCGCGACATCGCTGCTGGTCTGAGGGTAGCCGAAGCTCATGTCGAATGTTTCGGCGTGCAGGTTGTCTCCCATCGTGTTAGCGTCGATTTTCACCAGCTCAACGTTGACGCCGATCTGCGACAGCGACTGCTTGATCGCGAGGGTCATCTGGTTGTAGTAGTCGAAACCGGACGGGTACTCGAGCTTGATGGAGAAGCCGTCCGGGAACTTCGATTCCTTCATCAGTGACTTGGCTTTGTCGAGGTCAAACGTGTACGGTGCCACCGCGTCGGAGTCGTACCGGAGCTTCGCGAAGAGACTGTTTGAGACGGTCCCGAGTCCTCCGAAAATCTGCTTGTTGATCGTGTCTCGGTCGATGGCTGCCGCGATCGCCTGGCGCACCTTGACATCCGCCAGCTGCGGGCGCTTCTGGTTGAGGAAGATTCCGAACCAGGCGGGCCAGTCGTGGCTTCGCAGGACCAGATCCTTGTTGCTCTGCACCGTCGTGATCTGCGAGGGTGCCATTCCATCCGCCATCTGGGCGTGTCCACTGACCAGAGACAAGAGACGCGCGTTGGAATCGCTGGCGAAGTCGAAGGTGACACTGTCGAGATAGGTCTTGCCAGCATCCCAGTAGTTGTCGTTCCTTGAGAGCTTGAGATTCGATCCGCTGGTGAACGAGTCGACCCTGAAGGGACCGGACCCGACAGGTTGCGCCCAGAACGCGTCACCCTTCGCCTCGACGAGCTTCTTGGGCACTACGAACGCCGGAAAGATTGCGATGTTATCGAGGAAGGAAGGAACCGGGGTCGTCAGCGTGATGACGAATGTTGACGGATCAACGATCTTCGACGAGCCGTAGCCGTTGGTCAGTAGACCCATTACCTGGTTGATGTTCGGGTTGCCGAAACGATCGAGGCTAAACTTCACATCCTCGGCCGTGATCGGGTCTCCGTTCGAGAACTTTGCGGTCGAACGGAGCTTGAAGGTGTACGTGAGGCCGTCGGGCGACACTGCCCAGCTCTCTGCGATGCCGGGGACGATCTTGCTCGAACCGCTGGGGTCATACTGTACGAGTCCCTCATAGATCAGTCCGTCCGCAAAAATGTCGCCGTTGCTGTTGCGAATGGCGATCGGATCAAGGCTGACCGTAGCAAGCTGACGCGCATAAACAAGGCTGCCACCCTTGACCGGACCGGCCTTGCAGGCCGCCTGCTCTACCGGCTTCGCGACCGTCTTCGCTCCGGACTCGGGTGCGGTTCCGCCGCACCCGGTCAGCATCAGAGCCGCAACCACCAGTGTTGCGATCAGTTCACCACGACGTTCTCCCATGCTCTTGCCTCCTCGTTGATTTTCGAGTTGTTCGGTGCAATACGGATTGCTCGGCATCCCGGTCGATGTCGAAGAGCATGTGATCTCTTGACCGGGTTCATGGCCGGATGGTTGATGCGATCTGGTCCGATGTAGTGGATAATCTAGGACGCTTGTCAGAGATTGTCAATACGGTATATACCGAACAGCGTCGCAGGCGCGACTCAATATGGGTCATATGCCCGATATTCACCGGGAACTCGTGCCCGAATCCGTTGTGCGATCACAGCACTGCCCACCACCGGTCAGGGAGTTGTGTTCACAGCCCACGTCGGATCCGCGCTGCCCGACTACGCCGACCTGCCGATCATGAATGGCGTCCGATCTGGCTGGTACGTGCTTGGCGACCACGACCGGATGGGCAGGCTCAACCTGCAGACTCCGGCACATGTCGCCGCCGCAGCCACCCTTTGTGGCGGCTGGCAGACCTTGCAGCGGCACCCTGATCAGGAAGTCCCTCCATCAGTGCGAGAAGTCCCTTGCGGAGGATCGAGTAGTCAACGTCACTCGCGCCGAAACGGTAGAGACTGAAACCGTTGGCAAACGATGCCAGGATGGGTGCAGCCCAGTCGAAGTCTTTTCGCCGAGATGCTGTCACCAGCGTGCTGGATGGCCGGTGGGTTGCCGCGATGACCGAATCGACTTCAGGCTGGAGGGCGGGCTTCCGTCGAGCAAGCAGGTATGCCTCAAACTGCAGGATGTCGTACTTGGGCATGGCGTCTCGCATCAGCTCGATGTACGCATCAACCGCGGTTTCGCGATCCATGTCCTCGCGAAGGATTCGCTCACTCAGTGCTTCCAGATCATCGAACATTGACTTCATGATCGACCGGAATGCCTCAACGATCAGGTCGTCAATCGAGGGAAAGAAGAAACTCGGTGCCGACGCACTCAGATTAGCGCGCTTGGCCACCGCACGATGGGTGACGCTCAGGATTCCTTCTTCATAGATGAGTTTGATCGCTGCTGCCCGTATCTGCGCGATGCGGGCCTCGCCTCGCGCATACCGAGTTTTGGGTGCTTCAGCCATGCGCCAGAGTCTACCGTTCCCATTACGCGCCGTGTGATGTACTACGGCACGAACCTCGGACAGATGCCCACGTCGAACAGATGCCCACATTGACAAAAGTGGGGCATGCGTCCTAGTTTGTGATGCGGGAGACGGTTCGACCCTGCTGAGTGCCGCCCCCAACTGACAAACGCCCCACAATCGACGAAGGAGTTTGCTGTGAACAAGGCAGAAGCGTCGTTACGTGCTCGATCCGCCACGACTGTGCCGGGAGGAATGTACGGCCACAAGAACGTGGCACACCTGCCCGCGGGCTTCCCTCAGTTCTTCGAAAAGGGTCTCGGCGCTTCGATCTGGGACGCTGACGGACACGAGTACATCGACATGATGTGCTCGTGGGGACCCATCATCCTCGGTCATCAGAACCCCCTCGTTGATGAAGCGGTTCGGCAGCAGCTCGCACAGGGTGAATGCTTCAATGGCCCCTCGTCGCGCATGGTGGAGTTGGCGGAACTGCTGACCGACACGGTCGCCCACGCCGACTGGGCACTGTTCTGCAAGAACGGAACGGACGCGACGACGCTCGCCGTCGCGGTGGCCCGCACAGAAACCTCAAAGCGTAAAGTCATCATGGCCAACGGCTCGTACCACGGCATCGCCGCATGGTCATCCTCGCCCACGGCTGCAGGCATCCCGGCAGACGAGCGCGCGCACACGATTCGTATCGAATACAACGACGTAGCTTCACTGCGCGCGGCCGTCAGTGAGGCCGACGACGATCTGGCCGCTCTGGTACTGACCCCCCTCCGACACGATATTTCCAGAGACCTAGAGCCCGTATCGCCCGAATTCGCCCGCGCGGCGCGCGAACTGTGCAACCGCCACAACGCCGTTCTGATCCTGGATGAGGTCCGCACTGGATTCCGCATTGACCCCGTCGGCAGTTGGACGAGCCTCGGTGTCCAGCCCGACCTGAGCGCTTGGAGCAAGGCACTGGGCAACGGGCATGCTATCGCCGCACTTCTGGGCACTCGGACGCTAGAGGCTGCCGCCACCCGAATCACAGCCACGGGCTCGTTCTGGTTCGGATCCGTCCCGATGGCAGCTGCGCTCGCCACGGTCAGGGAAATTCGTCGCCCAGAGAGCCAGGCTATCCTCACGGCAAGCGGCACCAAGCTTCAAAACTGCCTCAGGACTCAGGCCGCGTCATACGGACTCGACGTCAATGTCTCGGGACCGCCGGCTCTTCCCTTCATGACGTTCGCGAACGACCCCGGGTTTGAGCTTTCAGCGGTCTGGGCCAGGGCAGCTCTCGATGAAGGGGCTTACTTCCACCCGACCCACAACTGGTTCCTCGGGACCGCACACACTGACGCGGTCATCGACAGGGTCCTGAACGCGACAGACCTCGCGTTCGCACGAGTGGCCAGGGTGACCGCAGAACCCGGTGCCGACAGACTTCTGCGAGCCGGATGAACCCCGGCAACGCACAGTCGGCATCCCACGACGCCGAAGCGCTCATTGAGATCGGACGGCGCGTCCACGAAGCGGGGCTGGTGCCCGCAAGTGCAGGAAACCTGAGTGCCCGCACAACCGGTGGTGTGTGGGTCACTGGACGGCGCGCGCGTCTCGGCGAACTAACCACAGCAGACCTCTATTTTGTTCATGACGATGGGCGGGTGGAAGGAACGGGACAAGCCGGGCCCACCTCGGAAATCCACCTGCACCGCGCCGTGCACGCCGTCCGCGACACCCGGTTCGTCGTCCACACCCACTCGAAAGCCGCCGTGGCAGCATCACTGCTCTGTGATGAGCTGCCGAATGTGCACTACGCAGCCGCCATGATCGGCGACAGCATCCCCGTCGTCGACTATCAACCTTTCGGCTCCGAAGAGTTAGCGGTCGCAGTCGGACAGGCGCTCGGCGCTGAGCGTCACGGCGCAGTTCTTCGCCATCACGGAGCCGTCAGCATCGGCGACAGCCTGACCCAGGCAGTTGATCGGGCCATCCTTCTCGACTGGCTCGCTGAGCTTTCTTATCTTGCTCTGGCATCCGGCGCGACCCGGCGTCTCAGCCGGGAGGAGATGACACACGCCGCAGAACGCATGCGTATTCAGACGTACTCGACGGAGGAATAATGTCCGCCACTGTTCCCGAGCCACGAGTCGGCTGGTCCTGCACCAGCATTGGGTCCTACATCCTCGATATTCTCGGCCGTCCGGTGGATTCGCTGCCGAAGGGCCAGACAACCCAGCTCATCGACGAGATCAAGGTCACCGTCGCCGGTAGCGCCGGTGGAACCGCAGTGAACATGTCCCGGCTCGGTATGACGGTCACGGCTATCGGCGTCGTGGGGGAGGATGCGGCCGGAGATTTCGTTCTGCGCACGCTACAGGAAGAGGGTGTGCTCACGGATCTCATGCGACAAACAGGCCGGGTCCAGACTGCGGCGAGCATCCTTCCGATCGACTCGTCCGGTCAACGGCCCGCGTGGCATGTGATCGGTGCCAACAGGCTCCTCGAGCTCGCAGACGTACCGGAGGAGGTTCTTCGATCATCTGACATTGTCCACATCGGGGGCATGACCGCACTTCCGGGACTCGACGGCAAGCCGATGGCGGAGCTTCTCTCCGCCGCAGGTCGCGGCGGAGCCTTCAGAACGCTGGACTGCCTGGGAATCAAGCGCGACGATGCGCTCGATCTGGCAGGTCTTGTCCTCCCGCACGTTGACGCGTTCTTCCCGAACGACGCCGAGGCCATGCGCCTGACAGGGCAGTCCGACCCGTTCCGGGCGGCACAGCAGCTCGTTGAACTGGGTGCCGGGTGCGTCTACGTCACCTGCGGCGAACGCGGCGCACTGGTCGCCACAAAAAACCAGATCGAGACTGTACCCGCCTTCGCCGCGATGCCGGTAGACAGCACCGGATGCGGTGATGCCTTCGTCGCCGGTGTCATGCTCGGAGCCCTCCGCGGTGAGAACCCCGTCGAATCGGCGCGAATCGGCGCGGCCGCAGCGGCACTGACGCTGGCTGGTCTCGGTTCTGATGCCGGTGAACTTTCACCGGACAGGGTCGATGCGTTCCGTGCCTCTGCCGCAGAACTCACTCACGATGAGGGTCTTCGTTGACGCCGTCACGATGACAGCGGTCCGGGCAAACCGCTAGTCCGGCTGCACAAGATCGCGAAAAATATCCTGCGCACCAAGACCAAAGCGCGCGTAGCGCCCGGTTTGCCACTCCCGCCACACCGGCACGATCCGTGCGAGGCGATGACGCGGCAGGGCACTGCGCACCTGCTCGTGTGCGAGTTTTTCTGCCAGCACCGACCCAAGCTCCTCGAGACCCCGATCGGTCGCACCCCCAACCGGTCTCCCCGCCGCCATCGGGTCGGGTACCCCAGTGGATGCCTCGGAACACCCAGACCGCTGACCCACAGCAGCTGTCGGCAGCTGTCGCGCAAGATCGCGCGCCCGGTTCAGCAGTCGTGCATTGCGGGCGGTGCGGGGCATCCTAAGCCGACCAATCTTGCCACGCACGCCCAGTTGCTCAACGCCGATCTGGTTGCCACCGTGTTGGCGATAGTCAATAAGCGGCTCGGAACAGACCGCGATACCCGCGCTCGTGGCTGCAACAATCGCGAGCCATTCGTCGTGCAGCCACGAGGTCGGCATCTGCCCGGCGCGGTCGATGAGCGATCGTGTGACGAGCATGGTGGCACCGGTCAGCAGGTTGCGTTTGAGCAGCTCGTCGAGGGCATTCTCAGTGCCGAGTCGGTGCTGCACGTCACGGTTCACACCGAGCGACTCAAAAAGGGTCGCACCGACCGGATGCCCCGCGCTGTCGACCACCCGAGCGTCACCGGCCACCAGCTCAATCCCCGGTCGAGACACCGACACCGCAACGGCTCGGGCGATACGGTCGGGATGCCACACATCATCCTGATCGCTGAGTGCAACAAGCTCGCCCGAGGTGGCACGCAGGGCCTGCTGAAAGTTTGCTGTCACCCCGAGTGCGATCTTGTTGCGCAGCACAACGAGATCGATGGCACCGCCCGCCGTTCGATGTTCCGCCACGCACCGCTCGACCACCGCCACCGTCTCATCGGTCGAGGCATCGTCGGACACAACAATTTGCACCACCGGGTGGGTTTGGGTCAGGATGCTGCGCACCTGCTGCGCCACGAACCGCTCGCCGTTGTGGGTGCACAGCGCGACCGACACCGTCGCCGCCCGCGGAGCGGTCGTCGCCGCCGCGCGCACTGACTCCGAGGCATCCATCTCGTACCGGTGCTAACCGCGCCGCAACCCGACCTTGAGCGCACCCAGGAACATGCCCGCCATGATCGTTTGGGCACCGAGAATCATGAGAAGTGCCGCGAGTACAGCCGAGTGGATGGTCGTCTGTCCGTCGAGGGCGCCGAACTTCACGCTGCCCCACGTCACAAGCTGTACGATCGCAATGGCGAGACCGATAAGGAACAGGATAAGCCCGACGATAGCGCCGGATTCAAGGCTGATGCGTTTCTCAAGCCGATCAAAACTGCGAGAGCGGGGAATATTGTAACCCTCGTGTTGAGCGTAAATCTTAATGAGGATAGCGAAAAGCACCGCCTGATATCCCACGGTCGTCAGCGCGGCCAGGTACACCTGAGTCTGCAGATCAAACCCGATTCCCTGAAACGATACCGGGCCAAACGCAAGAATTCCGGCACCAATAAACCCGAACAGAAACCCAATCGCACCGGGAATAAGAAAAAGCCAGCGGGGGCTGAAAATGAGCAGGAACCGCAGGTGACGCCAGCCGTCACGCCAGCTCCGCAGGTGTGGCGGACGGCTGCGACCGTCTTTGTCGAGCGTCGTGGGAACCTCGGACACCCGCAGGCCGCCGAGGGTTGCCTTCACAACAACCTCGCTCGCGAACTCCATGCCCGTGGTTTGCAGGTGCAGTTCAAGAATCGATTTCCGATTAAAACCGCGTAGACCGCAGTGAAAGTCTTTGATGGGTGAGCGAAACAGCAACCGTCCGATCCACGAGAGCACCGGATTGCCGAGGTATTTGTGCAGTGGAGGCATGGCGCCCTTGGCAATTCCGCCGCGGAAGCGGTTGCCCATCACGAGTTCATCACCGGCGCGAAGGCGCTCCACGAACGGGTCGAGGTTGGCGAAGTTGTAGCTGTCGTCAGCGTCACCCATGATGATGTACGTTCCACGTGCACCGTCAATGCCGCCCATGAGCGCGGCACCGTAGCCCTTAGTGGGGACATCAATCACTCGAGCTCCGTGCGCGCGGGCGATGTCCTGCGAGCCATCAGTCGAACCGTTGTCGGCAACGATAACCTCGCCCACGATACCGGATCGCTGCAGGTACTCCTGCGCTTTATCAATACAGACCGCGAGCGTTTCGGCCTCGTTGAGGCACGGCATGACGATGGAGAGTTCGACGGAGGGGGTGGGTGTGGGCATGGCTGTCCTGTCGGTACGCGGGTCGTACTACTACGTATATGGTGATGCGACGGCTGTCCTGTCGGTACGCGGGTGCGTGCCCAATCGTACAGAATAGGGTGACATGAATATCGGGCTGGTGGTCTCGACGCTCGGTCGCACCGAGCCGCTGGAGCGACTTCTCCGCTCGCTCACAGATCAGCTAACCGGTGATGATCATGTTGTTATTGTCGCGCAGCAGCGTCTGGCCGAGGTCACCGCTCTCGCCAACCGGTTTCGGGATGCCCCGTGGCCGATCACCGTCACAACCTCCGCGCCGGGCGCGGCCCGGGGCCGAAACGTCGGCGTGGCCGCCCTCCCACCGGGCGATCGGTTGCTGCACTTCCCCAACGACACGACGTGGTTTCCGCCCGGCACCCTCGCGGCCGTGCGAGCGGCAATGGGGAACGGAGAGGGTGGTGTCGGTGCCCTGACCATCGTGGATGAGCACGGCCCCAAGTTTGTGCTGCCACCGCCCGGAAGCTCGCTCACCATCTGGAACGTCTGGCAGGTCATCGAGATGGGGATACTCATTCGGCGATCCCTGTTTGATCAGATCGGTGGCTTCGACCCGCTGCTCGGCACGGGAGCGCTCAGTCCGTGGCAGGCGGGGGAGGCGACGGACCTGTTGCTGCGGTTGCGGGTCACGCGTCCCGATGTCGCGGCATCCTTCACCTGGTTGCCCGCGCACATCACGGTGGGTGGGGTCGCCGACCCGGCGGGGCTGTCGACCCGTGAGCGACGGCGGAAGCTTCGAGCCTATGGCCGAGGCATGGGACGTGTCGTGGCGCGCCACCGTTACCCGTTCTGGTGGCGCGCGGCATTCACCGTCGGTGGGCTCGCGTTCGGGTTGCGGCACCGGGCCACTAACACCGTGCTCGACGGGTGGTGGGTGTTTCTCGGACGCACCGAGGGTGCACTCGGTCGCACGCTCGGCGACGGTGCGACAGCGGCGGTGACAAGGTGACCGACGCGGCACCCTCGACCACCGCAAAGCGACCCCACCTCGGCCACGCTGCGCTGAGTCTTGTCACCCTCGCGGGTGGCGTTACCCTCGCGGTTATCCCCGCCGCAACGGTCTCCATCGCTGCGCGCCTGTTCTCTGTTCCCGAGCAGGGGTATCTCGCGGTCGCGGTCCTGCTGGCAACCTTTGCCGGGCAGCTCGGGTCAGCGATCGTTGTGGAGTCGCGATTGAGCTCAGCCGGCACGGATCGCCGCGTCACCTTCCCCCGGTGGTTCGGCCTGTTCGCTGTGCTTACCGCCCTTGTCCTTGTCTTTGTCCCGCCGAACGCGCTCATCCTCGCGCTCGGACTGCCGGTCATGCTGGCCGCGCTGGAGGTGGGCCGCGGTGTCTCGGTCGCTGAACGCCTCGATCGCCGGGAAATTTTTGCGTCGATCGCCGTCGGTAGTGGCGCACTGGCCGGTGTTCTCGCGGGCTTTACCGGGGCGCGGTGGGCGCTCGTTCCATTGCTGGCAGGGATCGCTCTTGCGACGCTCATCCGGTGTCTGCCCGTCCCGCACCGTTCGAGCCGCGCGCACCCGCATGTGCTCGGCTGGGTCCTGGCCGACACGGCGATCAGTGGCGCGGTCGCGCCCCTGATCAATGTCGTCATCCTCGCCGTCCTCGGTGCCCACAATGCGGTGCTGTTCACGGCACTCTCAACGGTGTCCGGACTGCTTGCCATCCCGCTGAATTTCATGCGACTGCGGTTGTTGAAGGAACACTCCCGACTCGATGTTGTGGTGTCCGCGGCATCCCTGTGTGCCGCTGTCGCGGTGCTCGTGGCGCTGCAGCTCACCGGGGTGTTTCGGTGTGTGTTTGGTGAGGCCTGGATGTCGCAGCCGACGCTACTGCCCCTGTTACTGGCCTGCGCGTGGCGGGCTGCGTCGCTGCTCACAACACTGCCGTTCACAGCTTTACGTCGCTCGGGTGCCGTGCGACTCCTCACGTTTCTGCGGGCCGGAGTGTCGGCCATGACGCTGGGGTTGGCTGCGCTGGGGCCGTGGTTGAGCACCGCAACGGAAATCGGTGGGCTCTCGACGGTGTTTGCCGCGCTGCTTGTCGCCGAGCTTGCGTCGGCGGGCATCTATGAGGCGGCACGGCGACGGCACGGGTCAGAACCGAGGCGCACACCCGAGCAGCAACCGGGGTCGGTGGCCTTATGACTCGCGTCCTCGTTGATCTGCTCTTCTACACCGGAACAAAGGGCGGTATGGAATCCTACGTCCGCGAGGTCTACTCCCGGTTCCGTGCGGATGACCCGGAGCTGAGCTTTCTCGGTCTCGCGTCAACGGAGCTCAGCGCAACCGGGGCACCGTGGTTTCCCGGTCACCTCATCGACTCTGGTATCAGTGGTGACAACCGGGTTGCGTGGGCACGCGGCGAACTCGGGGCGGTACGCCGCTGGGCACGCCGGGTGCGCGCCGATGTCGTGCACGCTCCGGCCAACTTCGGGCCTCGATCATCCCCGGTGCCGCTTGTGATCACCGTGCACGATCTGCTCGCGTTTCGGCACCCGGAGTGGGTACCGGGGGCATATTCAGGCGCTATTCGATGGATGATTCGGGGTGCCGCCCGCGCGGCCACCCGCGTGCTCACCGTGAGCGAGGCCTCCGCGCAAGACATTGTTGCGATCCTGGGGGTGCCGCGGGATCGGGTCGAGGTGATACCGCTCGCCGGCAATCCGCCACCCCGCCACACAAGCGGCGTGCGTGCAGCGAGCCCGGCAACCGTACCGGTGCACCCCACACCAGCTCGCCCCCACCTTGTCGCCGTCGGGAACCGGATGCCCCACAAGGGGTTCACCACCCTGCTTGATGCGCTTGCCCTCATCGATTCTGCCGAGCGTCCCACACTCACCATCACGGGCAGTCACGGTCGGGACCCGCTCACGCCACACGTGAGGCGGCTCGGGCTGGAGAAGTGGGTGTCACTGCGTGGCTGGCTCAGCCGCACCGACCTCGACGATCTCTACACCACCGCGACCGCCCTCGTGTTCCCGTCTCGTTTCGAGGGATTCGGGCTGCCACCGCTGGAAGCGATGGCGCGCGGGTGTCCGGTCATCGTCTCCGACCTTCCCGTGCTGCACGAGGTGACCGGGGATGCTGCGCGGTACATTAATCCACTCGACCCGGCAAACATCGCCGCCGCGATCCGTGAGGTGTGCGCATCGAGTGCACTGCGCGATCAGATGTCCCGCGCCGGTCTTGTCCGCGCCGCCACCTTTTCGTGGGATGCCACGGCAACCGCTACTCGCGCAGGACTTCTGGTCGCGGCATCCCGCCCCGCGTAGCGCGAGGCGAGCGCTCCCCCGCTCTCTCTTGCCACCGCCGCAGAATCTCATCCACCGAACCGCCGAGCGATCGGGTGACACGTTCCCGCTCAAACCAGCTGCGCGTTGACTCCCGTAACGACCGATCTGCACGCAGCACACGCACAATCGCACCGCCCATCTCGTGCGGCGCTACCGAGGCTGCGACAAACCCGTTGACGCCGTTCACCACGAGTTCGGCGGCCGCGTTATCGGAGCCCGCAACGACCACCGACGGGGTTCCGTGTGCCGCCGCCTCCGCAATGACCAGTCCAAACCCCTCCCGCCGTGACGGGTGCACAAGCACCGCGGCCGAGTTCAGCAGGCTCGCGATCTCCCTGTCTGAGACTCGCCCCACCAGCTGTATTTGCCCACTCATCCCTTCGTCACGGGCGGCAGCGAGGATAAGGTCGGTGTCCGGGCCGGTGCCCGCGATCACCGCCACCAGTTCCGGGATGTCCCGGCGGGCACGAGCGAGCGCACCGGGAAGGCTCGCCATCTGTTTATCGGGGATGTGTCGTCCGATCGAGAGCATGAACGGCGCCCGGTGGTTGGTGGGGGCATCGGGCATCGGCGCAGAATCCCCGGTTCCAGCCTCCCGGGCTGCCGCCCCGACCGCACCGGCATCGCCGACCCCGGCCGCACCGGCATCGCCGACCCCGACCTCAGTGCCCCGGGCCGCCTCACCCCCGTCTCTGGCATCCCCACCCACCCTGATATCGTCCACCGAACCGGCGACCAGATCAATGAGCCCGAGCACGAGCGGGTCGGCGCGGGGCCGGTAGCGAATCATCCGAGCACGGGTGAAGTCACTGTTGACGCTCTGAATATGACCGACCCGGATGCCACACCACTGCAATACCCACGCCACCGTTCCGATCACCGCACCGGAATACTCACGCCACCGGCGAGCGTGCCAAATCTCCAACCAATCCGTCGCGATGACAACCCGTGAGCCCAGCAGCGCGCACCGCACCCCGAGAACATTGAGCACGGGCAGTGCCGCAACCACAACGAGGTCATACCGGCGGCGGTGCGTAAGGAGGTGGCAGAACAACGCCCACGCAAATCCAAGGGCCGCGCCCGAGTGCCGAGTGCCCTCCCTGTCGGCGATCTCACCCCTCCACAGTCCCACCACCGCGAACGGTGCATCCGGTTGCTCTCGTCCGTCGCGCGTGAGGTAGCTGACTTCACCGCCACGCTCAGCAAACAACTCCGCCATCCGTCGATACACCCGCTCACCACCACCGGTGTCGACGGGAAACAGACAGTCGTAGGCGATGGCAACCCGTGGGTGTCCACTCGCGTTCACGGTACCGAGGCCTCGGTGGCCGACCGCTGCGCGAGGGTGACAGACCGAGCGAGCACGATGACAGCCACAACACTCACAACAAGGTACAACGCGCTGAGCGCCATCCACCCACCGGGCGGCTGCCACAAAGGAGCCCGGAACATCTTCCCCACCATCCCGTCAGCACCAACAACGTAGCGATGCAGGGTGTGCACAAACGCGACGCATCCAAAGGCGGCAACAAGGGATGCCACCCACGCCGTCGCCCGTTGGGTATACCGCTCCACCGACCACGGCGATCCTGCACCCACCGCCGACACCTGCAACCCTGAGGCATCCACCGTCGGAGACAACACTCTCGGCCGCCCCGCAAAGTAGGCCGCAACGATGACCACCCCGAGGTACAACACGGTGCCGTACCGGCCCTGCCAAATGATTCCCGTCTGTGAGACGCTCCGGGCTTGAATGAGTGCCGGAAGAAGCACAACCGCCAGGCTGAGCAGAGCCAGAATAATAGCGCTGCGGCGCGAAGCGGTCACGAATGCCCACACCACGAGGGCTCCAACAGCAGCGGCGTACACCCAATACAGCGTCGGTACTAAAGCCGTATCTAGCCAGCCAAAAACCCCGACCGCCTGAATAATGAAATTCGGGGTTGCTTTGAGCATGTAGGCAAATCCGCTGGCAAAGCTCCCGCCGACAAGCGGGGCATCGTTCGGCTCTGCCTGAGCTGAGAGAGACCCACCGATCACGGTCCAGGCACACGAAAACACACCCCCCGCCGCAAGAATCCCGATCGGTACCCACGATGAACGCCGCGTGAACATATGGCGTGTAGATCGCCATCCGGCGACAATCACGACAACCACAACGATGAAACCAACCCAGAGCGGACCGAGCGCTCGTGCGTTTGCCAGCAACACCCCCGAGACCACCACCGTTGCCCACAACCACACCCGTTCTCGACCCGTTATCGGTGTTGTGAACAGCACAAGACTCGAGATCCAGAACGCCGCACCCGCGGCAATCTCCGCACCGTTAGGATTCACCGCTCCGATCAAAAACATGTTCATTGGCGCGAGGATGAACGCCACCGATGCGGGGAGCCAAGAGCAACGACTGAGCAGACTGTACCGAAACGCACAGGCGATGAGGGCGGCCGCAAGCAGCGCGCCCATGATTCTCATGGCGTAGACCGCGGCATTTCCGGTGATGAAGAGCGAGGGCCATCCCACGATGTAGTAGTAGATCGGGTTGTAGGCTCCAACCTGTGTTGCGTACGTCGTTCCCGTTTTTTCGTCGCCCAACTGCACACCATCACAGTTGCCCGGCTGTGTCGGTTGAAACGCAAAACAGACCAGGTTCGGGGAGTATTCGTCGCCCGGTGGGACATCCACCACGATGTGCTTGATGCCCGGCACGGTCTTGCCGATGACCTGACCTCGCACCTGCGCGGCACCCTTATAAAAGTGGGATGCCTCGTCGGGCACCCCAAACACGGGAGACGCCAACGACCAGAGCACACCGAGGCATGTCGCTATGACAAACATCACCCACGTGTATCGCGTGACAAGACGGGCACTGGACGCTCTCTGCCGCTCAGCCACCGGCACAACTGCAGATTCCATTCGACCAGGCCCTCCACCCGACAGCGACCGATGTGTTCCGGTTCACGTTCAGACGAGTTTAGTCGGGCTGCTGATCAACAGGAGATGGTCGGGAATCTGACGCTATGATTTGCACGGCCCCGGTTATCCTGGGGATAGCAAGAGGCTGACGCACGTGCTCAGCGACACGTGGGTAATCCCCGTCCGTTCGGGGTGAGGAGTCAGGAAACAATGAGTTCGAAGAACGCAACCAGTGTTGCCATCATCACCAGGACTCGTGATCGCGCGCTGCTACTGCGACGAGCGCTCGACTCGGTGGCACGGCAAACCTTCCGCGACTACCACCTCGTTATCGTCAACGACGGCGGTGATCCGGCGGCAGTCGACGCGCTGGTTGCCACACACCCGGATCTCTCGCAGGTGTCGGTCATCCACAACCCCGAGTCGGTCGGGCGCGAGCGGGCCGCGACCGTCGGTATTGCCGGCTCAACGTCGGAATTTATTGCCATTCTGGACGATGATGACTCCTGGGCCAACGATTACCTCGAGGTCACGGTGTCCTGGCTCCGAACTCACTCAGACGGTGCTGTTGCCGTGCGTACCGAGGTTGTGACCGAAAAAGTTGATGCCGATACCATCGTTGAGATCGGGCGCGAGATGCTGAAGCCGAGTTCATACGAAGTCACCCTCAGCGATATTCTGCACACCAATTACGTTCCACCAAGTTCCATGCTCGTTCGCCGCGACGCCTACCTATCGGTCGGTGGCTGGGATGGATCGAAGACCGCCAACGCCGACTGGGACTTTATGTTGCGGCTGTTACGTGCACACACGGTTGGGTTCGTTGACGGTCCACCGCGAGCATTCTGGCACCATCGACACAGTGAGGATGGTCCGCTCGGCAACAGCGTCTTCGCGGCCGCACACGAGCACCTGCAGGCGGAGCAGGTTATCCGCGAAACCTACCTCAAGAGAGCGCTTGAGACGGGCGACCCGGTTGGCTACCTCGCGTTTATTGCCGGTCTTGTGAAAAATCTCGACACGACAGTGTGGCAACGCCTGAACATCGTCGCGGACCGTCTCGAACAGGGCGACGACCACCGTTATGGCAGCCGGTTGGGCGAACAGATCGCCCGCATCGATCAGTTGCTCAACAGGTTGGATCAGAACCTTGACCTCCTTGACCGCATTCGAGAGGAACGCGCCCGGTCGCCGATTCGTCGCATTGGTCACGCCACTCGACAGCTTACAAGCAAGCTATTTGGTGGTGTTGACCCGGACGCCACCGATCCCCCACGACACCGTGTATGACTCGACCACCGCGGTAGGTCGTTGCCACAGCATCCCGACCCACCCCTCCTTCAGATCGGTATCATGCGATGGTGAACCCCCCCTTCTCCGCTGAGGTACGCGGCGCGATAACGCTGACGTGGACGCTGGCACTACGCGAGGTTCGGGCGCAGTACAACCGAACCGCGCTCGGTCGGTTGTGGTCCCTCGTCAACCCGCTCGTCACAATTGCAACGTACAGCCTCGTCTTTGGGTTAATTCTGGCGGGACAGGCACCGCCCGGAATCAATTCCAAGTTGCACTTTTTCTCTCTCTGGATCGCGGTTGGACTCGTCACGTGGACGTTCCTTTCCAGCTCTATTGCAGCCGGCATGTCGGCACTTCTTGGGAATGCTGGACTGCTGACTAAGGTGCATTTCCCTCGGGTTGTGCTTGTCGTCTCCGCGGTTATTGCCAAAGCGGCAACCTTCCTGACAGAGCTCTCTGTGATCATGGTCATTGTGGCAGCCATCGTCGGCCCCAAGATATTTCTTATGATCCCTGTCCTCGTTGTCTTCATTATCCTGCTTGCGGTGTTCTGCACGGGTGTCGCACTGACGCTGTCGATCGTCGTTATTTGGTTTCGGGATATTGAACACCTGTGGGGGCTGTTCAGTCAGGTCTGGATGTATGCCTCCGGGGTGGTATTCCCGGTGACACTCGTCGCATCGGCATCCACTCGGCTGTTTCAAGACGGCATCTCGATCAACGGTCAACCGATCCCTCTCCTCGCTGTCTTCCGCGCCAACCCCGCTGAACAGTTCATCGAAGCGTTCCGTGCGCTGATCTATGATTTTGCGCTGCCCAACTGGGACATCTGGCTCATGACCACACTGTGGGCGTGCGGCAGTCTTACCATTGGAACCCTCGTATTCCGTGCCAAACAGGCACGAATTGTGGAGGAACTCTGATGTCCGACTTTGCCGTTCGCGTCGAGAACGTGACAAAAACCTTCCGTGTCTACACCGACCGTAACCAGTCTCTGAAGTCCGCTATTATCGCTCGTGGTCGAAACAAATTCGAAGAGTTTGTTGCCGTGGACGATGTCTCGTTAGAAATTCCACGCGGAATCACTTTTGGATTGCTCGGCCACAATGGCTCGGGCAAGTCAACCCTCCTCAAGTGCATTGCCCGAATTCTCACCCCCAACAGCGGAAAAATTACCGTGGACGGCAGGCTCGCCGCAATGCTAGAGGTCGGTTCCGGTTTTCACCCCAACCTCACGGGTCGCGAAAACGTGTACCTCAACGGTGCTATCCTCGGTATGTCAAAAAAAGAAATTGATCGCAAATTTGACGCCATTATCGACTTCAGTGGCGTTGAGCGCTTTATCGACCAGCCGGTAAAGAACTACTCGAGTGGCATGTACGTGCGCTTGGGTTTTGCCGTGGCTATTCACGTGGAGCCAGATATCCTGCTCGTCGATGAGGTACTCGCCGTCGGTGATATGCAATTCCAGGAAAAATGCACCGAGAAATTCTCCGAGCTAAAAGCGGATGGTCGCACCGTCGTCGTGGTGAGTCACGCACACGATCTCATGCGAACATTTTGTGATGAGGTCGCCTGGTTACAGAACGGGCGAGTGATCGAAACCGGTGACGCGATGGGAATCGTCGATGCCTACGCAAACAAGGAACACCGTGCCCGGAAAGTCGAATCCGGTGGTGTTCGGTTCGGCAGCGGCGAGAGCTACGTCACGAAGCTCGAGTGGATCGTCGACGGAGTCGACACCCGCACCTGTCACACGGGCGATGAGGTGACAATACGCGCGCACTACCAGTCAGAAATTGAGATCGAGCGGCCGATATTTGGGACATCCCTGGACAGCAGGGAGGGGGTCTTCGTGTGGGGTCACCATTCCCGTGACGCTGGGTATGTTGTCTCCAGCATTAAACCGGGCACCGGCAGCATTGACGTGCGAATTCCCAGCCTGCCCCTGCGACCGGGCACCTTCGATGTGTCCTTCTCCATCCAAGACAGAACCGGCACCCACGTCTACGATGCCCTACAACGAGCGATCCGAATCGATGTCCTCACGGGCACCCCCATCGAATCTGGTGGAATCATGACGTTCGGTAGCAGCTTCGAGAATATTCAACCACCGCGACCGATTGCCGCCGGGTAAGGCACTCACACCCCGTCGCTGTGAAGCACACCCGAACCCCCGGTCAATCTCGCTCGTCTGCCCTGAGGCACGCTTGAGTCCACCGAGACGGCGGAAATCTGCACTTTCCGACCGACTTAGCTCGGGCGCGCACGTCCGACGCGGGAGCGTGCGGCACTCGGCTATCCTGGGAGCAGAAAACGACCCGCTCACGCGAATCGGCGTGTGAAGGAGAAAGGTCATCGTCATTCAGCCTCAGCAGCAGGTGAGCGGGCATCTCGCGGTTGTCACCGTCACCTACAATTCCAATGCCGAGATCGAAGAATTTCTTACCTCGGTGGGCTTGGAGTTGCGGCCAGGAGACCGTGTCTGGGTCGCTGACAATGGCTCCATTGATCGGGGCACCCTGCGCACTCTTGTGGCAGCCCAGGGGGCAACCCTCCTGGAAATGCCCGAAAACTACGGCTACGGTGGTGCGCTCAATCGCGTAATCGCACAGATACCCACCAATTTTCGACACATTCTCGTCTCAAACCCCGACGTGAGACTGCGACCCGGGGCACTGGCACACCTGATAACAACCCTGACCGAATCACCGCGCGTGGCGGCAGTTGGACCACGAGTGCTGACGCCGGACGGTGTCTCGTACCCGTCCGCCCGGAACCTGCCAACCCTGTCCAACGGAATCGGCCACGCCCTGTTCGGCAAGGTGTGGCCGAGCAACCCGTGGAGTCGCGCCTACCACGCCACGGATGACACGGCGCGACACCCGAGCGGATGGCTCTCCGGCTGCTGCCTGCTCATCAACAGAACCGCGTTCGACGCGGTGGATGGCTTTGATGACGGGTACTTCATGTACTTCGAAGATGTAGATCTGGGCTATCGACTGGGTAAGGCCGGGTGGGTGTGCCTGTTCGACCCGCGCGGCGAGGTCGTTCACAGAGGTGCTCATTCCACGACGACCGAATCGATCACGATGCTGCGGGTACACCACGAGAGCGCTTATCGCTACCTCAGCAAGCGTTACCACGGTTGGTGGCTTGCCCCGGTGCGGATGGCGCTGCGCTGGGGGCTGAACGCGCGCTTTGCGCTCATTTCCCGGCGGATGGCACGGCGACACTCGTGACAGGATGCCCCGCCCGCGCGACATTCACTGCGCTGCAACTACTCCTGAACCAATCGCCGCAGGTAATCGCCGTAGCCGCTCTTTACGAGCGGTTCAGCCAGCTCCCGCAGCTGTTCGGCGGTAATCCACCCGGCTCGCCACGCAATCTCTTCAATGCAGCCAATCTTAAAACCCTGGCGGTCTTCAATAACCCGCACATACTCGGAGGCCTGCATCATTGACTCAAAGGTGCCGGTGTCAAGCCAGGCTGTGCCGCGCTCAAGCACCTGCACCCGCAGGTCGCCGCGCTTGAGATAGCACTCGTTAACGGTCGAGATTTCCAGTTCGCCACGCGCACTCGGGGTTATCGACTTGGCGATCTCGACGACGCTATTGTCATAGAAATAGAGTCCAGGTACGGCAAACCTGCTTTTCGGAGCAGCTGGTTTTTCCTCAATAGAGATTGCCGTATTGTTCTCGTCAAACTCGACAACGCCGTACGCGCTGGGATCACTCACCTGATAGGCAAAGATCCGGGCACCGGTAAGGTCGGCGTGCCCGCGCAGCGAAGACCCCAGCCCGGTGCCGTGGAAAATATTATCGCCGAGCACGAGCGCGACGGATGAGTCACCGATGAATTCTTCGCCAATAATAAACGCCTGAGCCAGTCCGTCAGGACTGGGCTGCACGGCGTATTCGAGTCGCAAACCCAGGGCCGAGCCATCTCCCAGCAGTGCGCGAAACTGTCCCTGATATTCGGGCGTCGTAATAACAAGGATATCGCGGATACCCGCCATCATGAGTGTCGATAGCGGGTAATAGATCATTGGCTTGTCGTAGATGGGCATGAGTTGCTTCGAAATGCCCTTGGTGATCGGCCACAATCGCGTGCCGGAACCACCGGCAAGAATAATTCCGCGCATACTTAGCTCTCCAGTGATGTGTAGTAGCGGCGAGCGGCATCCCACTCTGGCAAGATCCCCTGTTCCACGGCCTCAGCAAGAGTGGGGGCATCCGTGTCTTTTGGTGACAACAGCAACTCTCCTGCCTCGGGCGGGAAGACCAGGCCAATGGCGGGGTCTGTCGGGTCGATGCCGTGTTCCCGCTCGGCGTTGAAGGCCGCAGAGACGAGGTAGCTCACGGTCGCGCTGTCAGTGAGCGCGACAAAGCAGTGGCCAAGCCCCTCGGCAATGTAGACCGCGCGCCGGTCAATATCGTCGAGCAGCACGCTGTCCCACTGGCCGAAGGTCGGCGAACCGACCCGAACATCAACGACAAAATCGAGCACGGCACCGTGCTGCACCGTGACATATTTGGCCTGACTCGGGGGCACATCAGCAAAGTGGATACCTCGCACGACGCCGCGCCTGGATACCGAGCTGTTGCCCTGAGCCAGATTCAAGGGATGCCCCACCACCTCTGCGAGTCGATCACACCGGTACCACTCCAGGAAGACACCCCGGTCATCCGGGAACTGCCGCGGGGTGATCTCATAGCTGTCCGGGATCTGTAGCTCGCGTAACTCCACGGGACGCAAGCTTACCGTGGCGCACTCGCGTCGAACCCAAACCCAAACCCAAACCCAACCCCAACCCCGAACCCAGACCCCGACCGGGACCAATCACCTAGACTTGTTCGCATCATGCGGCTACTTGTCACGGGCGGGGCGGGCTTTATCGGCTCCAACTTTGTCCACTACGTTCTGTCCCACACGGAGCACACCGTCACCGTGCTCGACAAACTCAGTTACGCGGGCAACCTTGCCTCGCTCGACGGACTCGATCCGGCGCGATTCCGGTTTGTTCTCGGGGACATCCAGGATGCCTCGCTCATCGCCACACTCACCCCGGACCACGACGCGATCGTGCACTACGCGGCCGAGAGCCACAATGACAACTCGCTGAGCGACCCGCGCCCGTTCCTCGAGTCAAACATCATCGGCACGTACACGCTGCTGGAAGCGGCGCGGGCAAGCGGAATCCGGTTTCACCACATCTCAACCGATGAGGTGTACGGCGACCTTGACCTTGATGACCCCGCACGCTTCACCGAGAACACCCCGTACAACCCGTCGAGCCCCTACTCCTCGACCAAGGCGAGCAGTGACCTGCTCGTGCGGGCGTGGACGCGCTCCTTTGGCGTCCGGGCAACCATCTCAAACTGCTCGAACAACTACGGCCCCTACCAGCACGTAGAAAAATTCATCCCGCGCCAGATCACCAATGTGCTACGGGGCGAACGACCCCGGCTCTACGGCACCGGCGAAAACGTCCGCGACTGGATCCACGCCGACGATCACTCCTCGGCTGTCCTCACGATCCTGGAACGCGGTGTCGTTGGCGAGACCTACCTCATTGGTGCCGACGGTGAAAAAAACAACCGCAGCGTTATCGAACTGATCCTCACCCAACTGGGACATCCGGCAGATGCCTACGATCTGGTTGCCGACCGCCCGGGGCACGATCTGCGGTACGCAATCGATTCCGCAAAGCTTCGTACCAGCCTTGGCTGGGTGCCGCGCTTCGCGGACTTCGAGACCGGGCTCGCCGATACCATCGCGTGGTACCGCAACAACGAGGCCTGGTGGGCACCGCACAAAGACGCCGCCGAAGCGCGCTATCGCACGCAGGGGCAGTGATGGTGCGTTACCTTGTCACCGGAGCATCCGGAATGCTCGGACGCGACATCGTCCGTGCTCTCGGCGACCGCTGCGTCACCGCACTCAGTCACTCCCTCATAGACATCACCGACAGCCACCAGGTAGCCGATGCGGTACACGGTCACGATGTGGTCATCAACTGCGCAGCATACACAGCCGTTGATCTTGCAGAGTCCCACGAAAATGAGGCGTACGCGGTGAACGCGATCGGCACCGCGAACCTGGCACGGGCGGCAGCGGCGACCAGAGCACTGTTTGTGCAGCCGTCCACCGATTACGTGTTTGATGGGAAAGGAACCTCCCCCTACCGGGAAACCGACACCACGAGACCACTGTCGGCATACGGACGGACAAAAGAAGCCGGTGAAAAGCTCGCTCGTGCGGAGCATCCTGACGGCACGTACATTGTGCGCACCGCGTGGGTGTACGGCGAACACGGCCGCAACTTTGCGCGTACCATGCTCGCCCTCGCGGCACAGGGACAGCCGTGGACGGTGGTTAACGATCAGGTCGGCCAACCAACGCTCGCCGCCGATCTTGCCGCACAGCTTGTCGCACTCGTTGATGCCCGCCCGGCACCGGGCATTTATCACGCAACGAACACAGGCGAGACGACGTGGTATGACTTTGGTCGCGCTGTCCTCGCCGCACACGGCGCGGATCCCGAGCTCATTTCACCCGCATCAACCGACGCCAGTGCCCGTCCGGCACCGCGCCCACACTACTCGGTGCTCAGTCACGGCGCGTGGCTCGCCGCGGGACTGCCCGCCGCACGCAGTTGGCAGGCTGCCATTGAGGATGCTGCGGCGCGGGGCATCCTCGCCCAGTAACACCCTGTTAGGTGAATGCCCGTTGAAGGACCGGAAGCTGGGACACACCGACGAACCCGCCCGATGCGGCGGACGCGAGGACCGCTTCAGTGGGTGGACCCTGGCCTGAGCATCACAGTCCCGCGCGGCGATGGTCTGCGGGCGATCAGGAAGACCAGCCCTCAACAACCTCTCACAGCTTTATAGGATGACTGCGGCAACCGCGATACAGCCCGCGAACTCGGCCCAACCATCAGCGAACGACTGTACATTTCCACCTCTATCCGGCTCGCCCAGCGCGCGCGTAGGGTCGCAGTATCTGATGCGAGTATGCGCGGATCGCGGGTTTTCGACTCAAAGTGATAGAGCCGTGCCCACGGCGAATACACCGCGACCAGCCCTGTCTCGCGCACTTTCAAATTGAGATCAACATCGTTGTAGTTTCCGGGCAACTCACTGGTCATTCCACCGACGGTCTCGAAGAGATCGCGGGCGATGAGCAGGCACGCAGCCGTCACACCGGAAACCTCACGGTCCGAGTGCAGTGACCAGATCGGGTCATCCACACCACCGGGCCATTCAAATGCCGCGTGACCGACCTGGCCACCGGCATAGAGTTGCCCACCGTGTTGAATCATGCTGTCTTCGAAAAAGAGTTCGGCACCGACCAGGCCCACACCCGGCTGCTGGATAAGACCCACCATGGTGTCAATCCAGTCACCGGATACAATCTCGACATCGTCGTTGAGAATGAGCAAGTACTGCCCGGATGCCACCGCGGCACCGCGATTGACCTTCGCGCTGAAATTGAACGGCGCATCCCAGAGCACGAGCCGCAGCGAGTTCCCGCAGATTTCTTCGAGACTTTCGATAACCGGTTCGGGTGTATCGGCATCGGCGACGACAACGATTTCGATGTTGCGGTAGGTGGAGTGTTCCATGATTCCGCGCACGGCTTCTACAACCAGTGTGCGTTCTCGACCGGCAATAACCGCCCGACTGCCGCGAGTGGGAATCACAATCGACACGAGAGGGGTATCGATAATGGCGTAGCGCACCCGTCGCACACCCGGCAGAACCGTCTCAATAGTCGCGATGCTGCCGAGGTTGCGCAGATGGCGCGCAACA
The DNA here is from genome assembly GCA_002529645.1 of Candidatus Lumbricidiphila eiseniae. GTDB lineage: Bacteria > Actinomycetota > Actinomycetes > Actinomycetales > Microbacteriaceae > Agromyces > Agromyces eiseniae. The sequence continues at coordinate 158,107 of NAEP01000028.1, read as the reverse complement.
ACGGCGGTCTCGGCCGCGTCATCGTGGATGGTGCTCGATGCTGGATCAGCGGTTGCCAGCGTCACGGGCAGCAGTTCGACCTCGTCTCCTGCCACCTGTGCCCGCAATACGAGGTCGAGCACGTACGCACCCCGCGCTGCTGCGCGAAATCCCCCGACCGTCTTCAACATCGACACCCGGAAAACAACAACCGCGCCAAGATAATCGTGGCTGCGCAGTCGCAGCGGTGAAAACAGGGGCCGTCGCACGGGGTGTCCGCTCGGTTCAACCGAGTCGCCGTAGACAACATCAACCGTATCGAAGCGCTCACAGAACGCGCCGACGGTGGACATGAGATCGGGATGCACCGCACCCCCGCGCACCCATATGACTCGGTCGCTCGTGGTGCGCGCAAGGCGCGCATTGAGCACTGCTGCGGTAGCAGTCACAACCGTCACACCAGACTGCGTGCAGACAGCATCCGCGGCGGCGGTAAGCCCGGCACGGTTATTGGTCATGACGAGTGTTCGTTCCGCGGGGAACCCCGCGGAACGAACAGAATTGAGAACGGCGACCACATCCCCGCGGTATCCGTCCGCATCAATCCACACCTCCGCCGCCACGCTTACCACCGATGTGCTCACCACCGCCCCACTCCCCACCGCGCTGGAATCCGGTGATGCACTCGCCTCAGCAGACATCCTGTTGTTCATCGTGACACCCTTCGCACTGCACGTCGTACGACGCGGAAACCGTAGCGAACGACACGAAGAATGAAGCGTCGAGAACGCCAGGCAAAAGACCCGCTCGCGCCTGTTGCGGGCATCTCACGGCACACAGTTTCGGAGGGCGAGCACACGAGCTCACCCGCCCTCTCACGATCTCGTACCCGCTGACCAACCTGGGCATCACGGGTTGCGAGCCGCTGCTCGAACTCCGCAATGCCGGGTGTCACACGTGCCCACGGCCTCGAATCAACCCAGTGTGGCATCACCGGTCGTGTCTCCACGGGCTCTCCCGGAGCCCATGCACCCGGATATTCATTCGCTGCAATGTCGACTCCGCTCAACCGCAAACCCGTAAGCTACTCTAGTGTCCTCGACTTCGCGTGCCCAGCGCGATCCGGCCTCCGCGTCGGCCACCGGGGTTGTCGCCGTGGTGCCCACCTTTTACCCCACCGAAGATGTGCGTACGACACTCGGGCACGTCATTCCCCAGGTGGATCAGGTCGTCGTTGTGGATGACGGATCCGGTGTTGACGCCGACGAACAGCTTGCAGCGATCGCCGCGCTCGGTGTCACGGTGCTTCGTCTTGCCGAAAACAGTGGAATCGCCACGGCCCTCAACACCGGAGTGAAGGCCGCCTTTGACGGGGGTGCGAGCCACGTGCTGACGCTCGACCAAGACACCCACCTACCATCCGACTACGTTACGGTCGCTCTCGGTATCTTTGCACGCGCACACCCGGTTACCAACGTGGGCATCGTCGTTGTCGACGGCGTCAACGGTGCGTCGGCTTTACCCAGCGCCCGCAGCCCGGAAGGCCTGTACCTGGTCCCCGAAGCGATCCAAACCGGGATGCTTCTGAGCCGCGAGTGCTACCAGACGGTCGGGCCGTTCGACGAACGCCTCGTCATCGATTGCGTTGACACCGAGTATTGCCTGCGCGCGACTGACCACAGTTTTCGGATTGCAATCGCCGCGGGCACCAGCGTACGCCACACTATCGGGCGTCGCGCGCAACTGAGACCCTTTGGCATCCCGATACGCCATCGCGGGTCGGGGCAGGTTGCAACGTACCAGTACCACTCGCCGTTCCGCCGCTACTACATCGCCCGCAATAACGTGGATCTCGTCTTTCGCAACGCACGCCGTCGCCCCCGTTGGGTGCTCGCGGTCGCAAAACGCGAAACCGGTGGGATGATTGTCTCGATGGTCAGCGGGCCGCAACGACTCGCGCAGATTCTCGCGGTTATCACCGGCACGGTACACGGGCTCGTCCGCCGCCGGGGAAAGCTCCCGCGGTGGCTGCAGAGAGTAATTTCCTGACCCCGCCCTGCCTCGCGCGAGTCTCCGGCCCGACACAACCCGGTGGGCGTCGGGGAGGCCGACCCGAGCCAGCCGGTTTGTCGAGCATCTTCGACGCTATCCGGCGGGTGTCGGGGAGGGCGTTGGATACACGGCAGTGCGGACGAGAGTGCGGATGTATCCGTAGTCGGGCTCGTCTGCATCAACGTTGTTGTCCGGCGTCAGTGGAACATCCGTGAGCTTCTGAGTTTTTGCTTTCCCGGCAAGATCGACGAAGAATCCGAGCATCGACTGCGGGATATCTGTTTTTACCAGCTCAGCGCTGGCCGCCGCGATTGCCTGATACTTGGTGAGGAGCGTCAGGGGGGTGAACTCGGCCAGCATTGCCTGTTCGAGCTGTCGCTGCCGCTGCATCCGCGCGTAGTCGCTGGACCCGTGGCGTGACCGGGCGTACCACAGCGCGTGGTAACCATCTAGCTTCTGAGTGCCGGCTTTAATCCACTCCGCAACGGTCGTGAACGTGTCATCGGCGTGGATGGGAACGGCGTCGGTGACACTAACAGTGACACCGCCGAGGGCGTCGACCAGTTGCGAGAAAGCGGCCATGTCGACGAGGAGGTAAAACTGGATCTTCAAACCGGTAATGCCCTCAACAGCATCGCGCATCCCCTCAATGCCGGGGCTGCTGCCGTTCTGCGTTGCGTCCGGATACAACTCGGGGCTCTTCAGCTGCACCTCGGTGTAGATCGAGTTCAACAGGCAGGCGTCAACATTGCACCCGTGTGTGCCATACCCGTCTGGGTACAGCTTCTTCAGCGGAGAGCTGTCGTTGAGCGGAATATTTGTCAACTCGCGCGGCATACCAATGGTCACGGCTGATCCGGTTGCCGCGTCCACGCTGACGAGGGTGATACTGTCGGGCCGCATGCCCTGGCGATCAGGCCCCGCATCGCCGCCCATGAGCAGGACGTTGTACCGCCCGTTCTCCGGCGGAACGCTCGGACCCGCCACAAAAACCTTGTCGAGAACGCCACTCGCGGTGCTCGTGACGGAGGCCGCGTAGACCACGGTTCCAGAGAGAGCAACAAGCACGAGGACGGGCACTATGGCGACCCATACCCGGGCTTTCGGAGCAATGCGCACGATGCGCACCAGTCGGAGTGTGTCGAGGGTGAGGATAAGCCAGAGCACGGCGTAGAACGCGAGTGTGGCCGTGACAGCCCACAACACCCACGCATTCGCAACAATCGAGATGAACATTGACCGTTGCCAGATGAACACTGCCAGGGCGGCAATGGCAACCAGCCACAGCATAAACGTGCATCGCAGGCCAAACCGCCCCAGTCCCCGGCTCCCGGCGAGCACCTGAGGTGCTCCCGGTATGAGCACGTTGAGTGCAACAAGCCACCAGGCACGACGGGTCATCGCCGAGCGGGACGCGACATCCGGATTTCGGATTGTAGGGCCGATAAAACTCATCGCTTTGTCTCGAACCCCGCGTGCAGACGCTCATTTTTTTCGACAACGGATGCCTCGAGCGCCGCCGCATATTCGGCAAGCGCCGCCGCGAGTGTCGGATCAGTGCCCGCAAGAATCCGGGCCGCATAAAGGCCCGCGTTTGTTGCACCGCCGATCGCCATCGTCGCAACCGGAATACCGGCGGGCATCTGCACAATCGACAGCAGCGAATCGAGCCCGTCGAGCCGCGGCAACGGAACCGGGATCCCGATCACGGGCAGCGTTGTCACCGACGCGAGCATCCCCGGCAGGTGTGCAGCCCCGCCCGCCCCCGCAACGATGACGCGCAGACCGCGATCACGAGCTCCGCGACCGTACTGCATCATGCGGTCCGGTGTTCGGTGCGCCGACACAACCTCAACCTCGTGGGCGATCCCAAACTCCGCCAAAACCGTGGCCGCGTCGGCCATCACGGGCCAATCAGAGTCGGAGCCCATGACGATTCCGACGAGCGGGTTCGGAAGAGCATTCATCCCAACGAGTGTAGGTGCGCACACCGAGAACAACCTGGAATGTGCGCAGCGGGTCACAGGAGCCCATCGTCGGGCACAGCAGCCCCACACCCATTCACTGGCTCCTGCGATCCCGAGTGCGAGGCCCTCATCGGGCACAGAGGCTTCCCCGAAATGGAGTAGAACGGCACCCCGGCTTCAGCGAGGCCCTCATCGGGCACAGCGGCTTCAGCGTCACCCCCGAAAGTGCACCGCAGTTGCCCGGGCGTGATAACCCACCTCATCAAGGTCGGTGCCCACCGCCGTGACATGGCCAACCTTTCGCCCCGGACGCGGGGCCTTCCCGTACGTGTGCACCTTCACAACGGGATGCTCCGCCAGCGCGCGGGGCAGCCGCGACACCACCGTTTCCCCGTTCGGGCCACCGAGCAGATTGACCATGACCGCCCACTCACCGAGGCTCCCGGTTGCCCCGAGTGGCAGGTCGAGCACGGCACGCAGGTGCTGTTCGAACTGGCCGGTCACCGAGCCATCCATTGTCCAGTGCCCGCTGTTGTGCGGCCGCATGGCCAGTTCGTTAATGAGAATCCGGTCATCACGGGTTTCAAAAAGTTCCACCGCGAGCACACCGATCACACCCACCCGTTCGGCGATGGTCAGAGCGACATCCATCGCGACCTCCGATATCCGCCCCCGAGAATGAGGGGCGGGTGCGATCACCTCGCTGCACACCCCGTCTATCTGCACCGTCTCTACGAGCGGCCACCCGACGGTATCGCCAGACCCGCGACGGGCAACAAGCTGGGCCAGCTCACGCCGAAAATCGACAAGCTCCTCAATGAGCAGTGGCCCCGCCGTCAACCAGTCGGAGGCCTCGGCCCCCGAGCCCACGATCCGCACCCCCTTACCGTCATATCCCCCGCGTGGCTGCTTGAGGATGGCCCGGCCACCGTGCTCGGCAAGAAACCGGTCAACCTCGGCCTCCGTCGTCACCCGTGCCCAGTCGGGCACCGGCAGGCCGAACTCGGCCAACCGTTCGCGCATGAGCAGCTTGTCTTGCGCGTAGCGCAGTGCATCAGGGCCGGGATGCACGGCAACTCCCGCGTCTACGAGGGCCGCGAGCACTTCCTGCGGCACGTGTTCATGGTCGAAGGTGACCACGTCAACCTCCCGCGCAAAGGTGAGCACGGTTGCGACATCCCGGTAGTCACCGACGGCGGTGGTGGCGAGGGCCGCGGACATCCCCTCGGCTTCGGCCAAAACCCGAATCTCGACACCCAGTTCGACGGCGGGAGCAATCATCATACGAGCCAGTTGGCCGCCGCCAATGACACCGACCCGCATGTTTGCCTCCTCTCGCAGTGATTCGCGCACCGTGACGCCATCACCGGCCCGTCGCGCTGCACCGTGGGATTCTGTGACCAGTCTAAACCGCAAGAAACGATCGGTATGATGTGCCGGTGCTATCCCTTCTCGCGCTCCTCACCCCCCTGTGGCAGGGCTTGGTAACCTACGCGGTCAAGTTTGGAGTTGTTGGCCTGCTGGGTTTGGGCGTCGATCTCGGAATTTTCAACCTGCTTCGAACCGGGGCCTTCGGAGGGGACCACTGGGCACAAACCGCACTGGGCGCGAAGGTCATCTCGACGAGCGTGGCGATCATCTTCAACTGGGTCGGCAACCGCTACTGGACCTTCCGCGCTCACCGACGCAAAAACTATCTCCGTGAGCTGGTCGAGTACATCGTTGTCTCCCTCGGGGGCATGATCATTGCGCTGGGGTGCCTCTGGTTTTCGCACCATCTCCTGGGCCTTGTCAACCTGGCAGCGGACAATATCGCCAATATTATCGGCCTCGGCCTCGGCACAATCTTCCGCTTCGCGCTCTACCGGTACTGGGTGTACGGACACCATCGTTCCGATGGCCTCTCGGCGAGCGCGCGAGTGGAGGAGGCTCAGCGATCCCTGTTCGAGGAACCGAACACGGGTGCTATTCCTGTCGCCGAGGTTGCGGATGCCCCGGAAAGAGCCGATTCGACAAGCTCATGAAGCGCTGACTGCAGCAGAATCGGCTGCGGGACATCTTTCACCACGAGCGGGTAGTCGGCGCTGCTGATAACGCGCACATCTCCAGAACCCAGGACCATCTGCAGTGGAGTGCGGCGCACACTAATGTCATAGCCGCGACTGTGCAATAGCTCTCGCCGTTCGCGCACAAAAACACCGCGGCGCACCACGATGCGGCGGGTGGTGATTGTCGTACGGGTTCCGAGCCACGCGAGGTAGGGCAGCACAACACAGGTAAACACGAGGACACCAGCCCCGATCGCGATGGCAAGTCGCCACGGTTCGAGGGAGTCAAGACCGAGCGCATACGGAGTGATACCCACCACCCCGACGAACAGGATCACCGAGGGGATGAGCCGCCGACCGTGCGGACGCACGCGGGCGACAACCCGCTCGGGCATGATCGACCCGGGGGCTGGCGTGTCGGAACTCATACGCTTATTAATACCGCACGTGAGTGACATCTCCGGCGGCGACAACCTGCGCGTTCCCGTTCTCACGATTTATCACAACGAGGCGTCCGTCGGCGTCGAGTCGTTCAGCCCGACCGAACAGGTCGCCACCACCGGGCAATTCGACCCGCACCTCCGTGCCAAGAGTGCCGCACATCCCGCTCACCCACCGAGCGATTCCGCTCTGGCCCGCGTCACCGGCGGCGGCGCAAAACTGGTTCAGCCGCCACAGAAGACGGTGCAGGTAATCGGCCAGTACCTGATCGCCCTCTGGCGCTCTCCCGGTCGCGAGCAAGAGTGAGGTGGATGTGAGGGTGGGCAGGTCGTGCTCGTCGAGCGTGAGGTTGAGACCGGCACCGATGATGATTCCGCCGGGCACCACTTCGCAGAGGATGCCGCAGACCTTGTATCCCGCGATGAGCACATCATTGGGCCACTTGAGGTTCACGCTCAGGCCAGCACGCGCGTCGGGATGCTCGTCGCTCGTGTCCAGCACCTCGCGCGCAGTCGTGCCCAACTCACGATGTGCAACCTGATCTACGACGGCAGACGCGCTTCGCTCCAGCACTTCGCGCACGGTTTCAGTCATGGCGGCACCGGCGATGAGCGGGATCCAGCCCGCAGCCGCAGCGGTGGGGACATCCCACTCAGAGTCTTCGCGGTTGGTCACATCACCTGCGATACCCGGGTGTGGCCAGCGCACACCTATCGAGATGGCGAGTGTTTTGCCGGTCGGTGCCAACCAGCGACGGCCCAAGCGGCCTTTGCCTTGAGTTTGATTGTCCGTGACAATGACCGATCCGTGTTGCCAACCGAGAGGATCTGCCGCGATCCGCTCTCGAAGAACATCATTGGTCGAGGTTGCTTCCTCGAGAAACTCAAACCGGGCAGCCGCTGCTTCGCTGAGACTCCACACCACGTCCGTACCTCCGGATTGAATTATCTGCGATGTCAGCCAGTATTCGAGCCAGGCCCACCCACGGATGTCAGGGGCTCGCCGGTAGAGTGAACGTCGTGACCGATGACCCCCCCGCCTTCGACATGTCGACAACCGCTGGAAAACTTGCCGATCTGAAGAACCGATACCACCAGGCCGTCACGGCTGCCGGCGAAGCGGCAATCGCAAAACAGCGTGCGAAGGGCAAACTCACCGCCCGCGAACGCATTGCCGAGTTACTCGATGCGGGCTCCTTTGTAGAACTCGACGAGTTCGTGCGACACCGCACACACGCCTTCGGGATGGCCGATAGCCGCCCCTACGGCGACTCCGTCGTCACCGGTACCGGCACCATCCACGGTCGCCAGGTCGCTATCTACTCCCAAGACTTCACCATCTTTGGCGGGTCACTCGGTGAGGTTGCGGGCGAGAAAATCATCAAGGTGCAAGAACTCGCGCTGAAAACCGGGGTGCCCATCATCGGCATCCTCGATTCTGGCGGTGCCCGCATCCAGGAGGGTGTCGTTGCTCTCGGCAAGTACGGCGAGATTTTCCGCCGCAACACGGCGGCATCCGGGGTCATCCCGCAAATATCGATTATCTGTGGCCCGGCCGCCGGTGGTGCCGTGTACTCACCCGCGCTCACCGACTTCGTCATCATGGTCGACAAGACGAGCCAAATGTTTGTCACCGGACCCGATGTCATCAAAACCGTAACCGGCGAGGATGTCGGCATGGAGGAGCTGGGCGGAGCCCTCACCCACAACACTGTCTCGGGTGTCGCCCACTACCTCGCGAGCGATGAGTCCGATGCGCTCGACTACGCTCGCACCCTCCTCTCGTTTTTACCCGACAACAATATGTCGGACGCCCCCGTCTACGACGCCGATGTGAAACTGGAGATCACCGATGAGGACCGGCGACTCAACACCGTCATCCCCGACTCTCCCAACCAGCCGTACGATAGCCGTGGCATTATCGAAAACATCGTTGACCACGGGGATTTTCTGGAAGTTCAGCCGCTCTTCGCCCCCAATATCGTCATCGGTTTCGCCCGACTGGAGGGGCGCTCGGTCGGCATCATTGCGAACCAACCCAGCCAGATGGCGGGAACCCTCAACATTGCCGCGGGCGAAAAGGCATCGCGTTTCGTCCGGTTCTGTGACGCGTTCTCCATTCCGATCCTCACCCTCGTGGATGTGCCGGGCTACCTGCCCGGCACCGACCAGGAATGGACCGGAGTCATCCGTCGTGGTGCGAAGCTGCTCTACGCCTACGCGGAGGCAACCGTGCCGTTAGTGACCGTTATCACTCGGAAAGCGTACGGCGGCGCGTACATTGTGATGGGTTCCAAGCAACTGGGGGCTGATATTAACCTCGCGTGGCCCACCGCCGAGATCGCCGTCATGGGTGGGCAGGGCGCGGTCAATATCCTTTTCCGTGGCGAAATCAAGCGGGCCGAAGAGGCCGGTGAGGATGTCGCGGCGGTCCGCGCCCGACTCGCAAACGAATACACGTACAACGTGGCATCCCCGTTCTTGGCGGCCGAGCGTGGCGAACTGGATGGCGTCATCGAACCAGCCGCCACCCGAGTAGCCGTGCTGAAGGCGCTGCGGGCCCTGCGCACAAAGCGGGCAAACCTGCCCGCGAAAAAGCACGGAAATATTCCACTGTGACAGCCCACGATATCTCCCACGATCCCGCGACACAGCTCACGACATCGATTCGGTTTGTCACCACCCGGCTGAGCACTGAGGAGACAGCAGCAACAACCGCCGTGGTTCTTGCCGCCCTCACGGAAGCGCGATCAGCGGGCCCTGGTCCGGGAGCGCGCAGCGGATCAGTGACCAGCACGTGGAGCCGCAGCGGACGACTCCGGTCGGCACTGCCGCACGGCCCCGGCCAGTGGCGACGGGCGGAGCAGTAGGCTCGCTCTCAATCCGTCCGAACAAACCGGGCAACCACCTCAACGTGGTGGGTGTGCGGAAAGAGATCCAGTGCGCGCAGCGCATCAAGCCGGTATCCGTGGGCACCCAGAAGTCCCGCATCGCGAGCAAGCGCGACGGGGTCGCACGCGACGTAGATAATCTGCCGGGCCCCGAGCACGGCGAGGTGATCAACAACGCTCCGCCCTGCGCCCGCCCGCGGCGGATCGAGGATGATGGTGGCCGACGAGAGGGGTGCGCGGCGGGACATCCCGGATGCTAAGTCGGCGAGATAGTGGTCAACCCGGGCGGCGACGACGTGAGCACCGACCCATTCGGCCAGGTTATTCGCCGCGTGCTCGGCAGCTTGGGCATCGGACTCGACCGAGGTGATCTTCAGCGACCCACCAATCTGATCGCCCATCGCCGCCGCGAGCAGTCCCACCCCGCCGTACAGATCGAGGTTGGACGCGGACGGATCAACAAGCTGCCCGTCAATCATCTCTTGCACAACGGTCGTGAGTGTGACAGCAGCGCCCCGATGAACCTGCCAGAATCCGTCCCGGTTGAGGTGAAAAATCCGGTCACCAACCTGTTCGACAATGACCGGCGAGGTGGTTTTCTTGTTTCGGTTCAGCTCGTCACGCATCACCGCGACCGACGACACCTGCCCGCAGCTGGTCATGGTCAGCCGAACCTCACCCACCCCGTCAAGGCGGGAGCCGAGCGGAGCAAGCTCGGACAGTTCCGGCGCCGCGAGCGGGAGCGAGGCAACGGGGATAACCCGGTGACTGCGCGCGGCGTATGGCCCAACGAGCCCGTCGCCCGCAACGTGCAATCGCACCCGGGTGCGCCAGCCCGTTCCCTCCTCGGACACCTCGTCGGCGGTGATCAGAGTGCCGTTGACACTGGCGCCGACAAGCCCGCCATCGGCGCGCACGGCCGCGACCGTGACATCCTGTTCAATACCCGCAAAACGGACGAGGGCATCGTGCACAACCTCGGCTTTGAGCAACCGCTGTCGTGGCAGAGCTATGTGCCCGAACTCGGCACCACCGACCCGATTGTCGGGTGCCAGCCCGCAGGATGCCTCGCGCCACACGTGCTCGTGCCGATCCGGTGAGGCCGTCACCACCTCGACCACCACGGCCCGCCAAAACCGATCGTGCCGGTCGTCTGTGACCTGCACCCGCACGCGCTCGCCCGGAATGGCATCGGACACAAACACAACCCGCCCGTCGTGGCGTGCGACACACACCCCGCCGTGCGCAATCGAATCGACGGTGAGCTCAAGAATCGGCCTGGTTGCGGACACTCACCGAGTGTGGCACACGTGGCACACTCGTGTGCGAGCCGCTGCGTACGACACACCACCGGAGCCCGGAAGGAATAGGTCCACCGCAGGATCTGTGCGCATGTCGGCGACACCGGGACGCTGCTGCCGCGTTTGCCGCAGTTGATGCAGGATCTGTGCGCATGTCGACGACACACCACCGGATCCCGGAAGAATGGGCCTGTGCATCTCTACCTCGCCTCCACCTCTCCCGCCCGCCTGCAGACTCTTCGGCAGGCAGGCATTGAACCGATAACGATTCCACCCGGCGTTGATGAAGAGGCCGTCGTGGCTGCCCACGAGCGCGAACACGGGCCGCTTTCCATCGCCGATCTTGTACAGCTCTTGGCTCGAACCAAGGCGGAGGCCGTCGTCGGCATGTGCCCCGACGGCACCCCGATCGACGGTCTCATCATCGGGAGCGACTCCGCGTTTCTCACCCCCGAAGGCGATATCCAGGGAAAACCTCACAGACCGGATGTCGCGACCGCCCGGTGGCGGGCACAGTCCGGTGGCACAGGGCAGTTGTGGTCGGGCCAGTGGCTCATCGATCATCGCGGTGGAACAGCACGGCGTGCGGTGGGCCGGCCCGCGGCTGCGACCGTGCACTTCGCCGCTCTCGACGGTGCGGAGATCGAGGCCTACGTCGCGACCGGCGAACCGTTGCTTGTTGCCGGAGCGTTTACCGTGGACAGCCTCGGGGGTCCGTTCATCACCAGTGTGCACGGCGACCCTTCCACCGTCATCGGACTCTCGCTCTCGACACTGCGTGACCTTGTGCGCGAACTGGATGTCTCGTGGCCCTCGCTCTGGAACCGTCCCCGTTAGCAGGAGACGACCTCGGCTCGTTCCTGCCCTCGATCATCGGTATGTGCATGATCGAGGGCAGGACAGGCCCAAGACAGCAGCCTCAACACCCGGGGTGCACAGCAAAGCTCCATCGCGGGTAGCCCGCGACATCCGAGGCAAACTCAACATCCGAGACCCACAGCAAAGATCGGGGCAACGCTCATAGTTCCTTCGCCGCTCTGCAGTGTCCCGATGCTGGAGGAGCAATCGCAGGGATGCCGGGGGTTCCCCTTAGAATGACAAGCATTCGGCGGCATCCTGCACGCCCAGACGCCAGGAGGTTGAACGATGGCGAGAGCGCCCATCAACCCCTTGACCCTCACCTGGGCGCGTGAGGTCAGCCATATGGCTACAGACGAGCTCGCCAGGGCTGTAGGCGTGAAACCGCCGAAAGTCAATGAGTTCGAGAGTGGCGAAGCGCTCCCCACCTTCCGGCAGCTTACGCTCCTGGCTACGAAGCTCGACCGACCCTTGGGTTTCTTCTTTGCACCCCCACCGAGTGTCCCTGATGTACCTGGTACAGCAGACTTCCGAGGTCGAGCCCATGGCCCCCATGCCACACTCCCCGACATTCACCCTGTTTCATGAGGTCGCGCATCTCATTAACAGAACAAGCGGTCTCTGTGCTCTTGATGAGACAGTGAACGAAGAAGCCACCGCTAACAATTTCGCCGCTAACTTCCTTATGCCAGAGACAACGGTGCGCATCAATCTCAAGCACTCCGACGACCCCTTCGCGGCATCCGAACATCTGGCACGGCATTTCAAGGTCAGCAATCTGGCCGCTGCCGTCCGCCTCCGACGACTGGATGTCATTGACAATGAGGATCTGGACGCAATCAGGACAGCGAGCGAAGAGACTTGGGCACAAAAACGCGAAGCAATGAAGCTGCCTGGCAGCTTCGTCCCTGCCTGGCGGCTTCGATACCGCGACCTCAGCCCCACCTACATTGGTGTGGTCGCACGCGCGCTGAAGGATCGACGCATAGACCTTGTGGACACCACCTACTTACTGAATGCCCGCCTCCCCATGGTGGAGCAGATACTTGGCGAGTACTACCGAACATTGCCGATGAGCACCGCGTGCAGACCGCGAAGTTCTTCGACTACGTCCGCGCCCACGGCTGGCAGTTCTGACCTTGACACGGCTGAATGTGGAACCTCAGTTGTGCTCTGAGAACGTGGTGTACTGATAGTGTCGAGTCCACACTGGTGACCATGGACGCGCAGTGAAGGAAATATGTCATAGTGCAGAATCCTATTCATCAGAAAATATTTTCACTATTTCCCCTATCCAGAAATCTAATGAGAGCGTATAGTGGCTGAAAATCGAATAAATGCTGACCTCAAAAAATCGGTCGTCGGAATTCCACTTCTACTATTGTGTGCCGCCAATTTTATCGATGGCATGGACGTCTCGACGATAGGAGTGACTTTACCCGCTATTCAGAATGGGTTGAATATTTCTCCAACTCTATCGCAGTGGGCAGTGAGTGCTTATGTCCTGGGTTTTGGCGGGTTTTTGCTCTTGGGCGGTCGCGTCGCCGATATTTTTGGGCATCGCCGTGTTTTTATTTCAGCATTACTTGTCTTCACTCTAGCCAGCATTGCAGGCAGCTTCGTCACGGACGGGTCAACTCTGATTGCCATAAGGCTGATCAAAGGGATTGCTGCAGCATTTACAACACCGGCAGCGGTAGCTCTTTTGCTTTCGAGTTATAAAGATAGCCTTGATCGAGCGAAGGCACTGGGAATATTTGCCTCAACCAGCGCGACCGGCTTTGTGCTAGGCATGCTGCTCGGTGGTGCAATCACGACGGTGAATTGGAGGCTGACGATGGCGATGGGGGCTCCCGTTACGCTCCTCGTCCTGGTGATGACGCCATTTTTCTTTCCGGTCGATAAATTGCGAACCGAGCAAAGCCAACGATTTGACTGGATTGGTGCATCCACAGTTACGGCCGGCCTAGTTTCATTTGTATTCGGTGTCACAAATGCGGCAGATCACGGTTGGTTAGACATCATGGCGTGGGGACCGATTGCGGCGTCTCTTGTTCTGATGATCACCTTTTTGGTCGTGGAAAAAAAGCATGCGGCACCGATGGTTCCGCTCAGCATTTTTCGACGGGTCAAGCTAACACATGCTCTCATTACGGTTGCGATATTTCAGGGCGCGTATATTGGATTTCAGTTTGTGGCCACCCTTTACTACCAACAGTCCGTTGGATGGTCTCCTTTTGCCACCGGCTTCACCTTTGTCCTGATCGGAATATTTGTGATGCTATTGTCTCCGCGCTTCTCGGCCATGGCTCAGAAGCGCGGTGCCACCGGCTTAATATCGCTAGGTATGGCACTCCAAGTAGTGGCTTACACCTTCTGGACGCTCGGTAACGGACATATATCACCGGTTATTTTGGCCTTCCTCGTGCAAATTCCACTCGGGTTGGGATATGCCATGGTATTTCCTTCTGTTCAGATTGCGGTACTCGGCGACATCGAAGAAGACAAAACAGGACTTGCCTCGGGCCTGTTTTTCTCCGCATTCCAGATTGGTGGGGGCGTTATCTTGGGCCTGACATCCAGTGTTTTCGGCACCTCTTCGCACTATGGCGGAAACCCTTATCTGTGGGGTAGCGCTTTTTCGGTGGTTTTGGCTCTCATAACGGTATTAATTGCTGTATCGGGCCTAAGAAAGAAATTAGAGCGGGTGTGACTCCGCCTAGTGGATGATTCACAACTGAAAACCCCAGATACACTGGGGCAAATAGCGCACAGCAGCAACGCGACATCCATTTCGGCACTAGACGGCTGGATTCAGCATCTCACAGGGGTCAGGGTCGCCTCCAAGCACCACACTGCTCTTGCAGCCGAAATCGTCTGCCCGGGTTCCTGCCCGGCCAACCTGGGGGAACAGTCAGCATGAGCGATACCACAACAGCTGATCAGCGTCTCGTAGACCGCGCTTCCGCGTTGCCTCTGGCGATATATGTCCTCGGGTTCGGCATCTTCGCGATGGTGACGAGCGAATTTCAAGTCAGCGGCATGCTCACAGTCATGGCGGCGGATCTCGGTGTGCCGATCCCACACATCGGCTATCTGGTATCCATGTATGCCTGTGCCATGGCTTTTGGTGGCCCGCTGCTGACCGTGGCACTGCTCAAGAAGCCACCGAAAGCTGCCCTGCTGACCCTCTATGCGATCTTCATCTGCGGCGAATCACTGGGGGCGCTGTCTCAGTCCTATCAAATGCTGGCCGCAGCCAGACTGGTGACAGGGGCTGTGTCCGGCGCATTCTTTGGAACGGCACTCGCAATTTGCGTGCAGCTGGTCAAGGAACGTCAACGCGGTTGGGCGATGTCCATCGTGCTGGCGGGCATCATGGCTGGCACCGTGCTGGGGTTACCGATGGCCAACCTGATAGGAACGCATCTCGGGTGGAGGGAAAGTTTTTGGGCAACAGCCGGCCTCACGACAATTGCTGCGCTCCTGAGCATGGCTGTCATTCCCTCTCTGCCCGCCCAAACCTCGGTCAGTTTGCGCGGAGAACTCTCGGCTCTAAAAAACCCACGACTCTGGCTCGCGTTCTCAACCAGCCTGCTGATCATCGGGGCGACGTTCGCGGCTTTCACCTACTTCATCCCCATACTGAAGGAAGCTTCGGGGTACAGCGATAGTGCTGTCGCAGGGCTTCTCTGTGCCTATGGGGCTGCCACCGTTGTGGGTAATCTGGTGGTCGGAAAGCTTGCAGACCGCCATACCCTGTCTACCCTCACCATCGGCCTCTGTCTGCTGACCGCCTTCCTGGCGATGTTCGGCATTTTTGCCGACAGCAAGCCGTTCGCAGCAGTGTCACTGATCGGCATCGGTCTGGTGGGCGTCACCATGAACCCTGCCATGGTGACTCGGGTCATGAGAGTTGCAAACGGACGCCCCCTCGTCAACACCGTACACACCTCCGTAATCACACTGGGCATCATGACCGGCGCATTCTTGGGCGGCCTCGCTATCAGCACCGGGTATGGACTGCAAGCTCCACTGTGGGTTGGATGCGCGATGGCGCTTGCTGGTCTGCTATCGCTTGTTCCTGAACTGTGGTCGCGAAAACCCGCACCACGCTGCACACACCGCCCCCCTGGGAACAACGGCTAGGCTAAAGCACTATGCCGCGTATCACCCGGGTCCTCATTGCCAACCGCGGGGAGATCGCCGTACGGGTCATCCGGGCCGCCCGTGATGCAGGAATCGAATCTGTCGCCGTGTACGCCGACCAAGATCGGGATGCGCGCCATGTGCGGCTCGCTGATCGCGCATATTCCCTTGAGGGCACAACGAGCGCTGACACGTATCTGGTCATTGACAAGCTCCTCTCGGTCGCCCGCCGCTCGGGCGCTGATGCGGTGCATCCCGGGTATGGATTCCTCGCTGAAAACTCTGACTTTGCCCGCGCGGTGATCGCGGCAAACCTCATCTGGATCGGCCCCTCACCCGAGGCAATCGACCGACTCGGCGACAAGGTATCCGCCCGGCACGTGGCGCAGAGAGTCGGCGCGCCACTCGCGCCGGGCACACTCAATCCGGTGAAAGATTCCACGGAAGTCCTCGAGTTTGTCGCTGAGCACGGCCTCCCCGTTGCGATCAAAGCCGCCTTCGGTGGTGGTGGTCGCGGCCTCAAAGTCGCTCGCACGCGCGAGGAAATCCCGGAACTCTTCGACTCGGCCACCCGTGAAGCGGTCACCGCGTTCGGCCGAGGTGAGTGCTTCGTTGAGAAATACCTCGACAGGCCGCGCCACGTGGAAACCCAGTGCCTCGCCGACCACAGGGGGCACGTCGTCGTCGTCTCCACTCGGGACTGCTCGCTGCAGCGCCGACACCAGAAGCTGGTTGAAGAAGCGCCCGCCCCCTTCCTCACCAAGGCCCAGAATGACGCGCTGTACGCGGCATCCAAGGCCATCCTCCGAGAGGTCAACTATGTTGGCGCGGGGACGTGCGAATTCCTCATAGGTCAGGATGGCACCGTGTCGTTCTTGGAGGTCAACACCCGACTCCAGGTCGAACACCCCGTCTCTGAAGAGGTCACCGGAATCGACCTCGTCCGGGAACAGTTTCGTCTCGCCGAGGGCGGCACACTCGAGTACCCCGATCCCGTGCCGGAGGGCCACTCGTTCGAGTTCCGCATCAACGGTGAAGACCCGGGCCGTAACTTCTTGCCCTCTCCCGGGCCGGTGCAGCACCTTCGCTTCCCGGGCGGTCCGGGCATCCGCATCGACTCTGGTGTTACAACCGGAGATGTCGTCTCAGATGCCTTCGACTCACTGCTTGCAAAACTCATTGTCACCGGTAATAACCGGCAGGATGCTCTCCGCCGTGCCCGGCGCGCGCTCGACGAGTTCGAGGTGTCGGGGCTGCCCACCGTGCTGCCGTTCCACCGAGATATTGTCCGTAACCCGGCGTTCGCACCGGCGGGGGATGCCCCGTTCAGTGTCTACACGCGGTGGATTGAGACCGAGTACGACAACACGATTGAACCCTGGTCGGGTGAGCTGTCTGATTCGAGCGGTCCCCTCAGCCGCACAAGCGTTGTTGTCGAGGTTGAGGGGCGCCGGGTGGAGGTTACCCTGCCCCAGCGGATCGCGGCGGGCCCGCAACCGGGATCGTCCGGGCCGGTGCCCCGTCGCCGCACCGCGCGTCACACCGTTGACACCGCCACGGGCGATGCGGTGAAAGCACCCATGCAAGCCACCGTTGTGAAGATCGCCGTGACCGAGGGGGAGAGAGTCGTGAAGGGTGACCTGCTGTTCGTGCTCGAAGCAATGAAAATGGAACAGCCGATCGCCGCCCACAAAGACGGGATCGTCGGGGCCATCCACGCGACGACCGGAACCACCGTTGCCAGCGGCCATCTGCTCACGACAATCTCAGAGGCTTCCGCCACCGCCTGACGACGGTCACACGCACGTCATCGGTTTTCTCCCGCCGCTCGGTATCAGCAACGAGTTTCACCACAAGAGATTTTCCGTCATTGCTGACGGTCTCGCGCAAACCTGAGAGGATGAACAACATGACACTCTCCACCAGGGAAAAAGATCTCCTCCGCTCCACCCCCAGTGACCTGTACATAACCGGCACGTGGATTCCCGCGACACGCGGAACCACCTTCGCTGTGACCGACCCAGCAACCGGGCTGACCCTCAAAAACATCGCTGACGCCTCGCCAGAAGACGGCATGCGTGCTCTTGATGCCGCTGTGGCGGCCCAGGATTCTTGGGCAGCCACAGCGCCCCGAACTCGCGGGGAACTGCTTCGGCACGCCTTCGACGCTCTTATGTCACGGGCAGAAGACTTCGCGCTACTGATGACCCTTGAGATGGGTAAGCCGCTCGCCGAGGCGAGAGGGGAAGTGGCATACGGTGGTGAATTTCTCCGCTGGTACAGCGAAGAGGCTGCGCGAATTTCCGGACGCTACGGCCCTAACCCCGAGGGCACGGGAAACATGATCATCTCGCAAAAACCGGTCGGCCCCTGCCTCCTGATCACCCCGTGGAATTTCCCTCTCGCCATGGCAACCCGCAAGATCGCGCCAGCACTCGCCGCCGGATGCACCGTCGTCATCAAGCCCGCCGCTCAGACGCCACTCACGACCCTCGCGTTTGTTCAGTTGCTCGAGCAGGTCGGCCTACCGCCGGGGGTTGTCAACGTCATTACGACAAGCACGTCCGCAAAAGTCGCCGCACCTATCCTTGCCGACCCGCGGCTGCGGAAACTTTCCTTCACCGGGTCAACATCGGTTGGACGCGCACTCATTCGCGAAGCAGCCACGGGCGTCCTGCGCACTTCTATGGAACTCGGCGGAAACGCACCCTTCATTGTCTTTGAGGACGCTGACCTCGACAGGGCGGTGGATGGCGCGATGCTCGCGAAGTTCCGCAATGCCGGACAAGCCTGCACCGCCGCCAATCGTTTTATTGTTCACGAGTCTGTCGCGGCAGAATTTACCGCGCGGGTGACCGAGCGGGTGATCGCGATGCGAGTTGGACGCGGCACCGATGATGGCGTCACGATCGGCCCTCTCATTGACGCAAAGGCGGTCAGTTCAGTGCACGAACTGGTGCAGGATGCCGTCGAACGGGGTGCGCAGATTCTCACCGGCGGCTCGCCACTTGACCGAGAGGGCACCTTCTATTCCCCCACCGTTCTTGGAGAGGTTCACCCCGAAAGTCGCCTGTTGAAAGAGGAAATTTTCGGACCGGTGCTCGGAATTACAACCTTCAGTTCGGAGGATGATGCGGTGCGCTGTGCCAACGACACCGAATACGGACTCATGTCGTACGTGTTCACAAATGACCTCGGGCGCGGGCACCGCATGATCAATCGCCTCGCGACGGGGCTGATGGCCCTCAATACCGGTCTGGCCTCTAACGCTGCGGCACCGTTCGGCGGTGTCAAGCAGTCTGGTATCGGTCGGGAGGGCGGCATCGAAGGTATCCAAGAATACCTCGACACGAAGTACACACTGCTACCGACGAGCTAGCCAGCCGGTGAACTAGTCGGCCGCGGTCGGGGCATCCCGCGCCGCTACTGTCGAGCAACGTGCATCGCGCGCGCGGCATCCGATAGCGACCCGCTCAGTGACGGATACACCGGGAACGCCGACGCGAACTGATCCACGGTGAGTCGTTGTTCCACCGCGAGCGCGAGCGGAAAGATGAGCTCCGATGCCTTCGGGGCGACGATGACACCGCCGATAATGGCACCCGACCCGGCGGAGGCAAACAGCTTCACGAATCCGTCACGGATGCCCATCATCTTCGCCCGCGGGTTTGACGCAAGCGGCAGCTTGTAGACGGTGCCGGAGACCGCGCCATCCTCAATCTCTTTCTGTGTCCAGCCAATCGTTGCGATCTCCGGCTGTGTGAAGATGTTGGAGGTAATGTTCCGACTTTCTGGTGGATTGACGATGTCGCCCATCGCGTGGAACACGGCGGTGCGTCCCTGCATTGACGCGACCGAGGCGAGCGGCATGAAGGTGGTGCAGTCACCGGCGGCGTAGATATTGGGGATGGATGTCCGCGCCACCCGGTTCACACGAATGTGCCCTGAGTTGTCGAGCTGCACACCCGCCTCTTCTAACCCGATATCCGTTGTGTTGGGGGTGGACCCGACCGCCATCAGACAGTGGCTCCCGGTCACCGCGCGGCCGTCCGTGAGGGTGACGAGCACCCCGTCGCTCTGTCGCACGACCGACTCCGCACGCGACTTGTTGAGCAGCGTCATGCCATTGCGGGTGAAGACCTTTTCAATGACGGATGCCGCGTCCGCATCCGAACCCGGCAGCACCTGATCACGGCTCGAGACCAGCGTCACCGCCGCCCCGAGTGCCCGGTAGGCGGAGGCAAACTCCGCACCGGTGACGCCGGAGCCCACGACAATGAGGTGTTCCGGGATGGCGGTGAGCTGATAGAGCTGGGTCCAGGTGAGAATCCGCTCACCGTCAGGCACCGCGGTGGGGAGCACCCGCGGCGATGCCCCGACCGAGACAACGAGGGTGTCGGCCTCAATGCGATCAAAGTCGGTGCCGCCCTTTGACGTGGCGACCGTGATGGCGTTCGCTCCGTCGAGCCGTCCCTCTCCCTGCACGAGTGTGACACCCGACTCGAGGAGGTTGACACGCATGTCCTCGGACTGCTGCGCCGCCAGTCCGAGCAACCGCTTGTTGACGGCGGCGAGGTTGATCGCGACATCCGGTTTGACCGCTTTACCGCCCGACTTCGCGAAGAACTGTACCCCCAGATCGGCGGCCTCTTCCACCGCTTTGGTTGCCTCGGCCGTCGCGATGAGTGACTTGGATGGCACAACATCGGTGAGCACGGCCGCCCCACCGACACCCGCCCGCTCGATGAGTGTGACCTCCGCACCGAGTCGAGCCCCGGCGAGCGCTGCCTCGTATCCGCCGGGCCCACCGCCGAGGACAGCAATTCTCTGGGTACGCTCGAACTCATAGGCCATGTGTCACATTCTCGCGCACGCGGAGGTAGTTCGCAGAACTGTGCGACGTGACTGCACTGCCACTGGCGTGTTTGCGCGCACGCAAAAACATCCATCCCCGTCTCGAAGCGCTCCGAGTACCGTGCATCGCGTTCTCGCGCACACGAAAACATCCCACCAAAACGTGCCAGAGCACCAGGCCACGGATCACAAACCCACCGATATGCTAGCGGGATGTCGCAACTGAATCCCCTGGATGATCCTGCCGCCGACCCCTTTGCTCTCGCTCACACCGCGGCCGATCGCATCGCCGAGCTCACCGGCGTGGCCCGGCACGATATTGCACTGACTCTCGGCAGCGGGTGGGCGCACGCCGCCGATCTCATCGGCGACACGACGCACACTCTCTCCGCCACCGAAATACCGGGCTTCTCACAACCAGCGCTGGCAGGGCACCTCGGCACCATCCGGTCGATTCTCACACCGTCTGGAAAACGCGCTCTCGTCATCGGTGCGCGTACCCACTATTACGAGGGCCACGGTGTTCGCCGCGTCGTACACTCGGTGCGCACAGCAGCAGCAGCGGGGGCATCCACCATGATTCTCACCAATGGTGCGGGCGGGATCATGCCGCACTGGACACCCGGCACACCCGTGCTCATCAGCGATCACATCAACCTCACCGCCGATTCACCGCTCGAGGGCGCAACGTTCATCGACCTGACCGATCTCTATTCGGCTCGGCTGCGGGCCATCGCGCGCTCCGTTGCTTCTGACCTTGATGAGGGCGTCTACGTGCAATTCCGGGGGCCCCACTACGAGACACCGGCCGAGGTGCAGATGGCGAAGACGATCGGTGGTCATATTGTCGGAATGTCCACCGCGCTCGAGGCCATCGCTGCCCGACAGTGCGGAATGGAGATTCTCGGGATGTCCCTCATCACCAATCTTGCCGCGGGCATCCAGACCACACCGCTCAGCCACGACGAGGTGGTTGCCATCGGTAAAACTGCTGAGCCGGTCATCGGTGCACTGCTTGCCCGAATTGTTACGGTGCTGTAGCGAGAGGATATCCCATGACCACTGACAACCAGTTCCCGACACCGGGCAGCGACTCTTTCACTGACGTGACAGGCCGGCTCGCGCGCGCCGAGGCGTGGCTCGCGCAGGATCCCGATCCAGAAACCCGGGCAGAACTGAGCGCGCTCCTCGAACACGTGCGCACGGGAGATGTCGCGGCATCCGCCGATCTGACCGACCGTTTTGACACTCGACTTGCCTTTGGAACGGCGGGTCTGCGCGGCAGCCTCGGTGCCGGACCGAACCGGATGAATCGGGTGCTCGTTGCCCAGGCCGCGGCCGGTCTTGCGGCCTACCTCGTAGAGCACGCAACGAGCAGCACTGCTCCCTCGGTTGTCATCGGCTACGACGGTCGGAAGAACTCTGATGTGTTCGCCCACGATTCGGCCGAAATCATGGCGGGCGCGGGCGTCAATGTGACCCTCCTACCCCGCCTGCTGCCCACTCCCGTGCTCGCCTTCTCGGTCCGCCACCTCGGCACCTCGGCGGGTGTGATGGTGACAGCTTCGCACAATCCGCCGCTAGACAACGGCTACAAGGTGTACCTCGGCGGGCAGGATAACGGCGCGCAAATCATCGGTCCGAGTGATATACAAATCGCCGCCCACATCGCCCACATTGCCGAGACGATAACCGTTGCGCAGTTGCCGCGTGGGCAGTATGCCACAGCCGACGAGTCCGTTATTGAGGCGTACGTTCGCGCCGCTGTGCGAGTTATCCCGAATGGTGGAATCTCGTCGAAACCGGGGTTATCGGTTGCGCCACCCACCATTGTCTACACGGCCATGCACGGTGTCGGTTGGGAAACCCTCTCAGCTGTGTGGCGGACCGCCGGGTTCGAGCAACCCGCGGTTGTGCCGGAACAGGTTGAACCGGATGCCGCCTTCCCCACCGTCGCGTTCCCCAACCCGGAGGAGGCTGGCGCGATGGATCTCGCGTTCGCCCGCGCCCGCGAGGTTGGCGCAGACCTCATCATCGCAAACGACCCCGACGCGGACCGGTTCGCCGTTGCCATCCCGGATGCCACGGAACCTGCGGGGTTCCGCCGACTCAGCGGCAACGATGTTGGTCTTATGCTCGGCTGGCGGGCGGCACGGGCAGCGGCGGATGCGGCGGGCGAGTCGGGAGCGGGTGGTACTCTCGCGTGTTCGATCGTGTCATCCCCCGGTTTGGAACGAATCGCGCACCAGTACGGACTCGAGTTCCGCGCCACCCTCACCGGGTTTAAATGGATTTCCCGCACTCCCGGTCTGATTTTCGGCTTTGAAGAAGCGCTCGGATACCTTGTTAATCCCGACACTGTCACCGACAAAGACGGCATCTCGGCCTCGCTCGCGTTCACCGCACTGGCGACTGAGCTCGGGGCAGCCGGAAAGACCGTCGCCGACCACCTCGACGAACTTACGGCGAGGTTTGGCGCGTTCGCCTCGACCCAGATCTCGCTCCGCGTGTCTGAGCTTGCTCGCATTGATGAGATCATGACAAGGCTTCGGGATGCTCCGCCCGACGCTGTCGGTGGCATCCGGGTACAGCAGATCGACGACTTCTCGCAGGGGTTTGGCGCGCTGCCGCCGACCAACATGCTCCGAATCGTGCTGGAGAGCAATGCCCGCATCATGGTGCGCCCGAGCGGTACCGAGCCGAAGCTCAAGGCCTACATTGACGCATCCGAGGAGACGGGGACGGTTGCCCAGCGGCGATCCGCCGCGAACGCACTGGTCGC
Organism: Candidatus Lumbricidiphila eiseniae; assembly: GCA_002529645.1. Taxonomy (GTDB): domain Bacteria; phylum Actinomycetota; class Actinomycetes; order Actinomycetales; family Microbacteriaceae; genus Agromyces; species Agromyces eiseniae. The sequence goes on along the minus strand of NAEP01000028.1, from coordinate 134,786 downwards.
CACTCTCGCGGCAGGGCTCTCAACCCTGCTGGAGTAGCAACCCCTCGCGATTTCGTCGATCCCCGGCTCTCGCGTCCTACTGCGGTGGCAACTCGTTTCTGTGACCCCGGTGGGCATACCTCTGTAGTCACAGGTGAGTTTGTTGTTTCCAGTCTTTTTTCTGTGGCCTCAATGGGCGTGCACTCTCTATCATCTAAGTACTGGTCCCGCCGGACAGGTCAAGCACTGGATGGAGGCTGCTGACGGGGAGTGCCGCGAGGGTGCTGACTGGGCGGGACGCGTTGAATTCGAAGACCCAGTGCTGCGGGGAGTGCCGCGAGGGTGCTGACTGGGCTCGACCGGGTTCGGTGGCGGTACAGCCTTACTGCACCACGTTGAGGGTGGTGAGGTGTGGTTTCTATGGAAGATGACGGAGTGTGTTGTGTGTTCCACTGGAGGCCGGCGTGATGGCATGGCCTATAAGAAAAACAGTGTGTTCGGCTGTTTCTATACCGAACCCGGTGATGGTACAGTCAGATCACCAAACGGACGGGGTTGATGCTCGTCATTCTCAGTGGGGCAGCAGCCTCAGTGTGATGTATCAGGGGCAGCTCCAACCAGACGCAAAGGCAACGCAAAATTATGTTACGTTGTGAGTTCAACCTGTGCGGCTGATTGCGGCGCCGGAAACCGGCAATACAACCCGAAAGAAGGGCCTCATTGTGACCAGGAAACTGACGAAGCGACTTGCACCGGCCGTACCCATTATCGTAATCTCTCTTATGGTCGCAACCTTGACAGCGGTCCCAGCGCATGCCGCGAGGTACCACGTTCAGGTTCGCGACTTTTCGGCATATAACTACCCCTGGTCAACCGGGTCGATCCAGCATTGGATGCGGGCTGCTGACGGGCAGTACCACGGGAATGCTAATTGGGCTCGGCCGGGTTCCACGTCAACGCAGCCTTATTGTCCGGTGTCGCGGGTAGTGAGGCGTGGCTTCAATGGAAGATGACGGATGTGGTGTCACGTGTTCTGCTGGGAACCAGCGTGATGGTGCGGTCCTTGGGAAGACGGTGTGTTCAGCTGTTTTTGTGGTGTTGCTGGCGGTAGGGCTCGTGGCATGTTCCAGCGAAGAAGGTGAGTCTGCAGGATCTTCCACTTCCGAGATGGTGGTGAAGATCTCCCCGGATCCGGAGGTTCCAGATCCACCGGCGGTAATTCCAGAATTCACGGGACCGTGGGCAGATGAGTTCGCAGAGTTTTACCGCAAGACGACGAGTGATCTGGTTCGCCAGATTCTCGCAAAAGGTCACATCACCGACCAGGATTTTGCGCAGACAGAGAGCCTGTATCGGAAATGCATGCTGAACGAGGGCTTCTTAGATGAAGGAAGAGGCGCAAAACCACTGAACCACGCAACAGCTGAGATGAGTATTGATCAGATTCAACAAGTGTGGAAACGATGTGATCAGGATCATTCTCTCATCTCTACGCTGAGGTACGACATGGCTCGAAATCCACAGCATCTTAATGAAGACGAAATAATGGTCGCGTGCCTGGTGAAAAAGAAGTTAGTTCCTGCCTCCTATACCGCTAAAGACTACCGACACGATTGGGAAACAAACGCTCACGATGCGGATTCCCCGGCCTTTCATGAGTGCTCTCTTGATCCCCTCGGGCTGGGGTACGGCTAGGAGTGTGCTGTGAGCTGCTCACAGCACAGACCTAGTGAGATTTGCGTGGTGATGTCGCCGCTCACAAAGCCAGCCTCGCCGCCCACGAACGTCCTGCTGAGACCCCCGTGATCGTTCGGCGGTTTGATCCACCTCACACCAGCCAGTTCAACCGAGCACGAGAACACGACTGGCGGCAGGAGCACTCTCACTACGGTGATTCGACGTGACCGAGCTCTCTGTCAACTCGGAGCGCCTCTCAGGAAAACACAGCTAAACGCGGATGTTACATATGTTTTGTGAATTCTGTCTAGAAACTATGAGATGATTCGAGATGTGCCATTTTATGGCCATACGGTTCAGTTGGAGCCGGAATCTGCAGAGTCTTGAGGAGGATGAGATAATTGTCGTATGTCCGGTGGAGAAGAAACCGTTCCCGCCCCGTATACCGTGGAGTGTGATCGGCGTGATTTCGAGAATAAGGAACTCTGGAAGCAGAGACTCTCGAGTGTGCTCGCAATCTTCTCGGGTTAGAACCTGGTTAGGATGTGTTGCAGTGCGTAATTCGCGGTGTGGTGTGGGAGTTGTATGGTGACGCGGAGGCTTTGGGGCGGGAAACTGTCTGGCGGAGCGGTAGGAATCCTCCTTGTGTTGGTCGGACTCGTGGGAGTGATTGCGGGATCGTTCCTTGTCCGAGTTCCCGCTCCTGTGAGTGTGTCAGGGTCGATTTCGCCCACTGAGGCACCGGTGGCGCGTGTTGAAACGGTGGATAAGCAGAATGCCAGTCTCGTGGTTGTTGTGACCCCTGAGGTGAAGGTTATGACACACAAGACCGGCATTGTGACGGGGGCGGTGTGCGCACCCGGTGATGTGTGGACCTCGGGCCAGTCGGTGTTTTCTATTAATGACGAACCGCTGGTTTTTCTCGCGACCGCACGACCGCTATGGCGGGATCTGACTGTTGGTGACCGTGGTCCTGATGTGAAAGCTCTCCAGAACGAACTCAACCGGTTGGGCTACGCGGTTTCTGCTGATGGGGTGGTCGGGCAGCGCACGGTGAACGCCGCTCGCGCGCTCGCTCGCGCGGCGGGCAGCGTCACGGCGGCTTCGTGGGGATCCATCCCGGTGGAATCTTTCGTGTGGTTACCCGCCTCACCCATCACTGTAGCCACGTGCACCACGGCAACAGGAACACACCTCTCCGCAGCAAACCCGCTCGCGATGCTACCAACAGCGCTCACCTCTGCGAAGGTAAAACAGCTCCCCTCCGGGCTCATCCCGGGAGATCGGGTGCTCAAACTCGATGAGGTCACAATACCTGTTGATGCCCAGGGTCGAGTAAGCAACCCGGAGGATTTAGCAAAGTTATCCCAGTCTCCTGCGTACCTGGAGTACATGGCAAACCAAACAAGCAACCCGGGCGCAAACTCCCTCACGGGTGATTCCTCCCAGGACACCACAACCGGTTCCGGCACAGCGAGGGCGGGGATGTCCATTATTTTTCAACTCGCTCAACCTCTCACGGTGTACTCGTTGCCAGCAGCCGCAGTGTACTCGGTATCCGATACCAAAGGGTGTGTACTCTCGCACGGTGTTGGTGTGCCCGTGACGATCACAAGCTCACAGCTTGGTCAAACATTCATCATTCCCGACCGAGAAGATGCCACACTCGACACCGTAACCCTCCGCCCACCGAAGACGCTCCCGTGCCGGTAACACAGGGCCCCGTACCGGCGGTACAAAACCCCACACCGGTAGTGCAGAACCCCACACCAACAACACAAAACCCCACACTGCCTTTGGTCGTGGCACGTGAGCTTGGACATCAGTTTGGTGAGAATCCGCTGTTATTCAGCGGGTTAGATTTCGCGCTGAAACCCCGAGAGACCTACGCGCTCACCGGACCGTCTGGCTCCGGTAAAAGCACCCTGTTGAACATCCTTGCCGGATGGCTCACACCAACCGCCGGAACACTCGACCGACACAATATCCACTCCATAGCGTGGGTGTTCCAGAACCCACACGGCGTCACGCAGCGTTCCGCCGAAGACCATGTAGCCCTCCCGCTACTCGCACGTGGACTAACCCATCACACCGCGCGCGCTGTTGCCGGTGACTACCTCGCCCGGGTAGGACTCACGGATGTCGCCCACCAACCGTTCCACACTCTCTCCGGTGGTGAAGCACAACGACTCATGCTCGCACGCGCTATCGCCTCGCAACCCGATCTACTACTCGTTGACGAACCAACAGCACAACTTGACACCCACACCGCTACCTCTGTGAACCAGGCGATCACGGCTCTTGCTGAAGATAACATCATCATCGTGATCGCAACCCACGATCACCGAACCCGCGATGCCTGCACCAACATCATCGATCTCAGACACCCACAATGAAACTCCGAAGCATCCTCACCGAAGCCGGGCTCAATCTATCCCTCGGCACGAGCCGAGCCACGCTGTTTACCATCCTCCTTACCGGCACAATGACCGCCCTCGCCGTCGCCGATATCGCGACCATCACCACCATCACGCAACAGGCCCATCGATTCCGCACCACCGGCGGTTCAACCCTCATCTACCAACTCCCCAACGGAATCAACGGAACCGCCTGCGATGGCCTGGCCCGCACCCCCGGCGTCATCGCGGCAGGCGCGATTCGCAGAAACCTCCGCAGTGAAACCGCTGCCACCCTCCCCGCCGAACAGATACCAACCTTCGATATCACACCCGCATTTGGCAACTTCACCGCGCTGGGCACAAACCGCGTAACCAATGGCATTGCAATTACCGCAAACCTCGCGCAGACTCTCGGACTGCAAATCGGAAGCCAACTAACCCTCATCGGTGGCACTACCACCGTGGGCACTATCTTTGATTACCCCGACGACGGCAGACGACCCGGCTACGGATACGGAATTTATCTCCCCACAAACAGTAATCAACTCTTCGACGAGTGCTGGGCCGAAGCATGGCCAGTCACCCCGGGCCTACGCTCTCTCCTATCTGCCACCCTCGCTCCACGACCACAACCGACCAGTAACGAACAGCCCCCAAAATTCCAGCAGCTCAACAGCACCCACGGAACCAGCTACGACGGTAAAGCAATCTTCACCAACCGCCTTACCCGCTACGCTCCAATAATAGCCGCAATCATCACAGCCCTACTCGGCTCCACCGCAATATGGCTACGTCGTCTTGAAATCAGCTCCGCACTCCACGCAAAAATAACCACGCCAGCCATCACCCTCCAAACGGTCATCGAGACGACCGCTTGGACTATCACCGCCACCATACTGACCCTAGCCACAATCACCACATGGCTAACTCTGAACCCTACACCCGGTGCTCACGAAGCCTTCCCACACGGCATCCGGGTCATTACCGTCGCCGCCGCGACGACGATACTCGCCGCACTGCTCACCACTCTCTTGATCAAAGAACGACACCTATTCCGCTACTTTCGCACACAATAACCGAACCCGATGTCCCTAAAATTCCTGCAATGCTCCCACATTCCTGAATGATGCCGGATGCGTGTGAGACAGTGCGTGAATAATGCGACATAGCCCGCGCTTTGCACTCAGCATTTTTGAAGATGATTGGTTGATCGAATAACCTTCATGCGTCATAAGTTAGCGCGCACACGAAGTCGGCTAATTTATTTTTGGTAAAATATCCATCTAATAATCAATACAACCATCCACAGCGCGGTAGTTATGATGCTATTCCAAACGTTTGATCTAGTTACAAACGACATCACGCTAAACACAACCGCCCCAAGCACATACATCTGACAATCATGCACCGGCATAATCTGCTTTTTATCAAACTTGGGCAGTCGTCCCGCGAGTGTTATAACTATAAGATAATACAGCAGAAAATGGTATAGCGCCCACTGGTGTGCTATCACTCGAAAAAATTGGAAAACCGTAGCAGGTACTCGTCAACCAAGCCCGAACTGCCCCAAGCCTACGGAGAGCTAGGTGCTGTTCCCACGGAGGTTGTGAGGGATGAGGTAGAACTACTCATTCGATGTCAGGAGGTTCTCGTGTCCTACGTTACTCATGCTCGTGCTGGGTTGAACCCGGTGGGCCGGCTAAAACTGGTCCAGTTGGTTGTTGATCAGGGGTGGACGCAGGCTCGTGTCGCCCAAAAACCCCACACCGACATCGGAGGCACAACACCCACCCCACACACCCGCAACCTCCGCGGGAGCAACACCTAACGACTGCAAGAACCCCGCGAGCTGAAAGACTACATCCGGTCGAAGCCTGCCACAATCTGGTCAATCAGATCCTCGCGCTCGTCGAGCGGAAGGAACGTAGCACTCGCGGCATTCAACTGGAACGTGAGCAGATGGCTCTGGTCGTACCCAAAGACATCACTCAACAGATACAGTTCTCGGGTGAGTGAAGTGGCGCTCTGCAACCGATTATCGGTATTGACCGTGACCCGGAACCCGAGCTGATAGAGCAGATCAAACGGATGGTCGATGAGCTCGGTTCCCCATCGAGTGATCGCGCCGGTCTGCAGGTTCGAGGAAGGACTGAGTTCGAGAGCAATTTCTCGATCTCGCACCCACTCGGCCACCGGTCCCAACGTCACATAACTGTTCTCAGCATCTTGCCGCTGAATCTCAAGATCTTCAGCGAGCCGCACACCGTGCCCCAGTCGGAGAGCCCGTCCGTCAAAAAGTGCACTGCGAATCGACTCGAGACCGCCCGCTTCACCCGCGTGGACGGTGACTGGAAAGTACTGGGCAGCAAGGTAGTCAAATGCGGCGCGGTGCCGCCTCGGCAAGAATCCCGCCTCGGCACCGGCAATGTCGAATCCGACAACGCCCTGGTGACGATGACGAACAGCAAGTTCCGCGATCTCCAGCGACCGACTTTCGTGACGCATGGCCGTCATAATCTGCCCAACACGGATGTCGTGACCCTGGTGTCGCGCGTCATCAACGCCCTGCTCAAGGCCTTCCTGCACCGCCACGACAGCCCCGTCAAGCGTAAGCCCGCGCTGCAGGTGCTGTTCCGGAGCCCACCGGATCTCGCCGTAGATGACGCCGTCCGCCGCCAGATCCTGCACGAACTCCCGCGCAACTCGGGCCAACCCGTTTTGCGTCTGCATGATGGCCGTCGTCACCTCAAACGTTGTGAGGTATTCCACAAGCGAACCGGAACTAGCCTGTTGCACAAACCAGTCACCGAGCGCCACCGCATCCGTTGTGGGCAGTTCGAGGTCAACCTCATCCGCGAGATCGATAATCGTCTGTGGACGCACACCACCATCAAGGTGGTCGTGCAACGACACCTTTGGCAAACGCCGGATGTCGATTCTCCCACCATCAAGGCAGTACTGCTCGCTGAGGGTCACGGCTCAACAATACTCGCACCCTCAAGCCCCCTGCCCCGCGCGCGGTCAGTCGCGCCTTGGAGTTGATACGTTCGTTCGCGTTCCCTGCCCCGTGCCCCCGTGCGCGGTCAGGCACCGAGGCGTTCGGCGACGAGTGGGCCACCGTCGACGATGGGGTCACCGATATCCCCGATTCGCCAGGCGCCGGCAACCGCCTCCAAGGCTCGTGCAAACCGCGCCGGATCGTCAGCGTGCAGCGTAAACAGCGGCTGCCCTGCCCGCACGTGATCGCCAGGCTTCGCGTGCAGGTCGATCCCCGCCCCGTGCGAGACGGCATCCTCTTTGCGCGCTCGACCGGCACCGAGTCGCCAGGCAGCGATCCCGAACGGCAGTGCCTCCTGCGCCACGAGCACCCCATCACGGTCAGCCGTGACCGGGTGTTGTTCGCGCGCTGTCGGTAGCGGAGCATCCGGATCACCGCCCTGAGCGCGAATCGCACGCCGCCACGTGTCCATCGCCCGACCATCGTCAAGCGCCGCGGCCACATCAACATCAGGATGCCCCGCCATCGTGAGCATCTCCCGCGCGAGGGCAACGGTGAGCTCACGGACATCCCTCGGCCCACCGCCCGCAAGCACCTCGACCGATTCGCGCACCTCGTTCGCGTTACCGATTGTGAGGCCGAGTGGCACGTTCATGTTGGTGAGCAGGGCGGATGTCGCAACCCCCGCGTCTGTTCCCAACTCCACCATCGTCCGAGCCAACTCTCGTGCCCGAGCGATATCCGTGAGGAACGCGCCCGAGCCGAATTTCACGTCGAGCACTAGCGCTCGTGTGCCCTCGGCTATTTTCTTCGACATGATCGACGACGCAATAAGTGGGATCGCCTCGACCGTCCCGGTGATATCACGCAGCGCATAGAGTTTCTTGTCGGCGGGTGCGAGCTCGGCACCGGCCGCGCAGATGACGCCGCCCACGTCGCGTAGTTGCGCGAACATCTCGGAACCGCTGAGGGTCGCGCGCCACCCCGGAATCGACTCCAGTTTGTCGAGCGTGCCACCGGTGTGCCCCAGCCCACGCCCGGATAACTGCGGTACCGCAATCCCGAAGGTTGCCACAAGCGGCATGAGAGGCAGGGTGATCTTGTCACCAACACCCCCGGTTGAGTGCTTGTCTGCGGTGGGCTTCCCCAGCGCGGAATAGTCCATCCGTTCACCGGTGGCGATCATCGCAGCGGTGAGGTCACGAATCTCTCGGCGGGACATCCCATTGAGGAATATTGCCATTGTCAGCGCTGACATCTGCTCGTCAGCGACGTAGCCGCGGGTGTAGGCCTCAACAAGCCAGTTAATCTGTTGGGTTGTCAGTTCGCGGTGGTCGCGTTTGGTGTGGATGATCTCGACGGTGTCGAACGGTTCCGGTGGGGGTGTTCTCACTGGGGCTCCCGGTAGTCGGTCAATTGTCGTGGCCCGAACGCGTCGGGCAGGACCTGGTCAATCATCTGCAACCCTGAAACGGTCTCGAGGAGCATTCCCTCGGCAGAGTGTTCGTAGAGCAATTGCCGACACCGACCGCACGGCATGAGCGTGGCACCATTCCCGTCAACGCAGGTGAAGGCACGCAGTTGACCACCACCGGACATGATGAGGGCCGAGACGAGCGAGCACTCGGCGCAGAGCGTCACGCCGTACGACGCGTTTTCGACGTTGCACCCGCTGACGATGCGGCCATCATCCACAAGAGCTGCCGCCCCGACCGGGAATTGAGAATAGGGCACGTATGCCTTCGACATTGCGGCCCGGGCGTGCTCGCGCAGAACAGGCCAGTCGACACTCGACTCGGCCGAATCCGAGCCCGACCCCAAATCCGAGTCCGACCCCAAATCCGAGCTCGAGCCCAAATCCGAGCCCGACCCCAAATCCGAGCCCGAGCCCGAGCCCAACGCGTCAGCCCTTGACATACGGTTTCCCGGATGCCGCGGGCGCACGCGACTTGCCCACCAGTCCCGCCACGGCAAGGATCGTCACAACGTAGGGCAGCATGAGCATGAACTCACTGGGCACCGGCGAGCCAATCACCGAGAGGGTGTTCTGCAGATTGGAAGCAAAGCCAAACAGCAGTGCCGCAAGGGTTGCTTTGATGGGGTGCCACTTGCCGAAAATCACCGCCGCGAGCGCGATATACCCCATGCCGGCTGTCATCTGCTTGTTAAAGGCAATACCCGAGCCGATCGTGAAGAAGGTGCCACCAAGTCCGGCAATCGCACCCGCGAGTGCGACATTCCACAGTCGGGTTGAGATAACTTTGATCCCGACCGTGTCGGCTGCTTTCGGGTGCTCTCCCACCGCACGCAACCGAAGGCCCCACCGAGTGCGAAACAGCCCGGCGGCAACAACCGCGACCGCAACGTACATGAGGTACACAACAATGGTCTGGCGGAAGAACACCGGTCCAATCACCGGGATATCGCTGAGCAGCGGAATCGGCAGTGCATCGAGCCGCACCGGGGTGTTGAGCTGATCTGCGTGCGGCACGAGCACCTGTGAGTAGAGGAAGCTCGTCAGGCCGATGACCAGCACGTTGAGCACAACGCCCACGATGACCTGATCGACGAGGTACTTCAGTGAAAACGCTGCGAGCACCATTCCGACGAGCATGCCCGTCACCATCGCTGCGGGAAGCGCGAGCAACGGCTGCTTCGTGACCGACGACACGATGGCCGCGGTGAAGGCACCGGAGAGCAACTGCGCCTCAATGGCAATGTTAACAACCCCGACGCGTTCACCGATCACGCCCGCCAGTGCGCCGTAGACAAGAGGCACAGCCAAGCTCAGTGCACCACCGAGAAGACCGACAAGCGGAATAGCGTGACCCACACCCGCCCAGACCAGGAATCCGATGACCGCGAGCGTGCCGTACACAGCGACAAGCCACATGGGCACCTTCCGGCGAACGAGCAGGCGGCGCCAGGCAAACAGGGTGCCGACCGCGAGCAGAACCGCGATGACCCAGAGGGTCGGACAAACCGGCAGGTGCATTTCGGGCAACTGCGTCGGGTCGGCTGAAGAACGGGTGAACCGAAACGCGGTGTCACCACTGCGGGCAGATATCGCCGCGAGCACGGCAATAACGGTTACCGCGGTGAAAACGATGGGCACCTTCCGGCTCACCGGGTTGGCAGTCTCACCACCGATTGTCACCACCGGATCGCTCGCACGAGAGGTCACGACGCTCATGCTGACACCCCTGCCTTCTTGGTCCGCCGTAACCTCAGCCCTTGATCGCGTATCCTGCGTGGATCTGGTAGTCGGAAGATCGACCGTACCAGCGGCGGTGCAGCGATGAAGAGCACAATGAGCGACTGCACGACGAGCACGATCTCGATCGGCACTTGGTTCACCGCCTGCATCGAATACCCACCGGCTCTGAATGCCCCAAACAGCAGTGCCGCAAGCAGTGTTCCAATTGGGGTCGAGCGGCCCAGCAACGCCACGGTAATTGCGTCAAACCCGAGTCCTGCGTCGATCGTCGAGGTAAATCCGGTGTTGACCGTTCCGAGCACCTGGCTCACACCGGCGAGGCCGAGCAGGGAAGCACTGATGAGGAGGGCGTACACGTACATTCGGGAGACATTGATGCCCGCTACTCTCGCGGCACGCGGGTTAAACCCCACGGCGCGGAACTGGAACCCCAGCCCCGACCGCACAAGAATCCACCACACTACGGCTGTGGCAAGAAGCGCGAAGACGAGCCCGAAGTGGGTGCTATAACCGGGTCCGAAGATCTTCGGTAGGATCGCGTTTGCAGCTTCCGGCGGACTCTGCGGGTTAGAGGAACCCGGCGCTTGCAGAAGACCGGGAGTGCGAAGCATCCAGGAAACCAGGTAGAACGCAACGTAGTTCAGCATGATCGTCACGATCACCTCGTGCGCACCGGTGCGCGCCTTGAGAATTCCGACGAGACCACCCCACACAGCGCCACCGGCGAGACCACCGAGAAGAGCAACGAGCAGGTGCACAACAGGGGGGAGATTGAACGAAAACCCTATCCATCCGGCGACGGATGCCGCGATGAGCATCTGTCCCTGGCCGCCAATGTTGAACAGGCCAACCCGGAATGCCAACGCCACTCCGAGACCACCGGCAATCAGCGGCGTCGCATTAGTGAGCGTATCGGTGAGCGGCCGGATGCCGTCGGTGAAATTACCGGCGTCAAAGTTGTAGATAGCACCCTGGAACAACGAGGTGTACGCACCGCTGACCGCCTGCCAGATCGCGAGTAGACAGTCGCCCGGGCGGGAGAAAAAATACCCGCTCGTCTCCTGAACATCGACGTTGGTGGCGGCAATCATGACCGCGCCGACGATCATCGCGAGAAGGATCGCGAACACCGGCACGAGGGCACTGCCCGTGGTGATCTCGCGTAGCACTCGCTGCATACGACGGGATGATTCGTTCACGCCGCCGCCCCCTCGGTCATCCGTTCACCAGCCATCATAAGTCCAAGATCGCTGCGCGATGTTGCACCGGGAACAATCCCGACGATGTGGCCGCCGTACATCACCATGATCCGATCTGCGAGGGCCGACACCTCGTCGAGTTCGGTTGACACCACCACCACCGGAACCCCGGCGTCGCGGGCCGCAACAATCTGTTCGTGTATGAACTCGACAGAACCGACATCCACTCCGCGCGTGGGCTGCGCGGCAACCAGAAGGCGCAGCTCGCGGCTCAGCTCTCGAGCGATAACAACTTTCTGCTGATTTCCCCCGGACAGAAACTTGACGTGCTCATCAATGCCCTGCGTGCGAACATCGAATTCGGCGACCTTCGATCGCGCAAATTCCATGAGCTTGCGCTGTTGCACGGATCCGGCTTTCACAAACGGTTCGCCGTGCGCACGGTCCAGCATGAGGTTCTCCGCGACCGAGAAATCCCCCACGAGTCCGTCCTCGTTGCGATCCTCCGGCACAAATCCAACCCCGGCATCGAGCAGGTGTCGCACACTCTGTCCTGAGACCTCGACGCCGTCAAGCCGGATGCTCCCGCGCACGTGTTTCTGTAAACCTAAGAGTGCCTCGGTGAGCTCTGTTTGCCCGTTTCCCTGAACGCCCGCGATCGCAAGAATCTCACCTCGACGCACCTCGAAGCTGACGTTCTTCACAACGTGGGTGCCGTGGTGATCAATGACGGTGAGCTCAGACACTGCCAACCCCACCTCACCCAGGCGCGGCGGGTTCTTGTGCACTATCAGTTCCACCGCGCGGCCCACCATGAGCGAGGCAAGTTCCGCGTTCGTGGCGGTCGGGGATGCCTCACCCACCACCTTCCCCAGCCGAATGACGGTGATCCGGTCAGCCACCTCGCGCACCTCGCGGAGCTTGTGGGTAATAAAAACAATCGCGGCACCAGAATCACGAAGCTGCCGCATAATCCCCATGAGCTCGTCTGTCTCCTGCGGAGTAAGCACGGCCGTTGGTTCGTCGAAAACGAGCACCTTCGCGTCCCGCGAGAGGGCTTTGATGATTTCGACTCGCTGCTGAACACCAACCGGGAGATCTTCAACGAGAGCATCTGGATCAAGATCGAATCCGAATCGGTCGGCGATCTCTCGAACCTTGTCCCGGGCCGCATCAAGATTGAGGAATCCGCCGAACCTCGTCGCTTCGTGCCCGAGCATGACGTTCTCCGCCACGGTGAAACAGGGAACAAGCATGAAGTGCTGGTGCACCATCCCGATTCCCGCCGCCATAGCATCGCCCGGGCCCGTGAAGCGCTGCGGCACCCCGTCAAGGAGGATCTCGCCGCTGTCAGAGGCATAAAGACCGTAGAGCACGTTCATGAGGGTGGACTTGCCGGCTCCGTTTTCACCAAGCAGGGCATGAATCTCACCGGGTTCCACGGCCAAACTGATGCGATCGTTGGCCACGAGAGCACCGAATCGCTTGGTGATCTCACGCAGTTCGAGCTTCACTGTTCGACCTCCATCTTTTTACTTCGTGTGCCTTGACGGTTCATCCTATTGCGGCAAGTTTTGGATGGGGCGTCTCGGTCACAAATGTGCGGCCGCAGGCCACACAGGGCGGGATGAACCTTCACTGCGGGGACCACACTAACGTGTGGTCCCCGCAGTGTGCTGTGTTTTCACAGCATGCAGGCTGCAACCCTAGCCGTGACCGGCTACTTTGAGAGGTAGGAGGTTACCTTCACGCTGCCGGAGATAATCGATGATTTGAGAACATCCAGATCAGTGATAGTACCCGCGGGGAGCTTTGACTCGTAGTCGTAGAACGGGGCGATGCTGACACCACTGTTGGCGAGGGTGCCAACAAACGGAGTCGGGTCAAAGCTGCCCGCACCCGCAGCGAGCGCTGCCGCTTTGGTCCCCACGTCAATGCCCTTTTGAATCGAGGTCAGCGTGATGTCTGCAACCGAAGGATCGGTCTTCGTGATGTCCGCGTCAACGCCGATCAACGCGATCGGACGACCCGCGGCACGGATAGCAGCCGCAGCCGACTTGTAGATCGGGCCACCAACGGGCAGCAGCACATCGACGTTCTGGTCAATAAGGCTCTGCGCGGTGTTCTGCGCGGCGAGGTTTGCCTCGAAACCACCGGTGAACGAGCCATCCTTGCCGTTCCAGCCAACAACCTTAACCGTCGCGCCCTTCTTCGTGTTGTAGTAGTCAACGCCCTGTTTGAAGCCGTCCATAAAGATCGAGACGGTCGGGAGGTTCATGCCACCAAAGGTGCCAACAACCTTGGTCTTTGAGTACGCCGCAGCCGCATAACCGGCGAGGAACGCCGCCTGCGAGGTGTCGAAGATAATCGGCTTCGCGTTCGGGATGTCCGTCTTGCCGTCGTGGTCGGCATCCAGTGTGTCATCGATGGAGACGTAGTTGACGCTCGAGTTTGCCTTAGCGGATGCAATCGTGGCGTCGGCGAGCGAGTAGCCAACCGAGACAATGAGCGAACACTTCTGGCTCACAAGGTTTGTCAGGTTCGGGGCAAAGTCAGTGACAGCATTGGAGCGCACCGCAACCGGCTTAACACCCAGCTGCGAGGCCGCCGCGACAAGTCCTTCGTACCCGAGCTGGTTGAACGACTTGTCGTCGAATCCACCACTGTCTGAGACCATGCACGGCTTGAACCCCGCCACCGCCGCGCTGGTAGCGGCAGCCGGGTTTGTTGCCGACGTGGGAGCTTGCCCGCACGCGGAGAGCAAGAGGGGCGCTGTCGTCAGCATGACACCAACGGTCATCGACTTCTTTGCTGAAAATTTCACGGATGTCCTCTCAACGGAAATGCTTCACATGTCACGAAGCTTGTGGTCTCTAAAGTAGCGGATGGGCGGCGGGTGAGTTCCTATGCCTCCCAAAAGGTTATGACACCGCGACCTAGTGCTCACATGAGCAGGTATCTGCTCTCGCACACTGCAGGGGGGGGGGGGGGGGGGCAACGCCACGCACGAGCCGCGGGAGCCAGTGCCTGTTCGATGTGGTCGGCGAGCAGTTGGACAACGCCACGCACGAGCCGCCGGAGCTGTGAGCTACAGCACATCGCTCGAACCACCCAGCCGCAGGGCGTCCACAACCACCTTCACCCGCTGCGCGTGCTCGCTCGTCGTGACAAGCAGCGCATCAGGCGTGTCAACCACAACAATGTCCTGCACCCCGATCAGGCTGATCACCCGCTTCGAGCGACTCACCACAATGCCGCTGGATGAATCGGACAGTACCCGTGCACCCTCACCGAGGATCGCAAGATCACCGGACTGACCGTGCGAGTTGAGCTTGGCGAGCGAGGCAAAATCACCGACATCGTCCCACGCAAAGTGTCCGCGAACCACCGCAAGCCGACCGGCCGCAGCGGCAGGCTCCGCCACCGAATAGTCGATCGCGATTTTCTCCAGGTGCGGCCAAATCCGATCCACCGCGGAGCCACGAGTGGCCGGGTCATCCCACTGCGATGCGAGCTCAATGAGACCGGCGTGCAATTCCGGCTTGGTTCGACCGATCTCCGCAAGCAGTGTGCTCGCCGAGGCGATGAACATTCCCGCGTTCCAGAGGTGACGCCCGCCCGCGAGGTAGCGACGAGCGGTGGCAAGATCGGGTTTCTCGACAAAACTTGACACCGCCGACACGTGATCAGCACCGGGAATTGTCAGCTTGTCACCGCACTCGATGTACCCAAACCCCACCGCAGGCTCAGTCGGGGTGATTCCAATAGTGGCGATGTATCCGACGTTGGCAGCCTGCACGGCGGCCACGACCGCATCGTGAAAAAGGGATGCTCCGCTAATGACGTGATCCGCTGCGAACGAACCAATGATGACCCCCGGCGTCCGCCGCTCCAGGATCGCTGCCGCCAGTCCGATTGCCGCCGTGGAGTCGCGCGGCTCGCTCTCGAGCACAGTGTTCTCGTCGCGCAACCGTGGAAGCTGGGCTTCTACCGCCGCCCGGTGCGCCCGACCTGTGACGACCATGATGTGATCCTCACCCGAAAGCGGTGCGAGTCGATCCCACGTGTCTTTCAACAGCGTCTGGCCGGAGCCGGTAAGATCGTGGAGGAACTTCGGCGCGTCGGCACGCGAAAGCGGCCAGAGACGGGAACCGACGCCCCCCGCAGGAATCACGCTATAAAAACGGTCGAGCGGCAGGGGGGTTCTGGGCATCCCTTGAGGATACCCGAGCCACATGCTCCGACCGGTGTCAGGGATGAGTGAGACCCAGCCTCCGAACACCCGATCACGTTAGCCACTGAAACGGGACGCCGGTCACGTCCGCGCCCAGCCCCGGACACCCAGCCCCGGACACCCGGTCACGTTCAATTCCCGAACAGGCCGCCGCGATAGACTACCGGTGTGCACAACAGCAAAACTGCAACCCAAACCGGGACAGAAAAAGCACCGAAACAGCGAATCGGCGGAACGCTCTATCGGGGTCACGAGGGTATGTGGTCATGGGTTCTGCACCGCATTACCGGCGTCGCAATCTTCTTCTTCCTCCTCGTTCATGTGCTCGACACATCGCTGGTTCGGGTAAGCCCAGAGGCGTATAACGCCGTCATCGGCACGTACAAGACCCCGGTCATGGGTCTTGGCGAGGCAGCGCTTGTGGCCGCGATCGTCTTTCACGCCTTTAACGGCATCCGGATCATCCTCGTTGACTTTTGGCTCTGGGCAACCCGACACCAGCGCGCCCTGTTTTATATCGTCATCGGGCTGTGGGTTGTTACCATGCTCGGCTTCCTTCCCCGTCACCTCATCAACGTCTTCAGCGAGTAGGGCTTGAACATGACGACTATCGAGGCTCCCCGCAGTCCCACACGCACCCCGCTCCGCCACGGCATCAACCTCGAAAAATGGGGCTGGGTGTACATGCGGATATCCGGAGTCATCCTGCTCGTTCTTATCTTCGGGCATCTTTTCGCGAACCTCATGGTGGGTGAGGGGGTCAAGGCCATTGACTTTGGGTTCGTCGGTGGCAAATGGGCCAACCCGTTCTGGCAGTGGTGGGATGTGCTCATGCTCTGGCTCGCCCTCATTCACGGTGCAAACGGCATGCGTACTCTCGTCAATGACTATTCGAAACCAGGAACCCTGCAAAAAGTCATGAAGATCGCACTCGTAGCGAGCGCGGCGATCCTCATTGCGCTCGGCACGCTCGTCGTGTTCGCGTTCGATCCCTGCCCCGCTGGCGCTGGCGCCGACCTCGTTCCCTCATTCTGCAACGCATAGGAGATCCGTGAGTTCTGCACCCGAAGACGCCACCGTCGTTGACGGCATTCACTACCACCAGTTCGATATTGTCATCGTCGGCGCCGGAGGCGCGGGCATGCGCGCCGCGATTGAGGCGGCACCAAACGCTCGCACCGCCGTGATCTCAAAACTGTATCCCACGCGTTCCCACACCGGAGCTGCACAGGGTGGCATGGCCGCGGCACTGGCCAATGTCGAAGAAGACAGCTGGGAGTGGCACACTTTCGACACCATCAAAGGTGGCGATTACCTCGTAGATCAGGATGCTGCGGAAATTCTCGCCAAAGAGGCCATTGATGCCGTCATTGATCTGGAAAACATGGGCTTGCCCTTTAACCGGACGCCCGAGGGAAAAATCGACCAGCGACGTTTCGGTGGACACACCCGTGACCACGGCAAGGCTCCGGTCCGTCGCGCCTGTTACGCGGCAGACCGCACTGGACACATGATCTTGCAAACCCTGTTCCAGAACTGCGTCAAGCTCGGCATTAACTTCTTCAACGAGTACTACGTGCTTGACCTCATCATGACCACCACCGGAGCCGAGAAAACGAAAAAGAGCCACCCCGCCGGTGTTGTTGCATACGATCTTGCCTCGGGCGAACTGCACGTTTTCCAGGCGAAGGCGATCATCTTCGCCACCGGCGGCTTCGGCAAGATCTACAAAACGACCTCCAATGCCCACACCCTCACCGGTGACGGTGTCGGAATCATCTGGCGGAAGGGCCTGCCGTTGGAGGACATGGAGTTTTTCCAGTTTCACCCGACGGGTCTGGCCGGCCTGGGCATCCTGCTCACTGAAGGAGCCCGCGGTGAGGGCGCGATTCTGCGCAATGCGAGCGGTGAACGGTTTATGGAACGCTACGCTCCGACCATTAAGGATCTCGCACCGCGCGATATTGTGTCACGCTGCATGGTGCAGGAGGTCGCCGAGGGGCGCGGTGCAGGACCGCACAAAGACTACGTACTGCTCGACTGCACACACCTCGGTGCCGAGGTGCTGGAGTCAAAGCTCCCAGATATCACCGAGTTTGCTCGCACCTACCTCGGTGTTGATCCGGTCGTTGAACCGGTACCCGTCATGCCCACCGCACACTATGCGATGGGGGGCATCCCCACAAATGTCAATGCTGAGGTACTCAGCAGCAACACGGAGGTTGTGCCCGGCCTCTACGCGGCAGGCGAGTGCGCCTGCGTCTCGGTTCACGGCTCCAACCGGCTCGGCACGAACTCGCTGCTCGACATTAACGTGTTCGGCAAACGGGCCGGGCGCAATGCCGTGGAGTACGCGAAAACCGCAGAGTTCACGCCGTTGCCGCAAGACCCGGCCCGGGGCATCCGGGACCTACTCGAGTTTCTGCGCGGATCCCACGGAACTGAGCGCATCGCTGCCATCCGTAAAGAACTGCAAGACGAGATGGACAGGGGCGCGCAGGTTTTTCGCACCAAAGAGTCTCTCGCGCACGTTGCCACCGTTATTGGTCAGCTCCGTGAGCGGTACAAAAATATCGCCGTGCAAGACAAGGGCACCCGCTTTAACACCGAGCTCCTGGAGGCGGTCGAGCTTGGCTTTCTGCTTGACATTGCCGAGGTCGTTGTCTACTCGGCAGCCAATCGCGAGGAAAGCCGCGGGGGGCACATGCGCGACGACTTCCCCGCCCGTGATGACAAGAAATTTATGAAGCACACGATGGCGTATCTCTCGGGTGATGCACACTCCTCGACGGCCGCTGACCATATTCGCCTGGACTGGAAACCCGTGACTATCACGACCTACCAACCGATGGAGAGGAAGTACTAGGCGATGACGATGACAGCGCACCAGGATACCTCGGTGACCACAGCAACTCAGGATGCCTCAACCGTGGCAATCTCCGCTCCCCTCACGCCCTTCACCGTCACCTTCATCATCCGCCGCTTCAACCCCGACAGCGATACCGAACCGCGCTGGCAAGACTTCGATGTCGACATGTACTCCACCGACCGAGTGCTCGATGCGCTGCACAAGATTAAGTGGGAACAGGATGGCTCGCTAACTTTCCGCCGCTCCTGCGCCCACGGCATTTGCGGCTCGGACGCAATGCGCATCAACGGTCGCAACCGGCTTGCGTGCAAGACTCTCATCAAAGACCTCGATATCAGCAGGCCCATCTACGTGGAGGCGATCAAGGGTCTGCCGTTGGAAAAAGACCTTGTTGTGAACATGGAACCGTTCTTCGCGAGTTTCCGAGCGGTGCAGCCGTTCCTCATCGCGTCAACTGCACCCGAGACGGGCAAGGAGCGCGTGCAGTCGGTCGCGCAGCGTGAGCTCTTTGATGATACGACCAAGTGCATCCTCTGCGCGGCGTGCACCTCGTCGTGCCCGGTGTTCTGGACCGACGGACAGTATTTTGGTCCGGCCGCAATTGTCAACGCACACCGGTTCATATTTGATTCACGCGATGATGCGGCAACCACCCGACTTGACATTCTCAACGACAAAGAGGGCGTGTGGCGCTGCCGGACCACGTTCAACTGTTCCGAGGCCTGCCCGCGTGGCATCGAGGTGACCAAAGCAATCTCCGAGGTCAAACAGGCTGTGCTACGCGGACGCCCGTAGCCAACAAGAGACGGAAAAGCTCGAGAGCGAGCACAGATGCGACGGTGCCGAATGCCCGGCGGTCTGCGACCGCGAGCGCCCGAGCCCCACGGCACGGAGCCACCCGAGCGATCAAGCGTCTTAGCATCTCCCGCTGGCGCCCGAGCACCACGGCACGGGGCCACCCGTTGACGTGTACTTCGCCCTGTGTGATGATGCAGCCCGGTCCTCACGGTACAGAACACCCCCACTCGGTCGAACCCCGCAGAGGCTGCTTCCGGCTCACGGTGCCCCAGAGCGGCGCTGACCGCCAGCCGCCCGGACCGATTGCAGAGATCTGAAACCTTCCTGATCCGACGGCGGGCAGCGAGGGTCTGAACGTGTAGCTCCTAAACTCGACGCCAAGAACACCCCCTTTCTGCACACCACCGGGCGAGGGATCACTCTGGTCCCAGGTATACCCGATGCGGGTCAATCCGCCAACGGGCGATCTCCAGCTAAAGGTCACCGTTGACTGGGCCTGGTTGACCGAACAGACCAGGCCGGTCGGCGGGGCAACTATTCCGGTCGCAAACCGCCCGGTGGCGTTCTCTGCGCCCACCCACCCGGCGGCGGTGGAGGCGGGGATCGGAAGCATGCAGGCTACGACTGTGAGGAGGGCGCAGGTCGTCACCGCGGTCCGCCGACGGGCGCGACGCAGGCCGGTCATGATCTCATCCGTTGCATGATGCCTGGATCACCGACTCCACCGAGAAACCACTGCGGGCCACGGCCCGAGGCGCGACGAGCCATTCGTTGTCGCACTGAACAACCGGACAAAATGAAACCCACGGCGGCCAGGAGGAGATCATGAAGGGGCAAGAACGTATTTCTCACGGTCACTGGGAGGTTCCGGTGAACTGCCACGTCACCCTCGCGGTCTTGCCCTGAAAGCTATCGGGTGCACCCGGTGCTATCCGCACCTCAAAGCAGTATCTCATCACCGTGCCTGCTGTTTCGAGCGTTGTATCTCTGGGTGGTTCTGACACCTGGGTTATCGGCACATAGCTGGATGCTCCGCCCACTGTGTATGTGTAGCCTGGAGAGCCGCTAAACACGGTGGCGTCACACCTTTCGGTGGCTGCAGGGTTGGTCGACTGGACCACACGATACTGCAGCGCGCCGACGAGCCCACCGGAATCATTGGTCACACTCGAGAGTTGGACGGTACCTCGAACTGTCGTCGCCAGTGTTGTGCGGATATTTATCCACGCGTACGTAGAAAGGCCCGGGGACATCGCCGTCGCGGCAAAATCGAGCACCGTACCCGGTGCCGAGGGATGCGACGCATAATCCGTACCCCTGGTCTGCGACTCAATCGCGAAGGTGCTCGCCCCAAAACTCCCGCTGACAACCTCTGAATCGTTCCACGCCGCGAGCGTGGACGTCGCACCGAACCCGAGCACAATCCCACCGGCCAGGATGCCCCGCACGATCCGGCTTCGTCGACCACCCCGGCGTCGCCAACCGGTATCGATGTTCGCAGAGCCATCCAACTCGTCCGGCACGAGATCTCTACCGCCTAACACTCCTACAGTCCAGCACCCGAGGCGGCAACCAAGTTCCGTGTCACAGAACCGGCCTGAGCCGATGCCAACCCACTGCCGGTGGTCACGGCGAAGCAGGGATCAGTCGGAGTGAACACCGATACGAGGTTAGTCAAGCTCACGGTGTCGGTGGTCGTCACGGCACGGTTGGCGACGGAGGGAGTTCCAGGCGGTGGTGTTGCGGCCAGAATCGCGAACACCCTGCGGCGTCGACGACTCGACGACCCTGTGCCCTGCTCGGCCTGACTGTCGGGTGCAGTAACGGGCAGTTCGTTGTAAACAGTCACGTTTTCCTCCGTAAAACTCCGGTCGTTCCGTTTGCCTTTCACGCAACACAAAACGTCCCCATCCGGCGGGAACTGCGGCGGCAACGGCTTACGCGACAGAGAACGTAACAGAGCAGAATGGCAAAAAACTGATGAGGAAGGGCGCCACAGAGGGCAGAGGGCGGTGTTCGCACCAACGCGCTCGCGTGCAGATCAGCTGAGGCCAGAGAGTGGTGGTTGCACGGTTAGTCCAAGCAGTACGCGTTAACCATGGAAAGGCCCCAGAAAGGCGCATACACCCGAAAATTTATCATGCCTCCCCTGGGAGCTGCTGATTCCCAGTCACCGGGGCCGAGCGTGTAGAGAGAGAAGCTTCCAGTGCGATCCCAAATGGCGGCCTCCGTGCTCCCAAAATCCCTCACGAAGAAGACGATCTCTCTTGCAGAGGCGGGAAGAAATCCTGTTCGCTCCTGCCCTGGCTGCTCGAATAGGGTGCCCTCCACAACCCACCGATAGGCCTTGTGGGCCACACCGCCAACAGGTGGATCCCAGGCGAACCTAACTGCCGCGCCGTTGTACAATCCGTCGCGGCAGGTCATATTAGTTACCTGCTCAACCGATCCGGCCCTGAATTCCCCGTCGGCCCTCTCGGTGCGCACCCATCCAGATTCGGTAAAGGCAGGGCGCAGAAGCACCCACACCATAATTGCGGGGATGGCGCAGACCACCGCGACAATCAACCGGCGGGTGCGATGTGACCTGGCGGTAGGCTCGCCTCCCACCCTTGGATTCGATGGGCGAGCCGGTCGTGAACTTTGTCTACCCACTCTTCAGGACTCCAATCCTCAAGCGCGATCGGAAAGCACGTCTAGACACCACGCTAACTGTGCCCCGGGGTGATCTGGTCGCGTCTGGGTACGCGATGCGACCCACGACGTGATCCGCGCCGCGACCCCTCGCGACTTGATCCGCGCGGTGAGCGCGGTGAGCGATCCCGAGATGATGGCGATAACCCTGATCGTGAGGCCGACGGCCAGAGCGCCCACAGCACGAGTGCGGCGGCGGCAACCGTACAGCTACCGAGCACGAACGGAGAACCAAGCCACACAATGACCGGGGCGATCCCGGGAACCGAAAACAGTGTGATGCGCACGTGCGACACCGTGTAGGGGGTGGGGTCGTTAGCCGGATTAGCGTCGCCACGGAGGGTGAACGAGCGGGTTGCTCCCTCACCCTCCACGGCCACGATCCGGTGCGATACAGAGAGCTTCCCGGGTCGATCAATCGTCACGATATCGCCAACCCGCACCGAATCGGCAGGCACTTGCCGCACGAGCGCGGCTGAACCAGCGGGAATTGTCGGGCTCATTGAACCGGTGCGAAAGAGAATAATGCTCACTTTGAAGAAAAAACTAAGCGCTACAAGCACAACGCAGATAGCACCGAGCACGGCCAAGACCGTGAGGAATGTGTCTCCGACAAACATCCCGGCACGACGCGAGAAGCGACGAGCCACCGAACGGTGGGGAGAAATCGTGCTCATTACAGGGAGGTTCCGGTAAATTGCCAGGTCAGCTTTGCACTCCTGCCCTGGAGGCTATTGGGGGCATCTGATCTCATCCGCACCTCAAGGCAGTACCCCACTCCCGTACCGCCCGCCGGTAGGAGCTGAGCCTCAGGAGTCGTATTCGGCAGCCGATCCACGGGCAGGTAGCTGGACGATCCGCCCGCAACATAGGTCCCACTATCGTCGAACGCGTCCCAGAGACACCTCGACCTAACCCGATCAGGTGACGCCTGAAGCATCCGATACTGCAGCGCACTGGCGAGATCACTGGAGTCACTGAAGACACTCGAGAGCCGAACGCTACCCCCCACCGTCGTCGCGGACGTCGTGCGAACAATCAGCCAGGCACGCGTGGTGGCACCCGGCGACAACTCCGTCGCGCTCTGGGTAAAGAAAAGCGTCCCGGCCGCTTCCGGGGGATGCTCTTGGTAGCCCCAGTGCTCCCCAACCCGCGACTCAATCGCAAACACGCTCGCCGCGAAATTTCCCTGGACAATCTCTGAATCGTTCCAGGCTGCAAGCGTGGTCGTGGCACCACACCCCAGCACAACGCCGCTAGCCAAGATGGCTCGCACGAGCCGACTTCTCGCCGACCCGTGCGAACCGTCCGCTATAACGCTCGCGAAGCCATCCTGCTGTCTCCTGACGACGAAGCCCCTAGAGCGCAAGGCCCGAGGTGGCAACGAAGCTCCACGTCACAGAACCGGTCTGGGACGTCGTTAGTGTGCTGGCAGCCTCTACGGCGATGCAGAGATTGACGGGAGTGGAGACCGCTGTGAGACGGGTAAGGGCCACAGAGGCAGTTTCGCTCACTGAACGGGTAGCGACAAGGGGGGTTCCGGTCGGCGGCGTGGCGGGGCAACCGAAACTGTTAACCGACCACACCCTGTATGACAGGCTGGGAGCGATCGCGCCGGTTGCTGAGGAACTGACGGTGATATCAGCCTGGTAGGCACTAGTGGCAGAAAGCCGCAGCGCAAACGGTGCGTAGACGACCGCCCCGGGCGTGAGCCTGTCCGCATTCACCTGGAAATTGAGCGTCCGTCCCGGTGAGGAAGTTTCGCTCGAAAATGTTGTGCCATTTGTGCTGCCCTGCAGATCTATGCCAGCGCCGGTGGTGAACGTGCCGGTCGCGTACTCGGAGTCGTTCCACGCGGCGAGGGTGGCGACCGCACCAAGGCCAAGAACAAGTCCACCCGCCAGGAAGGCAAACATCTTACGTCGACGGCGCGACGACCGCGGAGCCTGCCCAATCTGATCATCGAGCGCGGCACCAGTAGGCACAACGTTGTATTCGGTCACGGTTTCCTCCAATTGAAACTCAGTCACCACCCAGGCTTTCTACAGCGTACGCAACCCCCTCCGAGGGGCACCCTGGCAGTGACTTTCCTTATTTTCGCACACCTTAGCATAGATAGGCGATAGCGAGCTGAGAGTGGGACCGTAGCGGGGTTGAGCCGGTGGCATCGGTACAGCGTTCCCTCGTGGCACAACCCCATTCACGCCGAGCATTCTGTGTCACCACACCGTGTCGAATAGGATCAACAGTCATGCCCACCCAACCCCTCCGACTTGCCAGTGTGAATGTCAACGGAGTGCGCGCCGCATTCCGAAAAGGCATGGGCGAATGGCTCGCCGCACGTGAGATCACTATCCTCGCCATGCAGGAAGTCCGCGCGGCCGACGAAGACCTCGCGACACTGTTCAGCAGCGAGTGGCACCTTCTGCACGACCCGGCAACCGCGAAGGGTCGCGCGGGGGTCGCGATCGCGAGCCGCGCACCCGCCATCGCGCACCGGGTGGCGCTCGGGCCATCCGATTTTGACTCAGCCGGCCGCTGGCTAGAGGCAGACTTCGAGCACGCCGGGCACACCATCACGGTGGTAAGTACCTATGTGCACTCGGGTGAGGTGGGCAGCCCCAAGCAGGTCGAGAAATTTCGCTTCCTCGACGCGATGACCGAGCGGATGGCCCACCTGAGCAAACACAACCGGTACACGGTCGTTGTCGGCGACCTCAATGTCGGCCACCGCACCCTCGACATCAAAAACTGGAAGGGCAACAAAAACAAAGCAGGATTCCTCGTCGAAGAGCGCGCCTACTTTGACCGGCTCATCGGTTCCGAGGACGACACCGACTATAACGCGGGCGCGGGTTTGGGCTGGATCGATGTCGGTCGGCGCGACGCGGGCGAAGTACCGGGGCCATACACCTGGTGGTCACAGCGCGGGCAGGCGTTCGACACCGATACCGGCTGGCGAATCGACTACCATCTCGCCACGCCACCACTCGCGGCGACCGTGTCCCACTACACCGTTGATCGCGCGTCGGCCTACGACCAACGGTGGTCAGACCACGCACCGGTTGTCGTGGACTACGCACTCTGAGATAGCGTCGGGTGGGACATCCGCCGAGTTTTAACCTCTGGAGAACAGTGACCACCCGCAAGATTGTCTTTTCCGGCATGCAGCCGTCGAGTGATTCGCTCCACCTGGGCAACTATCTGGGTGCCCTGCGCACCTGGGTAGGCATGCAGGATGACTACGACGCCGTCTACTGTGTCGTTGATCTGCACGCAATCACCGTCCCACAGGACGCGACTGCGCTGCGCCACAACGTGCGCCGCACGGTAGCTCAGTACATTGCCGCCGGAATTGACCCGGCACGGTGCACCCTGTTTGTGCAATCACACGTGGCCGAGCACGCACAGCTCGCGTGGGTGCTCGGATCGATGACCGGCTTCGGCGAGGCCGGTCGAATGACCCAGTTCAAGGACAAATCGACAAAGCAGGGCACGGATGCCACGACCGTCGGGCTCTTCACCTACCCGATCCTCATGGCCGCCGATATCCTGCTCTATCGCGCACACCTCGTGCCCGTGGGTGACGATCAGCGCCAACACCTGGAACTCACGCGCGACCTTGCGGGACGGTTTAACTCTCGCTATGGTGACACCTTCGTCGTTCCGGAGGCATTCATCGCGCGGGACTCCGCCCGGGTCTACGACCTGCAGGAGCCGACCGCGAAAATGTCGAAGTCTGCCGCATCGGTCGCCGGACTCGTGAACCTGCTCGATGACCCCGCCGTGACCCGCAAGAAGATCATGAGCGCCGTGACCGACACCGATCGGGACATCCGATTTGATCCGACTGCCAAGCCGGGTGTCTCCAATCTGCTCAGCATTTTCGCGGCCGTGACCGGTGACAGCGTCACCGACCTCGCAACCCGGTATAGCGGGCGCGGCTACGGCGACCTGAAAAAGGATGTCGCGGACGCCGTGCTCGCTCTCGTGCAGCCGATTCGCACCCGCACCCTCGAACTGCTCGACGACCCGGGCGAACTGGATCGACTGCTCGCGATCGGTGCCGATAAGGCCCGCGAACGAGCGGCGGGGGTTCTCGGGGACGTGTACGACCGAATGGGGTTTATACGCCGAGGGTGAACGAATTTTTCAGCGAGGCTCGGTGGTCGTAGACTCGGCAGTGAAACGTGCTCCGGGGTCGGTGTAAGTCCGAACCGGCGGTGAAAGTCCGCGAGCCGGGACGGTGTGATCAACCGAACACACCCAGCGGTTGAGCCGGTGAAACTCCGGCACCGACGGTTAAAGTCCGGATGGGAGGATGCACGCGGTGGCGGCACGGTGGTGCCCACCACCGACGTCGGTGCGTACCGCGATCCCCGGGCCGGAATGGACTCGGACGATGGACGGTGACAGACACCGGGAGGCCCCTGCTGCGGCTGTCACCGCGCGGTATACGGAGGCAATGCGGCGAGCGCTTACTCTCGCCGCGCGCGGCCCCGCGCGCAGTGAGAACCCTCAGGTCGGTTGTGTCGTGCTCTCTCCCCTCGGTGAGACCCTCGCAGAGGGGTGGCACCGGGGTGTCGGCACCGCTCACGCCGAGGCTGATGCACTGGCCCACCTCGCTCCCGGTGCCGCAGCGGGAAGCACCGTCGTTGTCACCCTGGAGCCCTGCAATCACACGGGCCGAACGGGGCCATGCACCGAAGCGCTCAGCGCCGCGGGAGTTGCGCGCGTCGTGTACGCGAGCGATGATCCGAGTCCGAACGCGGCGGGTGGCGCTGCTCGACTGCGAGCGGCCGGGGTGGAGGTGATCGGTGGAGTTCTCCGCGAGGAGGCCCAGACCCTCCTTGGTGAGTGGCTCTTTGCCGCGCAACACGGGCGCCCCCGTGTCACCCTGAAGTGGGCGATGAGCATCGACGCTCGTGCGGCGGCGGCCGACGGAACAAGTCAGTGGATCACGGGAAACACTGCCCGCACCGACGGGCACCGTCGGCGCGGGCAGCACGACGCCATCGCCGTCGGGATCGGCACGATCCTCGCCGACGATCCGGCGCTGACCGCACGCGATGAAAGGGGTGCCCTCCTTGATGAGCAACCCATCCCGGTGGTGTTCGGCACCCGGACTGTGCCCGCGAATGCGGCGGTGACGAGGCATCCCCACCGACCTGTGACGATGACCGGCCACGACCTGCTCAGCGATATGAGTGAGCTCAAGGCCCGGGGCATCCGGTCACTGTATGTCGAGGGCGGGCCGAGGTTGCAGACCGCCTTCCTGCGCGCCGGAGTGGTTGATGAGGTGCTCGTGTATATCGCACCGCTGCTGCTCGGTGGACCCAACCTCGCAATCGGTGACCTCGGACCCACAACCCTCGACGAGGCGTTCGCACTGGAGTTTGTGCGGGTCGAGCGAATCGGTACTGACGTGCTCCTTATTGCCCACCCGCGCTCAGCGGCCATCGGCAGCTCACCCGATATCCCAACCACCGGCCCCGCCCGAAAGGGGCGCTGACATGTTCACCGGAATCATCGAAGAGCGCGGAACCATCACTGAGATCCACCGCAACACCGACGCCGCCCGGATCACCGTGCACGGTTCCACAACCGTTGCAAAGACCCGACGCGGCGACTCGATCTCGGTCTCGGGGGTGTGTCTGACCGTCACCGCCGTCACCGCCGAGGGCTTCACCGCCGACATCATGGCGCAGACGCTTCACACCAGCACGCTGGGCGCGGTAACACCCGGCCAGCACGTCAACCTGGAGCGAGCCGCACGGGTCGGCGACCGGCTCGGCGGTCACATCGTACAGGGGCACGTGGATGGCACAGCCCGGGTGCTCACCATCACGCCGGGCTCTGCGTGGCAGGTGGTGCGATTCACACTCGACCCCACCCTTGCACCGCTCGTGGTCAACAAGGGGTCAATCGCGGTGGACGGTGTCTCGCTCACTGTCAGCACCGTAAGCGATCCCACGGTGGATCCTGCTGCCGGGTATTTCGACGTGTCCCTTATCCCCGAAACTCTCACCGTTACAACCCTCGGCGCGCTTGCCGTGGGCGACACGGTCAACATTGAAACCGACATCCTCGCGCGACACGCGGCTCGGATTCTCCGCTACGCACAGACCGGAGCCAGCGCATGAGCATTGCTACCATCTCCGAGGTTGTGGCGGCGCTGCGCGTCGGCAGCCCCGTCATTGTGGTCGATGATGAGGGTCGCGAGAACGAGGGTGACGCGGTCATGGCCGCCCAGTTTGCGACGCAGGAGTGGATCGCGTGGATGGTACGCCACACGAGCGGGTACCTCTGCGCGCCTATGCCCAACGACCGCGCCGACGCGCTGCACCTACCGCTCATGGTCCCCGATTCCGAAGACCCACGCCGCACCGCATACACCGTTTCGGTGGATGCCGCGGGCCGATACTCGACCGGAATATCCGCCGCCGAACGCGCCCACACCCTGCGGGTGCTTGCTGATCCGACCGCCACAGCCGCCCGACTCATCCGCCCCGGACATATCCTGCCGCTGCGGGCCGTGGACGGAGGTGTGCGCGAGCGCGCCGGTCACACCGAGGCCGCCGTTGACCTCATGCGATTGGCGGGCCTGGAGCCGGTTGCCGTCATTGGTGAACTCGTGGCCGACGAGGGCGAAATGCTGCGGATGCCCGCCCTCATCGAGTTCGGCGAACGGGAGAATGTACCGGTCACAACGGTGCACGACATCCTCGCCTGGATCGAGCACACTGACCCCTCACCGGTGTTTCAGGCGCGCTCGGATGCTCACTCCGGCCAGGAGGGCATCCGGTCCGGCTGTGAGAGCTTCCCCACACGCTCGAGTGCTCAGACACACGCAGGCACCGTCATCCCAGAATCATCCCCGGTGCGGTTTGAGGTCGAAACGACCGTGCCAACCACCCACGGCACCTTCCGAATGCGGGCATACCGTGATCTCGGCAGGGGCACAGATCACGTCGCGATCATTGCGGGTGACCCGAGCGCACAGCTCATAGACCCGGTCGTGCGGGTGCACTCAGAATGCGTCACGGGCGAAGCATTCGGCTCGGTGAAGTGCGAGTGCGGACCGCAACTGGATGCCGCGCTCGATATGATCGGAGCTTCGGGCGGGATTGTCGTCTACCTGCGTGGTCAAGAGGGTCGCGGCATTGGCCTCCTCAATAAACTGCGGGCCTACCGGCTGCAGGAGAACGGGCTCGATACCCTGGATGCCAACGTTGAGCTTGGTCTCCCGGTCGACGCTCGCGATTACAGCGCCGCTGCCGCTATCCTGCTTGACCTCGGCGTTACCCGCGTGCGACTGCTCACGAACAATCCTGACAAGGCGACCCAACTCGCAGTGCAGGGCATCAACATCGTGGAACAGGTTCCGCTCGTGGTCGGGGTTGACCCCGCAAATCTGCACTACCTCGAAACAAAACGCACGCGGCTCGGCCACACCATCGGAAGGAATCCCCCACTATGAGCATTCACGGTGCCCCCGCTCTCAACGTCACCGGCACTGGTATTCGTGTTGTCATTGTCGCGGCGAGTTGGCACGAGACGATTATGAGTGGCCTGATTGGCGGTGCCACCCGCGCGCTCACCTCGGCGGGCGCTGACTGTCACCTCGTGCGAGTGCCCGGGAGCTTTGAGCTTCCCGTTGTGTGTGCGGCGGCGCTGGCGAACGGAGCCGATGCGGTGGTGGCGCTCGGCGTGATCATCCGGGGTGGCACACCGCACTTCGAGTACGTCGCGGCAGCGGCGACCGAGGGACTGACCCGGGTTGCGCTAGACAGCGGTAAGCCGGTGGGGTTCGGGGTGCTCACTCTTGACAACGAGGCGCAGGGGCTTGACCGCGCTGGGTTACCGGGCTCCAGTGAAGACAAGGGCGCCGAGGCGGCCGAAGCTGCGCTCGCTACCGTGCGGGCCATCCGTAGTCTGGTCTAACCGTGGTGCCCAGCTGGGTCGATTGTGGGCTCGTGTGCACCCTTGCCCCGCCTACGGCTTCCACACCATGAGTATCACAACGATGACAAGCAAAACCGCGACCACACCACTGCTGCCCGCGATCAGGCTGTAGCCGGTGGGCTTTGCGGCGGTGGCGGTGGGAGCATCCAAGGAAGACGCGGCAGCCAACGCAGCACTAGCCTTCTGCAGGTTCGGCACGACGACGAACACGCTGAGCAGTAGCGCTACCACGTAGGCAATGATCGAGCTGACTATCCAGAACGAGCCAAAACTGTAGTGACCGCTGGGCCTTGCCATGCCCAGCGCACCAAAGCCGAGCAGGGCGACGGCGAGTGAGAGCCAGCTGAGCAGCGAGGTCGAGGTGGCAAGTGTTGCAACCTGTGCGGCGTTTCCCGCCCGCAGTGATCGCAGTGCCGCCATTGGCAGCATTGCCATCGGCCCAACGAAAAAGACGGCGGCAACGACGTGCAAAACGTTGAATACTGTATTCATACCCGCAATTCTACGCTCCACGCGGTCGATCCCCACGGCCGGTAGGGTGACGATGGAGCCACAGGGTTAGCGACAACACACACGGTGGCTGCCCACACAAAGACAGTCGGCCGGGCCGTCGCCGCCGTGGGGGGTCTCATAATTCCTCAAAGTAATGTGTCGTAATCAACAGCCATCGCCGCCGTGAGGGGTCTCTCACCTCATCGTCGTCAGTGCAGCCCGCATCCGGGCCAGTTCGTGGTACAGCGCACCGGGAACACGATCACCAAACCGGGTGAAGAAGGTCTCGGTGAGATCGCACTCGGCCAGCCACGAGCCACGGTCAATGTGGAAGAGCTCGCGCAGCGCGGCATCCGGTATCTCAAGCCCGTCGAGAGTGAGCTCGCCCGGTGCCGGAATCAACCCGATCGGACTCTCAACAGCAGTGGCCTTTCCCTCCAGCCGGTCAACAATCCACGCGAGCACCCGCACATTCTCACCGTAGCCCGGCCAGAGGAATGAACCGCCCACACCCGTGCGAAACCAGTTGACCCGGAAGATTTGCGGTGCCCGCTCCCCCAACAGCTCCCCCATTTTGAGCCAGTGTCCCCAGTGGTCGGCCATGTTGTAGCCGCAGAACGGCAGCATCGCAAACGGGTCACGGCGCAGTTCGCCCACCGTGCCGTCGGCCGCCGCCGTTGTCTCAGACGAGACGGTCGCCCCGAGAAACACACCGTGCTGCCACGATGTTGCCGCGGTCACAAGCGGCACATTCGTCGCACGACGACCACCAAAGATAATGGCATCGATCGGCACGCCGTCGTGCTTTTCCCAGTCGTCTGCGATCTGCGGACACTGGGACGCTGCGACGGTAAAACGCGAGTTCGGGTGGGCCGCCGGGCGGCCGGATGCCTCGCTCCAGGGCTTCCCCTCCCAGTCGATGAGACCCGCCGGGGGCGTGTCGGTCAACCCCTCCCACCACACGTCCCCGTCGGGACGCAGTGCCACGTTGGTGAAGATCGTGTTGCCCCATATCGTCTCGATCGCCGTCGGGTTACTCGCCTCCCCGGTGCCCGGAGCGACCCCGAAGAATCCGGCCTCGGGGTTGATCGCGTAGAGCCGACCGTCGGAACCGGGGCGCATCCACGCGATGTCATCGCCGATGGTTTCCACACGCCATCCCCGAATCGTTGACCGCAGCATTGCGAGATTGGTCTTGCCGCACGCCGAGGGGAAGGCGGCGGCGATGTGGTAAACAGCACCCGCGGGTGAGGTAAGCCTTATGAGCAGCATGTGCTCGGCGAGCCATCCCTCATCGCGGGCCATGACACTCGCGATGCGCAGGGCACAGCACTTCTTGGCGAGGATGGCATTGCCACCGTAGCCGGAACCGTACGACCACACCTCGCGCGAGTCGGGGAACTGCACGATGTACTTGGTGTCGTTGCACGGCCACACCACGTCATCTCGCGACCGACCCAGGCCATCAACGAGCGGGTACCCCACCGAGTGCACGGTCCGCATCCACGGCTCGCCCGCCTCGATGAGGCGGTACACCCGTTCCCCCGTGCGAGTCATAATGCCCATCGACAGCACCGCGTACGGCGAGTCTGTCAGCTGCACCCCGAGCTGCGAAATTCCTCCGCCGAGCGGTCCCATTGAGAACGGTACGACATACATCGTGCGGCCCTTCATGGATCCGTCGAACACGCCGCGAAGCTCGGTGCGCATGTCGCGCGGGTCACGCCAGTTGTTCGTTGGCCCGGCGTCCTCTTCACGCGGTGAACAGATGAAGGTGCTCTCCTCCACCCGCGCGACATCTCGTGGATCGGTGCGCGCGAGGTAGCTGTTGGGTCGCCACTGCGGATTGAGCCTCACGAGCTTCCCCGCAGCAACCAGCTGTTTGGTGAGCCCGTCGGCTTCACGGCGGGACCCATCGCACCAGACGATGTGATCGGGTTTGGTGAGCGCGGCAATTCCGGCGACCCACGCGACCAGGCCGGGATCGATCGTGGCGGCGGGAACGGATGCGCAGGAAATGTCGGTGTGGGAACGGGAGGCGGGGCTGACCCTGGCGGCGGGAACGGATGCCTCCGGCCAATCTGGGCCCGTTGCGTTTCTGTCAGAGGTGCTGTGTGTGACATCCGTGCTGTTCATGGCGACCCTTTCTGGTGCTTCTGGTGCTTCTGGTGCTTCTGGTGCTTCTGGTGCTTCTGGTGCTTCTGGTACTCCCAGTTTTCCGAAAAAATACAAATTTATACACACATTTGACTGTTAAAAAATGCAGTTATTTCTATATACTTAAAATATGCCCCGGTTAGACCTCGACACCCTCGGACACCGCATTCGCCACTTTCGCACCGCCCACGATCGCACCCTCGATCAACTCGGGGCCGCCGTGGGTCTTGCAGCCAGCCAACTGTCGCTGATAGAAAACGGCAAACGGGAGCCCAAACTCTCCACGCTCGAAAACATTGCGACCGCACTCGACATCGAACTCAGCGACCTGCTCGCACAGGAAGCACCGAGCAAACGTGCCGAACTCGAGGTGGCCCTCGCACGGGCACAGGCCGGGCCGCTCTTTCGCAGTCTCGGCATCCCGGCCATCAAACCCGCCCGCGGGCTCAGCAACCAGACCCTCGAATCTGTTCTCCGTCTCCACGAAGAACTGCAGCGTCGGGCGAAGGAGGCGATCGCAACACCCGAGGAAGCACGTCGCGCGAACACCGATCTGCGCGAACGAATGCGATCAGAAAACAACTACCTCGACGACATCGAACAACTCGCCGAGGAACGAGTACAGGCTTCCGGGCACCGGATTGGGGCGCTCACCCACCGCGAAGTTGACATCATGGCCGAGCAGCTGGGATTCCGGCTCATCTACGTTGACGATCTTCCCGGTTCCACTCGGTCCATCACCGACCTGGCCAGTGGCCGCATCTACCTGCCGCCCGCCTCGATCCCCGGTGGACACGGTCTTCGTTCCATAGCGCTACAGGCGATGGCGCACCGACTACTCGGCCACACTCCCCCCGTCAGCTACGACGAGTTCCTCTGGCAGCGACTGCAGATCAACTACTTTGCGGCCGCATGCCTCATGCCCCGCGAGGCATCCGTCTCTTTTCTGGCCGAGGCCAAACGAGAGAAGCGACTGGCGATTGAAGATTTTCGAGACGCCTTTGGGGTCACCCACGAGGCGGCAGCGCTACGGTTTACGAATCTCGCGACGGTGCACCTGGACATGACACTGCATTTTCTTCGCGTCGCCGGGGACGGCGCACTGCTCAAGGGTTACCAGAACGACGGGCTCCCGCTACCGAGTGATGTCACCGGCTCAATCGAGGGGCAGTGGGTGTGCAAAAAATGGAGCGCCCGCACCGCCTTCGCGCAGACCAATCGCACCACCGAAAACTACCAGTACACCGATACTCCCGCGGGCACGTACTGGTGCGCCACTCAGACCGGGCACACGGATGCTTCGGAGTTCTCTATTACCGTCGGTGTGCCGTTCGCAGAGGCGAAGTGGTTCCGCGGACGCGAAACAACCGTGCGTGCGAGATCCTGCTGCCCGGATGAATCGTGCTGTCGTCGCGCCCCGTCTGAGCTCGCAACCCGCTGGGCCGGACAGGCCTGGCCGAGCGCGCGACTACACGCCCATGTTCTCTCACCGCTGCCCTCGGGAACTTTTCCCGGCGTGGACGACGCCTCGGTCTACGAGTTCCTCGAAGCACACGCCGACGGGTAGGCCCGTCCGGCACGCAACCCGAGCGGCATCGGTGGCATCCTCGAGCACGCGCCATCCCACCCATAAACCCGTCCGGCACACAACCCGAGCAGTCCCCGTTAACCTTACGTTTACCTACACGAGGTTAGTTGGTAAGGCTCGCTGGGTAGCGTTCACGCCAGGGTCACTCTGGCCCACCACTGCACCCAACCCCTGAAAGAGGAAACCCGTGAATTCTCAGCGACTCGGCATCACAGCGGCCGTCGCCCTGACTGCTGCGCTTGCACTCAGTTCGTGTGCATCAAACGAAGGCGGCACAACAGCGAACACCACCTCTCCCTCCAACCTTTCCGGAACCCTCAATGGCATCGGATCATCGGCCCAGGGCACAGCTCAGACCAACTGGATCAGTGGTTTTCAGACTGCAAACCCGAAGGTGACCGTCAACTACGATCCGCAGGGTTCTGGCGCGGGCCGCAAAGCCTTCATCGCGGGCGGTGCTGCTTTCGCGGGTTCTGACGCCGCACTGAGCACCACCGAACTCACGGGCACCTTTGCAGGATGCGCCGCTGGAAGCGCGGGCATTGACCTGCCGGTGTACATTTCACCGATCGCCATCGCGTACAACCTTGACGGTGTGACCGGCCTGAAGCTTGATTCCGACACCATTGCCGGGATCTTCTCGGGCGCGATCACGACCTGGAACGACCCCAAGATCGCGGCGCTCAACTCCGGGACCACCCTGCCGGGTGCACCCATCACCGTCATCCACCGTTCGGATGACTCGGGCACCACGCAAAACTTCACCGATTACCTCGCGACGAACTCACCGACGGTCTGGGCAAAAAACGGCACTCCTGTTCCCGCCGGACAAACCTTCCCCTTCCAGGTCGGCGATGCCGCCAAGGGAACCTCGGGCGTGGCAGACGGAGTGAAGACGACCAAAAACTCGATCACGTACATTGATGAGTCTGGTGCGACCGGTCTCAGCCTCGCACAACTCAAGGTCGGCAGCAGCTTCGTCACGCTCAGTGCCGCCGGGGCGGCGGGTGTTGTTGCAGCATCCCCGCTCGCCAGTGGTCGCGCCGCCAACGATATCGCGATCAACATCAACCGCAAGGACACCTCCGCGAACGCGTGGCCGCTCGTGCTTGTCAGCTATGTCGTTGCCTGCCAGCAGTACAAGGATGCCGCGACCGGTGACCTCGTCCGCGCGTACGTGTCTTACGCCGTGAGCGACGCAGCACAGCAACTCGCCGCGCAGAAGGCTGGATCAGCACCGCTTGCGAAGGATCTTGCGACAAAGGTTCTCGCTGCGGCCGCCACCATCAAGTAACCCCCAACAGGGGTTTTGGTCCGGTTGTTACTCTCGACAGCCGGACCAGCACCCCCGTTTGAACCGACATCGGTTCAAAACCCTGCAACAGACATATTGTTAAAGCACACATAACACGGCACTCTAACTCCACCGAGAGAAAGCCACAGAATGACCACTGGAACTGCAGAGGTGCTTCGCACGAGGACGAGAGTTCGACTCGGGGACCGCGTCTTCTCCATCAGCACCGTTGTTGCCGGCACCATCATTCTCGCCGTCCTCGCTGCGGTTGCCATCTTCCTGATCCTCCAGTCATTGCCCGCGGTTTTTGCGCAGCCAGGAACTCTGCCGAGTGACGCCGTCAACTTCTGGGCTTACGTCTGGCCGTTTGTCTTCGGCACCCTGTGGGCCGCGTTTCTCGCGCTAATCATGGCAACCCCGCTCGCTATTGGTATCGCACTTTTTATCTCGCACTACGCACCACGACGGGTGTCACAGGTGCTCGGTTACATCATCGACCTGCTCGCCGCCATCCCCTCTGTCGTGTTCGGGCTCTGGGGTATCACAACGCTCGCACCGTTCGTGCAACCGTTCTACAGCTGGCTGACCGAGGTGGCGGGATGGTTCCCGCTGTTCGCCGGCCCCGTGTCGGGCACCGGTCGCACCATCCTCACCGCTGCTATCGTGCTGGCAGTCATGGTCATTCCCATCATGACCGCCATCTGCCGCGAGGTCTTTCTGCAGACTCCCCGCCTGCACGAAGAAGCAGCTCTCGCGCTTGGCGCGACGCGCTGGGAAATGGTCACGATGGCAGTGTTCCCGTTTGCACGCTCCGGCATCATTTCCGCGATTATGCTCGGCCTTGGTCGGGCGCTCGGTGAAACCCTCGCGGTTGCGATGGTGCTCTCACCAGCGGTTATTGTCAAATTTGCGGTGCTGCAGGCACAAAGCCCCAACACCATCGCCGCAAACATTGCCCTCCAGTTTCCCGAAGCAACGGGGTTATCAGTAAACGCACTCATTGCCTCCGGGCTTGTGCTGTTCGTTGTCACGCTCCTTATCAACGTGCTCGCCCGATACATCGTTAGCCGTCGCAAAACCTTCTCCGGAGCAAACTAATGACAGCAACAACGGCACAGCCCACCGCCAATGCATTCTCCGCGGGAATTCTCCCCCGCGGTGCAACGTGGGCTGTACTGGGCGGCTCGTGGCTGGTCATGGGCGCTGTGTTTGGAATTTTTGCGGCATCCGGGCTCACCACAGGCTTCAATATCGTCGGTGCCGTGTTTCTCGGCACTGTGCTTTTTGACGTGCTCCTGTATCTGTTCTCACGGCGGGTGGAGGGGCCGCGCAGGGCGAAAGATCGGCTCATCACCTCGCTTGTGACAACAGCGTTCATCATCGCCCTGCTACCGCTCATCTCGCTGGCCTGGATCGTGATGTCCGATGGGATAGCTCGGTTTGATCCAACATTCTTTACGCAGTCGATGCGCAATATCACAGGTGGCGGAGGCGGTGCCCTGCACGCGATTATCGGAACCCTGCTTGTCACCCTCCTTGCCGCTCTCATCTCGGTGCCGATTGGTCTGTTGACATCGATCTACCTCGTGGAATACGGGCGAGGGATGCTGGCGCGGGGAATCACGTTTTTTGTTGACGTCATGACGGGTATCCCCTCGATTGTGGCGGGCCTGTTCGCCTACGCCCTGTTCGCGCTCTTTGCTGGCCCCGCTATTCGGTCGGGCTTCATGGGGTCGGTGGCTCTCTCGGTGCTCATGATCCCGGTCGTCGTGCGGTCCAGTGAAGAGATTCTGCGGCTTGTTCCCAACGAGCTACGGGAGGCTTCGTATGCGCTGGGCGTGCCAAAGTGGTTGACCATCCTCAAGATCGTGCTCCCCACCTCACTGGCCGGACTCACAACCGGTGTGACGCTTGCCATTGCGCGTGTCATCGGCGAAACGGCACCGCTGCTCATCGTGTGCGGTTTTACAACAAGCATGAACTATGACGTTGTCGAGGATCGAATGATGACCCTCCCGGTGTTTGTCTTCACCCAGTACACCCAGGCTGCCGGTGCCGATGCCCAGGCCGCAGTTGAGAGGGCGTGGGCCGGTGCGCTCACACTCATCATTATCGTCATGCTCCTCAACCTCATCGCGCGCCTCATTGCTCGCGCATTCGCACCAAAGTCCGGCCGCTAATCTGCGACCCCAACCCAAGGAATCCACTCGTGTCTAAGCGCATCGAAGTCACCGACCTCAACGTCTACTACAGTTCATTCCTCGCGGTTGAGGATGTCTCGCTCTCGATCGAGCCACGCACGGTAACGGCGTTCATCGGGCCATCCGGTTGTGGCAAATCGACATTCCTGCGCACGCTGAACCGGATGCATGAGGTTATTCCGGGTGCCCGAGTGGAGGGCGAAGTTCTCATTGACGGCAATAACCTCTATGCTCCGGGGGTTGATCCGGTGCTCGTGCGTCGGCAGGTGGGGATGGTTTTTCAGCGACCCAATCCGTTTCCCACCATGTCCATCAGGGAGAACGTGCTTGCCGGGTCACGCCTCAATAATCGGCGGATGTCGAAGTCTGACGCCGAGACTTTGGTGGAGTCATCTCTGCGTGGTGCGAACCTGTGGAACGAGGTGAAGGATCGCCTCGACCTGCCCGGTTCTGGGCTCTCCGGCGGTCAGCAGCAGCGACTGTGCATCGCCCGCACCATTGCTGTCTCGCCGGAGATCATTTTGATGGATGAGCCGTGCTCCGCACTCGACCCGATTTCGACCCTGGCGATCGAAGACCTTATCGGTGAGCTCAAACAGCAGTTCACGATCGTCATCGTCACCCACAATATGCAGCAGGCCTCGCGGGTAAGTGATAAAACCGCGTTCTTTAACATTGCGGGTAGCGGAAAACCGGGCAAACTCATTGAATACGATGCAACAACGACAATTTTCTCCAACCCGCTGGAGAAGTCAACGGAGGATTACGTGTCGGGGCGGTTCGGGTAGTCCACCGCAACCGTTGTGATGGAAAGGACTGCGTGCAAATTTCATCACGACAACCACAACTGTTTTATCTGAGTTGTTCGCGACAATAGTTCCGGTAAATGATCCCTTCGCGCAAAACATGTAAAGACAGATAGACCATTGCATAGAGTCCACCCCAAAAATCACCCGCGAGTACGATAACGACAGAACCAACAACGGCCATTCCGTATATTTTTATATAGTGCGTCCGCCAGATCCGCTAAAAAGAGAGCTCCTGTGCCGACAACCGCGAAAGTGATTTGGCGCACAATCATCAGAGTAGCTTTCTTTACCGACAATCTCGTGCTGGCATAACGCGCACAGAAGCGCCAAGCCAGTTAAGCAATGGGAACCCATAACAGACATTTGGCGAATAATCTTGTCTGTTCATAATGTTGCGTAAGTTCCCGAAGAGTCCCGTCACTGAACCCGCTCCAAGGAAAGAGCAGATACTGGCAAAAACACTGATAACAGGGTGGGGAACCCTCGTCCTGACTGCCGCCGCGCACCCAATCGTCGCCGCCGTCACCAAGAAGCCCGTAATAGCGTTACGAACCGTATCAGCTTGCCAACCCCACATCGCGATGACAGGAAATGGGATCCATTGTATGGATGGGTCAGCTACGATGGGGAACTCTGCGCCGTTTGTCGATACTTGCTGCGTAATGAGCGTCCCGGTGAGTGAGTAACTGGTTGGCAAGTTTTTGCCATTAGCATCCCTTGCCCATGGCTTTGCGATGAACGGAACAATGATGTTCCCTTCGGTGTTTTTAATTGGATTCCACCATCTGCGTCCAATTCGGCAGCGAATCCCTCCGAAATGGTCATGGTAAATGTTGCGACACTGGAACCCTTATCAAGGAGGGTCAGCAAGCTTTGGCGGTTGAATCTTCTGGCATTGCGGCGTTGGCAGCAGGAGCGATGTTCACCAACGCTACTAAGACTGCCGCAGCTACGCCCGCAACCAATGTCTTTTCCTAGTTTTAACAGTGTGGTCCCCTTCGATCACATGAAAACTCATTGGGGAATATCATACCACACGGTTTGGCGAAATGGCAACTACCCGTGTTCAAGGTAGAAGCGCGCAACACTTGGTGATGTTCATGTTCACTGAGTCACGGGTTGCGCTTCTACCTTGAACGCGGGGCGACCACCAACCACCTGAGACATGGCGTCAGGAACCTGTCTCAGTAGCAGTGTTTCCGACGATTTTCACGAGCAAACTGCACGGCTGATTAGAAGGCCTTCCTGTTAGTTATTATGTTGGGCGATGGCGGTGTTGTGGCCCACGACGGTGCCGAATATAACAAAGTCCTATTAATCGCGTGGCGACCGCAAATACTCATTGAACGCAGCGGTCTCGTCGGGCCTAGTCGGCAGGGGTGTGTCGTCAATCGCGGTGATAGGGGCAGCCAAGCGCACACTCGAGACGAGCCATGCCGCATCGGCGCGCACGAGGTCAGCGACGGGGACATCCCGATATATCGAGTCGGTGTCCTGCGCCTGCAGATGCTCAAAGAGGCTCAGCTGGGTCGTGCCGTGCAGTATCGAGGCGCTCGGCCGGGGGGTCACGATCTGTGCACCGAACCGCAGAATGACGGTCGACGTTGGCCCCTCTAACACGAACCCGTCGGACGATACGAAAATCACATCGTCTGCGCCGCGCCGCCGAGCCTCTCGAATCGCGGCCATGTTTACCGCGTAACTGAGGGTCTTTGCCCCGAGCAACAACCACGGTGCACGCTCTGCAAGGTCGTGCGCGTAACCTCGTTCTAGGGTTACAACTCGGATGCCCCACTCCCGCGCTCCCGCAAAATCTGCGGAGGGGGCAACCGTGAGCCATGCCGTCGGAGCCGGACCGTGTTCTACCCCACGACTGAGCACCATCCGCAGCGCAAACTCGCCTGACCTTGGCAGCGCGGCCACCGCCTGTGCGACAACCGCACGCCACTGCGGCAGGTGGGGCGCAGGCAGGTCACACAGCGCGGCCGAACGCTGCAGCCGAGCAAGATGAGCTTCGACCTCCTGTGCATACCCGTTGATGACGGCAACCGTCTCAAAAATTCCGTCGCCGCGCTGGGTTGACAGTTCCCCGACTCGAAGAGCCGGCTCGCGAGCATCTACCTCACGGAAAGTGCCCGCGAGTGGGGTCACGGCGTCACCGGCGGGCAGGGGTTCGATGAGGAATGCAAAGACATCAACCATGCACACGATGCTACGCGCACCCACCGACACTGACTGCGGTTGATCGGCGAGACGGTCTCAACATCCCGATGCTACGCGCACCCACCGACACTGGCCTCCGGCGGTGGCGAGGGTCGACCGCGGGAACGCCTCTCGGCGCAAGGCCGCTCACGGCGGCAAATAAGTGGAGCCCGGGGTTACCGCGATCGACCGCCCGACAGTCTACCGGCAGTTTTGGTGTGGCCCTAGTCGAGCGCGTTCCGCCGCCAGAGACGAGCACAGGCACCGAGTGCTTCGGCGAGTTCACTGAGCCGAAAAGCGCGCCTGGTGAATTGTTCTGACTTTTCGGGATGCACCTGATCGGTGCCATCCGCATCGTCGGCCAAGCTCGTAAAACCGGTGCTGCAAACCCGGGCGAATGCGGCCGCTCGCTCCAGTGACACCGCAAAATCCCCGACAAAGGTTCCCCGCAGAATGTGGTCGGCAAGATCCCGAATCTCGACCGAGCCGACCGGGGTGGCCGCACCGGCCACGACCTCGTCAATCGTGCGTAACGTCTCAGCACCCCGTCGAAACGCAAAGCTCATTCCCTCCGGGTCGTTGGTGATAAGGCTGCGCATGAGATAGACCCGCCACAGGGCACCCGGGAGACTGTGCGGCGAGGCATGCGACCAGAGTTCGGCTATGACGTCAATGCCGTGTTCATCGGCGTGTGAGACCAAACGCTCCACCGTGGCGGCGTCGGGATGTGCACGAACACGCGCGAGCAGCGCCGCCGCAGTGTCGTGGGCCATCCGATTGACCAGCGCCGGATCAGACGTGCTCGCGAACGCCTCAAACCCACGCGGTGGGAGATTGGCGGGTCGAGAAAAATCGCCGGTCATCAAGGTAATGGTACTCGCGACTCAGAACACTGCGGCAGATCGTCTTGAGAATCCGTACACGGTCGCGGTCAAGACAGCACAACCGCTCGGTCAGTAGCCCTGTTCGGGATAGAAGGAAGGTTTTATGACATCTGCTACTCATGGAGCGCGCTGGCGACTCCCTTACGACCTGGGTTGTGGATGCATGACATCTGCTACTCACGAAGCGCGCATACATCCTCTGCGAGGATATCCCGTGGGTAGGCTCAGATCCGGAACTCGCATGTGAAAACAGTCCAGGAGTTTCCGATGAAGCAGCCGGGGTGACGCCGTCCTGCAGGCGGCACAGCACCGTACACGGGCGGCGTGCCTGCCGTACGCAATCCTCATCACCCTTCAAATTTTTGACAACAGGTTGTGCTACCGTCGGGACAACAATAGCTCCTGGGGTTCGCCAAATCGACAAAAGGAGCTTTAGATGAAACACAAGTGGGTGTTGAGTAGTGCACTAGCAGTTATGACTGCAGCATTGCTTGCAGCACCGACTACCGCAGTTGCGCAGCCGAGGTTCGTAAGCAGAATTTTGCAGGCCTCTGGTATCAACGAGGTCGGCATCCGCACCCGTTTTGACGCGGCCGGAATTGACAAGGCCACACAGGACGTGAGGGAGGACTGATGGAAGCATTCCACACCATCATTGTCGCCGCCACCGTGACTGTTCTTTTTGGAGCGCCAGTCACTGTGGTTGCGCTCTTGACACGCTTTCTCGTGCGCCGTGAACTTGCTCGTGCGCCGCGAGCCTGCTCGGCGGACAAAGCCCCCGCGTCTTTGACAAATTTTAAAAGTTAGAAAGTGTGAAACACACGTCAAGCATTTCTTAGAGGTGTTTTCTGGGTGCTGGCCATCCTCCGCCCGCAGTGATCCCGCATTCACCACCCCCAGCTGATCCATGACGAGCGTAAACGGGCAGACCCTAATACCCCACGATTGCAGACCCTTAGCCTGACGGATCACGCACGGCAACTGAGATTAACCTAATACCCCACGATTCCAGGCCCTTAAGGTCATAGGTTATTACGGGGTGACTTCCCTCCCTCACCCCAGCTGTGAAGCCCGACCCGGTTATTCCGATGCAACTGGAACCTCCGTTCGAGCAGTTACCACGGGCACCCGAACGGAGTCCCTCGGGCTCGCCATGGAGAAGCGTGCCGTGAGCGCGGCGGCGGAGACGAGGTGCCCGCACTAAGCTAAACTGGCGCGAGGGGCCTGTAGCTCAGTTGGTAGAGCAGTGGACTTTTAATCCATGGGTCGCGGGTTCGAGCCCCGCCGGGCCCACCGGTGAGTGTTGTTGACCGCACACGCTCGTGCAGAAGGGCTCAATGGGCACGATCACAGACGTCGCACGCATTGCGGGAGTCTCGATTGCGACGGTTTCACACGTGGTAAACGGGACCAAAAACGTCAGCCCAGTCACCCGCCAGCGAGTCGAGTCCGCCATCGCGACGGTCCAGTATGTTCCGAACGTGGGTGCCCAGTCGCTTCGAAACGGCCGAACCCGGTCGATCGGTCTCGTGGCATCCGATATCACCCAGTATTTCTTTGGGCAGCTTATTGCAGAGGTTGAACGCCTGGCGCGCGACAACGGTCAAACGGTCCTGGTGGCAAACTCCAGCGAGGACGCCGACCGGGAGCGTCGAGTTGTGCAGGACCTACTCAATCGACGGCCAGACGGCATGATCATCGCCCCGGTTGCGAGTTCAGACGGACGAGTGATTGAGCTGTGCACAACAGCGTCGTGCCCGGTCGTGCTGGTAGACCGAATTCGGGAGCCGTCCCACGATCAGATTGGAATCGACAACCGGTCGGCGATGGCGGCACTCACGCAGCACCTGCTTGCCTGTGGGCATCGTCGCATCGCCCTGCTCGCGGGAGACACCTCGGTGTGGACGCTGCGCGAGCGCATCGCGGGCTTCACCGCGATGATGGAACGGGCCCAGATTCCACCCGCGGAGTACACCATTGTTCACACCCCGGCCGGTTTGCACGACGGGGAGGCTGAAATGAGCACACTGCTGCGGTCAGCGAACCGGCCCACCGCCGTGATTGCGGCCAGCGCCACGCTAACGGTTGGTGCGATGCACGCGTTCGCGAAGGCACGACTTCGATTTCCGGTGGATGTCGCGTTCGCCAGTTTTGACGGAGCGTTGAACTCCGAGTTTTTTGAGGCGTCGCTGACCAGTGTCATCCAACCAGTGTCAACAATCGGAGCGGAGGCTGTCCGGTTGTTGCTACAGCGGGTTAAAAGACCGGATGTCGCACCGGTCACTCTCACCCAGAAGGCAGTTCTGCAGCACGGCGTTTCCTGTGGCTGCGGCGGACGAATACCGTTGACGGTGCTAGACCAGTAGCGCTCTCGTGTGACACGTCACCATGGTCGGTGCCCTGATCGGAACCCTGCCGAAAACCTAGCAACCCGTCACATATTGCGATCACAGGCTCCGAACGACTATCGTGTGGATAAACCTTTTTCTTTGATTGGAGTCCGCCCATGTCGCGCACCGCATTCGCCCCAATTTTCGTCGGCGAGGGTCGCATTGAACATCAGAAGC
The DNA here is from genome assembly GCA_002529645.1 of Candidatus Lumbricidiphila eiseniae. Taxonomy (GTDB): domain Bacteria; phylum Actinomycetota; class Actinomycetes; order Actinomycetales; family Microbacteriaceae; genus Agromyces; species Agromyces eiseniae. The sequence continues at coordinate 90,563 of NAEP01000028.1, read as the reverse complement.
GAAACTGGCCAGACCCGGGCCCGGGCCAACTCCTCATCCGGGTGCGAGCCAACGCAATCTGTGGCACCGACCGCCATCAATTCTTTGAGGGATCGGTTGCGGTAGCCGGGCACGAAGCGGCGGGCGAGGTTCTTGTGGCAGGTCCGGGGAGCTCTCATCCGGTGGGAACCCGCGGTGTCATCTTCTTTAAGGACTACTGCAAAGAGTGCCGCAGCTGCCGCGAGGGGCACTCGAGCCTGTGTTGGAACAAGCGCGCCATGACAGGATTCGACAGCGACGGCGGCTACGGCCCCTACGAAATCATCTCGGAAACCCAGTTCTTTCCCATCCCCGACGATATTTCCTACCCCCTCGCGACAATGTTGCTCGATGCCATGGGAACAACCGGACACGCCTGGAACCGTGCACTGCACGGGCGCGATGAGATCACCTCGGTGTACATCGCAGGAGCCGGACCAATCGGACTCGGACTATTAGTTATGGGAAAGATCAAGCTCCCCGCGGACATACCCATCTACATCAGTGATATCTCAGCGTGGCGTCGCGATTTTGCGGCACAACTGGGCGGAATTCCTGTGGACGCCCGCGATGAACAAGCGGTACGGGCTCTTGCCCCCGTCGATGTGAGCTTCGATTCGACCGGAAAAAAGGTTGCCCGCCAGCTTGCCATTGATGTGCTCGGACACCGTGGTGTCTTCATGGTCGTCGGCGGTCAGGAGGGCTTTTCTTTTGAGGATGTCGGTACCGAGTTGCTGCCGCGCGAGCTTTCTATTCTCGGCAGCGAGTACTTCGACTACAACGAATTCGCAGCAAACGTTGCCATTTTGCAGGCTAATCGGGCGATCATTGAAAAGCTCGTGACGCACGTGTTCCCCATCGAAGATCTGGACACGGCGTTTGCCACGTTCCTCAGCGGCGAAGCAGGCAAGGTCGTTGTGACCCAGGAGGGCGATCCGACGTGAGCGTGCTCGACCTTTTTTCCCTGAAAGATCGAGTTGCGCTGATTACCGGTGCAAACTCGGGCATTGGTTTTGCGATAGCGAAAGCACTTGGCGAAGCCGGGGCATCCGTCGTCATCACCGGGCGAACGCTGGCGACGCTGCAGTCTGCGGTCGACCGGCTGAGGGCTCTCGGAATTCAAGCCGAGGCCGCCGTGGGAGACGTCACCGTAGCGGAGGAAGCGCACTCAACCGTGGAGACCGCAATCGGATCCTTCGGACAGATCGACATTCTCATCAACAACGTTGGTCGGGGATCGAATATGCCGACCGCGACAATGCCTTTCTCACACTGGACAGAACTCATTGAGAAGAATCTCACGAGTGTCTTTCGAATGTGTCAGCTGGTTGCGCCCGCCATGTTGGAACGTCAGTGCGGAAGCATCGTAAACCTGGGTTCAATCTCTGGGTACATCGTGAATCGCCCGCAGCACCACTCACCGTATGAGGCCGCGAAGGCCGCCGTGCACCACTTGACTCGCTCCCTCGCCGCCGAGTGGGCCGATCGCGGCGTTCGAGTGAATGCAATCGCACCCGGATTTGTAATGGAGGATGGTCAGCCACCAGCCGACCCAAAGTTCCGGAAGTACTGGGCCGAGGAGGTTCCAATGCACCGGGTGGCAAAGCCCGAGGAAATCGCACCCGCGGCCCTCTATTTAGCGAGCGATGCTTCCTCGTTTACAACCGGAACAGTACTACTCGTAGACGGAGGTTACACACTCTGGTAGGGGCTGCACCACCCGCCCACGACTTTGACGAGACCTCGTGAGAGCTTGCGCACTCTGGTAGGGGTTTGCACACTGGTGGTCGTCGATACGACTAGGCACCAGCGCGATCATCCCGACCTCTGCTGTGACACCGATCTACCCAACGCACCTGTTTATCCCTTTATCGCCCCCGCCGTCAGACCCTGAATAATGTGCCGACTTGCTAGTGCAAACATGAGCATGGTGGGCAGGATCGTTAGAACAGCTGCAGCAGACATCGAGCCCCAATCAATATTGAAGGTGGTGATGAAGCCATTCAGAGCGGTAGGAATCGTCTTGTTTGCATCCTTGTTCATGAGCGTCGCCGAGAGGAACAACTCGTTCCAACAGTTGATAAAATTGAACAAGAACGCGGCAATGATTCCTGGTTTCATGACAGGAACTACAACCCGGAAGAGTGCTCCGATACGGGAACATCCATCAATCATGGCGGCCTCTTCTAACGCATCCGGAATATTCGCAAAAAATCCCCGTAACATAATTGTTGAGAACGGGATACACACGGCGATATAGATGAGCATCAGTCCCAGGAGATTGTCAACTAGTTTCAACTTCACCATCATCAAGTACAGCGGCCCGAGGGCGATGAATGCTGGGATCATCTGCGTGACCAGAAAGGCCATCAGAACAGCCGTTTTGTTACGGAATTCAAAGCGAGCAAGCACGTAGGAAGCCAGAAGTGAAATCAGCGTTGCAATCACCCCGGCCGCGAGCGCTACGATCAGACTGTTGATCATGAAGCGACCAAACATCGCTTTCGAAAAGATATTTATGTAGTTTTCGAGCGAAAATTGAGCGGGCCAGTACTGCAATGGGTATCGGAAAACCGCACCGGCTGGCTTGAGCGATGTAATCACGATCCAGTACAGTGGGAACAGGGAAATGATCAACCAGATTCCGAGAAAAATAAACCGAACAATCTTGGCTGTCCGCGATTCGATGTTGATCATCCGATCTGCCTCTTATTCGGTCGAATAGCCAGCAGGTAAAAGGCTGAAAATACCATCAAAATTGCAACAATAATGAGCCCCAGCGCTGATGCAATACCGTAGTTACCATTTTGGGTCATCGTGATCATCCAAGTTGTGACGATGTGCGTCTGATTTGCTGGCCCACCGCCGGTCATCGCCCAGATGATATCCGGAAAATTAAGAATCCAGATCACCCGCAACAACACGGTGAGCGCAAGAGTGGTAGCGATATACGGCACGGTAACCGCGAACAGGGTTCGAGTCCTGCTCGCACCATCCAGTGCAGCGGCCTCAAACAGTTCCTCCGGCACGGACTGGAGCGCAGCCAGAATTATAATTGCAAAGAATGTGACACCATACCAAACATTTGCAACAATAACGGCAACCATCGCAGTCGTCGGATCGGCAAGCCACGGGATGCCCTTATCGATGAGTCCAACTTTGATGAGAATATCGTTGATGACGCCAAATTCACCATTGAACATCCACCGAAAGAGAATACCGATGAGGAATCCGGAGATTGCCCACGGAAAGAAAACTAAAGCTTGATACAGCCCCCGGAATCTAAACCTCCTTCGAAGCCAGAGCGCTAGAGCAAACCCGATAATGAACTGTGGAACCAGGGACGCGACGACCCAGATGACAGTATTGAGAGCAATCGTTCCGAAAGACGGGTCCGTGAAGATGGTAACGAAGTTGTGGAAACCGACCCATGGGTTATCAATGAGGTTGCTCAGTTGCCAGCGACGGAAAGCCATCTGTGCACCCGAAACGATTGGATAGTAGGTAAAGACTCCAACAAACAGGGCCGCAGGAAGGAAGAAAGCCAGTATGATGAATCCTCGTCGCGCGGTAAAGGTTCGACGGCGAGAAACGCCGGATCCCTCACCAGGCACTCCGTCGGAGGAGGCCGCCAAACTAGACGGCCTCCTCCGACGCACAAGCGGTTTTTGCACCATTAGATAATCAATCCGCTCAGATGCCCTACTTAGCGCCCGAGGCCCACTTGTCTGTCCAGTACTTATCCCACCCGGCCAGCAGCTGTTCAGGTGTCATCTTGTTGATAAGTACGCTCTGGATATCTGCGTCTGCCTTAGTACCCCAGTCCGTCCACCACGACACGCCTCGCGGCTGCGACGCACTGATGTACTTCGTTGGCGCAGCGTTCATTGTGAGATAGCTCTGCCAGGGACCCGTCTTGTAGAGGTCACCCTTATCAGCACCCCTAATGACCGGCACCATGCTGTTGCCCTGAGTGAACTTGAGTGAGGCATCCGCACTCGAAAGATACTGGATGAGCTTCACGGCCTCGGGCTTGTGTGTGCTGGCCGCCGCGATTCCCCAGCCCCCGGTCGCGATGGGTTGGATAGACTTACCCGTCGGACCAACCGGCATTGGAGCAGTCGTCCACTGTTCCTTTGTGATCGCTGTTGACTGAGCCAGTGTCGCAATAACTTCAGGATCCTGGAGCAGGAACGCAACCGAACCGTTTGAGAAACCCTCAACCATTTCCGGATACCCCCAGGCAACTGCTGAAGGCGGCGACGCGTTCGTGAACAGATTTAGATATGCCTTGGTCGCAGCCAAGGCACGCGGGTCGGCGAACATCGAGCTCCCGTTCTTCAGCCGGTAGGCGTTGCTCAGATCAATATCGTCGGCGGTATATGCCTCAATCGCGAGCGTGATATTTGTGTACCCATTCTTTCCACCTCGGAACGCGTAGCCATACGTGTTTGGTGCAGAGCCTTGAATCTTTGTGGCCTGGGTCAGTAGATCATCCCAACTGTCCGGAGGTTCGCTAAATCCGGCTTTCTGGATGAGGTCTTTGCGGTAAAAGAGTGAAATTCCGTAAAAACCAGAAGAGATGAAATATGTTCCACCGCTGGTAGTCGACACTGCCTTGGCATTGTCCGTGAAATCTGCCCAGCCAGCCCAATCCTTCATGTCAGCCGTCATGTCATAGAGCCATTTGTTCGTTGAAAACGGCCCAACGGTGAGGTCACGAACTTCAAGAACGTCAATGCCGGAACCGGCCTGAAGCATCTGCTGGATCTTATTATCTGCCTGGTCGGTGGGCGGGGACACAAGCTCGACCTTGATCGTGGGGTGGGCCTTCTCGAAGTCGCTGAGAATCGACTTGAGGAGAGTAGTACGTGCCGGGTTCGTGAGACTCTCAACCATCTGGAGAGTGACGGTGCCACCGCTTCCCGAACCGCTGTCATCAGAACAGCCAGCGAGCACGGTAACGCAAGCCAATGCCACACCGACTCCTGCTGCAACTTTTCGTGTGAACTTCATGTGTGCCTCTTCCTCGTACCTAATTTGTTCTTGGTTCCGATATGAACGTTGATGTCGAATCCTTATGTCAGTGCAGGTCGTGAGCGCCCTGTTGTACCGTGCGCTACGGGGGCACCGACGTGAGCGCCCACTCACAAAGCCGCGGAACGAGCCGTTCTGCGGCCTCGTCGTAGTCCTGTGTTGTGCCGTACACATGAGCCGAGAGCCGCAGGTACCCGATGCCTCGGAACGACGTGAGCGCAGCGGCGGTATTACACTCCTTCCGCACCGGAAGACGTAACGCGTCGGCCTGAGCATGAGTGGTTGCCAAACCGGCTGGAAGGCGAACCAGCCGCATTGCGTTGACGGGAGCAGCGACATCAACGCGGTGGTCTTCACCCGTGTGAATCGAGAAGGCCTCGGCGATAACCCGTGCGGCATAGTCGGCCAGATCCGACATGTAGGAACGAACCCTGTCCCACCCCCATTCGTCTTCCACGAACTGAATCGACGCGGGCGCTGCAAGATAACTGGTGAAGTCGAGGGTGCCCTGAACATCAAACCGCTCGGGGAATGCCAACGGGGTTCCCCACGAGTCGATGACGGGGAAAAGTTCCTGCGCCACGTCACGACGCGCGATGAGGACCGCGGCTCCACGGGGTGCGCACGGCCACTTGTGAAAAGCACCGATCCAGTAGTCGCAGTCGAGATCTTCGAGAGGTTTTGGGTGCAGACCCGGTGCATGTGCACCATCAACCAGGGTGCGGATGCCCCGTTCACGTGCCGATGCCGCAATCTCGATGACGGGCATCCGGCGTGCCGTGGCTGAGGTAATCTGGTCAACCACTATCAGGCCGGTTGTTGCCGTGCAGGAAGACATGACGATGTCGTGCGCTTCAGCGAAGGTCGCATTGATCGGCACCTCGGCTGTGATCAGCCTGCCACCCCAGCGAGTTGCCGCACGTTCGGCACCCATTGTGACTGCACCGTAACCGTGATCTGTGACGACAATATCGGGGCCGCGAGGCGGACGCACGCTGTGGAAGACCGCACTCGCACCGGCAGTGACGTTGGGCACGACGGCGGTGCAAGCAGGATCAGTGCCGAGAAACCCAGCGAGCGCGCCGCGTGCCTGCACGACACGCGGCGCAAGCGTTGTAAACCAGCGAACCGGATCCACGTCCATCTCTGCCCGCAAATGATTCTGAAAATCTTGGATCCTGGCGGGCACGGCACCGAACGAGCCGTGATTTAGGTGCAGCACATCAGGGTTCAGCGTCCACGCGCTCGAAACCGACATCCCATCACCGAGCGAGAGAGGTGCTGGCTTTACCGTGATCATTATTCTCCCGTGGTCATGATTACGTTTGCACCTCTCCCCGCGGGAACCAATGTGCACACAGGCGTTTATCATTGACCCGCCCTGCAGGGCGATCCTAATACTACATGTATCTGACCATTTCACAATGATGGCGACCCGCCACACAGCCGTGAAAGGCAGAGCCTGGTGGAACAGCCCACGCACGGTGATAAACCACTCTGCGCACTTATCTCTCGAAGCAGGTCGCGGTCAGCACCATGAACCGTTGAAGACCGCGGTGCAAACAGCCATTCTGCTGTGTTCGAGCGAGCGGAATGAAGGTTACGAGGTGGGTTTCTCGCCCGATCTGGATGAGTGGTACGGGCCGAATATCTCCCCTGATCCTCGCCGGATTAGTGATGTTGGAATGACCAACTCCCTGGGCTTCTCACGGCTTTCACCCGGTGTGGAACGCAGTGCAAGCAGACGCTCAATAGCGGCGTTCCCGATTGCGTACGGATCCTGATTGATACAACTGATGGCGGGGGTGAACGCGCCTGCAAGGGGAACATTTCCAAACGCAATCATGGCTGTACCAGCTCGGCGCGCCTGGTGTAGTGCACCGATGATGCCCACGGCAGCTCGCATATTGGCGGCAAAGAGCGCGGTCGGCGGTGTCGCGAGCGAAAAGAGCCGATTGATCTCGGTGACGTAGTCTTCATCTGTAAAATCATGACCACCGGATCGGTCATACAGGACAAGCTCTGGGTCGAACAGTATGCCGGACTCGGTGAGCACCCACAGGTAGCCAGAGTATCGCCGACTGATCGCACCGTAACGCTGTTCACGGTAGAGAAACGCAATTCGACGGTGACCATTGTTGACCAATTGGCCAATAGCAGTGCGGGTCGCCTCAAAATCATCAACGACGACGCTGTCAAAATCGGGGTGCGCGCGGTCAACTGCGACGATGGGAGTGGACTCCCGGTAGGCCTGAAGATATGGATGACTGTCTGTTACCGGTGCGAAAATAACCCCCGCCGCTCGATGTCCGGAGAGCAGCAGGAGCAGTTGTTCACGTTCACGGTCCACATCCTGGCCGGTGCTGGCAACGACTATTCCCAATCCCTCCCCGAGGGCACGACGCTCGATAGCACTCACCAGTGCCGCAAAAAACGGGTCAGCGAGAGAGTCGATAACGATACCAATGACTCGACCGGTACCCGACTTGAGAGAACGCGCAGCGGTGTTGGGAATGTATCCAAGCTCATCAATTGCTGCGCGCACACGGCTGCGGGTGGCAGGACGCACGGATGACTCGCCGTTAACGACACGAGAGACAGTCTTGATACTCACACCGGACGCAGCTGCGACCTCTTTGATACCCGGTCGACCGACCATACTCTGAATGACCTCCTGACGACACTGTCATCGCTCAACGGTTCCGTGGTTTAGGTAACGCCATCACGCGTCGTGAAACCGATTATCACTGCACCCTCGCCTCTCATCAAATCAGTCCCGCGGGTGGGTTGTAGACAGCGGATTCGACACCGATGAGTTCGAGCGTGTCTTATCAATCACGCGGGCGAGCTCACGCACCCGCGGAACGGCACGCCCGATAAGAACACGACGCCGATCATCCGCTGTTCCAGTCAGGCAGTCTTTCCAGAGAGAGCGGCCCGCCATCGCTCCGTGTGCCCCTGCCGCCACGGCGATCCGCACCTGTTGGATAAACGTGTCGTGGTTGACACCCGCCGAAAGAACCGCCCAGGGGATTCCAGCAGCGGCGGCAGTCACAGCGGCGCAGGCATCGGCGCTACCGGGATACGGTAGTTTCAAAATGCGCGCCCCCGCCTCGGCGCAGAGACGAGCAGCACCGATGATCAGCGCGGGAAACACCGCAGCGTACTGCGCATCGGACTCCTGCTCGAGCTGATAAGTGAGAATCTCAACGATAAGCAGTACCCCTTCGCTGGCATACTCCGCGATGAGTCGAGCCATATCAGTGATAACCGCGGACTCATCGCTCAGACGATCAGCGCGAAGGTAGAAGAGCATCTTCGCAGCATCGCCGCCCAGTTCCCGAACACGGCGTGCCGACATTCCCTCAACATAGCGCGTGCGGCGAAGCCCCTTCGCGGTTTCGTACCCCGAGGCATCCAACCCGATCACAAGTCCGGTCGTTGCGGGAAGAATACCGTTGTCAATGACAAACGGCAGCGCAACCTCTGGGTCAAGCAAGACCGCGGGAGCACTGCCGCCGAGCACCAGCGCAATATCTGCCTTTGCCGCAGCGAGTTCAGCCGTGGATACCGACCCCGCCTCAACTGCCGTCTCCACCATCGTCGCTTTCATTCCGGCGCGCTGATCAGCCGCGACAATGAGAAGTCCACCTTCAGGGGTACACAGTCGATCAAACACCCGTCGCTCGGCAGTTGTGAGCTCAATCATTTCTTACTCCTCGGTTGGGGGAATTATTCGGTAGTTCGGGGGACCATTCGATGTCACACTGATGTGGGGGGATTAGTTGATTCAGAGGATTATTCGAGGTGCAATGTCAAAGTGATGCGGCTGCGGAAGTGGGGGCACGAACTGACACGAAATCGGGTTCACCTCGCAACGCAATGGTGTGCTGCGGAGGTGGACCTACGCTGGAGTCCGAGTCCGAGTCCGAGTTCCAGCTTGGGGCACTGCCATCGGCCACAAACGTTTTCTGTGCCAAAAGAGATGCCCCGTAGGCGGTCTCCTGCACACGGTCGGAGAAATGCGGACGGGGTAACACCTGCGTGCGGGCCCACTGCACAGACCGCATACTCGCCCAACCACCGGTGACGAAGCTGGATGTCGCGGGGAGGATTTCCCGGTCCATGGCCGCAATGAGCCTGCGGAGTTCATCATTGCCGTGGGCGAGCACCGCGGTAAAAAGGTCTGCCGGGTCGCTCTGGTCGGCGTAGACAGAAATCCGGAGCACGCCGTCGTCGTTGCGTGCACCGGTTACCTCAATTGTGTCCGTTCTGGCGGGCCCGTCATTAACAACCCGAGCCATGACGAGTGTGTCAAGAGCGTCACGCGCCAACCGATCCCGGATGCCGAGGAGTTGGAGCGCACGACCGGCAACAAGCCCCGACTTTGTGCCCGCAACGAGCACCCACGTGTGAGGGGTAACGTGTCGGACACAGTTAATAAGTTCCGCACCGAGCCGCTCGCGTGCCTGCCGCGTCAGCGGGGTTGAAAGAACCCTGAGCAAGACTTCGGCGGTTCCACATGATACGTGGTAGCGGTCAGGAGGAATATCGCCCGAGGACACGGCCGACACCAGATGGTCATGCCCGGCCACCGAGAGGAGTGCACCCCGAAACGGTGACGGAACTGCGCTATCCTGCGACAGAGTGCCCAGGGACGTGCCGGCGTCAACCAGTGGCGGCAGGAATGTTTCGGGAACTCCGAGGTAGTCCAGCATCGCCATCCACGGGCCATCCTCATCAACGCGCAGAAACCCGGTGCGGGAGGTGAGTGAGTACTCCGATGCCGGGCTTGCACCGAGGGAGAAAACAATAAACTCCGGCAGGTTTAGCCACCGCAGAGCTGCCAGCTCAAGACCGTGCTTTCGCAGATAGAGCACCTTGGCCACCGATGCCTGAGCGCTGAGGGGCAGACCGGTAAGGCCAGAAAAGTCACCCGCCACATCTGGTGGGAGCTCGGCAATTTCCGCCTCTCCGCGCGGATCAAACCACGCGAATATCGGGGCGGTGACCTGCCCGGTGACATCGATAAGAACGCCGGACTCACCCATTCCTGTCACAGCAAGGGCGTTGACCCAGCTCGTTTCCTGCTCCCGGGTGTGAAGCCGAGCCGCTGCTTCTTCGAGAAGTGACCGCACAACGGAAAGGAGCTCGTCGGCGACCATCTCCACCATTCCGTGTGGGCGGGATCGCCACGGTGTCGCACGGTGGAGCAACAGAATCTCGGCACCGTCATCATCGGTGATCAGCAGCTTGATACTCGTTGTGCCGAGGTCCAACCCCGCAAAATGGTGGCCCATCATCGGCCCCCTTGGGATGTCGCGCCCGGGCACCCGGGTTCTGTGACCGGATACTCCGGTGCCGTCGCCGGGTCGGAAAGCACGGTCTCAGGATCTGGATCGCGCCTCACCTGCACCTCGGGTGCACCCTCAAGGTCAGTGAGAACAGTCGTCACCCGAGTGGTGGCGAGCGCACCCCAGGCGGTTGCTCGTTCCAGTCCCGCCGAGATGACGCTCCGCGCGCCCACCCGACCCAGACCACCGCGGGGCATGTCTGTGAGTGCCCTCGTGCTGTGGTCGTGAGTGGGCAGATCACTGCGGGTCATCCCAGAAATAAATCCCGCGAGTGCGCAATCCCCGGCACCAACCGTGTTAACGACCTCAGCCAGTGCCGTCGCATGCCACACCTCGGTTGCTGTCAGCGCTAAACCGCCATCGGCGCCCATGCTCACATAGACAGTGTCAGACCCGGCCGCAATGAGTTCACGCGCAGCGGCAGTGACCTCCCCATAGGTGCGAAGGGGCCGCCCGACGAGGGTGGCAAGCTCGTGGCTGTTTGGCTTCAACAACGACACGGCACTCAGGTCACGACAGATGTGACGGAGTGCCTCATCGGCGGTGTCAACAGCAACCCGCGCGCCGAGCGCGACGGCCTCGGTAAAAAGCTCCGCGACCGGGACAAGGGTGCCGGCCTCCTCGTTTCGCGGCAGTGACCCGGCAACGACCAACCAGTCTGCCGAAATCCGTTCAATTTCACTGAGCGTGCGTTCAATAACCTGCACCCAAGTGGCGGATGAGGTCGTGGCGGGAGCTTCGTTGAGCTTTGTGATGCTCGTATCTTCGGCAATGGTGATGTTGATACGGGTGGGGCACTCGGTCGGCACAACCGCGAGCTGCGAATCAATGGGGCAGCTCGATCTCAGGTGCCGAACATCCTCACCGATCGCCAGCACGGCCGAGACACGGGTTCCTGCGGCCGCAAGTGCGGCGGCAACATTGACCCCCTTCCCGCTGAGTTCGGAGTGGACAGCGCTGGCACGGTTGACCCTCCCCCGGTGTAACTGTCCAAGACGGTAGGTGCGGTCAACTGCCGCAGACGGAGTGAGAGTCACAACGGCGGTCATCGTACGGTGCTCCGCTGATCGATCCGGTCGCCGATCAGAGAATCGAATGCATCACAGACATCCGCCCAGTAGTCCGCAGACGCCGCAGTTGGCTCAATTTCCGCGGACATGTCGACGAGCTGCTGTGCCGCTGCGAGAGAGTCGAGCACACCAACCGCAACCCCCGCAAGCGCCGCAGCACCGAGCGCACCAGGTTCATCGTTCACCACCACACTGACCGGTGCTCGCAGGGCATTCGCAACCAGTTGGACATAGAGCGGTGATTTCGCCAACCCCCCGCCGAGCATGATCGGATGTCGCCAGCTGAACCGTTCTGCGAGCGCGCGAGTGTGCCACACGTGCATGAGCGCAATGCCCTCAAGGACACCCCGAAGCATGTGCGCCGACTCATGCCACCCCCGCACTCCAGTGAGACTGGCAGGAACGTGAGCCCCATACGGCGAGTCATAGAAGAACGGAAGTACGAGCGGCACGGATGTCTCGGGCGAGAGATGTGACGCCCGAGCAAAGAGCTCGGTGCGGGCCGAGGCAGTTGTGGCCCCCAGCGTCGTGAGCATCCACTCGAGTGCCGGGGCTGCGGTGGCAGAGGTTGACATGGCGATCCGCAGGTCAGGCGTGATCGACAATCGTGACTGCCAGCGCGGGTCGATATCGGTCTGAGTGGTCGTAACCCCGTTTGTGTTGAACGACCCCGCTGCGATGGATAACAATCCGGGAGTAAGCGCCGCCATTCCGATAGCCGCGGCCTGAACATCGTGCATTCCTGCGATCACCGGCGTGCCCACGGCGAGGCCGGTTCGCTCCGCCGCGACATCCGTGACGGTACCGACAATATCGGCGCTGTGTGTGATCGGAGGAAGCATCCCGATGACCTCGGGCGGGAGTCCGTAGGCTGCCACAACCTCCGCACTCCACTGCGCGGTCGCTAAGTCCAGGAAAGACGCGCAGGCATCTGAGTAGTCAGTGCCGAGAGTGCCCGTCAGTCGATATCGAATCGTGTCTTTACACGACAGAACGGCCCCCGCCCCGTTCAACAGCCCGGGATCAGCGCGCAACAGATGACGCAGCAGATGGCCAACCGAGCCGGCCGTTGGCACCTGGCCGGTTCGATCCAGAATCAGGCGGGTGCGCTCTGGGTCCTCTGCCAACTCGGATGCCTCGCGGTGCGCCCGCGAGTCCATTGCGGTGATCGCCGGTGTGAGCGGTAATCCCCGGGTGGACAACACGTGCAGCCCGTCACCGTGACCGGCGATGCCCACTGCAGCAACGCTGGTTGGGCTGATACCAGACACCCGGATAGCGTCCGAGATCGCGTCGGCAACGGCATCCCAGAGCTCTTGTTGTGACCGTTCGGCGTGTCCGGGTGTGCTGCGGTCAACCGGACTGGCGCGGTGCCCGACTGCCACCGGACACAGCTCTGCGGTGTGGATTACCGCCTTCACCGCGGTTTGCCCAACATCGATACCGAGAAGGCATCTGCCCTCGGTGGGGTTACCGCCACGACCCATCAACACCCTCCTCCGGTCGAGTTCGGGACGTTATAAACAGTGGAGCGGACAGTGCCTCCGGTTGCCGTCGGAATCACTCCGCGGCAACCGGAGGCTGTTGCCTCACCCGCAGGATGACCGGTAAATGGCGGATTTTGCGTCGCCGTCGACGTTGTCCTTCGTGATGATGGTAAACCCGGTTTGGATCTTGGCTGTCACCTGTTGTTTGTTGAGGGCTGCGAGAGCCTGCGTGACACCAGCCTTACCGATGGCGGCCGGCTCCTGAGCAACCAGTGCCTGCACGGTGCCCTTCTTCAGCTGCTCCACCTGGGCCGGACCAGCATCAAAGCCAACGATCGTCAACTTTCCGCCCATGCCCGCCTGCTGAACACCGGTTGCGGTTCCCTCAGCCGAGAAAAGGTTAGCTGCAAAAATTCCCACAATGTCCGGGTCTTTTTGCAACGCTGCGGTCACAATTTCCGCCGCTTTGGCCGGTTGGTTGTTGCTGTACTGGATACCGAGGAAGGTGAAAGACCGATCTTTTTCCACTGCTGACTTGAAACCTGCCGCCCGAGCATCGGAGGTAGACACGCCCGGATCGGTGGAGATGACAAGAACCTTTCCACCGTTCGGGTGAGCCTTCTGGATGGCTTGGAACGCCGCCACACCGCCGCCGGAGTTGTCGCTGGAAATTTGCGATACCGCAAATGATGGGTCATTGACCGTCGTGTCGACAAGAACGATCTTGATTCCCGCTGCGGCAGCCGCTTTCAACGGTGCTTGCATGGCAGCCACATCGGTCGGTGCCACGAGGATCGCATCGGGCTTTGATGCAACAACCGAGTCAACAATCGGCTTCTGCAACGTGGGGTCGAATTTTGTCGGTCCCTGCACCGTTACCTTCGCGCCCGCTGCGGTCGCTGCAGCCTTGATGCCGCACTCCATGGAAATGTAGAATTCATCACCGGCGACGCCCTGAATAAATGCCAGGGTGGGCTGCTTTGCCCCTCCCGAACCGGAACCACCGCTCTGGGTGCATCCCGACACCGCAAGGCTCATAACGGTGCCGAGAACGACCGCGGTGAGCACTGTTTTTGTTCGCTTCATGCTGATACCTCTTTCTTTTGATTGTGTTGCACTGACCACTCACTTAACAGCTAGAGTCTCACACAGTGGACATAAGTGAGGAATGTAAGAACCGAGTTGCACCCATCACTGTGGCGGCGATTTCCGGCCAAAAATCGGCCATTTTCGGTTCTTCTGGCTATTTCCACGACGCGTCGAACTGCGCCGTACTTGATCGATATAAACCGCGGCAATGAGAACGGCCCCAACAGCAACCTGTTGCCAGAACGGTTGCACACCCGTAATAACAAATCCATTCTGAAGCACAGCGGGGATAAACAAACCTACGACGGTTCCAAAAATGGTGCCATACCCCCCAAACAAGGACGTGCCACCGATGACAACGGCCGCTATAACGTTGAGGTTTGTCTGCGATTGCCCGGCGATCGCTGTTGTGCTGAACTGTGAGAGAGACAGGATGCCCGCGAGGCCTGCGAGTCCGCCGGAGAGTGCATAAATCCGGATGAGGTGACGGTCTACCCGAACGCCAACCCGACGGGCAGCTTCCTCACTGGAGCCCACCGCATATGTGTGCAGGCCAAACCGGGTTCTGTGCAGCACAATCGCGCCGAGCACAATGACGACGAGCGCGATGACTGAAATGAGAGGAATGCTGCCAAAAACATTGCCATAGCCGATGCTCTCGGTAAGAACCGAAGGTACGTCCCGAAGATCGACGCCACCGGTGAGGATCTGGGCACCGCCAAGCGCCATCCCGAGGCTCCCGAGTGTGACGATGAGCGGCGGTACTTTTGCCTTGGCAACAAGAACACCGTTCAGGACGCCCCAGAGGATTCCCAGCACGATTGACACCGCGATGCCGATGGCGGCAACACCCCAGTTGTCGCCTCCGACCTGGCGCATAACAATGGCCGATACCACGCCTGAGAACACGAGTACCGAGCCGATTGAGAGGTCAATCCCCGAGGTGATAATGACGTAGGTCATGCCAACACCCAGGACGGCAAGGATGGATGCGTTCTGGACAACAAGACGAAGGTTGGAAAACTGTGCGAAGGTATCCGGTGCAAGCAGGCTAAACACCACCACCAAGACAAGCAGTACCAGAAAAATTTGGAACGCCTGCATCTTGACGATCCTGGTGAACCACTTCTCCTTCTGCCGGATGGCTTCAATTGCGGATGTTTCTTTCCCTAACTCGGGCTCGGTTGTCGTGTTCATGGTGTTGTCCTCGTGCTCGCGCCGGTCATGAGACCGACCAGCTCTTCCATCGTGGTTCCGCTGTTGGTGATGTTTGCGACACGGGTCCCCAACCGCAATACCTGAATTCGATCGGCGATGTCGATGACGTGCGGCATGGAATGGCTGATAAAGACCACCGCAATGCCCTTGTCTCGCACCCGGCGAATGGTGTCCAGCACGTTTTTGGTTTGCCGAACTCCGAGCGCGGCGGTTGGTTCATCGAGAAAAATAACCCTGTTCGCCCAGTGCACCGCCCTCGCGATCGCGATGGCCTGTCGCTGGCCGCCCGACATTGATCCAACGGGCGCGGTGAGTGAGCGGACGGTGGCACCGAGATCCTCAAAAGCCTCCCGTGACTTGTTCGTCATCTCGGGGACATTCATGAAGCCCAGGCGACCGGCGATGCCACGACTCATACTTTCGCGGCCAAGGTACACGTTCTGAACCGGGGTCAGGTGAGGAGCCAGTGCGAGGTCTTGATACACGGTTTCGATACCGAGCAAGCTGGCCTGGCTTGGCGAACTGAGAACGATCGGTTGCCCCTCAAAAAAGATCTCACCGCTATCGAGCGCAAGGCTGCCAGAGAGAGCCTTAACGAGGGTAGATTTTCCGGCCCCGTTATCCCCGATGAGGGCCGTCACCTCACCGGGAAACACCTCAAAGTCAGCCTCGTCTAATGCCGAGACAAACCCGAATTTTCGGGAAAGACCTCGTCCTTCTAAAACCGGGGTCGTCATGCGATGATTCCTCCCTCTCTCCGTGATCGGCGTGCGGTGCGTGGCTGGAAATTTTCTGGTAATTGCGATGCGGTCAACGTCATCGGATGCCCCCCGAGCTGAGTGTCTGTGGCCAGTGATCACCCGGGGTTGCAACGAGTACCTCACCGGTTCCGGCGATACGCCAGTCTCCAAAACTTTCAGGGACCGCAAACACATCGCCCGCGCTAAAGGTGATAGTTCCCGCACCGGAGAAAGAGCCGGAACCCGACAGCACGAGCGCGATTGCAAATCCACGCCGAATCTCCGTGCTGTCGTCAGATGTTGGCTTCGCACACCAGATACGAAAGTACGGGTCTGCTGCTGACGGAAGCAAACTCGTGGGCCGGGGGCCATCCACTACCCTGTCGTTGTGAGAGGTGAGCATGGCAAGGTCCGCGGTTGTTGCGGTCATTGTGACAAGGGACATCGCCCTGTCAAATCCGATACCTAGGTGTGACTCATCTCGCGTAGATGTCGTAATTGACCACTCTAGAAGTAGCGAAAAATCGGTGGGTTCCTGCACCTCTGCCACAAAAATTCCGGCGTCAATGGCGTGTACTGTTCCGGCCGGGACAAGAATCCCCATCCCGCGTTGTGCCTCGATCCTGTTCATGTGTGCGAGCATCCACTCGCTGTCCTGAGCGTCTCGGCGCCGGTCAACTTCTGTCGAATCAACATCGGTATTCCAACCGAGGTAGAACGCTGATCCCGGAGCGCAGTCAAGGACGTACCACGCCTCGGTCTTGCCGTACGGGCAGTCAAGGTGCGCACGGGCAAAAGCACGCGACGGATGAACGTGAACCGGCAGGCGCTGCCCGGCATCGAGGAGTTTTACGAGCAGACCAGTGTCTCCCGGTGTTGCTGCGGTGGAATGGGATGGCCCGATCCAACCCGCCGGATCCCCCATGATGAGGTCTCGCAGCAGCGCACCGTCTTTGGTTTGCGCAAGACCTGTCACGGGGCTGTCGGCGCGGCTGACGGTGGCACCGAGCCACTCCTCCGGCTGGAATTCCGAGGTGCACGGAATCCGACGCAGTGCGGCAATTTTGGCACCGCCAAGGTAGTGGTGGTCAATGAGATTGGGAGCCAGCGGGATGGGGATCACAGAGCAGATTCCTTGCATAGTGTGTTGCTGTTTGCGGGCCGGACTCCTCGGCTGATGCTCGACCGAGCGCGCAGCCACCGATCCGACCCGGTATCAGATTCGGAGAAACCGTCAGCCGGGTTCGGGGGACAGGAAAACTGATCGAGACAGGAGAGCCGACTGATGCGGACAAACCGATCAGGAGCAACGGTGAGGCACACGGTGGGATGGGCGGGTGGTCTACTGCTAGAGACCCGGGCAGACGCGGTGCTCCCGCTAGGCCCAGTTGCAATAGCTGATATACCGGGGCGACAGAGCATTTCGTGACTCACCTCCTGACAACCTTGTCATGATTTCTAGCTTCCGGCGATGGGTACTACGCCGGAGCCCTGTCCACAACCATAGGGGTCAAACCTCAATGATTGCTCGGGACACGAACGATGAACCCTGGGGGTGCTGCATTCGTGCTGTAGTCATCATCGAACGCAACGACAACGTTGTCAAGCACCGTATGAAACTTTCACGGTACATTCTCGGACAGTGCGACGCACAGCTTCTTCTTTACTCGGTGGAGGACGGCAGGGACTTTAGGATGGGCACATCACTCGATGCGAGCGTGAAGGTGCGTCCCCGTGAGCGACCTGTTCCAATGCAGTGAGCGGTGCGTCGAAGAACACCCCGGAGACAAAGGCGAGCAGGAAGCATGCCACATTGACGATGGGCACGTCCGCTTCTCCGCTTCGCACCACGAGTAAGAAAGCCACCCCGCGGGCCATGAAGCAGATGGTGCCGAGCCCAAGCGCCCCGACAAGACTTTCTATTTTCCCTCCGTCGAGCTTTACACCGAAAAAGACCACGCCGATGATCGTCAGGGTGACAACAGTCACCGCCGTCACGATGACAACGTTGACCAAGAATGACCCCGTCATAATTGCGGGTAAAACCGCGGTAGTCCGGAGTCGGCGGCACACCCCGGAGCTACGGCGTATAGCCAGGCTGATGGCCGCATTCGCAAACGCAACACCCATGACCGCGAGGACGAGAACACGCCGTACATGCGATTCGAGGTGAGAATTTTCTCCTCCTCACAAAGACTGCGAAGAAGGGAGAGGACATCGCGACGAGCAACCGGATCGAGCCCGACAGCGGGCTCGTCAAGGAACAACACTTCGAGGGCACCAACAAGGGCGAAAAGCAGATCGGCACGATGCCGTGTCCCCTCCGATAAGGCCCCGATCCGGGAGTTAAGACTCACTCTCAGAACCAGGGCATCGATGATCGGGAGAAGTTCGAATCTCTTCCTGTAGTAGCTCGCCTGGCGGTCAGCAATTTCGCGAACCGTAAGGGTTGGCTCATAGTCGGTGCGTTGAAGCACCACCCCGATCCTGGTGCGAAGTTTTCGGAAGTCGCGGCGATCCGAAGGGTTGAGACCCAGCACACGGAGGTTGCCGCTGACGAATCTCTCGCTGCCGAAGATCGGACAAGTTGAGGCCTAGCACACGGAGGCTGCCGGATGTCGGTGCCCGGCGCCCCTCGAGCATCTCGATGGTTGTGGTCTTGCCGGCACCGTTGGGCCCGGGCACCGCTACCAGTTCGCCCGACTCAGCCTTCAGCGACAGCCCGTCAACAGCCGTCACCCCTCTGTAACTCTGACACACCCCGTCAGCCTCGACCGCCAACATTTCATCCTCACTAACAGAATAAGGAGTGGAACGTAGCTGCACCGCACCGTCCCAAAAATTTCCTCTCAGCACTATTGCTCGACTCCTGATTTTCTGTCAGGCCACTGTGTACCCTCCCACAGATTTCTGCAAATTTGGTAAAAATATTTAAGTATTCTGAGTCGCTGCCATCAGCCGCACAGTTTTCGAACATTTTTTCCTCTGTCACGTTTGTCAGAGAGACTGGCTTCGCTGTGTGAAAAGCTGGCTACACTGTGTGGAGGCTGACCTCGATGATGAGTGTGTGATCCAACCGCTCGAATCGAGTGCCTGTGCTGTGTATGGCCTGACTGCGCCGCGGTCACGACCAGAGGGTTTCTGCGAGCAACGAAAAGAGGGGTTCTCCATGGCGGTCATCATGGTTGCGGGACCGGCCGGCAGTGGCAAATCCACCCTCGGCCGGGCTCTCGCACGCAACCTGCAGGTTCCACTTATTGATCTCGATTCTGTTACCAATCCGCTACTGAATGCGCTCGGTGCCGAGGCCACCGGAGGACACCACTGGAATTCGCCGCAGGTTCGCGAGCGAGTGCGCCCAGCACGTTATGCGGCACTGCGCGCAGTTATTGACGATCAGCGCGCCATCGGCATGGATGCTGTCGTGGTTGCACCGTTCACCGCTGAACTCCGTGGTGAAGCGGAGTGGGAGGCCCTGGCGAAGACGTCCGAGGCATCCGGAGACCTGCCCCTCGTTGTCTGGCTGCGGGCAACGCCGGAGTTGTGTGCAGCCCGCAGAACTATGCGAGGTGCTGATCGAGACCGCAACGCGGTGAACCCCGGTGAGGAACACATCGAACTGCTCACTGCGGAGGCACCGCGCATCCCCCACCTCGCACTTGACGCCCAGCTCACAACCGAACAACAGCTTGCGGCGGTGCGTCGCCACCTTCGCTACGGCCGCCCCCTGGATCCCACCGCCCCGATCTTTAACCGCACTTTTGCCGCCGCGCTCTTTGATCTGGATGGAACCCTCGTGGACTCGACGGCATCAATTACGCGATCATGGGCCACCCTCGCGCGGGAGTTTGGTATCGAGACCGACCTGTTGGCTATTGGGCACGGGCAGCCCGCACGTCAGGTGATTGCGATGAGTGTCCCCGCAGATCTTCGGGAGCGTGCGCTGCAGCGAGTAACCGAATTGGAAGTGACCGATGTGACCGATGTGGTCGCACTGCCCGGTTCTTCAGAGTTGTTCACATCGCTGGATAACACGACCCGCGCAATTGTCACGAGCGGAAGCCGCCTGCTCGCTCGAGCTCGCCTAGCGGCGGCGAATATTGTCGAACCGGCGATATTCGTGACAATTGATGATGTCACACACGGTAAACCCCACCCCGAACCTTTCCTGAGAGCAGCCGAACTGTTGAAAGTCGATCCCTCGGACTGTCTCGTGTTCGAGGATGCTCCGGCCGGCCTCGCAGCAGCCCGGGCTGCCGGGTGTGGGACGGTCGGTGTTGTGGGCACTCATCCAGCAGAGGAGCTTTCTGCAGACATCCTCGTGGACGGGCTCTATCAACTGCGCTCTCTCTCAGCCCCCTCAGGGGGATTTCGGCTGCAGCCAACGATGTAGAAGTTCCCCACTGCCCGAATATGCCTGAGCGGTAGATTAGGTGCACCGGGCCGCTACGTTGGTGTCAGTCGGCTGGCGAGTGGTTTGCCTCCGGGTACGGTGCGGCGTCATATGGGCACTCGGTGCTATTTGCATCGAGGGCGGTTTGCCTCCGGGTGCGGTGCGGCGTCGCTCATTATCGTGGGTGTGAAACCAGGGGGTAAGAGCTGCCGTGTTCAAGTTTGAGGTGCAGCACTGTGGTGGTGTGGTGGTGTGTGGTGTTGGTGGGTTTCTGTGTTGTCATGCGGCGTAGGGATCAGCGAAGTACGTGTCCATGCCCCACCGAGTGACAAGTTCGTGGTGGCGGTACATCTTGAGTCCCGTTGTCCATCGTCACAGGCAACCGTGCGTGGGGAGGCAGAGCACCGAAGATCGAGTGCTGGGCAGTGATCTGGCACTCAGCGGTCAGAGCGTCTGTTGGTAGATCGTGTCGCACACTCACCCACATTCGCGGGTTCTCTCGGAGCTCGATCCGAGACCTGCCTGCAATCATCCGGGGGTATCCACCCCGCCCGGAGCTTGTCTGCGCAAACTTGCACGACCACGTGATGGCTATTCGGGTGTCCACCCCGCCCGGAGCTTGTCTATTACCCACCCCACCATCCGATCCTGAACACACATGGTCGGTGCAAGTCGGATGCCCGCTTCCAGCACCGGTGTTCTGCCTGTTCTGCCCGAGAAGCCTGTTAGAGCACCGGCTAGGCACACAAAAAAGACACCGTTGAGGATAGTCCGCTTGCCTTATGTCTTGGACACATGGTCGAATACCACACTCAACTGCGAAATATTCTTTCAAGCTCCTCCGGTAACCAACGATCAACCTTAACGCAGATACCAACACCGATCATAACAATAACTGCAGCTATACCGTAGGCCGATAGTGAAAGCAGGAGAGAGGGATACAGCCCGAATACGAGTGACGAAATCATTCTGGTACCCGCAATGATCACGGCCAGGGCGAGAGCGATTGAAAATATTTTGAAGCCTCGTGATCGTGCGGTCCCTGTGCCATACGAGGCGGCAAATTGTTCCACAGGTCCGAGCGTGGCTTCAGGATTCGACGGATCAATCGTTGGATCCGACACAATCTCCTCTAGGATGTCAGTCACGGTTGTTTCCGATATGCGATTGCTGCGAAGCCCCCCTGCCAGTTCTCGTAGATATTTCTCGAAGGCGTTCATGAGGTCCCCTCAAAGATATTTTTAGTGTTCACAACAAGGCTGATCCACTGTGCAAGGATAACTATGTACCTCGTCACGGCCAGCATCGGTAACAGAATAGACCTTGCGCCCCACTCTCACCAGTTATCCACACCGAACCCAAAAGCCCCTCATCTTCAAGCCGATGCAGAATAGGAATCGCCAGTCTGCAATATGACGACCAACGCGAGAGTGACGAATAAAACTACCTAGCCAGTTTCTCTGTTGAACACCCATATCTTGAGTGTACAACATGGTAGATGTAAAGCAATCTACCGATGTGACTCACCTAAAGCGCTCGCGTAATTGTCGTGGTGTCTCAGGTAGGAATGCCCGTGTGAGGGATGTTCGGGTGGTTGGGTTTTGTCTGTGCTGTCGGGAGCGGCTGAACCCGACAGGATTTTCACGAGCGTGCTCTTGCCAGCGCCGTTGTCGCCAATCAATGAGACGATCTCGCCCGGGAACACCGTGAAGTCAGCACCGCCCACAGCCTGCACGTGCCCATAGCTCTGTGTGATGCCCATCCCCTGCAACAGCGGCGTACGCATTTCTGTTGGTGTGGTCATGTTCAGATTTCCTGGGATGTCGGAAGGATCACGAGGTCTCGAATGTTGACGTGGCGCGGCCGGGTCAACATGAAGAGAACGCCGTCGGCGACGTCTTCCGAGCGGATGCCCGTAGCGTCGGTGAGCCGAGATGCGGTGTCACTGTTCTCATCAATGCCCCACAGTTCGTTAAGGACCACACCGGGGGCGATCTCCCCGATGCGCAACCCCGTACCGACAAGTTGACGACGCACGGTGTGCACAAACGCCTGGATCGCGTGCTTCGAGGCGGAATAAACCGGTTCCCAGTGGATCGCCTGGTGTCCCGAGACCGAACTGGTCATGATGATATCGCCGGTCCCGGCAGCGCGCATATGAGGAAGCGCCTCGCGCACGATCGAGATGGCACCGAATACGTTCACAGCAAGCAGTTCCTCCGCTGCGGCGAGATCCGCGTCAGCAAAATCTCCCGAGAGGTACAGGCCAGCGTTCGATAACAGAACGTCTATCCGACCGAAATGTGCCATCGTGGCGTCAACGGCGTGCCGATCAAATTCGGCAGAGGAGACGTCTCCGGCGATGGTGAGAGTCTCAGAACTGAGGTGCTGTGCAACGGACTCCAGGCGGTCGCGATCCCGGCCAATAAGAGCTACTCTCGCACCAGCCTCCACCAGTGCACGCACATATGCGCGACCGATGCCGGAGCTGGCTCCCGTCACGATTGCGACTTTGTCACTGAGACTATCCACGTTGATACTGTTCCCCTCTCGGCAGCGGGAGCGCCGACTTATTCTCTGACACCGGGCATGAATCACCGCGGGCGGCTGCATCAATATCCACGGGTCAGACCTGGCCTTCCAAAAGAATGCTTCGACGCAGGAGCTCGTCGGGGCGCGTATCGATGCGCTCAGCGTTCGTCGGCTCGAGAAAAGTTGGGCGACCAACCGAGAGCGCTCCAAGCAAGACTCGGGCCGACTTCGCCGCCATTGTTGTGACCTGCATTGCGTCGTCGGTGCTCGCCCCGAGCGCAAACACCCCGTGGTTCTGTAAATACACAACACGCGGGGGTGAACCGTGTTCGGCTGTGTGTTCAAGAAGGCGCGCAAGCACGAAGCGGGCAAGCGGCAGCCCCGGGTCGATGTAGGGAATGAGAAGCGTGTGCCGGCCGAGCACCACGATTTGGTCAGGAAACAAACTTCCACGGGTGAGCAGTTCCGCCTGGTCTGAGCACAGCAGCGCATTTACTGGCGTCGAGTGTGTGTGAATAACGGCAGTCACTCCTGCGCACGTGTGGCACACGGCGTGGAGGAGAGCTTCGACCGATGGCCGCTTCGTGCCCCAGGTTACCCCAGCGGCACATGCAATCGCGACCTCGTCATCTCCTACTCGGTCGGAACGAATCAACTCAAGCAGGACATCAAGGTCAACCTCGACAAAGTCCTCCGCTGTGACCGTTCGGAGGTTGGCACCGGTGGCTTTAACGAGCATTCGCCCCTCGCTCGTTTTCAGCGAGGTGTTGCCCTCGGCGAGAACGACGAGATCATTCTTTGGATGCCCCACCGCTCGCGAGATCCGTACGATCTCATCGAGTCCCCGTGGCTGGCGATCGGTATGGGTCATATGGGATTCTCCACCTGTCGGCGCTGCGACATCGTCGTCATTCGGGGAAAGTAGGTGACACTCGCGGTGCCCTCGTCGGCAAGTTCGTTATAGACCTCCGTGATTGTTGTACGCACTCCGGAAGCGACGATCTGCGCAGCGATATTACCGATGCTCGACGCCTCCGCCGGACCTGTCACGACCGGCAATCCGGTGGCATCTGCTGTTAGTTGACACAACACGGGATTGAGGGATCCGCCACCCACGATGCGCACCGAGGTCACCGTTACCCCGGCGAGATGGGCGGCCTCGGCGAGCGCATTGCCGTACGCGGCTGCGAGGCTGTCGAGGATAGCGCGGACGACGTCACCATGAGTGCGCGGCTGCGGGCGGCCCACCTCCTGGCTCAACTTAGCGATGCGCACAACCATCGGACCGGGTGCAAGAAGCCGCGCGTCGGAGACATCGAACACGCGACCATCGCCCGGTGTGGCTGCAGCGCTGTCGAGCAGTTCAGACAACTCGGGAACCGGCACTCCGGTACTCCGCCACTCCTGGATGCACTGCTGTAACAACCACATCCCGTTGAGGTTACGCAGAAACAGTGTGCTGTCTATGCCGCGTTCGTTGGTGAAACCGTGGCACAGTGCATCACGGCTCAGAACCGGCTCGTGCAGACTCAGTCCGACCAGCGACCAGGTTCCGCTCGAGATGAGACCAATAGTCTCCGTCTCGGAGGGTACCGCGAACGCGAAGGCACTCGCTGTGTCGTGTTCGGCAACCCGGTAGACCGGAACAGCTGAGACCGACCCAATCCGGCTGGTGATCGTCGGTGTCGTGAGGCCGACAAAGCATCCGGGAGCCGACACCGCCGGCAGGGTGAGTCCGGGCAGGCAGGATGCCTCGATCAGATCCTCCGACCAGGCACCGGTCGCTGCTGAGAGGAGCTGACTGGTCGAAGCGATCGTCTGCTCGGTGCCGACAATACCGGTCAGCAGATAGACCCACAGGTCGGGTATGAACAGAAGCCGTTCACCGTCAAACGCCTTCAGTTTTGCCCTCGCGGCCAACCGGAGCGAGGTGTTTATAGCATGGTCGGGCACACCGCTCAGAACATAAACCTCTGCTGCCGTCAGTGTTCGATCAGCAGTAATGAGGGTGGGATCGGGCGCACCACGGTAGTGCGGCACGGGACCGACCACTGATCCGAGCCTGTCGAGCAGGGCAAAATCGACACCCCATGAATCCACCCCGATGCTCGCCAGACTCGTGCCAAGATCGGTGCTGCGTTCGACCGCCTTCGCCAGTCCGACAAGCGATTCCTCGAAGAGGCGCTCTACCTCCCACTGCAAAGTTTTCTCCTTGACAACGGGCTGATTCTCAAATCTGTGCACCTCCGCCAGCACCCACCGGTCGGCCACGAGTGTTCCGAGCATTACTCGGCCGCTCGATGCGCCCAGGTCGATCGCCGCGTGCGCACTCGTCGTCGATGTCATCATCCGTGTCATGAAAACCTCATCGCAGAAATGCGGCAGCGACGCCGGCGTCAACCGGGATATGCAACCCGGTGGTGTGGGTGAGGTCGCTGCCGGTGATGACGGCGACAGCGCCGGCAACGCTCTCGGGCAAGACTTCGCGTTTAAGAATTGTGCGCTGTGCGTAGTACTCTCCGAGTTCTTCTTCTGGCACCCCATAAACGGCTGCCCGGTCGGCACCCCAACCGCCCGCGAAGATGCCGGAACCACGCACAACAGCGTCAGGGTTGATCCCATTTACCCGCACGCCATACTCGCCGAGTTCGACCGCCAACAGTCGCACCTGATGGGCTTGGTCAGCCTTCGCGGCTGAGTAGGCGATATTGTTCGGCCCGGCAAAAACAGAGTTTTTCGATGAGATGTACACGATGTCGCCGCCCAACCCCTGCGTGATGAGCACCGCCGCAGCCAATTTGGACACCAGAAACGACCCCTTTGCCATAACATCGTGCTGCAGGTCCCACTCGGCTTCAGTGGTCTCGAGCAGGGGTTTGGAGAGTGACAGACCGGCGTTGTTGACCACGAGGTCGAGGCCACCGAACTGCAGCAAACAGGCGTTAATTGCGGCCCGAATGTCATTCTCACCTGTGACATCGGCCCGCACGCCGATTGCGACATCCGTTGACCCAAGGTCGGCGGCGGCGGCCAGGGCCTTCTCTACGTCAAGGTCTGCAATCACCACGCAGGCACCCTCCGCAGCAAGCCGACTGGCAATGGCTTTGCCGATACCGGAGGCACCGCCGGTGACGAGTGCGATGCGGGTGGAGTGCGACTTTGGCCGGGGCATCCGCTGGATCTTGGCCTCTTCGAGGGACCAGTACTCAATGCGGAATCTCTCGTCATCACTGATGGGGGCGTAGGTGGAGATCGCCTCGGCACCCCTCATGACGCTGATGGCGTTGAGGTAAAACTCGCCCGCAACGCGAGCAGTCTGCTTATCTCTGCCGTAGCTAAACATGCCGACGCCGGGCACAAGCACGATCACCGGATCGGCACTGCGAATAGCCACCGAATCAGCGGTTGCATATCGGCGGTAGTAGGCCTGATAGTCGGCACGATACTGTTCGTGCAGTTCCTTCAGCCGAGCGATTGACTCCTCAACTCCCGCGTCGGCAGGCATGTCGAGCACGAGTGGTTTTACCCTGGTACGCAGGAGGTGATCCGGGCACGCTGTCCCCAACGCGGCCAAGCGGGCGTGTTCTTCGGAGGCTAAGAAGTCAAGTACAGCCTCGTCGTCGGAGAAAGAACCCACCTGTACCCTCTCGCGTGAGACAAGAGCACGGATTACCGGGGCAAGAGTGGCGGCTTTCGCGTGGCGTTCGGCCTCAAGGAGCGGTTCGTAGCCCGAAAGGGGCGCCCCGAACGGAGCAGCCTTTCCATGTTCGGCGATGTAGGCAGCAGCAGTTTCAATGATCCACAACGAATTCGCTTCAACCTCGTCCGAGGTGTTGCCCCACGCGGTGATGCCGTGTCCCCCCAGAATGCAGCCGATCGTTTCCGAATGTTCGCGCTTAATTGCGGCGATGTCGAGACCGAGTCGGAAACCAGGACGACACCACGGTAGCCACACAACCCTGTCGCCGAAAATTTTTGTCGTAAGTTTCGCGCCATCAGCTGCTGTGGCGATGGCAATTCCCGAATTTGGGTGCAGATGGTCAACGTGTGCGGCATCCACTAGACCATGCATCGCCGTGTCGATCGACGGTGCCGCCCCGCCGTTGCCGTGCAGGGCGAATTCGAGCGCAGCGACCATGTCATCTTCACGATCAACACCGGGGTACACGTTCTGTAAGGCACGCAATCGACCCAAACGCAACACCGAGAGTCCCTCTTTTTTCAGAGTGCCCAGATCACCTCCCGAACCCTTCACCCACAGCAACTCCACCAGCTCTCCGGTTACCGGGTCGATCCCGTTGCCCTTCGCCGAGGTGTTCCCACCGGCGTAGTTCGTATTCTGCAGGTTTGCGCCCAAGCGATTCGAACGGGCGATGAGGTCTTCAACAGTGCCCACGCGCACCTCACATCCTTTGCGACGAGCCAGTAGTGTTACTTTATGTAATAATTCACATAAACTATCAACACTCCGACACTAGCATGACGCTAGCTCACAGGGCAATAGGATCGATGCGGTTGAGTTGAAAGTAGGAGAGCACGATGGCGGTGACCGGCACGCTCGACGCGGAAGCACGTCGCGAGTTGATGGCTCAGGAACTGCAGCGCCGAGGAACCCTCCACCTGAAAGATGCGGCGCTCCGGTGGGGGGTGCATCCCATGACCATCCGGCGCGATTTCGATGTGTTCGTACACGCCGGAATCGCGCGGCGGGTGCGCGGAGGAGTTGTCGCCGTCGCGGGCGATGACTTCTCACAACGCCAGTATCAGAATGCAACAGCCAAGCAAGACATCGCCGGAAAGCTTCTGAGGTTCATCGAACCAGACATGGCGATTGCCCTCGACTCCTCCACCACCGTTCACGCTTTTGCCAAAACAATAGCCGCGACCCGCACCTCCGTGATCACCAACGGCTTTAGCGCTTTCCAGACCCTGTGCGGGCGGGAAGGCATCAGAACCTACCTAACCGGAGGCGAACGTGAAGAGACTAACCTCAGCCTGGTCGGATCGCTGGCAGTACAGTCGGTCCAACAGTTCAGCCTTGATGCGTGCTTCCTCTCGACAATGAGCATTGACCCGGACTTCGGAACCAGTGAGATCACCCTTGAGCAGGTCGCTGTTAAGCAGGCTATGGTCAACGCCTCGCAAAAGGTCATCCTGGCGGTCGACTCCAGCAAGTTTGCAACGCGGGCCCGCTTCCGATCACTCTCACTGTCTCACTTCGACGTGCTTGTCACCGAACTCGACCCAAACGACACTCGCCTCAACGCCTACCGGGAGTTCATTCCCGAGATCCACTGACCGTCACACCGCAATGCTCGTACCGTGCCAGAGCGCTGTGCCCCGTGACCACCTGCGGGGCATCAGCGCCACCGGCAAGCCTCACCCTCAGCACGAGTGGGTCTTCAGCGCGAGCGATCAGACGGCCGTATAGCCGCCGTCGATCACCAGGTTCTGGGCAGTCACATACGACGAGGCATCCGACGCCAGGTAAACCACCAGCCCGTGGAGATCCGACGGCTCTCCCATTCGCCCAGCGGGAATGCGTGCGACCCAATCAGCAGCCAAGTCGGGGTTCTGGTCGGTAAACTGCCGCGTCATATCTGACAGCATGTACCCGGGCGCAATAGCGTTGACCCGAATACCTACAGGTGCCCACTCGACGGCCAGCGACTTCGCGAGCTGGGTAACCGCCGCCTTAGACGCGTTGTACGACACCTGATGCTGCGGAGTGTTAACAACCGAACCCGACATTGACGAGACAAGGATCGCACTTCCGGGAATACCCGCCGTGATGAGTCGCCTACCAAAGGCCTGCGCGGAGAAGAATGTCCCATCGAGGTTGACCGACATGACCCTGCGCCACTGCGCGGCAGACACGTCAACACTGTCGTTCCAGATCGTAATTCCAGCCGCCGTGAGCAGTATCTGCGCGGTGCCGAGAGCAGCCGCTGCTCCTGCGAATCCCTCGGCGACCGATTTTTGATCGGTCACGTCCATGTGCGCGGCAAAGGTTCGTACGCCGTACTCTGATGCCAGTCGGGCAGCGGATGATCCAACATCGGGGAGGATGTCGAACAGCGCCACGGCGCATCCCTGTTGAGCGAACGCCTCGGCGGCAGAAAAGCCAAGGCCACGCGCTCCACCGGTAACAGCCGCAACGCGACCCTCCAGGTCATTGAACTTCATCGTCAATCTCTTGTTTGATTATGTGAATTATAGCAATATATAACATGACATATGAGTCAAAATCCACATCCCAGAGCACCTGAGCCTGCCGGGATGCTTCGGGCCGAACGCGAGGTGGAATGTCCACGACACTCCCTGTGAGAGCGTTGTTGTCGGCATGTTCTCGCGGGTTCTTGCCCGGGTCACATACGTTTTCATCAGCTCTCCACGTGCGATCATGAACCGCAACACTCACTCGAATACGGCACCGGGATGCATCCCGAAACCCTCAGAAACTGAGCACTGTCTTGGGTGACCTGTATGTGACGTGCGGACAAATCCGAGATCCACAGGTGCCACGCGGTGTCGCGGCTGCGGCCCGGTAGTGCTCGTCATCGTCGTGCATAACTAGCAGACTGACGATTGGTTAACCAATGCCCTCCAACAGCTCGGTCTCGGTGTTGCCGATGTGACGGATCACGTCTGGGCGTGACTTGGCCAGGTACAGGTACCAGCCGATGGCCACGATCATCGTGAGCAGGAAGATGTACGGAATCACGTTGAGTGGAAAAATCGGCACGGGATACACACTCGCAATGAACACGTAGACCATGCTGACGATGGCGATCACAGCGCAGACCCACACGAGCCAGTTGCTCATCTTCTCGCGGCGGGTGTACACCACGCAGGCGATCGCGACGAGGGCATACGCCATCATGTAGCCGTAGGTTCCGTAGGTGTCAACCCACACGACGATCTCCATAGGGTCAACATTGAGTACCAACAGAATGATGTCGAGGATCACGGCGGCGGGACCGGCAACACACAGCGCCCGGTGTGGAGTGAGGTGGCGCTCATGGGTGCGACCGAATCGCTCGGACACAACTCCCTCTTTACCCATCACGTAGACGATGCGACCAACCACGTTGAGCGGAGCGACGACGACCGCAAAAAACGACGCGCCGACACCAAACGTGAGCACTGGCGCGAACCAGCCGGGCATCCCGATCATTGACGCGATGTCTTCGAGCGGGCTCGCACTCGTGGCGAGGTCGCTTCCGAGCACAACTACCTGTGTGTACGCGGCGATCACGTACAGCAGACCGACGGTCACGGCGCTCCACACTATGACTCGCGGGATGGCCAAGTAGGGGTTCTTGGCTTCCCGACCGAGCGCGTCCGCCGATGAGAATCCGACAAAACCGAGGATACCGAGCACCATTCCAGAAGCGACCCCCTGCAGCGGAACCTCTTCGAGTAAGAACTGTGACGGATCCCAGGCTCGCGAGCCAGCCCACACCAACGCGAGAATCAACAGCACAAAGATAATCGTGACCGACACCAGTTCGAGCGTCAGCGAAACCCGAGCTGACAAGCGGATGCCACGGATCGTGAACAGTGTGGCGAGGCCACCGAGCACAACGGCCAGGGCGATCTGCGGCGCGACACCGGAAACCGGAACGCCGACAAGCACAAGGAACTGCTGGAAGTAGGAGACCGAACCACCGAGCGAGCCCGCCGCGATCCCCCAACATCCGATGAGAAGTGCAGTGCCAGCCAGGTAGGCACCGAACGAGCCGAGGCCTTTTGACACGTAAGTGTAGAGCGATCCGGCAGACGCGTGTTTGCGGGCGAAGACCACAACGCAATACCCCACTGAGAGGATCACAGTGGTGGCCAGAATAAAGGAGTAAACGGTTCCATCGCCTGCGCCAAGATAGATAGCTGCCGCGGTGAAGGCGATAACGGCGCTCGGGGCGATGTTGGCGATTGCCTGTGCGGCCAATTCTGGCCAGCTCATCACCCCGCGGCGCAGGCCCGCATCACTCGGGGTTTCAGGTCGGGTACGAGTAGTCATGGTGGTGGATTCTCCGGCAGGTCGGGCGAGGATAGGTTCTGAGCGATAGGAGGGGTAGGACGCTGAAAGGGGGTAGCACCACCCCGCTCCGGGAAGGTCGGCCGCGGAGGAAACGACGACTCAGGGATCTGAGGGTGCCGGATGCCGCGAGCGAACAATAGCGGTGGTTACGGGATGAGCAGGGTGCGCAGTGCGCTGCCGGTCTCGAGATCATCAAGGGCGGCGAGCGCTTCCGACAGCGGGCGCCTCGAAGAAACCAGCGGGTCGAGTTTGAGCTGGCCGTCCATGTAGCGGTCAACGAGCGCGGGAATATCAATTGCGGGGCGGATACTGCCGTAGTTGGAGCCAAGGATTCGCTGGTCGGACTCGGCGAGGGTGAGGGGTTCGAACGACGCGCGAGCGCCCGTCGGGGGGAGGCCGACGATCACCGCGGCGCCGCCAAGGCCGAGCATCTGGATCGCCTGCTCAGTGGTCAGTGTGCGGCCGATGGCGTCGAACGCGTAGTCAACACCATCGGGGAGGAATTCGTGGACGGCGTCGACCGCGTCGACAGATGACGCGTCGATACGGTCGGTCGCTCCGAACTGGGCGGAGAGTTCCAGCTTCTCCGGGCGGATATCGATCGCGACGATCCGCAAGGCACCGGCGAGCTTTGCACCCTGGATCACGTTGAGACCAACGCCACCGCATCCGATCACGGCGACGGTCGAACCCGGCTCGACGGCCGCGGTGTTGAGAACAGCACCAACGCCGGTGGCGACCGCGCATCCGACGAGGGCGATCACATCGAGCGGAGCGTCGTCGCGCACTTTGACCGCACCGGACGCTGGAACGATGACCTCTTCGGCGAACGACGACACACCGAGGTAGTGATGGATCTCCTCACCATCCTTCGACAGTCGGGAGGTTCCGTCGAACAGAACACCCCGGGGAGCAACGATCGTTGCAACGGTGCGGCAGCGAGCCTCGTGGCCGGAGCGGCAGTTGCGGCACTCACCACACGGCGGGACCCAGGACAGCACAACGTGGTCTCCAACGGAGAGTGAGGTGACACCCTCACCGAGCTCGACGACTACACCGGAACCTTCGTGGCCCATCACCAGAGGGACAGCAGCATCCCATTCCCCGCGGCGGATGTGCAGGTCGGAGTGGCAGACACCGGCCGCGGCGATCTTAACCCTCACCTCTCCGCGCTTGGGGGCGGAGATCTCGATGTCAGTGAACTCAACGGGCTCATCGGTGTTGCGGAAGATAACGGCTTTCATGGGCTTCCTTGTCTTTGGAAACTGGTCCGAATCAGGGGTGGGAGACAGGGTGCTCGTGGCGCATGGGCGTGCACGGATCTCTGGATGCTGGTCGTGTGGCGTGGGAGGCGACTGCGGGTTGTTCGGGTCTGGGTCTGGGTCTGGGTCTGGGTCTAGGTTCGGGTTCGGGTTCG
Organism: Candidatus Lumbricidiphila eiseniae; assembly: GCA_002529645.1. GTDB lineage: Bacteria > Actinomycetota > Actinomycetes > Actinomycetales > Microbacteriaceae > Agromyces > Agromyces eiseniae. Next base: position 58,164 of record NAEP01000028.1, on the reverse strand, counting down.
GGTTCGGATCCGGGTTTCGAACGCTCCCGCGAATTGAGCCAATGTTACGCAGAACATTCAGCGGGCGGCGATGACAAAAATGTCGAATAAACCGATTAGATCTGCCCGTTTGTATATTGAGAGGATGGTCATGGACCTCGCCGCCGCCGCACGCGTCGCGCGTGCCTCCGTCGCGGGAGCCCCGATTCCGCTGGAGAGAGCTGTTGACGACGTTGTCTTTCTCCGCGAGTTCAGCGTGGTCGCGAACGAGAAGTTCGTCAGTCTGGTCGTAGCCGGTGTCGACGAGATCAGCACCGCTATCCGCGATTCCGGGCAGCGCCTCGACACCCTCCGCGAAGCAGTCCCTGTGACGTATGTTCCCGCGAATGCTGTCCGGAAGCTGAGCGATGTGGCCACAGCGGCAGGTCTTACCGTTCTCGTATCGACAGAGCTGGATCTCGTGCTGCTCCATGCCCGGCTCACCACCGCACTGGCAATTGACCGAGCTGCGGAGGCGAGGTTGATCACGGCGGGAACAAGGGTGCTCGCCCAGGTAGCACGCCGAGGGGGCATTGAGGCGATGATCGTCGAACTCGCGCATCAGCTCAACGGCTGGTGTGTGCTTCTCGACAACCACGGCCGGGCCATGACAAGTGCGGGGGCCGGTGCGCTGCACCTGGAAGATGCCGCATCAGCGGCGATGAATCGTGCGACGAGGGTGCGACATCCCGGCCTGCAAGTTCACCGGGTGGGTGAGGCCAAGGATCTGCGGGCGTTTCTGGTTGTGGCCTCGCGCGACGGCTCGACGAGCCGCACTCGCGATCTGGCGGCGCAGGCATCCGCTCTCCTCGACCTGCTGGTTCGCACCCACGAACACAGTGTCACGGAGCGTCTCGGCAGAGAGTTGCTGGTGCGGAGTGTGCTCTGTGACGCACCGTCGTCGCCAGAGATCTTGTTAAAGCGGTGGGATGTTCGGGATGAGACGCTTACGGGTTTTGTGATCTCGGCGCGCACGCGAGTGGTTGAGGTAGAGAGAAAGGTACTGCGCTGGCTTGATGAGTTGGGGGCCGTGCACACCATCCTCACCGAAAAGGATCGGGTTATCGGTCTGATCAGCGACGACCTGGTCGCCGAGTTTGCCACGAGGGTGGAATCAACGTTCGTGGAGGCCGGTGCGATGCTCAGATGCGGGTTCGGTTCGAGTGCCCCGCTGTCGAGGCTCCGGTCGTCGATCGTCGAGGCCCGTCAGGCCCACGAATCCGCGATTCTGCGCGGTCATTCCGTGGTGCACTACAGCGCAATCCCTACCGTGCAACTCATTCTGGATGCTCTGGAAGATGACCAACTCATTCAGCTGATGAAACCACTCGCCGCGCTCCGCGCTCCCGCTCTCGGCGGCCACCTCGTCGAGACACTCCGGATATATCTGGCGGAACACGGCTCCTGGGGTGTCACCGCCGAACGCCTCGGAGTGCACCGTCACACCCTGAAAAACCGCATCACCCGAATCGAAGAACTCACGGGGCTCTCCCTCAACGACCCGGATGACCGTTTCACAGCCTGGGTCGCGCTGCGTGCGCTCGGTGCCGCTTCTGAGCACTGAGTCCGACGAAATCTGGCCTTCTGCCCTGACTCCACGCGCTCGGCGCACCGCGCAGATAGCCCGGCTCGACTTCGCACCCCGCGAGCCCGCGGTAGTAGAACTCCTTCTGGGAGTCGAGCACGATGAACGGCATGATCTTGTTCTGCAGGCGCTGCTGGAACATGACAGTCCGACCTTCCCACCCATTGCCATCCTGGAAGGGATGAATGTGCTCGAAGCGGTAGTGAAAATCCACGATGCCCTCGAACGACACCTGACCCTGCGCACCTTGCTGCACAGCCCGATCATGAATGATCTCCTCGACCGCAAGCTCAATGCGCCCGGGCGACACCGTCCTGCGACCACCGATCGTTCGACTCTCGTAGATGTAGCGAGTCTGATCTTCGCTGAGCTGGTTTCCCTCAATGCGGTTGGTGTTGTACACCATCCGCACCTGTGTCAGATGGTAGAGGCCACCCTTCAGACGCGCTGCCCGTTGTTCGCGAAGAGTATCTGACAACCGGGCAGGCGAGACGGGTCGGCCGGATCCATGCCCCGGCACCATTCATGACAAACGAGAACCTCGGACATTTCGCCAACACCGACGAGAGTGAACGAGAACCTCGGGCATTTCGCCAATGCCCACGAGAGTGGTTGTGCACTGGTAGATCGTTTCGTGACTCACCCACAACTTTGCCAAGACCTACGAGAGCGATTGTCAGTGCTCTTGAGTAAAGTGGCAGCGACCGCACAAGCAAAGGACGCAACCCATGAGCCCTCAACTCATCGTCGATGGCATCCTGCTCGTCATCCTGCTCGGTGCCGTATTCACCGGTTGGCGGGCGGGGCTGCTGAGATCGGCAGCGGGGCTGCTGGGGTTCGTAGCCGGTGGCATCGCGGCCTACCTGCTGTTCCCGTGGGTGACACAGTTCACACCGAGTCCGCAGTGGCGAGTTCCCACCCTCATCATCACCGCGATCATACTCATCGGCGTCGGGTCGCTGGTCGGTAGATGGCTTGGTCGCATCCTGCGACGCGGGGCATCCGTTGTCATGCTCGGTGGGATTGATCGACTGTTGGGTGCCGCTGGGCGAGTCAGTGTTGCGGCGGCGCTGTCCAGCCTGCTCGCATCGGGGATCACTGCCGTCGGAATTCCGGTGCTCTCCCCGGCACTGGCAAGTTCAGTGATACTTCGCACGATTGGTGAACTCACCCCAGCTGCCGCTAAAACGTGGCTGGCACAGCTTCGATCAACAACCGTCGACACGACCATCCCGTGGCTTCTCACCGTCATCGAAGCGCCCACGGCACCACCGGATGTCCCGGCGGAAATCAGGTCCTCCCCCGCGCTGGCGCGCGCCACCGACTCTGTGGTTCGCATAACCGGAGCGGCATACGAATGCGGTGTTAATATGTCGGGATCGGGATTCGTTATTGGCCCCGGTCGTGTTGTCACCAACGCCCACGTCGTCGCGGGTGTGACCGCGCCCGTGGTGGAACCGCCGGGCGAAGCTGGACGCAGCGGACGCGTTGTCGCCTTTGATGCTGCAAATGACCTCGCCCTCATTGATGTCCCAGACTTACGCGCCGCGCCGCTCACACTCGCCGCCCCTCAACCACCGAGCAACACGACTGTCGCGGTTGTTGGTTACCCGTTTGGCGGCCCCCGCACAATCGAACCCGGCCGCCTCCTAGCAGAGGGAGAACTCACCATCAACAACAACGGCACCGGCTCTCGCCAAAACCTCATAACCCTCGCTGCCAACCTGCTACAGGGAAACTCCGGTGGACCAATTCTCACGTCCACTGGCGAGGTCGCGGGGGTTGTGTTTGCAAAGTCGGACAGTGTCCCACACGTCGCCTACGCCATCCCGCTCACCACACTGAAACCGCTCTTAGACCGGTCAGCCTCACTGACACAACCCGTGTCAACGGGAGCGTGTCGACGCTAGTTTGCCGCAAACCCGGCAAACCGGATTCCCCACGAACACTCCCACTCCTCACCGGGATCAAGCCACCGCACACCCCGCCCGGAGTTGAAGGCCTCAGCGGGAGCCGTCATCGGCTCCACCGCAATGGCCATAGATTCACCGGGGAAATCCCGCGAGGTGTACACCTGCACGTACCCAAAAATCGGTTCCGCCCACATCGAGACGCTCCGACCATCGGGAGCTGTGAGCGAACTCACGACCTCACCGTCGTGGCTGGGCAACTCACCCCACGTGTCATCCAAATGCAGGTCACCAACCCGACGACCCTTGCGGAAGTCCCATTCGGTGCCATCCACCTGCACCTCAGCGATGGGCAGCAGTCGCTCGTCAAAGGTGATGTGGCTCGCGGCATCCACCCTCAGGATCAGATCCTCCGTTGCTACACCACCGATCTTGAGGTACGGGTGCGAGCCGATCGCGACGGGCGCTGAGTCAGCGCCGTCGTTCTCGATCCGATGGGTGACCCTCAGCCCGTCGGCAACAAGCTCGTAGTGCACGGCAGTGTCGAGTAAAAATGGGTATCCCGGTCGCGGATACACCTTGGTCGTAAGCGTCACCGAGTCGGATTCCTGCGCAATCATCCGATACTCGGTGTAGCGAAGCAGGCCGTGCAGCGCGGTATTCCGCGGCACCTCGGTAATGTCGAGCTGATGGGTAACGCCATTGGCAACCCATTTCCCATCCCGGATCCGGCTTGGCCACGGAACAAGCACGATACCGGCACCGGACGGCGGCGTCTGGTCTTCTCGAAACGTGGGCACCAGATCAATGCCGTTAATGGTGAGCTCGCGAATTCCGGCGGCAACCGCCGTGATGGTGGCCTTCAGCTCTCCGGATGCGGTCGTCGTCTCGAGCACGAACTGCTCGCCCGTGGGCAGGGTCATGGTTCCACTCTAAGTGCCCGGCTGAACCAAGACGAACGCTGCACGCCGGATCTGCCAAACTGCCGTATCGTGTCGGAGTGCCTGACAATTCCGCAGCCAATCTCGATGACCCACCGCACACCAGCGGCCTCACCCTCAATTCGTGCCACGCGGACACCCCTCCGGATGCCGCGCCACCAACACCTGCCCTCCCCCTCGACTCCTACCACGCGGACACCCGCATCGCGGTGCACCAGACCACACTCGCAGACGGTCGCAACCTCATCTACTTCGACGACGCCGACACGACACTGTCACCAGAACGGGCCGTCGACGAGCGAAACCTCGACCCACGACCGGCCACCGCACAAATGCGACAAGATGCCCTCACCGGCGAATGGGTGTCCATCGCCGCCGCCCGTCAGAACCGGGTGTTTTTACCACCCGCCGAACTCGACCCCCTCACACCGCAGTGCCCGGGCAATCCCTCGGAAATTCCGAGCAACTATGATGTTGCCGTCTTCGAAAACCGCTCCCCCTCGTTTGGCCCCGCACTGGCGGACGTCGCGAACCACGACCTCGAACGCGCAAGCACCCTGGCCCGAACCGAGCTCCGGACGGTGGGATTGGAGCGCACTCGCCCGGCCGTTGGCCGCACCGAAGTCGTCTGTTTCAGTCCCAACCGTGCTGGCTCCTGTGGCACGCAAACCGTCTCCCGTGTACGAACCGTTATCGAGGCATGGGCGCAGCGCACGGCGGCACTGTCCGCGCTCCCCGGTGTCGAACAGGTGTTTCCGTTCGAAAACCGGGGCGAGGCGATTGGCGTGACGCTGGGACATCCACACGGCCAGATCTACGCGTACCCGTATGTGACTCCGCGCACCGAACGGTTGCTCGCCGCCCTCGATTCGTACGGACCAACCCTTATGGGCGACCTACTCGAACGCGAACAACAGGGCGACCGGATGCTTCTGAGCGGAACCCACTGGACGGCGTTCGTGCCCTTTGCCGCCCGGTGGCCGATCGAGGTTCACCTCATGCCGCACCGGCACGTGCCGGACTTCGCCGCCACCACGCTCGCAGAACGCGATGAACTCGCAGAACTCTACGTGCGGTTATTGCGCGGTGTTGATCGGCTCTACCACACTCCCACGCCCTACATTGCGGCCTGGCATCAGGCTCCCATCCGAGAACGACGCGACGAGGTGCGGATGATGCTGCAGTTAACGAGCCCGCGCCGCGCCGCGCAGAAGCTGAAATTCTTAGCCGGCTCGGAAGCAGCCATGGGAGCCTGGGTCGGCGATGTGCCCCCGGAAACCCAGGCAATAGCGTTCCGAGCGGCACTTGCGGGCGTGACACTGTGACCCCCTGGGAGGCCGAACAGGCGGGTTTGCGGTGATGAGAAAGACGATGAAGCTGTGAGTCTCGTGAGCGAAGCTGAGCAGGGGCTCATACGAATGTCTGGCCACCCGGCGGTCGGGGTATGGTCGGCTCCGGGCCGCGTCAATCTCATCGGCGAGCATACAGACTACAACGAGGGATTCGTGTTCCCGTGTGCCATTGATCGGCGCACCGTTGTCGCACTCGCGGATCGGGCGGATCGGGCCATCCGGGTCGGCACCGCGTGTCGCGACGAGCACGTGGAACTCAGCCTGGATGCCCTCGCTCCGAACTCAGTTTCGGGCTGGGCTGCGTACCCGCTTGGCGTGGTCTGGGCGCTCGGAGAGTTGGGGGCCGACCTCAGCCGGGTCCGCGGGGTAGATCTGTTCATTACCTCGGATGTCCCGATCGGCGCGGGTCTGTCCTCATCGGCAGCACTCGAGTGCGCGGTGGCACTCGCGCTCACCGAGCACTGGCAGCTGGGCTTCGATCGCCCCGCCCTCGCTCAGGCCGGACGCCTCGCCGAAAACGTTGTGGTCGGCGCACCAACCGGCATCATGGACCAGTCGGCCTCACTGCTGGGCGACACGGATGCCGCGGTGTTTCTCGATTGCCGGAATCTTCACGCCGACATCGTGCCCCTCAACCTCCGCGCGGCCGGACTCTCGCTGTTGGTCATCGACACCCGCGTCGAGCACACGCACACAACCAACGGGTATGCGGCGCGGCGCGAAGCGTGTGATGCCGGGGCGCTCGCGCTCGGGGTCACGTCGCTGCGGGACATCCGGGTCTCTGATTTGCCACGCGCACAGAAGATGCTCGATGACAAAACCTTCCGTCGGGTGCGGCACGTGGTGACCGAAAACGAGCGAGTGCTCGCCACCGTACGCACTCTGCGCGAGCAAGGACCGGGCGCGATTGGTCCGCTGCTGGATGCCTCGCACCTCTCAATGCGCAACGACTTTGAGATCTCGGTGCCCGAGCTCGATCTCGCGGTCGAGACCGCTCAGGCACACGGTGCCATAGGTGCCCGGATGACCGGTGGCGGATTCGGGGGCGCGGCCGTTGCGCTGCTCATCAACGATCTTGTTCCGATCGTGACTCGCGCGACTGAGACTGCCTTCGCGCAGCGCGGCTTTCACACCCCCGTGATCTTTACCGTCGTGCCCTCGCGGGGGGCGCAGCGAGAACGGTAGTCGGTTTTAGTGGTGTTCCATTCACTGAATCAAAGGGGGTGCTTCCACCCTGAACGCGAGCCTGGCGCTGAGTGTCGGTGCTGGAACGTAGGATCGAGGCGAGGCTCTCGTGCAAGACTGGTCCCTACGAGCGGTGTGAGGAGGTGACCCGAGTGGCTACCCGTGTTGCTGTGGCCCCCGGTCTTCTCTCTTGGGCGGTGGAGCGGGCTGGCTGGGATGAGCAGACCGCCAGTAGGCGTGCCCCAAAGCTCGAGGAGTGGGTCTCTGGGCGACAGCCCACGCTCAAGCAACTGGAAAAGTTCGCTAGCGATACCCATACGCCTCTGGGGTTGCTGTTCCTGCCGGAGCCTCCGGATGAGCAGGTACCGATTCCGGACATGCGCACGATCGGCGATACTGGGGTTGCGCGTCCGTCCGCTGACTTGCTCGACATGATCTACCTCTGTCAGGATCGCCAGGAGTGGTACCGTGCCCACGCGCTCGCGCACGGGTTCACACCTCTTGACTTCGCTGGTTCTGCGACGACCAGTAACCACCCTGATCTGGTAGCAGATCACATCCGCAGTCTGCTCAACTTAGATGTCGGAGACCGCGCGGCATTCAGCAAACGGGAAGAGGCACGGCGTCGGCTCATCGAGAGGATCGAAGACCTCGGTGTCCTCGTGATGGTCAGTGGAATCGTCGGAGCAAGCACGCGTCGAGTGCTTCGCACCGAGGAGTTCCGCGGTTTCGCACTGGCTGACCCGATCGCGCCGCTGATCTTCATCAATGGCACCGACGCCAAAGCCGCACAGATCTTCACGATGATCCACGAACTGGCACACATCTGGTTAGGAGAGAGCGCGCTCTCCGACGCGGCGGTGAACGCAAAACAGGGCAAGAAGGCTGAATTGTGGTGCAACAGGGTCGCCGCGGAGGTACTCGTGCCGCAGGCTGTACTCCGCACCGACTACCGAGGAGAGCCCACAGCAGACGAACTCGATCGACTCGCCAACCGCTACCGGGTGAGCACGCTCGTCGTACTCAAGCAGCTCCTGACGGCGCACCTGGTGGCCTGGGAGATTTTCACCCAGCGCTACGACGAGGAGTCCGACCGAATCAGGGATATCCTCGCGGCGCGGCGAACGGGCAGCCAGGGTGGGAACTACTACAACACGCAACCCCTACGACTCAGTCGGCAGTTCGCGCGCGCCGTCATCACCAGCACCTTCGAGGGCTCCACCGGCTACCGCGACGCCTACCGGCTGCTGGGAACAAAGAAGCACGAGACGTTCCAGGGCCTCGCAACCGCACTCAAGGTGGCGTAATGTACCTGCTCGACACCAACGTGCTCATTGAGGCACCGACTACCAGCGCTCGGCTTGACTTGCGACCACTGCCGGATGCTGGCTCGACCCGTCCGATGCAGAAAGAGCAGGTGTCATGACACCTTCCATCAGGAAGGTCACCTGTCAACAACCTCCAGCAGTTTTATAGCTAGACACCCCGAGCAAGTCGGTAGTAGGCGGCGTTCCAGTCCAGTTCGCGCCGGAAGGCTCGGAGCGTTGTGTCCTTGTCGATGACAAGCAGTTCGGTTCGCGCCATGCGTGCGAAGTCTTCGAAGGCCCCCAGACCAACAGCGGTGCTCATGACCGTGTGGTGTGCAGCCCCTGCCTCCAACCACGCGGTCACCGCTGTTGTAAAGTCCGGTAACGGCTTCCACACTGCACGACCAACCGGCAACTTGGGCAACAAAGCCGCGGGTTCCACGACATCCACCACGTGCACCACCAGCCGAAAACGATCACGCAGATCTGACAGCGACACAACGACCGCAGGTCCCGGATCTGCAGTGAAGACCAGACGCACCGGGTCATCCTTACCACCGATTCTGAGCGGATGCACTTCCAGTGTCGGTCGCCTCGAGGTGAGTGCGGGGCTCACCTCCAACATGTGCGCACCGAGGATGCGCTCGTCACCCGGGGTGAGGTCGTAGGTATAGTCCTCCATGAGGGATGCACCGCCAGGCAGCCCCGCGCCCATGATGTTTGCCGCACGCACGAGGATCGCTGTCTTCCAGTCGCCCTCCGCCCCAAACCCGTACCCCTCCGCCATCAACCGTTGAACCGCAAGGCCCGGCAATTGGGTGAGTGCACCCAGATCTTCGAAGCTCGTCGTGAATGCGCCGAAACCGCCCTCCTCCAAGAATGAGCGCAGGCCGAGCTCTATTGCCGCCCCGTCGCGCAGTGACTGATGCCTCTCGCCGCCGCGTCGCAGTTCTGGGACAACGTCATAGAGATCCTCATACTCGGCAACCAGTGCGTCTACATCGCCCCGACGAGCGGTATTCACAGCTATCGCGAGCTCGTTGACGCTCCAGGTGTTCACCTGCACACCGAAGCGCAGTTCGGCTTCAGTCTTGTCTCCCTCTGTCACCGCCACAAAGCGCATATTGTCGCCAAAGCGTGCAAGCTTGAGAGAACGAGTGACGGCCCAGCCAGCCGCCGCCCGCATCCAGGTGCCGATACGCGAGGTCACTGCCGGGTTCGTCACGTGTCCCACAACCGTCGTACGAACGACGCCGAGGCGGGCCTGGATGTAGCCAAACTCACGATCGCCGTGTGCAGCCTGGTTGAGATTCATGAAGTCGAAGTCGATCTCACTCCAGGGCAGCTCAACGTTTGCCTGCGTGTGGAAATGAAGCAGTGGCTTTCGCAGCGCATCGAGGCCGACAATCCACATCTTGGCGGGACTGAAAGTGTGCATCCAGGCGATGAGGCCAATAACCGCGTCCTCAGTATTCGCCTCCGTCATGATCCGGCGGATCTCGTCAGCCTCGGTGAGAACAGGCTTCCAGACCACACGCACGGGTATATCGGCAGAAACGCCAAGCTGCTGTGCGATGGCACGCGACTGTGTCGCAACCTGTGCTAGCGTCTCCGGTCCGTAGAGATGCTGACTGCCTGTGAGGAACCAGATTTCGTATGGTTCGAAAGACATGTTGAGCTTCGACATCAGGAGAGGGATCCTTCCGGGTTCTGTCCATAAACGTCCTGGTAACGGGTGAAAAGAATGTCGATGACCTCCTGGGGAATCGAAGCAAGCGGACCCCCCTGACGGGCGATATGCACCGTGCGAGCGACATCCTCAACCATGACTGCGGCCTTGACCGCGTCCCGCGCATCGTGACCGATCGTGAACACCCCGTGATTCTGCATGAGGACGGCGCGGGAACGGTGATTGTGAAGAGTTGCAACAATGCCCCGACCGATCGACTCGTCACCGATGAGTGCGAGTGGGCCCACCGGGATCTCCCCACCAAACTCATCTGCCATCGCCGTGATGACACAGGGAATTGGCTCGGCGCGCGCCGCCCACGCCGTGGCATAGGTGGAGTGGGTGTGCACCACACCGCCCACGTCGGGTCGGCTCCGATAGACAAAGGCGTGCGCTGCGGTATCCGAGGAGGGGAGTCGATCACTTCCTTCGGAGCCGGGCACGACCGCACCCTCGAGCGTGCAGAGAACCATGTTTTCGGGTCGTAGGTGGTCGTAGTCGATGCCGCTTGGCTTGATGACGAAACGATCCTGTCCTGGCACTCGGCCGGAGACGTTACCGCCGGTCCACACAACGAGGCCGTAGCGCACCAGGTCACCGTGCAGGGCAGCGACCTGATTGCGCACGATCCGCTCTCCCGCGGGCTGAAAGATCGTGGCGGTCACGCAGGCATCCCTCGGTCGGGTGCCACGGTGGTGTGGCCAACACCGGGCAACACCACCTGAGGGGCACGAACCTCGTGCTGCACATCTTTCAGCCGTCGCATGACATCATTACCGTGCCGCCCAAAGTAGTCGTGCAGGATGAGGTATTCGGCGTACAGCCGGTTGTACACGGCGGTCGCGGCCGGTCGCGGCGTGTATGCGGCACGCTCAACACGTCCCATTGCCTCTGCGGCGGTACGGATATCAGGGTATGCGCCGGCCGCGACGGCCGCGTGAATCGCTGAGCCGAGCGCCGGACCCTGTTCACTTGTGAGCACGGACACGGGCATATTCAGTACGTCCGAGTAGATCTGCATGAGTGCCTCATTCTTGATAAGTCCTCCCGCAGCGATGAATTCAATGACCGGCACGCCAGATTCAACAAATGCCTCCACAATCGTTCTTGTTCCGTAGGCTGTCGCCTCCAGGAGCGCACGGTAGCCGTCTTCCGCCGGTGTTGCCAGCGTGCTGCCGAGAATCAACCCGGACAACTCGTGGTTGACCAGTACCGACCGGTTACCTGAGTGCCAGTCCAGCGCAAGCAGTCCGTGCGACCCCACGGGCTTCACATCGCTGAGGTCCGTGAGGTACTGGTGAATGGATGTCCCCGCCTGTGCCGCCAGCGTAAAGTAGCGCTCGGGAACTTGGTTTGCCACGTACCACGCAAAGATGTCACCCACTCCCGACTGGCCTGCCTCGTACCCGTACAGTCCGGGTACGATCCCTCCGTCAACAACACCGCACATTCCGGGGATCTCGGCGAGTCGATCAGCGCTCATCACATGACAGGTTGATGTGCCCATGATCGCAACCATCTGACCGGCCCCGACCGCCTTTGCCGCTGGTGCTGTGACGTGTGCGTCCACATTGCCCACTGCGACCGCGATCCCTTCCGGCAGTCCGGTCCACGAGGCCGCCTCTGTCGTCAGCGTGCCGGCCGCAAAACCGAGTTGGCCGATCTCGTGCGCGACTTTCTGCTCGGCGAAACCGGCAAAGGCAGGGTTGAGTGCGCCAAGGAAGTCGCGACTCGGGTACTCTCCGTTTTGCAGGATGCCCTTGTAACCTGCGGTGCAGGCGTTGCGCACGTAGCATCCCGTAAGCTGCCACACGATCCAATCGGCGGCTTCGACCCAGTGGTCCATCCGTTCGTATATCTCCAGGTCTTCCTCGAGCACCTGCAGCCCTTTGGCAAACTCCCATTCAGATGAGATCAGCCCGCCGTAGCGGGGCAGCCATCTTTCGCCACGCTCCGCGGCAATCGTGTTAATGCGATCGGCCTGCGGTTGCGCGGCGTGGTGTCTCCAGAGTTTGACGTAGGCGTGTGGGCGGTCAACCAACTCGGGCACAGCGCTGAGCGGTGTGCCGTCGGCGGTAACCGGGAGCACCGTGCACGCGGTGAAATCGGTCGCAATACCAATGACCTCGGCGGGGTTTATCTTGGCTGCGGCAACTGCGCGCGGGACGGTTTCTCGCAGCGCCGCGGTATAGTCCGTGGCATCCTGGAGCGCCCACCGGGGTGGTAGCGGTGCACCTGATGAGGCAAGAACCGTGTCCATGACGGCGTGAGGGTAGTCGAACGCGGCCGATCCGAGTTCAGTTCCGTCGGCTATACGCACCACAACGGCACGAGCAGAAAGTGTGCCAAAATCAACGCCGACCACACAGCACTCTGTCCTAGCCAAGATGCCTCCCTTATTGTGACCGGTCACATTGGCACATCCAGTATCGCGCGCACTGAAGCTGCCGTCAACCCGCAGGAAGGTCGTACATCATCGACCTGCTCGCCGCCATCCCCTCTGTTCTGCCCTCAACCGGCGTCGAGGTCGCAGACGATAACCCTCTCCATGATCACCGGGCTACGTTCTGCCCTCAACCCGCGTGGAGGTCGCGCCCGAAACCACCACTGCACCCCACACAACGGAGCTGCGTCATGCGCCCGTGATGGACAGAGCCACCCTGCGCCCTGCCCCGACAGCACATGCACGGGGCGACTCATCACGCTCTTGCGAAGCATCCACCCCGCGCCCTTGCCCGGTGCCACAGAGCTACGAAGAGGCCCGGACGACCAGAACCGGGGCGACCGGAGCACGCGGCAGTAGCGGAGCGCTCTCGATCTGCGCTACCAGGCGCGCAATACATCGCTGCCCCAACTCGGCGAAATCTTGACGCACAGTCGTGAGCGGAGGCCAGAAGAAAGCAGCTTCCGGGATATCGTCGAACCCAACCACAGCCAGATCCTCCGGAACGCGCAACCCCAACTCGTGCGCAACGTGGAGCACACCCAGCGCCATCTGGTCGTTCGCTGAGAAAATTGCGGTCACACCGCGGTTGTCGAGAAGCCCGGCAGCAATGGCTGCGCCGGATGCCGCGGACCAGTCACCTTCCTCCGACACCCTCGCCCTCAGCCCCATGGCCTCGGTTTCCGCGAGAAAGCCCTCCCGTCGAACGCGCGCTTCAAACCAGTCGGATGGCCCGCACACATGCGCAATGCGACGGTGACCTCGTGATAACAGGTGCTTCGTTGCTAAACGCGCGCCCTCTAATTGATCGACACAAACGCCATCCTCATCAGCAGCGCCGTGAAGTGTGACGGACGGAACATCGACCGATACCGCCGCCATAGCATTCCGCACTCGCTGTTGTGGGGCGATCACGACGATGCCCTCAACCGCCTGTGCCACGAGACTGCTGAGGGCTGCCTCAAGCCCCTCCCGATCGGGTGAAACGGCGTGTGCAATGGTCAGGAAATAGCCGACATCACGCGCCGCGTTCTCAACGGCGTCAATGCTTGACACCGGACCAAACAGCGATGACGATGACGCAGTAAGAACGCCGATAGTGCGTGACCGAGCTGTTGTCAACATCCGCGCTGCCCGGTTGGGCCGAAAATTCAATTCCGTCATAGCGGTCACAACCCGCGCTCGTGTTTCAGGCCGAATGCTCGGATGGTTGTTGAACACACGAGAAACCGTCTGTCGAGAAACACCGGCAGCGGCAGCGACCTCGCGCACCCCCGGTGGGTGTCTCTGCGGCACGGTCATGACCTCACCATAGAGCACACCGCAGTGAACCGCGCGGCTAGAATATCCGGATGTCGGCTCCGCAGCGCTCCTCGCCGCACACACCCCATCCCTCGCCCTTCATCGAGATCAATCGCGCAGACTGGGCGGCCCTGACACCAACGATGGAGTCGCCCCTGCGAGAGGAGGAGCTTGAGCAACTCCGCGGTCTTGGTGAGTTACTCGATGAGTTTGAGGTTGCCGAGGTCTATCTGCCACTGAGCCGCCTTCTCAACCTTTACGCGACGAGCACCCAGAATCTCCACCGTGTCACGAGTGACTTCCTGCGAGAGCCATCCGAATCGACCCCCTTTGTGATCGGCGTCGCGGGGTCGGTAGCGGTGGGCAAGTCGACGATCTCGCGACTGTTGCGAGAGTTGCTCTCACGCTGGGAGGGGACACCGCGCGTGGAGCTGGTCACGACCGACGGTTTCCTCTACTCCAACGCCGAGTTGGAGCGGCGCGGCCTCATGATGCGCAAAGGCTTCCCCGAGTCATACGATCGGCGGGCACTCCTGCGTTTTGTCAGCGACATCAAATCGGGAGCCGCCTCTGTGTCGGCACCGTGCTATTCGCACCTCGAATACGACATTGTTCCCGGCACACAAACCGAAGTGCATCGCCCCGACGTGCTCATCATCGAGGGCCTCAATGTGCTGCAACCGGCGGTGCCCGGCACACACCTTGCGGTCAGCGACCTCTTTGATTTCACGATCTATGTGGATGCCCGGACCCGCGATATCGCGCACTGGTACGAGGAACGATTTCTCAGGCTGCAGCGCGGTGCCTTCACACACCCACGCTCCTACTTCCACCGCTACGCGACCCTCAGTGAACAGGAAGCACGAGCGCAGGCTCGGGAACTGTGGCAGGGCATCAACGAGCCTAACCTCGTGCACAACATCCTGCCGACGCGCTCGCGAGCCTCGCTCGTGCTGCGCAAAGGGACAAACCACGCGGTATCCAACGTGTTGCTGCGCAAGCTGTAACAGGGCGGGATGTCCGGCCCCGGCCGCACACAGTCAGCTCGACAGGAACTCTGGTTATTGGGCCATCCTCACAACAGGGGTTCTGTAGACCGGTGTGGTCTCTTATAACAACAACGGGGCCATCCTCACAGCAGGGGTTCTGTTATCTAACAGGGCTCCAGCACGGGTAACCAGATGCGCATGGTGGATAACCCGCGGTTGGCCCGGTCGTAATAGGGAATGAGAGGGACCTCAGCAGCACGTTCGGCGGTCGCACCATCGGGTGTTCCGTACGGCCAGTCACGGTCGCTATCGTGACCGATCCTGAGCGATATCCACACGCGACCGTCCCGTTCGTGCGGTTGTGATCGCAGGTCGATCGCCACCGCAGAAACATCATCGCTTGTCGCGAGGTCGACTGATTCGACAGCGAGCACAAGCGGCCCTCGCTCGATTGCGACGCACTGGCGGATCGCATCAATACGCGGATCAGGTTTCGAGATACGGGGTTGCATTGGCAGGGTCAGCTCAACGTGATCACCGGCCCGGAATGCTCGGCGCACGCTAACGATTCCAGGCTCGACGGTCTTTTCCTCACTCTCACCATCCGTGGTCTGCACACGCAGCCGAGTTCCGTAAGCCCAGGCTGGCACACGCAGGCTAAGATTCCACGGTTGTGAACTGTCGCTGCGGATCGTGATGAGCACCCGACCGTTTTCCGGGTACACCGTGTCAACGTCAAACTGGACACTCTGTCCGTCTTCGAGGTGCGTCCGCACTTCGGCGGGAGCATACTGATGCAGTTGAACTCCGTCACCGTTGACCGAGGCAACGTAGGCATCGAGACTCGCCAGGGTGCGTGCAATGTTCGGGGGACAGCATGAGACCTCGAACCACGGCGCGCGAAGAGATGATGAGGCCCGTGGCCACGTTCGGTCAGGGTCAGCCGGGGTTCCCGGAACACGCTGGTGAAGTGTATTTGTATAGTAGAACGAACGGCCGTCTCGGCTGAGCGCCGCCGCAACAACGTTGTACAGCGTCCGCTCTATGAGGTCGGCGTACACCGGTTCGCCGGAGGCCAGCAGCAGCCGCCATGAGAACATGATCGAACCAATTCCGGCGCATGTCTCCGAGTAGGCGCGATCGGAGGGCAGCTCCCAGTCTTCACCGAACGCTTCGTCTTGGTGGTGCGACCCCTGTCCACCCGTGAGGTAGGTTCGTCGGGCGATGGTGTGCGACCACTGCTGCCGGAGAGAGGCGAGAAGTTCCTCGTCGCCGGTTTCGATGGCGACGTCAACGGCACCCGCCGCGAGGTAATTTGCCCGTACCGCGTGTCCGTGGAGAACTTCAGTGTCTCTGACCGATACGTCGTCCTGGAAGTACTTTCGACTCCACTCAATGTCATTGAGTGTGCGGCGGCCACGGCGCTCGATGAACAAGCGCGCCTGGTGTGCGTAGCGTTGAGTGGTGAGTGCGCGGCCCAGTTCCACAAGTCCAACCTCGACCACGGGGTGACCACAAACCGATTCGATGCCCCCGTTCCCGAAGACCTCACAGACGAGGTCCGCCGCTCGGCGTGCGATCTGCACCAGGCCGTCGTCGGCATCCGGGCGGGTTCGCACGCGAGCGACCGCAGCCTGGAAGAGGTGTCCGAGACAGTAGAGTTCGTGACCCCATTCGAGATCAGACCAGCGCGGAATCTGTCCGGTACGACCAACACTGGTGTTGAGGTAGCCGTCCGGTTCTTGGGCTGCCGCAACGCGAGTGACGATCGAGCGAAATGTGCCCTCCAGTCTCTCGCTGCCGGAGCGGGCGATCTCCCAGGCAAGTGCTTCCAGGTATTTGTACACCTCGGAATCAGCAAATACGGCACCCCTGCGTCCCTGCGGGAGCATCCCTGCTGCTGCAAGATCAAAGTTCGACAGCCACCCTTCTGACTCAAGCCGGTTCCCAATGTGGGTGAGTGTTGCGTCGTGGTTGAGTTCCTGGCGCCTGCCCCAGAATCCGCCGGTGATACGAACCTCGTTCAAGCCGAGCGGGCGCAGGGTGCCGCGTGATGGCAGAACCGGAGCGGGCGTGGTGGTGAAAGTTACTGATGGCATCGCTACCCCTTAAAGGCGCCGGACATAAAGCCGCGGACATAGTGGCGTTGGAGAACAAGAAACAGGATGATGCAGGGAAAAGCGAGTACGACAACACCGGCTTCTGTGACTCCATAGTTCACAACACCCTGTGCTTGTATGCGCACATTTGCAACCGCAAGCGGCAGGGTAATTTTGTCGGAATCGTTGATGAGAATGAGCGGAGCAACAAAATCATTCCATGCCGTCAGGAATGCAAAAAGTCCCACCGTGATCAGGCCTGGCTTAACCGCAGGAATGAGTACACGTCGGAGGGTGCTGAATGTCGAACATCCGTCCACCATGGCAGCGTCGTCGATCTCCCGGGGAACAGACTCGAATGAAATTCGCATCATAAACATTGAGAAGGGAAGCTGGAACATCGTCAGCACAAGAGAAACTCCGACGAGTGAATTCTGCAGACCGACGCTGTTTAGTAGCACATAGAGCGGAATCAAAAGAGTGCTGTACGGAACCATCAAAATGGCAATCGTGCTGAGAAATAACACGTTTTTTCCCGGGAACTTGAATCTGGCAAAGGCGTACCCACCGGTAAGCGAGATAAAAAGTGTGAGAGCGACGGTGAGCAGTGAGACAAAGAGAGAGTTAGCGATGTAGGTAATAATGCCCGCTTGGAAAGTAGCGAGCTGAACATAGTTACCAAGTCCCCATCCGTGTGTCTGGGCGGTGCCAGGACTGGGTGCAACCGACGAGACGGCGGTCCAGATCATCGGGCCAATAAAAAGGAGAGCAAGGGCAGTGGTAAAGATCCCGTACGGGATTCCCCAGAACAGTCGTTGCGTACGGGTGCGGCCGGGTTCCCGGACGTTGTCACCGGGGAGAGACAGAGATGTCTTAGCGGTAGGGGTTATGCTCATGTTTCACCTCTCGGCAGGGCTGCGAAAGGCACGCAGCTGGAACACGTTGATGACGATGAGTGCACCGAGAACGATCACCGATAGAGCGCCAGCGACACCCAGGTTGTTCTGGCCCTGGAATGCGACGTTATAGATGAGTTGCACAACGGTGATTGTGCTGTTATCAGGGCCGCCCTTGGTCAGGATATAGAACTGCTCAAATGCAAGAAGTGAACCCGTGACACTGAGCACTGTGGTCAGTGCAAAAGTGGGTCGCAGCAGCGGCACTGTGACATAGCGAAATGTGTTCCAACGGGATGCACCATCGATACGCGCAGCGTCGTACACCTCGTCAGGAATACCCTGAAACCCAACAAGCATCAGGAGCATGTAGAAACCAGCGTAGCGCCAGATGACGAGAAAAACCGTCGACCAGAGCGCCCCCTGGGGCGTGCCGAGAAATGTAAATCCCCCTGAGTCCATCAGATCTGAAAACGGTCCAGCGACCGGCGAGTAAAGTACGTAGAAGAGCAGTGAAGCTGACGCGAGCCCGAGGGCACTCGGCACGAGAAAGGCAGTACGCAGCACACTTTTCCACCGAGTGGATTCTTGGACCAACATGGCCAGGCCGAGCGCAAGAAGAAGAAGAAAAACTGTCGTGATGACGGTGTATACCAGGGTGAACCGGATAGATTCCCAGAAAAGTCTGACCGTGACGGCGTGTTGATAGTTGGACGGGATGTTCCAACCTTGATTTCCAGTGAATAGCGGCCAGTCTGATCCAGACATCTGAAAGACGAGCAATACCGGAATTATAAAAAGACCGATAACAAAGAGGGCAGTTGGTGTTGCATAGAGCCACCCCAGGAGGGCGTAGCGTGGCCCCTTGACCCGATGCGCCAATGCCCTCACCCCAAAAGAATCGGAAGCAGTAATGGCCATATCATGCCTTTCACGGAGACGAGACGGGGATGCGGAAACAAAATAGGGATGTGGGTGGTCGTCAACCCGGACGGCCACCCAGCCTGTTTACTGACCGAGCGTTGCGTTTAGCCCCGCGTTATCTGCATCAACCGTTCCCCCCTTACCCAGCACCTCGTTTCGCACGAGGGTAAGCCAGGGACTCCCGGGGGCATTGAAGGTCTGTTGGAAGTTCACCGCGATTGGCGTCTCCCCCTTCGCGGCGACCTGATTGATAGTCACAAGACGAGGATCCGTGAGAGCGTACTGGTTGTCCGCGAAGTCAGACCGAGAAACCACAGAGCCATCCTTTGCCAACACGCCCACCTGGGCATCCTCCGACATGGTCCAACTGAGGAAGCTCCACGCCTGTGCCACCTTCTTCGAATCCTTCGACACCCCGATTCCGTCGCCGCCGACAAACGTGGAGGCACCGCCATCCGGACCCGGAATGCCAGCCACACCGGCATCAAACGTGATCGAGGGAAGCAGCGTGGCGGGGTACATCTGCACGCCAACTTTGCCGTCGTTGAATCCGGCCGTCCAGGTGGCACCGTTTTCATCCCTGGAACTCGGAAGAACCGCACCGGATAACCACAGATCGCGCCACTGGGTGTACATGGCTTTTGCGGCGTTGTTTGCAAGCAGTGACTGTGTTCCGTCTGCGCTGAGCACCTGATTGCCGCTGGCCCAGACACTGGGAAAACCGGTGAACACCAGGCAACCACCGCAGTTGAGTCCCAGCGCGGTGCCGTAAACCCCGGGTTTGTTCAAGGCCTGGATCGCTTTTGCGCTCTTGGTCACCTCAGCGAGGGTTTTCGGTGCCGCGTCGGGATCCAGCCCGGCTTCTTTGAACAAGGTCTTGTTCCACAGCATCATTGACAGGTCAAGAACAAAGGGCAGAACGTGCTCCTTGTTGTTGTAGACGCCAGCCGTCAGGTGCCCCTGATTGATCTTATCTTTGAAAGCAAGAGCATCGATGTGAGGGGTGATGTCCTGGTAGAGCCCCTGCTTCACCCAGTTGGGAATGTAGACAATGTCCGCCGCGAAAAGATCAGGAAGACCGCCCGCGCCCGCCGCCGCTCCCACCTTTGTGACGTAATCCTCGAACGGCACGACGGTCAAGTCAACCTGGTTTTTGTGCGAGGAGTTGTATGCGTTGACAAGCTTCCTCGCCTGTCTTTCAACCGTGGCGCGCGTCCAGAGCTTCAGGGTGGTTCCGTCGTCTACCCCGGTTGCCGGGATTGCCTTTCCCGGAGTTGACGTGGAACCTGTCGTGGAACACGCGGTCAAGCTGCCCGCGAGGGCAACGGTCACAAGGGTGGTCACAATCGCGCGCAGCGGCGTGCGATGTTGAGAGTGCGTCATTGAATTCTCCTCATTGCTTGCTCATCGTTGAGAGGGGTGCTGCGACCACTACCACTGTGGACATCTACCATCGTGGACATCCGGTCGTTGCAGCCGCGGTTCGAAACTATCGAAACCGTTTTCGTAGAAATATCTTATACCCACCCCTGCCCCCACAATCAAGTGGTATTTTCGATATGTCCCCGGACGAGGAGGTCGAATGTCGTCCAGCGGCACCGCGGGTCGAGCAACGACCCTGAGCGATGTGGCTCGTCGCGCCGACGTGTCGATTGCCACCGCATCAAAGGCGCTCAACGGGCGTTTTGATGTTGCTCCGGCAACGAGGCAGCGCATCCTGGCCGCCGCCGCCGAACTTGATTTCAGTCCCAACCCCATGGCAAAAGGCCTCTCCGCAGACCGCTCCGGCACGGTCGGAATTCTTACCGGTGACCTTGAAGGCCGGTTCATGATCCCCATTCTCATGGGAGCGGAAAATGCGTTCGGAACGGGCCGGGTCAACGCATTCCTGTGTGATGCCCGCGGTGACCAGATCCGCGAACAGCACCATCTCAAAGCCCTCCTTGTGCGTCATGTTGACGGAATCATTGTCGTGGGACCGAGTACCAATCCACGACCCTCGCTCGGCCAAGACATTCCCGTTCCGGTTGTCTACGCCTATGCCCCCAGTGAAGATCCACGGGACACATCGCTTACCTCGGACGAGGTGATGGGCGGTCGCATCCAGGTCGAACACCTCATTGCGTGCGGCCGCACGAGGATCGCCCACATCTCCGGCGACCCAACATTCGCCGCTACACAGAACCGTGTTCAGGGAATTCGGCAGGCGCTGGATGCCGCGGGGCTGGAACTGGTCGGGCCACCACTGCTTTCCCAGTGGTCCGAAGCGTGGGGGCGCGACGCGGCGGCAATGCTGCTGGAGCGCCACCCCGACATCGACGCTATTGCCTGCGCTTCAGACCAGATCGCGCGCGGTGTTCTTGACACCGCGCGCGACATGGGCCGACGGGTGCCAGAAGACATTGCTGTCATTGGCTACGACAACTGGGATGTGTTAGCGCTCAACTCGCGTCCCCAGTTGAGCACAATTGACGCAAATCTTGAGGAACTCGGACGGCTTGCAGCCCATCAGGTGTTCGATGCAATGGATGGCACGGACACCTCGGCTGGGTCGAAAAACCTCCCTGTCCGACTGGTAATTCGTGGGTCAACAATCGCGAGCCGCTAACCCGGATTCGATCATTCCTACCCGAGTTCGGCCCGAACCACATCCGCGAGCACGGCGGCATGATGCTCCGCGACATCCTGCTCGGATGCCTCGACCATCACCCGCACCATGGGCTCAGTGCCCGAAGGGCGCAACAGCACCCGACCGGAGTCGCCCAGTTCTGCTTCAGCAGCGACCACCGCCCGCGACACCACCTCCGACTCGTGCACCTGTGTGTGCCGCACCCCGCGCACATTCGTAAGCACCTGCGGATACACCCTCATCACCCGTGCGAGCTCGGCGAGGGTCTTTCCTGTGCGAGCCATCTCTGCAACCAGGTGTAGGCCCGCGAGCACGCCGTCACCGGTGGTCGCATACTCGGCCATAATGATGTGGCCGGACTGCTCACCGCCGAGCGCGAGCCCGTGCTCATTGAGCTCCTCCAGCACGTAACGGTCGCCGACCCGGGTCTCAATCACCCGAATACCGTGCTCGGCCATCGCACGCTTGAGACCGAGGTTGGACATAACGGTCGTGACGAGCGTGTCGTTGGTGAGGGTGCCGCGCTCCTTCATAGACACGGCGAGGATTGCCATGATGATATCGCCATCAACGACACCGCCCGTGGCATCCACCGCGAGACACCGGTCGGCGTCGCCGTCGTGCGCGATCCCGACATCCGCTCCGTGCCGCAATACGGCGGCACGGACATGGTCAAGGTGGGTCGAACCAACGCCGTCATTGATGTTTAACCCGTCGGGTTCCGCCCCGACCACCGTTACCCGCGCACCGGCGCCCCGGAAGGCATCGGGCGCGACGCCTGCGGCGGCACCGTGGGCACAGTCAACAACAACATGTAACCCCTCAAGTCGGTTAGGGAGGCTGCCGAGGAGATGAACAACGTAGCGATCTTCGGCGTCCGCAAAGCGGCGAATGCGTCCGACATCCCCACCGATCGGCGCAAGGGTTGGCTTGTGCAGAAAAGACTCGATCCTATCTTCCACCAGATCAGGCAGCTTCGTCCCCCCGAAAGAGAAGAACTTGATGCCGTTATCGGGTGCCGGGTTGTGCGAGGCGGAGACCATAACGCCGAAGTCCGCACGGATCGAGTTGATGAGATAGGCAAGCGCCGGGGTCGGAATAACTCCCGCGTCCTGGACGTCCACTCCCGAACTTGCAAGTCCCGCAGCAACCGCAGCAGCCAGAAATTCGCCGGATACCCGTGGGTCGCGTGCAATAACAGCAACCGGCCGACGGTGGGCAGTGCGAACCTCCTCAGCGTGCCGCCCCTGTGTCAACACGGCGGCGGCGGCCTGCGCTAAGCTCAGCGCAAGGTTCGCGGTGAGCTCACGGTTCGCGAGTCCGCGAACACCGTCCGTTCCGAAAAGCCGAGCCATAGCCGTGGGGCCCACAGCCTCTAGCGCTTCGAGAACTGCGGAGCCTTACGTGCCTTCTTCAGACCTGCCTTCTTACGCTCAATAACCCGCGCATCACGCGTCAAAAACCCGGCCTTCTTCAGCGCTGGGCGGTTGTTTTCGCGATCAATCTCATTGAGAGCACGCGCAATCGCAAGGCGCAGAGCACCCGCCTGACCGGATGGCCCGCCTCCCGTAACCCGCGCGATCACATCATACGCCCCGACCAGGTTAAGCACCTTGAACGGATCAGTGATGAGCTGCTGGTGAAGCTTGTTCGGAAAGTACCCCTCGAATACCCGACCGTTCACCCTGATGGTGCCCGCGCCGGGAATCAGCCGCACCCGTGCAATAGCCTGTTTACGGCGCCCAACCGCCGCGCCGGAAACGGAGAGCACGCGGCGCGGGGTTTGCTTCGCGGGTATCGGTGCACTCTCGGTGGTGTAGCTTCCTGGAACCTCGTCGAGCTGATCTGCGATTTTCACCATGATGGTCTGAATTCCTTCTACCTGTGTCTTGTCTGCGCCGGAACTACTGGGCGATCTGGGTGAGAGTGTAGGGCGTGGGCTGTTGCGCCTGGTGCGGGTGTTCCGCTCCGGTGTAGACCTTGAGTTTCCTCAGCTGTGCTCGACCGAGCGAGTTCTTCGGAAGCATCCCGCGGATGGCCTTCTCAACCGCACGGACCGGGTTCTTCTCCAGCAGTTCAGCATAGCCAACAGCCTTCAGACCCCCCGGGTACCCGGAGTGACGATACGCCTTCTTCTGCGCGAGCTTCTGACCGGTAAGAGCTACCCTGTCGGCATTGACGATAATAACGAAGTCGCCGGTGTCGACGTGGTTCGCAAAGATCGGCTTGTGCTTGCCGCGCAACAGCGCGGCAGCGTGGCTGGCGAGTCGACCGAGCACAATATCGGTGGCGTCAATAACAACCCAGTCCCGCTGGATATCCGGCGACTTGGGCGTGAAGGTGCGCGTCATAGGACAGCTACTTTCTGATCGATGAGAGGTTCATGAATCCCGCTCCGGTGGGGATTTCCAGGGTGTGCGCGGAAATCGCCCGGGTGGAGGGCTCAGCGTGGAATATCTGTCGAGCAGACACCAGGGATCCACTCTAGCCGATGGGTCAAGAGAGGTGCAATTCGAGTCACCGCTCACCGCAGGCAACCACCGCTCACCGCAGGCAGTCACCGCTCACCGGCACGGCAACTCCCGCTTTGCACGGGTTTGCACCGTGCGCGCCGCGAGTTCAGCATCGACCGGATACCCCACCTCGGTCAGCACAAGGCCCTTTGCGGCCATGACCGGGAAGGTGCCGGTCCGTTCCGCGGCCCGCTGCAGTTCCAGAAGCTCGGTGACACTCAGTTTCCCGCCGCCAACGGCAACGCAGGCCCCGATGAGCGCCCGCACCATCGAGTGGCAAAAAGCATCCGCCTGCAGCCGTGCCAGAAACACACCGCCGAGTTCGCGGTGCCAACTAAACGCCTGCAGTGTCCGAATCGTTGTCGCACCCTCCCGCGGTTTGCAGAACGCGGCGAAGTCTCGCATTCCGATTAACGCCTGCGCCGCAGCATCCATTGCCGACAGGTCTAGAGCGCGGGACACCGTGACGCACCGGTGTCTGTCGAGCGGGTTGGCAACCCCGGATGCCTCGATCAACCGATACTCGTACCTGCGCCAGAGCGCGGAGAACCGGGCATCGAACCCGACCGGGGCCCGACTCACCCGGGTGACGGCAACATCGGTGTCCCACCCCAGGATGCCGGTCAACCGTCGCTGAAGCACGTCCCCGAGCCCCTCCTGGACACCGGCCCGTGTGCTGCGGAAACCGCGGAGGCGATCATCGCTGTCGGACTCCCCCACCACACCGGCCCGTAGTTTCCCGGCAACCGCGAGTTCGTCAGACCGGACGTCCACGTGCGCAACCTGGCCAGTCGCGTGCACGCCCGCGTCCGTGCGTCCCGCCACCGTTAACCGCGGTACCGACCGTGGAAACAGAGTGCACAGGGCATCCTCTAGCACGCCCTGTACGGTTCGAAGTTCGGGCTGTCGTGCCCAACCGAAAAACGCCGTGCCGTCATAGGCAATATCCAGCCGTAATCGCACCGGCTCAACCGGCGAGCTCGGTGCACGGGTATCGGGCAGATCGCTCACGAGGTCACAGCGTTCATGCCGAGCAGAGCGATGAAACTATGTGCTCTTGTCCTCATCTTTGGCAACCGCGCTGTCCGTCGCGTCGGTGGTCTCGGTCGCCGATGCTGTCTCATCTGCAGCCGTGGATGTCACGGTGTCCTCGGTGGCGGCGCCTTCAGCAACGACGCTCTCGGTCGCACCATCCTCGGTGGCGGTACCCTCAGCAACAGCACCTTCGGCAGTGGCCTCGTCCGAAACATCCTCGCCCTGAACCGGGGTGACCTCCGTCGTCGCAGCAGCAGATGCGGCACTGGACTTCGTCGCTGCGGATTTTGTCGAGCGCGTCGTCTTGGCGACCGGCTCAAGCACGAGCTCAATGACCGCCATCGGCGCATTGTCACCCTTGCGGTTACCAATCTTTATGATTCTGGTGTAGCCGCCTTCCCGTTCCGCTACCTGCGGGGCGATGACAGTAAACAACTCGTGTACGGCCGATTTGTCGCCAACGACGGCGAGCACCCGACGGCGAGCGTGCAGGTCCCCCCGCTTGGCGAAGGTAATGAGACGCTCCGCGAGCGGGCGGAGACGCTTTGCCTTCGTCTCGGTTGTCGTAATGCGCTTGTGCGTGTACAGCGCGGTCGCAAGGTTCGCGAGCAGCAACCGCTCGTGCGCGGGCCCGCCTCCGAGGCGGGGTCCCTTTGTGGGCTTCGGCATGGGTATCCTTCTCCAGAATTCGTAAAAGTTGGGATGGTCGCGAGCGGCTAGTTCTCGTCGTCAAATCCCGTGTAGAAGTGCGTGCCGTCAAATCCTGGCACCGAGTCCTTTAGCGACAGTCCCATTTCCGTGAGCTTGTCGCGGACCTCGTCAACCGACTTCTGGCCGAAGTTACGGATGTTCATGAGCTGCGCCTCCGAGAGCGCAACAAGCTCTGACAGCGTGTTGATTCCCTCACGCTTGAGGCAGTTGTAGCTGCGCACCGACAGATCCAAATCCTCCACCGGGACGGCCAGTTCATTTGAGAGCACGGCGTCCACCGGCGCTAGGCCGATCTCAATGCCCTCGGCCGATGCATTGAGCTCACGCGCGAGACCGAACAGCTCGGTCAGGGTGCGACCCGCCGAGGCCATCGCATCACGCGGCAAAATCGCGGGTTTAGTTTCGACGTCCACCACGAGGCGGTCGAAGTCGGTACGTTCGCCAGCACGGGTTGCTTCCACCCGGTAGGTCACCTTGAGAACCGGCGAGTAGATCGAGTCGATCGGGATCTGCCCGGCCTCGGAATACTCGTTGCGGTTTTGTGACGCCGACACATACCCACGGCCACGCTCAATCGTCAACTCCAGCTCGAACTTTGCCGAGTCGTTGAGGGTCGCGATGACCAGCTCCGGACTGTGCACCTCCACCCCGGCGGGAGCCGAAATATCGGCGGCAGTCACCTCACCAGCACCCTGCTTGCGCAGATACGCGGTAATCGGCTCGTCGTGCTCGCTGGAAATAACGAGGTTCTTGATGTTGAGGATGATCTCGGTGACATCCTCCTTCACGCCGGGGACCGTCGAAAACTCGTGCAAAACACCGTCAATTCGGATGCTCGTCACGGCGGCACCGGGGATGGACGAGAGCAGGGTCCGGCGAAGCGAGTTTCCGAGGGTGTAACCAAAACCGGGCTCGAGCGGTTCGATGACGAACTGCGAGCGGAACTCGGTGATGTTCTCTTCGGTGAGCGTGGGGCGCTGTGCGATGAGCACTGGTGATTCCTTTCGGCAGGGTGTCCGCTATATGACACCTGCGGGATCGAGATGATCTTGAGTTATGACATGTCTGGATACCCCGGGGCATCCAGACACAAGTAGAACGGGTTAGACGCGACGACGCTTCGGTGGGCGACACCCGTTGTGCGCCTGCGGCGTCACATCGTTGATGCTTCCCACCTCAAGGCCGGCGGCCTGGAGTGAACGAATCGCAGTTTCACGACCAGAGCCAGGGCCCTTGACAAAAACGTCAACCTTCTTCATACCGTGCTCCTGAGCCTGTCGCGCCGCTGATTCGGCCGCGAGCTGCGCGGCGAACGGTGTCGACTTGCGGGATCCCTTGAAGCCCACGCCACCGGAGGAAGCCCAGCTGATAACAGCTCCCGTCGTGTCGGTGATAGACACGATCGTGTTGTTGAACGTCGACTTGATGTGGGCTTGACCCACCGCGACATTCTTCTTGTCTTTCTTACGCGGCTTGCGGGCAGCCGCCTTGGGTGTTGCCATGTGAATTCTCCTAAATCTGGCGACGACGGGCGGTTACTTACGACCGGGCTTTTTCTTGCCCGCAACGGTGCGCTTGGGGCCCTTCCGGGTTCGCGCATTGGTCTTCGTGCGCTGCCCACGAACGGGCAGACCACGACGGTGACGGATTCCCTCGTAGGAGCCGATCTCAATCTTGCGGCGAATATCGGCGTCCACCTCGCGGCGAAGGTCGCCCTCCACCTTGAAGTTACCCTCGATGTAGTCGCGCAGGGCAAGCAACTGATCGTCGGTGAGATCCTTGACCCGGATATTTCCGTCAATGGATGTCTCAGCGAGGGTTTTTGCAGCGCGGGTGCGTCCCACGCCGTAGATATATGTCAGTGCGACCTCAACGCGCTTGTCGCGCGGGATGTCAACTCCTGCCAACCGGGCCATAGCGGCTTCTCCTGTGTGTCATGGAGGTGTAGGGCAGCGCCGGTGCCCAAGCCTCCAACTCGGGGTGTCCCCGCGACATCCTAAAATGCACGGTTCTGGTGCTGCCAGTTCTGTTTTCAGTTATAAATCTTTGGATGTCGGTCGCGCTGATGCCACCCGCGTCCGTTTGAGGGCGCGAGCTTAGCCCTGGCGCTGTTTGTGTCGGGGGTTTTCACAGATCACCATCACATTGCCGTGACGACGAATGATCTTGCACTTGTCGCAAATGCGCTTCACGCTGGGGTTGACCTTCATGATTTCCTTCGCTGTCTTCGTACGCGCAACCGGTGTCACGCGCCGTTACTTTCCCGGGTATCCGTTACCGATAGCGATAGACGATGCGTCCACGCGTCAGATCATAAGGGCTCAACTCGACAATCACACGATCCTCGGGGAGAATCCGGATGTAGTGCTGGCGCATTTTTCCTGAAATGTGAGCAAGAACCCTGTGACCGTTCGTGAGTTCCACTCGGAACATCGCGTTGGGAAGCGCCTCGACAATCGAACCTTCGATCTCGATAACGCCGTCTTTCTTGGCCATAACTCACTATCGTTCGGGGAATGGATATTGGTGGGTCGTGCGATGTGGTGGCTTCGCGCGCAACCGGCGTACCGAGCGTGGGCGCAAAACGCACTAAGGTTCCACTATAGGCGAGTCAGCTCCACCAGCCAAACCGTCACCGGCTGCGCCTCCCGCCACACACGCTCACAGTTAGTCCGCCACGATTCCACGCTCGGCAAGTCCGTCGAGTATTCGCGTCGTCACATCCGTCAGTGTGCCGATGCCGTCGGTCTCCACGACGATGCCACGCTCTCGGTACTGGTCGAGCATCGGTTTAGTTTCCCGGTCGTAGATCTCGAGGCGGCGGGAGATAAGCGCTTCGGTATCGTCTGCGCGTCCCTGCTCCACCGCACGCTGCGAGAGCCGTCGCACGCTCTCCGCACGAGGAACATTGAGCGCGATGACCGCGTCAAGCTGGTGGCCGTCAGCACTGAGAAAGGCGTCCAGCTGCGCCGCTTGGGCAACGTTGCGAGGGTAGCCGTCGAGAAGGAAACCGCGCACCGCATCCGGTTGTGACAGTCGGTCCCGCACAAGATCACCGGTCAATTCGTCGGACACCAGCTCGCCGGCATCCACCACCGACCTGACACGACGACCCAGCTCGGTGCCCGCGCTGATATTGGCACGAAAAACGTCGCCCGTCGCAATAGCGGGAACGTCGAAGGATGTCGCGATGTGCACGCCCTGCGTGCCTTTCCCGGACCCTTGTGGGCCAATAATGAGCAACCGCGCAGAGCCATTGACGGCAGCTGTCATCGCAGCAAGCCCTCATAGTGACGCTGCTGCAGCTGAGCATCAATCTGCTTCACCGTCTCTAAACCGACGCCAACGATAATGAGGATGGAGGCACCCCCGAACGGGAAATTCTGATCGGCACCGACCCACGCGAAAGCGATCAGTGGGATGAGGGCGATAAGCCCGAGATAGAACGCACCGGGGAGGGTGATCCGGGTCAGAACAAAACCGAGGTACTCCGCCGTCGGGCGACCGGCCCGAATGCCGGGAATAAACCCGCCGTACTTCTTCATGTTCTCTGACACTTCGTCCGGATTGAACGTGATCGACACGTAGAAGTACGTAAACCCGACAATGAGCAAGAAGTACAGGAGCATGTACAGCGGGTGATCACCCTGGGTGAGGTTGTTTTGAACCCACTGCACCCACGCCTGCGGGGCTTGTCCCGAGCTGGGCTGGTTGAACTGGGCGATGAGGGCCGGGAGATACAGCAGTGATGATGCGAAGATAACCGGCACAACGCCCGCCATATTCACCTTGATCGGGATATAGGTGTTGCTACCGCCGTAGGTACGTCGCCCCACTACTCGCTTCGCATACTGCACCGGGATGCGCCGCTGTGACTGCTCCACGAACACGACGGCAACAACAACAACCAGTCCGATGAGGATGACAATGGTGAAGGTGTTCCACCCCTTTGCGCCGGCGATTGATCCGAGAGAGTCGGGGAATCGAGCGGCAATCGAGGTGAAGATGAGCAGGGACATCCCGTTGCCGATACCGCGCTCGGTGATGAGTTCCCCCATCCACATGATGAGGCCGGTGCCCGCTGTCATCGTGACGACCATGAGCAGCAACGCCGCCCACGAATCATTCGTAATGAGCTGCGAGCAGGATGCTGAACTACCGCTGGGGAACAGAGCACCCGAGCGAGCGACCGTAATAAGGGTCGTCGACTGCAGCACCCCGAGCGCAATCGTCAGGTACCGGGTGTACTGCGTCAGTTGGGTCTGACCAGACTGTCCCTCTTGATGGAGGGTCTCAAAACGGGGAATGACAACACGAAGCAACTGGACAATAATCGACGCCGTAATGTACGGCATGATTCCCAGCGCGAAGATGGACAGCTGCAGCAGTGCGCCTCCGGAAAACAGGTTGACAAGGTCGTAGAGCCCTCCCACGGTGCTCTGATTTGCCAGACACATCTGTACGTTCTTGAAGTCCACAAACGGTGCGGGGATAAACGATCCGAGTCGGAACAACGCCACAATGATGAGGCTGAAACCAATCTTGCGTCGAAGATCCGGCGAGCGGAAAATCCACCCAATAACGCTGAACATTCGTCCTCCTGTTGTGTCCCGGTAGCTACGACCTGAGCCAGCCGGGGACCCCGCTATCTTACGGGTTCCCCGGCTGGCCCAGGTGTTAATTCACGTGATGATCTAGTGAACAGACCCGCCCGCAGCGAGAATTTTCTGCTCGGCCGCACCCGATACCTTGTCGACCGTCACGTTCAGCTTGACACTGATGTCGCCATCGCCGAGCACCTTGACACGCTCGTTCTTGCGAACAGCGCCCTTGGCAACGAGGTCCGTGATCGTGACATCGCCGCCGCCCGGATACAGTTCCGCGAGGCGAGCAAGGTTGACGACCTGGTACTCCACCCGGAACGGGTTCTTAAACCCACGCAGTTTCGGTGCGCGCATGTGAAACGGAAGTTGGCCACCCTCAAACCCGGGACGGATGTTACCCCGAGCCTTAGAGCCCTTGGTGCCGCGTCCGGCCGTTTTTCCCTTCGAGCCCTCACCGCGACCAACACGGGTCTTGTCCGTCTTCGCCCCGGGAGCCGGACGCAAGTGGTGCACCTTGAGGACTGGTTCGCGCTGGGCGATATCGGCTGTGGCCTTCTTCGCGGCGGGTGCAGCCCGTTTCGAGGGACTCTCGGTAGTGGTTGCCGTTGCTGTATCCGCGACCTCCGAGGTCGAGGCATCCGCGGGAGAGGCTACCTTCGGGGTCTTTTTGGTTTCGGATGCAGCCTGGGGAAGCTTCCCCGCAACTTCAGCCTTGGGAGCTTTCACCCCGGCCTCCGCCTTGGAAGCCTTCCCGGCCTCAACCTTAGGAGCCTTCACCCCGGCCTCCGCCTTGGGAGCTTTCGCCGCGGCGGGTTTCTCCGTCGGTGCCACCTCACCAGTGTCCGCGGCCGTCGTGCGGGTCTTGGGGGCGGCCGCAGCCACCTTCTTTTCCTCAGCCATTAGTCAATCTCCTCAACCTTCACCAGGTGGGCGACGGTGTTAACGTACCCACGGTTCTGCGGGGTGTCTTCACGGACGACCGTCTGGCCGATTCGCTTCAAACCAAGACTGCGTAGGGTGTCACGCTGGTACTGCTTTTCGCTCACCTTGGACTTGACCTGGGTTACCCTGAGTTGCTTAGCCATTAGACACCCGCCTTTGCCTCTGCCACCTGCGCTGCGGCCTGAGCCTCAGCTCGCAATAACCGAGCCGGAGCAACCTGGTCGTAGTCGAGCCCACGTCGAGCAGCAATCGCCCGTGGTTCCTCCAGCATGTGAAGCGCTGCGACCGTCGCGTGGACAATGTTGATAGTGTTCGATGATCCCAATGACTTTGACAGCACATCGTGGATTCCGGCACACTCAAGCACCGCGCGCACCGGACCACCGGCAATAACACCGGTACCGGCAACAGCCGGGCGAAGCAGGACAACGCCCGCGGCGGCTTCTCCCTGAACCGGGTGTGGGATGCTTGTGCCGACGCGCGGAACGCGGAAGAAGTTCTTCTTCGCCTCCTCAACGCCTTTTGAGATTGCGAGCGGAACTTCGCGGGCTTTGCCGTAACCGACGCCCACCATTCCGTTGCCATCGCCCACGACGACAAGCGCCGTGAAACTAAAGCGACGCCCACCCTTGACCACCTTTGAGACGCGGTTGATGGTGACAACCCGCTCCAAAAACTGGCTCTTCTCGGCGTCCCGCACACCACGATCACGCGACGGGCCACGCTCGCGTGAACCGCGGCGAGCCTCTCGCTCGGGGCGCTCGGTGGTGTCAACGGACACCGTGGCAGTAGCCTCCGCGGTCACGTCTGTCTCCTTCACGGTTTCGTCGCTCACAGCTGCAACCCTGCCTCTCGGGCTCCCTCGGCGATCGCGGCAACACGACCGGCGTATTTGTTTCCGCCGCGGTCAAAAACGACCGTGTCGATTCCCGCATTTTTTGCCCGCTCGGCCACGAGCCCGCCGACCTTCTTTGCCTTGGCGGTCTTGTCGCCGCCCAGCGAACGAAGGTCAGCCTCCATGGTCGAGGCGGATGCCACGGTGCGTCCCTTGCTGTCATCGACAACCTGCACAAACACGTGGCGTGCCGAGCGAGTGACGACCAAGCGCGGACGAAGCTCCGTGCCAACCACCTTCTTGCGAAGGCGTAAGTGACGCCGCGAGCGCGACGCCTGCTTGCTAACAACAGCCACGATTACTTCCCACTCTTTCCGGCCTTGCGACGCACGACCTCGTCGGCGTAGCGGATGCCCTTGCCCTTATAGGGTTCTGGCTTCTTGATCTTGCGGATATTGGCTGCGGTTTCGCCCACGGCCTGCTTGTCGATACCGGCGACGGTGACCTTGTTATTGCCCTCGACGGTCAGCGTGATTCCGGCGGGTGGCTCTACCACAACGGGGTGCGAGAAACCGAGCGCGAGCTCGAGCCCAGCACCTTTCTGAACAACCCGGTACCCGGTACCAACAATTTCCAAGCCCTTGGCGTAGCCCTGGGTTACACCAATGATCTGGTTTGCAATGAGGGTACGCGTGAGACCGTGCAGCGAACGAGAGTTGCGCTCATCGTCAGGCCGAGTGACAACAACCTGGTTGTCCTCGATGTTCACCGCAATCGGCGATGACACGGTGAGGGAAAGTTCGCCCTTTGGGCCTTTAACGGTTACCGCGAGGCCATCAATTTTCACATCGACTCCCCCGGGGATATCGATCGGAAGACGTCCAATACGTGACATGGATCTACCACACGTAGGCGAGAACTTCTCCGCCCACGCCCTTCTTCTCGGCCTGGCGGTCTGTGAGCAAACCGCTGGAGGTGGACAAAATCGCAACACCAAGCCCGCCGAGCACTCTGGGCAGTTCGGTTGACTTCGCGTAAACCCGCAGACCCGGCTTCGACACACGCTTAATGCCCGCGATTGACCGTTCCCGGTTGGGACCAAACTTGAGCTGCAGGGTGAGAGTTGTGCCAACGCGCGCGTCGGAGACCTCGAAGTCAGCGATGTACCCCTCGTTCTTCAATATCTGGGCAATGTGCACCTTGAGCTTCGAATTCGGCATTGACACGGCATCGTGGTGCGCAGAGTTTGCGTTCCGCAAACGTGTCAGCATGTCAGCGACCGGATCGGTCATCGTCATGGCGGGTATGTCCTTACTTTCACCAGGTTTCACCGCCCGTTACGCGAACGGTGACCTGTGGTGGCGGGTCTCGGCGGGTGCCGAGTCCCAGGCGGGATGTCGCGGATGCGGCATCCCCTGTGTGTAGTTTTAGCTAGCGATCTGCCGGAACGGGAAGCCCAGCTGCTTGAGCAGTGCGCGACCCTCATCGTCGGTCCGGGCGGTGGTCACCACGGTGATGTCCATACCCCGGACTCGGTCGATTCTGTCCTGGTTAATCTCGTGGAACACAGACTGCTCGGTGAGACCGAAAGTGTAGTTGCCGTTGCCGTCGAACTGGCGGTCACTCAGGCCACGAAAGTCCCGGATGCGCGGCAGCGCGAGCGAGAGCAACCGGTCGAGGAACTCCCACATCCGGTCACCGCGGAGCGTGACGTGGCATCCAATCGGCTGGCCCTCACGGAGTTTGAACTGCGCGATAGACTTCCGTGCCTTGGTCACAAGCGGCTTCTGGCCGGTGATGAGGGTGAGATCGGTGACAGCACCGTCGATGATTTTGCCATCGCGAGCGGCCTCACCCACACCCATGTTCACAACGATCTTCACGAGACCGGGCACCTGGTGCACGTTCTTGTAGCCGTTCTGCTCCGTGAGCGCGGAGACGATCTCGCTCCGGTATTTTGCCTTCAGACGTGGTTGGCTCGCCGGAGCGGCAGCAACCGTGGTTGCGGTATCGGTCATGGCAGGTCCTTACCTGACTTCTTTGCGTAACGAACCCGAACGGTCTTGGTTACGCCATTCTTGGTGACCTGCTCAAGTCGGAATCCGACCCGAGTGGGCTTTTTGGTCTTGGGGTCAACGAGGGCAATATTTGAGATGTGAACGGGAGCCTCGTGCGTCTCAATGCCACCCGTCTTTGAGCCACGATCGCTCTGACCGACCCTCACGTGTCGAGTCACGAAGTTAACGCCCTGCACGACAACGCGGTTCTGTTCGCCCAGCACCTCAATGACCGTTCCCTGCTTGCCACGGTCACCGCCGCGAGCCTGGCTCTGGCCAGAGATAACCTGCACAAGGTCGCCCTTTTTGATATTTGCCATGTTTATAGCACCTCCGGTGCCAACGAAACGATCTTCATGAACTTCTTGTCACGCAGCTCACGGCCCACCGGCCCAAAGATACGGGTGCCACGGGGGTCACCATCGCTCTTGAGGATGACAGCTGCGTTCTCGTCGAACTTGATGTATGAGCCATCCGGACGACGCGTTTCTTTCACGGTACGAACGATAACGGCCTTGACAACATCACCCTTTTTGACGTTGCCACCGGGAATCGCGTCCTTGACGGTTGCGACAATGACATCACCGAGTCCCGCGTAACGACGCTTTGAACCGCCGAGCACGCGAATCGTGAGCAGCTCTTTAGCACCGGTGTTGTCAGCGACCTTGAGTCGTGATTCTTGCTGAAGCATGTCGAATTCCTTTTCTCACGCAAGCCGCGGCTTACTTGGCCTTCTCGACGATATCAACGAGACGCCACCGCTTAGTTGCCGACAGCGGCCGGGTCTCGGAGATGACGACAAGGTCACCGACTCCGGCGGCGTTGAGCTCGTCATGAGCCTTCACCTTGGATGTGCGGCGCAAAACCTTGCCGTAGAGGGGGTGTTTGACCCGGTCTTCGACCTCCACGACGATCGTCTTCTGCATCTTGTCGCTCACAACGTAGCCGCGACGAGCCTTGCGGTAGCCACGGGTCGGCTCAGTCGGCTCAGCCTCATCGGCAACCGCGGCCTGCGCCTGGGTGTCTTCAGCCATGATCAGGCCTCCTTCTTCTTAGTGGCCGCATCAGCGCCTGCCGTCTCGGCTTTCACCGCTGCGTCTGCTGTCGCCCTCTTCGGCTTCTCGGTCTTCACAACCTCAGCAACCACGGGCGTGGCACGAATACCAAGCTCGCGCTCACGAATGATGGTGTAGATGCGGGCAATGTCGCGCTTCACGGCACGGATGCGACCGTGGCTCTCAAGCTGTCCGGTCGCGGACTGGAAGCGAAGGTTAAACAGCTCTTCCTTTGCTTTTTTCAGTTCTGCAACGAGGCGCTCTGCCTCAAACGTATCAAGCTCGCCGGCTGCGAGTTCTTTTGTTCCAATGGCCATTATGCGTCGCCCTCCTCGCGTCTGATGATGCGTGCCTTGAGCGGCAATTTGTGGATGGCACGCGTCATTGCCTCGCGCGCAAGCTCTTCCGACACGCCAGCAACCTCAAACAACACGCGGCCCGGTTTAACGTTGGCGACCCACCACTCGGGCGATCCTTTACCCGAACCCATGCGGGTTTCGGCCGGTTTCTTCGTGAGCGGACGGTCGGGATAAATGTTGATCCACACCTTTCCACCGCGCTTAATGTGACGGGTCATTGCGATACGAGCGGACTCGATCTGGCGGTTCGTGACATAGGCAGAGGTAATGGCCTGGATGCCGAATTCGCCAAAGGTGACCTTTGTGCCACCTGTTGCCTGACCGGAACGGCCGGGGTGGTGCTGCTTACGGTGCTTTACTCGACGGGGAATCAACATGATTACGCCTCAACTCCTGCTGCTGCGGGTTCTGCCTGGCGGCGCGGGCGGTCAGACCGCTCACGCATCGGTTTCTGGCTGGCCTGCTCACGGGCAAGTTCTTTGTTCGTGATGTCACCCTTGTAGATCCACACTTTGACACCGATCCGACCGAACGTGGTCTTTGCCTCGTAGAAGCCGTAGTCAATGTTGGCGCGGAGCGTGTGCAGTGGCACTCGACCCTCACGGTAGAACTCGGAACGGCTCATTTCTGCTCCACCAAGACGACCAGACACCTGGATTCGGACACCCTTAGCACCGGCACGCTGCGCCCCCTGCAAACCCTTACGCATCGCGCGCCGGAAAGCAACACGAGCGGAGAGTTGCTCGGCGATCCCCTGTGCTACCAGCTGGGCGTCCGCCTCCGGGTTTTTCACCTCGAGAATATTGAGCTGAATCTGCTTACCACTGAGCTTTTCGAGATCAGCACGGATTCGCTCGGCCTCGGCTCCACGGCGCCCAATGACAATACCCGGGCGGGCGGTGTGGATATCGACACGAACCCGGTCTCGGGTGCGCTCGATCTCAATGCGAGAGACACCCGCGCGGTCGAGCGAGTTCGAGAGGAGCTTGCGGATCCGAATATCCTCGGCGAGGTAGTCCGCGTAGCGCTGTCCTGGCTTTGTCGAGTCCGAGAACCACCGCGACACATGGTCGGTCGTGATTCCGAGACGGAAGCCGTAGGGATGTACCTTCTGACCCATTACTTCGTACCCTCCTCGGGAGTGGCGAGCACGACGGTGATGTGGCTCGTTCGCTTGTTAATGCGGAAGGCACGACCCTGCGCCCGCGGCCGAAGTCGCTTGAGCGTGGAGCCCTCGTCAACGAATGCGCGGCTCACGTACAGGTCTTGCTCGTCCAAGAATGTGTTCGATGCGTCGGCCTTCACACGGGCGTTCGCCATTGCCGCCGCAACCAGCTTGTACACCGGTTCCGAGGCACCCTGTGGCGCAAACTTCAGGATCGCCAGTGCCTCCTGCGCTTGTTTGCCACGGATCAGGTTGATGACACGGCGGGCCTTCATAGGGGTGACGCGGATGTGTCGCACGCGGGCGATTGACTCCACCATTTCTCTCCTCCTTCACACCACCGCGATTAGCGGCGGCGGCCCTTCTTGTCGTCCTTCACGTGTCCACGGAAGGTGCGAGTGGGGGCAAATTCGCCGAGCTTGTGGCCCACCATCGTCTCGGTCACGAACACGGGAATGTGTTTGCGGCCGTCGTGTACGGCGATCGTGTGGCCAAGCATCGCGGGGATGATCATCGAGCGGCGCGACCACGTCTTAATGACGTTTTTTGATCCAGCCTCGTTCTGTGTGACAACCTTGCGAAGCAGGTGGTCGTCAACGAAGGGGCCCTTTTTGAGACTACGTGGCATCTTCTACTCCTACTTACGCTTCTTGCCGACGGTACGACGGCGGACGATGAGTTTGTCGCTTTCTTTGTTCGGGCGACGAGTGCGTCCCTCAGACTTACCCCAGGGGCTGACAGGGTGACGGCCACCGGAAGTCTTGCCTTCACCACCACCGTGCGGATGGTCAATCGGGTTCATCGCAACACCACGAACGGTGGGGCGAACACCCTTCCAGCGCATGCGACCGGCTTTACCCCAGTTAATGTTCGACTGCCCGGCGTTTCCGACCTCGCCGACGGTCGCGCGGCAGCGCGAGTCAACGTTGCGGATCTCACCGGAGGGCAAACGCAGCTGGGCGTACGGGCCATCCTTCGCAACCAATCGCACGGATGCCCCGGCCGAGCGCGCGAGCTTTGCGCCGCCACCCGGACGAAGTTCAACCGCGTGCACCACCGTTCCGGTCGGGATATTGCGCAGCGGCAGGTTGTTGCCGGGCTTGATGTCGGCGCTGGGACCAGACTCGATCGGGTCCCCCTGTTTCAGTTTGTTCGGGGCGAGGATGTATCGCTTCGTGCCGTCAATGAAGTGCAGCAGCGCAATGCGCGCGGTGCGGTTGGGGTCGTATTCGATGTGCGCAACGGTGGCGGCGACGCCATCCTTATCGTTGCGACGGAAGTCAATGACCCGGTACTGGCGCTTGTGGCCACCACCAATGTGGCGGGTGGTGATGCGGCCCTGGTTGTTGCGGCCACCGGTCTTTGACAGCGGACGAAGCAACGACTTCTCCGGGGTCGAACGGGTGATCTCAGCGAAATCGGCGACCGACGAGCCACGACGACCCGGCGTAGTGGGTTTGTATTTACGAATTGCCATGATTCTTCCTCTGTTCCCCTAGCCGACGGCCGTAAAAATGTCGATCGAGCCGGACTTGAGGGTGACAATTGCGCGCTTGGTGTTCTTGCGCTTGCCCTCCCCGAACTTGGTGCGACGTGTCTTCCCCTGGCGATTCAGGGTGTTGACCGATGCGACCTTGACGCCGAAGATTTTCTCAATGGCAAGCTTGATCTCCGTCTTGTTTGAACGCGGGTCAACGATGAAGGTGTATTTGCCCTCATCAATGAGCCCGTAGCTCTTCTCCGAGACAACCGGGGCGATGATGATGTCGCGCGGGTCTTTGTTGTGTATGGCACTCATGCCGAGACCTCTTCCTTGATCTCGCCCTCAGATTCGACCGAGGTACGAGTCTCTTCCGAGACGGCGGGTGCAGATTTCTTCGCTGACCTGGCGTCGATGAATATCTCAAGGGCCGCCTTGCTAAAGATAATCTCATCGGATACGAGAACGTCGTAGGCGTTCAGCTGATCAACCGACAGCACGTGTACCGTCGAGATGTTACGAACAGCTCGCTGGGATGATTCTTCGTCTCGGGTTAGCACAACGAGGAAGCGCTTTGCCGACGCAATGCTTTCGAGCAGGGCAACGGCTTCGCGTGTCTTTGGCGCTTCTGTGTTGGCGAAGCCGGTGACCACGTGGATTCGACCACCGCGGGCACGATCTGAAAGCGCGCCCAGCAGTGCGGCCGCGATCATTTTCTTGGGCGTGCGCTGCGCGTAATCGCGCGGCTGGGGGCCGTGCACGACGCCACCGCCGGTCATCTGTGGCGCTCGAATAGAACCCTGA
Organism: Candidatus Lumbricidiphila eiseniae; assembly: GCA_002529645.1. Lineage (GTDB taxonomy): Bacteria > Actinomycetota > Actinomycetes > Actinomycetales > Microbacteriaceae > Agromyces > Agromyces eiseniae. Next base: position 19,295 of record NAEP01000028.1, on the reverse strand, counting down.
CGGGCACGACCCGTGCCCTTCTGCTTGAATGGCTTGCGACCGGCACCGGATACTTCACCACGGGTCTTGGTCTTGTGGGTGCCCTGTCGGGCGGCGGCGAGCTGCGCAACAACAACCTGGTGAATGAGCGGGACGTTGGTCTCCACGTCAAACAGTTCGGCGGGCAGCCGAACCGACCCGGACTTGGCTCCGGTCGAGTCGAGAACAGTGACGGTGGTCATGACCTATGCTCCCTTCACAGCGTTGCGAACGAAAACGAGGCGGCCACGCGCACCGGGAACAGCACCCTTGACCAGCAGCAGGCCCCGTTCCGCGTCCACCGCGTGGATGCGGAGGTTGAGAACAGTGACGCGCTCGCCACCCATCCGGCCGGCCATCCGCATGCCTTTGAAAACACGGCTTGGTGTCGAGGATGCCCCGATCGAACCGGGCTTGCGGTGGTTGCGGTGTGCACCGTGCGAGGCAGACACACCCTTGAAGTTGTGGCGTTTCATGACACCGGCAAAACCCTTACCCTTGCTCGTGCCGACCACGTCGACAAGCTGGCCCGCCTCGAAGGTCGCATCAACGGTGAGTTCCTGACCGAGCGTGTAGTTCGCGGCATCCGCTGTGCGCACCTCGGCGATGTGGCGACGAGGGGTGACGCCCGCTTCGCGGAAGTGCCCCTGCAACGGCTGGGTGACTTTGCGCGGATCAATCTGACCGGCGGCGATCTGGACGGCGAGGTAACCATCTTTCTCGATCGTGCGGATCTGTGTGACAACGTTTGGTGCGATGTCGATGACGGTCACCGGGACAACACGATTGTTCTCGTCCCAGACCTGGGTCATGCCGAGCTTGGTGCCCAGCAGGCCCTTCACGTTTTTGGTAGTAGCAGACACGGTGACCTCAGAGCTTGATCTCGATGTTAACATCGGCCGGAAGGTCGAGCCGCATGAGAGAATCGACAGCCTTCGGCGTCGGGTCAACGATGTCGATGAGACGCTTATGGGTGCGCATTTCGAAGTGCTCGCGGCTGTCCTTGTACTTGTGGGGGGAACGGATGACACACACCACGTTCTTCTCTGTCGGAAGCGGCACCGGGCCGACGACGGTCGCACCCGCGCGGGTCACCGTGTCGACGATCTTGCGTGCCGAGCTGTCGATGACCTCATGGTCATACGACTTCAGTCGAATGCGGATCTTTTGTCCCGCCATGTCGAACTCTCTCTCTGGTCAAGCGTCGTACCCCTTCCGAGGGCATTGGACGCCGTGTAGCTACTTCGGTTGAAGCACCACTGTTCTGCTGTCAAGTGCGACCATCGGGCCGCGCCCACCGCGCACGCGAACATCGGCTTGCGCCGGTGAGAGTGTGTGCGGTGGATGTTCTGCTACCCGCGGCCTAGCCAAAGTCCGAGAGACCCGGTTGCTATGCACTGCCTGGCAGTGAGTTGGATGGCACACACGGCACCGATCCAACATCTTGAACCCATTGAGCTTGCCACATTCTGGCATTTCCCGCAACCCGGGCGTGTCGCAACCGCCAATGACTCAGCATGATAGTCGAAATAACACAGCCAATCACTAGCTTTCGTCCGTAGCGTCGCAGTGTCTGCTCATACCTGCTCACCCCATCCCGATGCGGTGTCGGCGGGGATACGGGCCAGACTCTGGTTGGTTCGTCGATCAAAGGAGCGAAGAAAATGGTTGTTCGTGCGACGCAGCTCACCATGGCCTATCCGGCACAAAACCCGGATGAGGCACCGATTGAGGTTTTGCACGGCATTAATCTCGTGATCGCGGCGGGAGAAATGGTCGCCATTGTTGGCCCGCCAGATTCCGGCAAATCGACGCTGCTGCACTGTCTTGCCGGGTTGGAACGGTCAACAACGGGCAGGGTGGAACTGGTCGGAGTCGACGTCACGGCGGCATCCGATGCCAGCCTCGCAATGCTTCGGCGCACCTCGGTCGCGTTCATTTTCCAGGCCTATAACCTCGGCGATTCGCTCAATGCACTCGGCAACGCAGCCCAGCAAATGAACCGAGTCCTCGGGGCCCGTGCGCACAAGAATGATGCCGCAACCAATCAACAGCATCGCCGACCTCCGAACACACCACGATTTAGCGCCTGCCCGCGGGTGGTTTTCGCGGATGAACCGACCGCCGCACTGGACGCGGCAACGAGTGCTCGCGTACTGGGGATGCTTCGGGACGTCGTCACGGGCGGGACCACGGTGGTTTTCACGACCGACGATCTTGCCGCCGCCATCCTGGCCGACCGGGTCCTCGTGCTGCGCGACGGCCGCATCAGTGCCGAACTCCGCGAGGCAAAGATCGAACAGCTCAGCGCCGCGCTCTCACAACAATCACTTCCAGCAAGGGCCTGATACCCCATCTCTGTCGAGAGGCAGGTTCTTCACACCCGCTCACGAATGCGAACTCTTTCCTGATAGGATTTCCCCCGATAGTGCCTAGGGTTCCGGTGCGCGTCGGGAGGATCCCGCGTGGCACGTCTGGACCGAGCGGTGCCACGGTGGCCGACATCGGTGATCGTCATCTGACAGGATAAAAGCCCGGAGGACCGGTTTTTCGCGCCCGCGAAGAACAGTAAGGTCCGCAGGTGTCAGGCGTCGCGCTCTCGCTCGTGTTGGTAGCTGCGGTGTGCCACGCAATCTGGAACATCACTGCGCACCGGGTAAGCAGGCTGGGGGTTCCGTTTCTCTGGTGGTCCAGTGTGGCATCCACTGCGCTGTGGGCACTGGCTATTCCCTTCGCGGGCGGGATCGGTCGCGCGAGCTGGCAGCAGTTTGGGGTGGCGCTGCTGGGCACTGCGGCCCTGCACGTGGGCTACATGCTTGTGCTGCAGCGTGGATACGCCCGCGGGCGTCTGTCAACCGTGTACGCGACGGCGCGCGGTTCCGGCCCGGCGATCGCGGTCTTTGCCGCGATTCTCTTCCTCGGTGAGCAACCCGGCCCGGTCGCGCTCCTGGGCGTCGCGATCATCATCACTGCGGTTGCAACCATCGGCCTCTTAGACAGACAAACGGATACCGTGCCGTCCGACGGTGCTCCTACTCGCTCCAGGGTGGGGCGGGGCTCATTCTCGCGCACGCCGCCGCCGAGGGGCTTTCCCACTCGCTCCGGGGTGGGGTGGGGGCTGGTCACCGGCGTCGCCATTGCGGGCTACACCCTGTGGGATGCGATGGTCGTCCGCGACTGGGGTGTCCCGCCGACAACACTCATGGTGTCGGGCACACTCGTAGAAGCGTTCGTCTTCACACCCTTCCTCCGTGGCCGGTTTCCGGAAGTGCGCTCTCTTCCACGCACCCACTGGCGACACCTGCTCGTGTACGCCGTCTTTGCGCCGCTCTCCTATATCCTCGTGCTCACCGCCCTCACGATGGCCCCGGTCTCGTTGGTAGCCCCCGTACGCGAGGTGAGTGTCATCATTGTCAGTGCTTTCGGAGCCTTTGCGCTCCGAGAAGGAAACCTGGGATGGCGCGCCGGGACGGCGATAACTGTTGTCGCGGGAATCGCCCTCATTGCGATGTAGGGTGTCGCTATCGGCCCCCTGTGCCAGTCACACGAGTCTTGCTGTTATCCACCCACCGTGTCGAGCACGGGTCTTGTTGCTACTCCTCCCCCAGGGGAGGCACCTCGGCATGACCTACGCCCACGAACATCTCATCCGTTGCTACTGCTCCCCCAGGGGGCACCGGTGCAGCTTTCAACAAAAACAACGAGGGACCGAACCAAGACTACTGGTTCGGTCCCTCGTGTGATGAGTGCTTAGGACTACGCGAGTATCTTCGTCACCGTGCCGGCACCGACGGTGCGACCACCCTCACGAATCGCGAAGCTGAGACCCTCTTCCATGGCGATCGGTTGGATGAGCTCGACCGTCATCTCCGTTGTGTCACCAGGCATGACCATCTCGGTGCCGGTCGGCAGCGTAATGACGCCCGTGACATCCGTGGTGCGGAAGTAGAACTGCGGGCGGTAGTTTGCGTAGAACGGGTTGTGGCGGCCACCCTCTTCCTTGGAGAGGATGTACGCGGTGCCCTCAAAGCTCGTGTGAGGCTTGACCGAACCGGGGGCAACGACAACCTGGCCACGCTCCACGTCTTCACGCTTGGTGCCACGGAGCAGGAGACCACAGTTCTCGCCGGCCCATGCCTCGTCGAGCTGCTTGTGGAACATCTCGATACCCGTGACCGTGGTCTTCTGGGTCGGACGGATTCCGACGATCTCGACCTCAGAGTTAAGCTTCAGCGTGCCACGCTCGGCGCGGCCCGTGACAACGGTGCCCCGGCCGGTGATCGTGAAGACATCCTCGATCGGCATGAGGAACGGCTTGTCCTTGTCGCGCACCGGGTCGGGAATCGACTCGTCCACGGCTTCCATGAGCTTAACAAGCGACTCGGTCCACGCGGCATCCCCCTCGAGCGCCTTGAGACCGGACACACGCACAACGGGTGCGTTATCACCGTCAAAGCCCTGGCTGGAAAGCAACTCGCGCACCTCAAGCTCAACGAGCTCGAGAATTTCCTCGTCGTCAACCATGTCACTCTTGTTGAGGGCAACGAGCAGGTAGGGGACACCGACCTGCTTGGCGAGCAGCACGTGCTCACGCGTCTGGGCCATGGGGCCGTCGGTCGCCGCAACCACGAGGATCGCACCGTCCATCTGGGCAGCACCGGTGATCATGTTCTTGATGTAGTCGGCGTGGCCAGGAGCGTCAACGTGTGCATAGTGGCGCTTGGGGGTCTCGTACTCAACGTGTGAAATGTTGATCGTGATACCGCGCTGGCGCTCCTCCGGAGCCGAGTCAATCGACGCAAAGTCACGCTGCACGTTGGTGCTCGATGGATACTTGTCGGCAAGCACCTTCGAGATCGCCGCGGTGAGCGTGGTCTTGCCGTGGTCGACGTGACCGATTGTTCCGATATTGACGTGCGGCTTGGTCCGCTCGAACTTGGCCTTAGCCACTGGGTCCTCCTCAGGACTCGTGTAGGTATCCCGGGCACTGGATTGCGCTCGGGGAACTTACGGTTTGTGTTGTTATGTTACGCGATACGGGCAGATTGTGCGTGCACGGCTATTCGCCCTTGTTCTTTTGGACGATCTCCTCGGCCACAGCCTTCGGGACTTCCGCGTAACTCTCGAACTCCATTGAGTACACCGCACGACCCGAGGTCTTTGACCGCAGGTCACCGATGTAACCAAACATTTCCGAGAGCGGGACGTGCGCGCGCACGACCTTCACGCCCGCGGCCTCCTCCATCGACTGGATCTGACCGCGACGCGAGTTCAGGTCACCAATGACGTCACCCATGTACTCCTCCGGAGTGCGCACTTCGACGGCCATCAGTGGTTCGAGAATGACGGGGTTCGCCTTCCTCGCAGCTTCTTTGAATCCCATTGATCCGGCAATCTTGAACGCCATCTCCGAGGAGTCCACATCGTGCGCGGCACCGTCGAGCAGGATGGCTTTCACACCGACGAGCGGGTAGCCGGCAAGCACACCGTACTGCATGGCGTCTTGGAAACCCTGATCAACCGAGGGAATGTATTCGCGCGGAATGCGACCGCCGGTGACCTTGTTCTCGAACTCGTATGTCTTTTCGGTCGTGACCTCCAGCGGCTCAAGTCCGAACTGGATCTTTGCAAACTGACCCGAGCCACCTGTCTGCTTCTTGTGGGTGTAGTCGTGTTTCTCAACAGCGCGGCGGATCGTCTCGCGGTAGGCTACCTGCGGCTTACCGACGTTGGCTTCGACGTTGAATTCGCGCTTCATGCGATCGACGAGGATGTCGAGGTGAAGCTCGCCCATTCCCTTGATGACCGTCTGTCCCGTCTCCGGGTTGAGCTCGGTGCGGAAGGTCGGATCCTCTTCGGCAAGCTTCTGGATGGCTGTGCCGAGCTTCTCCTGGTCAGCCTTCGTCTTCGGCTCAATGGCAACCTCAATGACCGGCTCGGGGAAGGTCATCGATTCGAGCACAACGGTGTGGTCGGGGTCGCACAGCGTGTCACCCGTTGTTGTGTCTTTCAGGCCGATGACGGCGTAAATGTTACCCGCGGTCACCGAGTCAACCGGGTTCTCTTTGTTGGCGTGCATCTGGAAGATCTTCCCGATGCGCTCTTTCTTGCCCTTGGTCGAGTTGGTAACCTGGCTGCCCGAATCGAGGTGCCCCGAGTAGACGCGAATGTAGGTGAGGCGACCAAAGAACGGGTGCACAGCGACCTTGAATGCAAGCGCGGCAAAGTGATCCTTGGCGTCGGGACGGCGGACAAGGATCTTTGTCTCGTCACGGGGGTCGGTGCCCTCGGTGTCCGGGACATCCAGCGGTGATGGCAGGTAGTCAACGACCGCATCAAGCATGGGCTGCACTCCGCGGTTTTTGAACGCCGAACCGCACAGGACGGGGTAAATCGAGGAGGACACTGTCATCTTGCGAATGGCACCCTTGACCTCAGCGACGGTAATTTCCTCGCCCGCGAAGTACTTCTCCAGCAGTGCGTCGTCGCTCTCAGCAACGGTTTCTAGCAGAGCATGCCGGTACTCGTTGGCCCGCTCTGTGAGCTCGGCGGGAATCTCCTGCACCTCGTACTTGGCCCCCATCGTCACGTCTCCCTTGGCATCACCGGGCCACACCAGCGCTCGCATTTCGACGAGGTCAATAACGCCGAGAAACGTGCTCTCCGTTCCGATGGGCAGCTGAATGACGAGGGGTTTTGCCCCGAGGCGACCGATGATTGTGTCCACCGTGAAATAAAAGTCAGCGCCGAGCTTGTCCATTTTATTGATGAAGCAAATACGCGGAACGTTGTATTTATCGGCTTGTCGCCACACCGTTTCGGACTGCGGCTCAACACCTTCCTTGCCGTCAAACACGGCAACGGCCCCGTCGAGCACACGGAGCGAACGCTCCACCTCGACGGTGAAATCGACGTGCCCGGGGGTGTCAATGATATTGATCTGGTTCTTATTCCAGAAGCAGGTCACGGCGGCCGAGGTGATCGTGATACCGCGCTCTTTTTCCTGTTCCATCCAGTCGGTCGTGGATGCCCCGTCGTGGGTTTCACCGATCTTGTGGTTGACACCTGTGTAAAAAAGGATGCGCTCCGTGGTGGTGGTCTTACCGGCGTCAATGTGCGCCATGATGCCAATATTGCGAACCTTGTTCAGGTCGTCGAGCACGTCTTGTGCCACGGGAGTTCCTCCGGGAGGGTCAGGATAGGAAAATGAGAATAAGGGCGGTGGATGTCGCAACCGTGGTCGCGACATCCACCCGAGGTATTACCAGCGGTAGTGTGCGAAGGCCCGGTTCGACTCGGCCATCTTGTGAGTGTCTTCACGGCGCTTCACCGCTGCACCGAGACCGTTGGATGCGTCCAGGATCTCGTTGGTGAGCCGCTCGGTCATCGTCTTCTCGCGGCGATTTTTTGCATAGCTGGTGAGCCAGCGCAGCGCAAGGGTGTTGGCGCGGTGTGGTTTGACATCAACCGGCACCTGGTAGGTGGAGCCACCGACCCGCCGTGAGCGTACTTCCAGTGTTGGGCGCACATTGTCAAGTGCCTTTTTTAGCGTGGCGACGGCGTCCTGCCCGGATTTGGTCGTGACGCTCTCGAGCGCGTCGTACACGATGCGCTGCGCGAGGTCTTTCTTACCGTCAACAAGAATCTTGTTGACGAGTTGGCTAACAACGGGCGAACCGTATACCGGGTCCGCGATGACGGGTCGTCTGGGGGCGGGGCCTTTACGGGGCATTACTTCTTCTCCATCTTCGCACCGTAGCGACTGCGTGCCTGCTTGCGGTTTTTGACGGCCTGGGTGTCGAGCGCACCGCGGATAATCTTGTAGCGAACACCCGGGAGATCTTTCACACGCCCACCACGGACGAGCACCATCGAGTGCTCCTGTAGATTGTGGCCTTCGCCGGGAATGTAAGCGGTAACCTCGGTGCCGTTGGAGAGCTTCACACGAGCCACCTTGCGCAGGGCTGAGTTCGGCTTCTTCGGAGTCGTGGTGTACACACGGGTGCACACGCCACGCTGCTGGGGGTTGGCCTTCAGAGCGGGCGCCTTGGTCTTTGTGACCTTGGGCGCTCGACCCTTGCGGACCAACTGTTGAATAGTTGGCACTGCGTTTCTCCTTGATTGTGCTGCACGGTGACAGCGTGATGGTGATCACATCAGACCCACTGAGTCCGCCGACGCGCGGAGCCGTTGTGTGTGGGTATGCCGTGGGGGCAGGATGCCCTGGGTGCAATGCATCCAGTGCGCGCGGTGCGCCACTCGCTCCACGGCACCGGCATGTGGCCCGACAGAGCGCGCGGCTAAAGCACGCACTCGCCCAACTCTAGTGGTAGTCGGGCGGATAGGCAAACGCGACGAGGTTTATACAGTATGTCTGCAAAATGCAGGGGGAGTTTCGAGAAACCCGATCAGGGCACAGAGCCCGCAAGGATGTCTGCAAAATGCAGGGGGAGTTTCAGACGGACACTAACGCCGCGTACTGCTCTGCAGACTCGTGCGACCGAGTCGGCGAGAGGCGGTAGAAGCGAATAGGCAGGCACCAAGAAGAAGCGGTAATCCGGCACCGCCAAACGGAATAAACGGACTGACTCCTGCCTAGGCTAGTTTTGGCGCAGCAGACTTCACCACCGGGACAGACACACTCGAGGCACCCGATTCGACCGAGCTGGGAACTATTCCACCGGGCGAGACCGGTGGCTTTCCAACCGCAACCGCACTTTTCTCAATGCGGCCGCGCGCCAGATCAGTCTTCGTTACTTTATAGGGATCGCCGGTGCATGTAAGCACGCCCCCGGGAACCAACGGCTGCTTATCGGCGGGGCACACGATACTTGTCAGCGCCGAACCCGATGCCACGGTCAATGTTTCCACGATACGGAATATCTCTCAGAACAACATCGCCCGTACTAATAACATTAAACGTGTAGGAAATCGTGTCACCTACCGTTTTATTGCCCGCGGTTGTCTTCGTGGCAAGTGACAGCGATGGATGCACCGGAACGACCCGGATGGTCTTGGTTACCGTTTCTTGCGACAAAACGCGGCGGCGTCACAGTGCTCCCCGCACCCGCGAGGTGCAGCGGCGGGTAGGGTCGCGCGTATGCGGTTGCTGTCAGTGCTCCCCGCACCCGCGAGGTGCAGGCTCCGGGAGTCAACAACCCGCTCCACGGCCGGTTGTGCTACCCGCACCCGTGAGGTACAGGCGGAAAGGGGAAAGCGAGGAAAGAAGAAAGCAGGAGCACAAGAGTCCCATCGTCCCGTTTATTACGACCCCCGCAGGACCGCAAAGTCAACCCGTACAGGCCGTGATGATACAGCACAAACCCAGGGACTTGCAGTGTTCAGACGTGACAACACCCCCGTGATCTCCCGCGACCACACAGATGGCCACCAGCCCAATGAGGGTGGGTCGTGCGCGTCATCGCGGAAATGCTCGGTCGTCGGTGACCGACAGCGAGGTGCAGGGGCTGACAGATGCCCGCAGCATCACTCACACATCAAACCAACCGGGTGTACTAAGCTCCCGCTCTAACTCGGCAAGCATGTCCGCGATGTGCGGTTCAACGAGAGTGTCAACCGCCGTCCGAATCCGCGAACGGTGACGGGTGAGTTCCACACAGGCGCGCCGACCGACCTGCTTGGCAAACTCATCCGCGAGCCGGATCTCGTCCCGTAGTGCTTCCTTCTCGAGGGGCGTAAACGGGCGCGCCTCCGGCTGCGGCTCTGCTGACGCGGTCGCCTCATCGAAACCCGCAAGCGTGAAAAGAAACGGATGGTCTGCCACCGGCTCGGGATCGAGCTCCATTCCTCGAAACTCCGGATCGAGCCCCTCGTCGGCGCGATAGGCCCGGCGGGCTTTGCGCTCCTCGGCGAGCCGGATCTCCCGATCAAGATTCGGGAGGTTACGGGCCGTGTAGTCGTCGACGGCTGTGTCCACGATTGCCTTGAGCCGCATGGTGAGTGAGTGCTGCACATCGTGCGGGGCATCCTGATCAAGACCCGCGGCGGCAAGCAACGGCGACCCGACGCAGCGACGGCACACACGCGGGCGTCCCCGATGCGTCTTCGGACGCCACCGCAATAACCACGCGAGCCACAGGTCAACCTCACGACTCACGTGATTTTCCAGGGAACCTTCCACCGTGCCACGATACTGCGATCGGGCGGCCACCGGTGGCCCGATCACGATGCAGCTTGCGCGCCCCTCGGCGGGCTACGGTGACAACCCTCGCCGTCACGCTGTCGGGCAGCGTAATCGATCACTCACCTCGCACGAGAGCCCACGCCCAGTTCGATGAGGAGCGCAAGGTGCAGCGGGCGCTTCGTGAGCCCACGCCCACTCCTACGGGTGGTTCGATGTCAGCGTCCTCATGTCGTCTTCGTATGCCTTGAGCGCATCCTGGTTGCGGGCACTGATCTTCCGCCCGCGTGAGGCCGTCCAGGCGCTGAGCCAGATCGGCACTTCACGCGCAAGAATCGCCGCGATGAACCCGCGCGGGTCAATCCAGACATCTCGGAAGAACACGTCACCTGCGTTCATGGTCCATGCCGAGGCTGCCAGCATGGCACCACCGACATAGGCGAAGTACACGATCACGGCAACCAGAATTCCCAACACCGCGTGGAACCACCAAGAACCACGATTAACGATGGTCGCGGTGAGAGCAGAGCCTAGAAAGAACCCAACAACCGGCACCCAGCAGTCGGGCCGAGCTATATATTCCATAACTGGAATACGCTGGATGCCGACGCTACCAGCAAGAAACAACCTGTAGATCCCGTAGAACACCCCCGCGAGAATGACCGCAAACACCAGGGTACCCACGAATGCCACGAGAATACCAAAAGCGCGATTACTACGAGGTTTCGGAGGCTCGGGGGCGCGCACATACACGGTCTGCGGTGTCGCATCCGGAACCAGCTGCGGCATCAGGCTCGGCATCACCCGCGGCATCACCTCCGGTGCCACCTGCGGTGCAGCGAGAGTCGGAACACCTCCGGTGCGACCAGCAGTGGATGAGCCCTCGTCCGGTTCGTCGCTGTATTGCCCCGGCACGTACTCGCCCAGATCCTCGTCGTCATCGACCCAGGTGTGACCGTGGGTTATTCCGGGTGCCGACAGATCTTTAGCCAACGGCGCACGGTCAGTGACGGGTGCTGTCTCTCCGGTCAGCGGTGATGGCAGTGTGCCATCCACCGAACCGGCGGGATGCGCCGAACCAGTATCAGCGGGTGACTGCTGCCCGGGTTCCGAAGTACTCATACCGTGGTGCTCCTTACCGAATCACGTCGAATTCGGTTTACTCTACCGCGTGTGACCTGATTCCCCTGTGTAGGCAGAGGTTGTCCCGGCGTGCCGGGAACCCCGGCATCCATCACAATCTTGGTGAACGACGAGACAACAACCGGGCACCTATTCCGATAGCGCAAGCGAAGCAGCTAATATTCCTGCAGTGGCATACACATCAACCATCGGCAGGATCGACCCCTGCTGTGGGGCAGAAGAGAACAAGGATGGCCCCGAGCAACCGGGCTCGGGGCCATCCGATTCTTAGTTGTATGTTCCCGGTGTGAACCCGTCGGTCGAATACGCGTCGAAGTCCACGAAGCTCAGGTCGCTCTCAGAAAACGAGGAGTCAACACCAAATAACCGGTTCGGGTAGCGCTCATTCACTGCCTCGTCAGTCGGCTCAACGGTAACATTTCGGTACCTGCCGAGGCCGGTACCCGCAGGAATGAGCTTTCCAATGATGACGTTTTCCTTGAGGCCGACAAGCGGATCAGAGCGACCCTCCATTGCAGCCTGCGTGAGCACCCGGGTTGTCTCCTGGAAAGAGGCCGCCGACAGCCACGACTCAGTCGCAAGAGACGCCTTGGTAATACCCATGACCTCCTGTCGCGCTGACGCCGTCTGCTTGCCCTCGGTGAGCGCGGCACGGTTGATCTCGTTGTACCGCAGCCGGTCAATGAGCTCACCCGGAAGCAGACTAGTACCACCGTGGTCAACCACCGTCACCTTACGGAGCATCTGCCGAACGATAACCTCAATGTGCTTATCGTGAATCGGCACACCCTGCGAACGGTAAACACCCTGAACACCGTTCACGAGGTGCTTCTGCACCTCACGCACACCCTTCACCCGAAGCACTTCTTTCGGATCGATAGTGCCGACAATGAGCTGGTCGCCGAGTTCAACGTGCTGACCGTCTTCGACGAGCAGGGTTGAACGCTTGAGCACGTTGTAGGTGATCGGTTCATCACCACTGTCAGGGGTGAGGATGACCCGGCGCTGCCGTTCTGTCTCATCAATGGTGATTCGTCCGGCAGCCTCAACGATCGGCGAGGCACCCTTCGGAGTGCGAGCCTCGAAGAGTTCCTGCACACGCGGCAAGCCCTGCGTGATGTCGTCGGCCGATGCCGACCCACCCGTGTGGAACGTACGCATTGTGAGCTGTGTACCCGGTTCACCAATCGACTGTGCGGCGATAATGCCGACAGCCTCACCAATGTCAACGAGCTTGCCGGTCGCGAGCGAACGACCGTAGCACTGCGCACAGACACCGATAGCCGACTCACAACTGAGCACCGAGCGAACCTTAATCGACTCAACACCTGCCGCGATGAACTCGTTGATGAGCACATCACCCACATCGGATCCGGCCGTCGCAATAACCCTGCCCTTCGCGTCAACGACGTCGGCGGCCAGGCTACGCGCATAAACACCGTTTTCCACGTTGGCGTCACGAACCAGATCACCTGTTTTCGCATCCGCAACGGCAATCGTGAAGTCGAGACCTTTGTTCGTGCCACAGTCGTCTTCCCGAATGATGACATCCTGCGAGACATCCACGAGACGACGAGTGAGGTACCCCGAGTCTGCGGTGCGCAGGGCGGTGTCGGCCAGACCCTTACGGGCACCGTGGGTCGCAATGAAGTACTCGGCAACCGAGAGTCCCTCGCGGTACGACGAAATAATCGGACGCGGGATGATGTCACCCTTCGGATCAGACACCAGACCACGCATACCGGCAATGTTTCGCACCTGCAGCCAGTTACCACGAGCACCAGAGGTCACCATTCGGTTGATCGTGTTGTCGGCCGGGAAGTTCGCCTGCATCGCCTGTGCAACCTCGTCCGTTGCCTTCGTCCAAATCGAAATGAGTTCCTGGCGGCGCTCCTTATCGTCTAGGAAGCCCTTCTCGTAGTCGGCCTGCACCTTGACAGCCTGCTTCTCGTAGCGAGAAACAATCTCACCCTTGTTCGGTGGGGTCAGGATGTCCGAGAGCGCAACGGTCACACCGGACCGGGTTGCCCAGCGGAAGCCGGCATCCTTGATGCGGTCGAGCGTTGCCGCCACCTCTGTCTTCGGGTAGCGCTCTGCGAGGTCATTGACCAGCTCGGAGATCTGGGGTTTGCCACACTGCTCGTTGACAAACGGGTAGTCAACCGGCAGCGTCTCGTTGAAAAGCGCACGACCGAGAGTGGTCTCTAGCAGGAACGGCTTGTCTTCGCTGAATCCCTCCGGCGTCTGCCCCTCGGCGAAGTGCAGACCGGACATCCGGATCTTGACCTTGGCGTTGAGGTCGAGCATCTTCGCGCCCGGTCGGTTCTGGTCAAACGCGAGAATCGCCTCCGCGACCGATGAGAACGCGCGCCCCTCACCCGCAGCACCCTCCGTGAGAGTGGTGAGGTGGTGCAGACCAATGATCATGTCCTGGGTTGGCAACGTCACCGGACGGCCATCCGAGGGCTTGAGGATATTGTTTGACGCGAGCATAAGCAGGCGCGCCTCAGCCTGGGCTTCAACAGACAGGGGAAGATGCACCGCCATCTGGTCACCGTCAAAGTCAGCGTTGAACGCGGCGCACACGAGCGGGTGCAGCTGAATCGCCTTGCCCTCCACGAGCTGTGGCTCAAAGGCCTGGATACCGAGACGGTGCAGCGTCGGCGCGCGGTTGAGCAACACCGGACGCTCCCGAATGATCACTTCCAGGACATCCCACACGTAGGCGCTGAACCGTTCCACCATCCGCTTGGCAGACTTAATGTTCTGCGCGTGACCGAGATCGATAAGCCGCTTGATAACGAACGGCTTGAAGAGTTCCAGCGCCATCTGCTTCGGCAAGCCACACTGGTGCAGCTTGAGCTGCGGACCGACAACGATGACCGAACGGCCTGAGTAGTCAACACGCTTCCCGAGCAGGTTCTGGCGGAACCGACCCTGCTTTCCCTTGAGCATGTCACTGAGCGACTTGAGGGCACGGTTTCCGGTGCCCGTCACCGGACGTCCGCGACGACCGTTGTCAAAGAGCGCGTCAACGGCTTCCTGCAGCATCCGCTTTTCATTGTTCACAATGATCTCGGGGGCGCCGAGGTCGAGCAGACGGCGTAACCGGTTATTGCGGTTGATGACGCGGCGGTACAGGTCATTGAGGTCGGATGTCGCGAACCGGCCACCGTCAAGCTGCACCATGGGGCGCAGCTCCGGCGGAATAACCGGCACGGCGTCAAGCACCATCGCGGCGGGTGAGGCACCCGTTGTGAGGAATGAGTTCACAACCCGAAGACGCTTGATGGCCCGGATTTTCCGCTGTCCCTTACCCTCGGCAATCTGAGTGTGCAGATTTGCTGATTCGGTGACAAGGTCAAAGGCCTCCAGCCGACGTTTAATCGCCTCAGCACCCATATAGGCATCGAAGTACATGCTGTAGCGGTCTTGAATTTCGTGGAAGACCGCGTCTTCTGCCTTCAGTTCACCGACCTTCAGACTGCGGAAGTCCTCCCACACCCGTTCAAGGTGCGCGATCTGTTCGTCTGCCGACTTCCGAACCCCGGCCATCTCCTTGTCCGCGGACGCCTCGGCTCGCTTCTTCTGATCGTTTTTGGCACCCTCGCTCTCGAGAGCCTCCAGGTCGGCTTCCTTACGGGCCATGAGCTCAGCGATCCGAGCGTCGCGCTGGTCGCCAAGGGTCTTAATTTCGAGCCGCAGCTCATTTTCCAAACCGGGCAGATCGGCGTGACGGGCATCCTCGTCAACGTTGATGACCATGTATGCCGCGAAGTAGATGACCTTCTCGAGGTCTTTTGGTGCCATATCAAGCAGGTAGCCAAGACGACTCGGCACACCCTTGAAGTACCAGATGTGAGTTACCGAAGCAGCAAGCTCAATGTGGCCCATCCGCTCACGCCGGACCGAGGACTTGGTGACCTCCACACCACAGCGCTCACAGACAATACCTTTGAATCGCACCCGCTTATACTTACCGCAGGCACACTCCCAGTCACGGCTCGGCCCGAAAATTTGCTCTCCGAAGAGGCCATCCTTCTCGGGCTTGAGGGTGCGGTAGTTGATTGTTTCCGGCTTCTTCACTTCACCGTAGGACCACTTACGAATATCGTCAGCAGTAGCCAGACCGATGCGAAGCTCGTCAAAAGTTGTTGCGTCGAGCACGATTTCTCCTTGAAAAATTCTCTGATCGTCTACTGGCTGGCTTAGATTTCGTCAATGCTCGACGACTCAAAGCGGGATGAGATGTTGATACCGAGTTCTTCCGCCGCTCGGAAGGCCTCATCATCGGTGTCACGAAGACTCACTGGCGTGCCATCCGCGCCGAGAACTTCGACATTGAGGCAGAGTGACTGCATTTCCTTCATGAGCACTTTGAACGACTCGGGAATACCCGGCTCCTGGATGTTCTCGCCCTTGACGATCGCCTCGTACACTTTGACGCGGCCAAGAATGTCATCGGACTTGATCGTGAGCAGTTCCTGCAGGGCGTAGGCGGCACCGTATGCCTGCAGCGCCCACACCTCCATCTCACCAAACCGCTGACCACCGAACTGCGCCTTACCACCGAGCGGCTGCTGCGTGATCATCGAGTACGGTCCCGTCGAGCGAGCGTGGATCTTGTCGTCAACGAGGTGGTGCAGCTTGAGAATGTACATGTAGCCGACCGAGACCGGGTAGGGGAACGGTTCACCAGAGCGACCGTCGAAGAGCTGGGTTTTTCCGGTCGAGTCTATGAGCCGCACACCATCCCGGTTGGGGAGCGTGGAATCAAGCAGACCCGCGATCTCCTCTTCCAGTGCACCATCAAACACCGGTGTCGCGACCTTCGTTCCCGGGGTGGCCTCGTGCGCTTCTTGTGGCAACAGCTTCGCCCAGGACGGGGTTCCCTCGACCTGCCACCCCTGCTTGGCGACCCATCCCAGGTGCGTCTCCAGCACCTGACCAAAGTTCATGCGACCGGGGATACCGAGCGGGTTGAGAACAACATCAACCGGCGTGCCATCGGCCAGGAACGGCATGTCTTCAACGGGAAGAATCTTCGCAATGACCCCCTTGTTGCCGTGCCGACCGGCGAGCTTGTCACCCTCGGTGATCTTGCGCTTCTGGGCGATATAGACAACAACGCGCTGATTGACACCCGAACCGAGTTCGTCGTCACCGTCAACCGAATCAAAGACCTTGACCGCAATGACCGTGCCCTGTTCACCGTGCGGCACCTTGAGCGAGGTGTCACGCACCTCACGGCTCTTCTCGTTGAAGATCGCACGAAGCAGGCGCTCCTCTGCGGAGAGCTCGGTCTCACCCTTCGGGGTCACCTTTCCAACCAGGATGTCCCCCGGTCGAACTTCAGCGCCGATGCGGATGATGCCGCGCTCGTCGAGGTCTGCGAGCAGTTCGGAACTCACGTTCGGAAGATCACGAGTGATCTCTTCCTTCCCGAGCTTCGTATCGCGAGCGTCAACCTCGTACTCCTCAATGTGGATTGACGAGAGCACGTCGTCTTTCACAAGGTTCTGACTGAGGATGATCGCGTCCTCGAAGTTGTGTCCCTCCCACGGCATGAACGCCACGAGCAGATTCTTACCGAGTGCGAGTTCGCCGTTGTCGGTGGCGGGGCCATCCGCGATGACCTCGCCGACCTCGACCCGGTCACCCACGCTGACGATCACTCGGTTGTTGTACGACGTGCCCTGGTTGGAGCGGTCGAACTTGCGCAGGTAGTACGTCTGGGTGCCACCGGCATCGAGTTGCACGGTCACAGCGTCGGCGGACACCTCGGACACGACGCCCGCTCGCTCCGCGGCAACAACATCGCCCGCGTCCACGGCTGCGTAGGTCTCCATACCGGTTCCTACCAGCGGTGAGTCGCTGCGCAACAGCGGCACCGCCTGACGCTGCATGTTCGCCCCCATGAGGGCACGGTTTGCGTCGTCGTGCTCGAGGAAGGGGATGAGGGATGTCGCAACCGAGACCATCTGGCGCGGCGAGACATCCATGTAGCCGACTTCCTCAGCGGGAACGAGGTCAACCTCTTCGCCCTTGAGTCGGGCGAGCACGCGTGGCTCCGCAAATTTCCCGTCGGGCCTGAGGGCGGCGTTGGCCTGGGCAACAACGAAGTTGTCCTCCTCCATCGCGGTGAGGTAGTCGATCTGGTCACTCACCTGACCGTTGACAACCTTGCGGTACGGCGTCTCGATGAACCCAAACGAGTTGATTCGCGCGAACGAGGCGAGCGACCCGATGAGGCCGATGTTCGGACCTTCCGGAGTCTCGATCGGGCACATCCGGCCGTAGTGCGAGGGGTGAACGTCACGAACCTCAACGCCCGCGCGGTCGCGCGACAACCCACCCGGGCCGAGCGCCGAGAGTCGACGCTTGTGTGTGAGGCCAGCCAGCGGGTTGTTCTGGTCCATGAACTGCGACAACTGGGATGTCCCGAAGAACTCTTTAATTGCCGCAACCACCGGCCGTACGTTGATGAGGGTTTGCGGTGTGATTGCCTCAATGTCCTGTGTTGTCATCCGCTCGCGGACAACCCGCTCCATCCGGCTGAGGCCGGTACGGACCTGGTTTTGGATGAGTTCGCCGACAGCACGAATGCGACGATTGCCGAAGTTGTCAATGTCATCGACATCAAGGCGAAGCGTGACATCTTTACCACCACGACGACCCGTGATTTCTTTCTGCTCGCTGTGCAGGGCGACGAGGTATTTGATCGTCGCAACGATGTCCTGCACGGTGAGCACCGAGTCGGTCAAAGGTGCTTCAAGACCCAGTTTGTTGTTGATCTTGTAGCGACCCACCTTCGCGAGGTCGTACCGCTTGGTATTGAAATAAAAGTTATCGAGCAGCGCACGCGCCGCCTCGGCTGCAACCTGCTCGCCCGGACGAAGCTTGCGGTAGATGTCCTTCAGGGCTTCTTCCTTGGTGAGAATATTGTCTTTTTCCAGGGTGAGAGCAATTGACTCAAACCCGGCAAACTCCTCCAGGATGTCTTCCGAGGTGAGTCCGAGCGCCTTGAGAAAGACAGTGACCGACTGCTTGCGCTTGCGGTCAATACGCACACCGACCTGGTCACGCTTGTCAACCTCGAACTCCAGCCACGCACCGCGGCTCGGGATGATTCGCGCGGAGTAGATGTCCTTGTCGCTCGTCTTTTCCTGGCTGCGCTCGAAGTAGACACCCGGTGAGCGCACGAGCTGAGACACGACGACACGCTCGGTGCCGTTGATGACAAAGGTGCCCTTCGGGGTCATCAGCGGGAAGTCACCCATGAAGACGGTCTGCGTCTTGATCTCACCGGTCAGGTGGTTCATGAACTCCGCGTTCACGTAGAGCGGTGCCGAGAAGGTCTTGGACTTTTCTTTGCACTCGTCGATCGTGTACTTCGGCGGCTCAAGTTCCGGGTTGGCGAAGGAAAGCTGCATTGTCTCGCCGAGGTCTTCGATGGGAGAGATCTCCTCAAAGATTTCATCGAGACCGGTTACCTCGGGCAGATCGTCGCGACCCACAGCCTTCCCGGCAACGACACGTGCCTTCCAGCCGTCGTTGCCAACGAGCCAGTCGAAGCTCTCGGTCTGGAGAGCGAGCAGGTCCGGCACGGTCAGTGTGTCGGAGACCTTTGCGAACGAGAGACGGCTTGCACCGCGTCCGTTCTTGGGGGTGGGCGTTGATGCAGAGCGCGCAGCAGCCAAGTGAATTACCTCCAAGGCCCGGGGGCCAGGTCACTGTCAGGAGCGGAGAAGGAGACACTCCTCAGAGGGGTGAGGATGCTACGACCGGAGTCGTCATCCGCACGAGAGCCAACCGCAATATGAAGGCAAAGGTGGTCTGGGAGCGCAAGGGACCATCATATGCCGGACACGACACGGTGTCCAGTCGGCGATAAGACTCACCTGATATACCCAGCATTGGTTGTTGTCATTGGTGTTCTTGGTCGTCCCAGAGGAATAGGCGGGTGGCGAGGGCGGCGGCTGTGATGGTGGTG
>NAEP01000069.1 GCA_002529645.1 Candidatus Lumbricidiphila eiseniae | reverse complement strand
GTGCATCTGCGGTGGAAGAAGCGTCTCGGACCGGTCGGGATCGGCGCCAGGGTCGGGATCGGCGCCAGGGTCGGGATGTCGGCCTCGACCGTTCACACGGTGCTGGTGCGGGTTCGACTGAACCGGTTGCATCATGTCGATGTCAGAACCGGCGAGCCGATCCGACGCTACGAACACGACAAACCTGGGGCCATGATCCACGTCGATGTGAAGAAGATCGGCAACATCCCGGACGGTGGCAGGTCGCGGTTCGTCGGCCGCCAGCAGGGGCTGAAGAACCGGGCGGCGACGCCGGGCAAGGATCGCAGCAAGTGGCGTGGGGTGCTCGTCGGGCACGCATTCGTTCACACTGTCATCGACGACCACTCCCGAGTTGCCTATGCCGAAATCCACGAGGATGAGACCGCGGCGACCGCGATCGGCGTTCTTCGGCGAGCGATCAGCTGGTTCGAAGCGCGCGGCGTGAGGCTCGAACCAGTGCTCTCCGACAACGGCTCCGCCTACCGCTCTCACGCCTGGCCAGACGCCTGCGCCGAGCTCGGAATCAAGGCAAAGAAGACCCGCCCTTATCGCCCGCAAACGAACGGGAAGATCGAACGCTTCCACCGCACCCTCGCCGACGGATGGGCCTTCTCACGCCACTACAACAGCGAATCAGCCCGCCGAGCAGCCCTCCCCGCATGGCTCCACGAACATAATCACCACAGGCCCCACACCACCATCGGAGCAAAGCCACCCATCAGCCGGTTAACTAACCTGCCTGGGCAGTACATTTAGAGCTGCGATCTCTCGGATGTAGTCGCCCCAGTCATCACTCGAATCAGCAACCGCGCGGGCAAGGTTTGTGTCAATGATTGGGGAAGAACGAGGCTGGCCCGATCTCCACGCCCACCCAGTAAGCCATCATCTCCTGCAGTACGCTCCATTCGAAGGTATTGATGCCGGAGAATCCCCAGAGGACATCGTTAGAGCGCAGTGCCACGTTCAGACTCAGACGCCCGTGGCGCACGAGGAAGTGCAACTGCCATATCCACTGTGTAGTTACCGGACTTTCAGACGCCCGTGGCGCACGAGGAAGTGCAGCCAGTTGTTGCATGGGACATCCAGAGTCTCAGTGAAGTCCTTGGCCGGATCAAAGAGCACGGCAACAGCCCTGCGGGACTCAAGATCCGCGTTCAGCAGCCTCCGAATCTCGTCTAGCTGATCCATCCCGCCCCCAGTCACGGAGCCTGGGCCCGTAACCACCGCGCCAGGTCGCACCATCATCGGAAAAGCCCAGAGCCCGCCCGAGATATCGGGCGAGGTACTCCATGTCATTGTGACCAGCGATCACCCACATGGTTTCCGTGACCGTCGCGAACACATCGTTGCGTCGCCCCGGCACGGTGATGAATCGCTCAGACGGGGCCGCAAGCGTAACAGTGCGGGCGAGTAGTTCGTGAGTCGGCTTTCCTCGCATGACGACGGCGTCGCCAACTCGTTGGATCTCGGCCAGTTCGGCCACGAATGCGCGAGTCGCGTTACGGTAGTGCATGAATCTCCTTCAGGTAGCGGGTACGACTGTGGCGATTCATCGTTGGTAGCGCCACAAGTGCCGGGCAGCGACTCGCATGCTTGTCATGTTGCCCGCGTGACGGGTCGCGGTCAATCGCCCGAATGAGGGTCAGGTTCTCAGCGTCCGTGACTCTCACTTGGTTCACCTCGCGAACCTGCCATTCCGTCGACGCCGCGCACGTCAGCACCGTCTGAGGGACGGCCCATTCCTATGCGAGGGCGATAGACCCACATTTCGGACACTTCCAATAGCGTCGCCGCTCGTCACCTGCAGCTTCCATCGACGTCACACACCGCCCACATGTATTGGGGGAGCGCCGTGCAGAGTCCGAACGAAGCTCGTCCAGTGACTCATCTAAACGCGCGACGAAGACGGCCGGCGGTGTCCCGACGGCCTCGGAGTAGCGCCGCACGACGACGCTCAACCGTTCCTCGACGTCTTGAAACAGATCGACCGCGGCCATGCACTCCGCGATCATCCGATCACGCCCTTCGAAAGTGGTGGCATCGACCGCATGGTCCCAAAAGAAGTGATGAGCAAGTTGGTTCCTGATGTCGAGCGCGAGTCGCAGATCCTCGCCCAGGGAGTCGTCTCCGCCCAAGAACAGCTTGAACCGGTGGACGAGCTTGCCCATCGTGACCTTGAAGTTCAGCGTCCACGCCTCATCAAAATCGTCCATCGTCGCGTGCTCACGAGACGTGAGCTGAGCCATGACGAGCGCGTTCTTAATACCCGCCTCAACCACCTGCGCGAAGTACATCGCGAGTCCGTATCGCGCGTACATTTCTCGGGTGTGGTGATCTCCCGGTTCGACGTCTCCCTCGATCAGGGCTGCAGAATGAGCCGAACGTTCTCAGATCTCAACACCTCAAACAAGTTGGTGCACTGGACACCCATCTGCGCACATGCGTCGGGAATCTTGATCTTGCGTCTGTTCTGCGGTTCGGACAGCTCATGCGTCACAACAATGTGGTTGTGCGCATGAGCGAATGCAATGAGCTGGTGGTCGGCGCTCGAAAGAAACGTGTTCTTGGCGGCGGATCGATAGTCTGATGCGTTCACTCACATCGCGAGTTGAGTGATGCTGGCGACAGTCGACTGATCCATCGGCAGGAACAAGGGGACGCGCGCGGCGGCCCAGGTCGTCAGGTCATCCTGCACGGCATCCAATTCGTCCTTGATCTTATCCAAGCTGCAGATCGCGCCGTCTGTGTGCGCCTTATCTATCCAGTCCCAGAAGCCCGGCGCGAAATCAAAGCCATAGTGTGTGTTCTTGGACGTGATGAAGACGTTGGTATCGAGGGCATACATCAGGCAACACCCAACCTGCTCGCCATGCGAGTGAATGTCTCGTGCTTCGCCGTGCCGAGCAATCCGTAAGCTTCACGATGAAGCGTGCGACCCTCCAACGTATCGATGATCACCGCCCGCATGAAGTGCCGGCCGAGCCGGATCGGTTGCGTGAGGTAGAAGTCTCCGCCTTTGGCCTTCGATTCGCGCATGACACGCCGCACTCGGTCAAGCTCGGCGTCGTAGCGATCACGGTATGCATCCCAGGTGAGGTAACCAGTGTCATAGATGCGTTTCAAGATCACAAGCGTGCTAACCCCATACACACGCGCTAGTCTCTTCAGCTCATCGAGTGAAGCGTCGTTACGGTATGTCGTTCTGAGGCTCACCAATGGCACGAGAACTTCTGCGGCCACCTTGTTGCACCACAGTTCGTGATCGTGGGTGACATCCCCTGCCATGAGTGCATCTGATATGGCACTCTCGCCGAGGTAGATATGAGCCAGTTCGTGGATCATCGTGAATATCTGGGCAGCTTTGGTGTCCGCGCCGTTCACGAAAATCAGCGGCGCAAAGTCATCCGTGATCGCGAAACCTCTGAACTCGTCAGGGTTCAGCGCGCGATGGGCGTTGTTGCCTACGATGCCGCTGACCATCACGAGGACGCCAAGGTCTTGAATCGAATCAATGAGCTGTCGTAGGGCGCCCTCGTAGTTCGTGAACGTTTCCCGACTGTTGAGGTCAAAATCGAGGGCATCGCGAATCGACTGTGCGACCGTGACAACCGAGTGATCGATGGTGACCGAACCGACAAAGTCAAGTCGCTCGTAGTCTCGGCTCATCGCGAACTTGCGGTACCAGTCCTGCCGCATCTGAGCCGCATGGATGGTGTCGATAAGGTCGGGACTCGCCCGCCGAACGCCAGTGTTCCCCACCGTACGGAAGTCCGGGATCGGGATCTGTTCCTCGGGAGGTTCGGGGAGGAAAAGATACCCGACCGGAGCATGAGTCTTGTGTGCGAACTCCTCAAGCTGTTTGAAAGTCGGTAACGCATTACCCGCGACCCACTGAGGGAACTTCGGCGCCTTGTCGCGGAGTTCCTCGTCTGTCCAGCCGACTCGCTCAACGGCCCAGTTCAGGAGGTCAGGGCTAACCGGCACGCGCACAACCATGCTGATCATCCCTCTCATCCCTCGCCTGTTTTTTGAACAAGTGTACGCACGTCGGATCTTCCAAAGCTGACTGACATAACGCGGCGCGCCCGGGCCGACCACGTTCGTTGCCTACCTGTCTACCGCTGGCAACCGACGTTGAAACTGGCGATTAGGAATCGCTACAGCTAAGCAGTCGCGCCACGGACTCTGTCGTGAAGAGCCGACAGCTCGCTTTTCACAACGCTCGCGTCTTGATTGATGGCGATACCGGTGAAGAGTGCTTCGTGCAAGTGCCGCCTCGCCACGCTGTCAGCGACCCTATACATGCCAACGACGTCTTCGAGTACCTCAAGGATTGCGAGTTCATCGTCGAGGGTCTCGGACAAAGCAGCGTCGACCACATCCGTCTCTCGGTCGAGTTCGAGGAGCGATTCTCGAAGCCGGGTCTGCTCGCGTTACAGGACGGGCAGCGGGATCGCGTCCGCGTAGTACGCCTGTATGAGCTTGTCCCGCTCTGCTTCGATCTGCTCTGACACTGCCCGCATCGAATCATCCCCGTCAGATCGTGCGGATGGCTCGGCTGCTCTGGTGCGAGGCGAGAACCAGTTGCGCGTTCGCCCATACCTCCCGATCTACGAGCGGTTCGTGGGTCCCGGGGTACTCGACACCGCGGAATCGCACGATCCTTGTGTAGTACGGGTTTCGGAGCATCCGATGCACGCTGCTGACACCGAACGGGCGGACATCTCGGCCGGGCCGAGCCACTGCCGCCAGCCCGAGGATCACCAACGACTCAGCCAGGTCCGCGATGCTGGCGTGTCCTTCCGCATAGTGCCGGAACGCCCAACGGACCATCGGCGTGCGCTCCGCATCAACTTCCACCCCCGAGACACCTGGCCCCTGTCACGCTCAGGTTCCGATACCCGTTGGGGGCCAGCCCGGCGGTGCCACCGGTTCGAGCCTTCTGCGACATGGCACGAATCCAACAGATGTGACAGACTTGAAAAAGCAATTTATTGCCTTCTGCTTTATACCTGCATACAATCAGCATTGCTGAAAGGATCACTACCTCATGGATTCCAGGACCGGGAAGAAGATTCGTTTGGGAAGGATCTTGGATCCGGCTTCAGGGCGGGGCATTGTCGTGGCGGCTTCGCACGGCGTGCTGACCGGTGCGCCGGCTGGTCTTCGCACGGTGTCCGATATGAAAGAGGCTTTCGGTTCATTAGTTGGCGCGAATGGAATCATGGTCGCGCCAGGGTCCGTCGGGCTCGTTGAGGACGTCTTCGTCGGTCGAAATCGGCCCAGTCTGGTCGTGCACCTCGATTGGAAGTCCCATGGTCGGCGTCTGATGACCCCCGGGGAGAACGGGATCAGCGAGGGGACATTGGCGTCGCTGGCGACGATCGATGAAGTCGCTGCCGCGGGCGCGGATGCGGTGATGAGTTACCTGTACGTGGGCCATCGGGACAACGATCTGGAGCGTCGTGAGATCGAGCGGAACGCACGGTTGGCGGCCGATTGCGCACGGCTCGGCATCGTGTTGATCATTGAACCGCGTGCGGTGCTGGACTACGTCGATGAGACCCAGGTCGCTAATCCGGAGTTGCTTGGTTGGTACTGTCGCATGTCGGCGGAGATCGGCGCTGACATCGTGAAGTGCATCTGGCCCGGCGACAGGGACTCCTACGCGGAGATCATCGGGAACACGACTGTGCCGGTGCTGCTGGCGGGAGGTCCGGCGGGAGATGAGAGCATCGAGGAGACAATGCAGATTGCTCATGACACGGTTGTCGCGGGTGGCGCTGGTCTTATGTTCGGTCGGCGCATCTACTCCTCGAAGAATCCGTCGGCTGTCCTCGCCGGTCTCAGGGCGATCGTGCACGACGGGGCGGCGGCGGCGGATGGGGTTGCGATCTTCAGCGAGACCGCTGCCGCCGGTGACTGAGCAGGTGATGGCCGACAGCCCGTCATCTGATGGTGGGGTCGCCATCGGGATCGACGTCGGAACTCAAGGCGCCCGCGTGATCGTCGCCGAGCGCGGAGGACGGGTGCTCGCCTCTGCCCGTCGCACCTGGCCGCTGCAGGACGACGACGAGGACAAACGGGAGCAGGATCCGGAGGAGTGGTGGCGAGCCGTCGTCTCATGCCTGCGTGAGGTGACATCCCTGTTAGGGCGTGTGTCGGTTGGAGCTGTCTCTGTTGCGGCGACATCGGGCACACTCGTCCTGGCCGACGACCGCATGCGGCCGGTGCGGCCGGCGATGATGTGGAACGACAAGCGGGCCAAGCTCGAGGTCGACATCGTCAACAACGAGCTGCGCGAAGAGATCAGCACCGCATTCCAGCCCGGGTTCACTCTGCCGAAGGCACTCTGGGTTGCTCGCCACGAACCCGAGATCTGGCGAGCCGCGCGTCATGTGCTGACCGCCGGGGACTGGCTTCTCTGTCGCCTCACGGGGCTCGCCCCGGTGAGCGACTTCACCAATGTTTTCAAGAGCGGTTACGACCTCCGGAACAATCGTTGGCCCGAGGGGCTGGATCGGCTGGGTCTACCTGTCGACAGGTTTCCCCGCGTGGTGGCGTCGGGCACAGACATCGGCCCGTTGAGTCCGCAAGTGGTGGCTGACACAGGCTTGTCGTCAGAGACCCGCGTGGTCGCTGGCATCACCGATGCGACGGCGGCCCAGATCGCGTCCGGCGCAGTATCGGTCGGCGACTGGGTCTCGACCATCGGCACAGGGCTCAGCATCAAGGGGGTCACGCTGGAACCGCTTCTTGCACCCTCGGCTGTCGGGCTGTACAACCACCGTCACTGGTCGTCGGGGTGGATTCCAACGGCCACGTCGCATTGTGGCGCGGACTCGATCGGCCGGCGCTTCCCCGGCGAGGATCTCGACGATCTCAGCCGTTCCGCGGCGCGGTACGACATGAGTTCGGTGATCGTGCTCCCGCTGTCGACGGTCGGTGAGTACTTTCCCTTTCGGGTCCCCGAGGCCCGCGGGTTCGAGATCGGGAATCCGCGCGATCGGGCCGATCTCTTCCGCGGCTACCTCGAGGGGATCGCGTTCGTCGAGCGTATGGCGATGAACGCCATGACGGCTGCCGGCGCGGAGGTCGACGGGCCACAGCGCACGATGGGCGGCGGTGCCGCCAATCCCGAATGGCTGAGGATACGGGCGTCCGTGCTCCGACGTCCCGTGACCCGCCCCCGCGAGACCAGTTCGGCATTCGGCGCGGCAATCATCGCCCTGGCCGGCGATCCAGTGGCGATCTCGCCCCTGGCGCGCGAGATCGTCACCGACGACGCAGTCGCCGACCCGTCGCCCCGGTCGATCGAACTTTACGAGGAACGGTTCGCGTCATTCCAGGAAGCCCTGACAGAGCGCGGATACCTGGAGAGAGAACCATGAGCGAGAAATACGCCGTCGGAGTCGACGTGGGAGGCTCCTCGACGAAGAGCGCCATCTACCGCCTCGATGGGCGGGTGGTAGGCGCCGGTGTGCACCATTATCAGCCCAGGCAGCCCTCCACCGGTGTCGCCGAGTACGACGCCGACGAACTGCTGCGCGCGGTCGATTCGAGTATCGCACAGGCGGTTCGCGCGGCCACGATCGATCCGGCCAAGGTCGTGGCGGTCACGGCCGACTCGATGATCTCCGGCACGGTGGGTCTCGCAGAAGACAGTTCTCCGACCACGGCATACACCACCACGCTGGACACTCGGTTCAACAGCGTGCTCGAAGACATGCTGGGCGCGCACGAGCCGCGCATCCGCGAGCTCGTCGGAAGCGGCACGCCCGTCATCGCAGCGAAAGTAGCCTGGTACCGGGACACCGACCCACGCGCATTCGACCGCACCCGCGTGTTCGTCACCGCAGGAGGCCTGGTAGGACGACACCTCGCCGGCCTCGCCGCCGCCGAATGCTTCATCGATCCGACTGTTCTCTGGGCGGTGGGCCTCAGCGACACCCGCTCATCGAGCTGGAGCAAGGAACTCACCACCAAACTCGGCGTGCCCGCATCGCTGCTGCCCCGGATCGTGCCCTCGACGACGGTCGTGGGCGGGCTGAGCGATCAGGTCGCACAAGCGACCGGACTGCGCGCCGGCACCCCGGTAGTGGCGGGCTGCGGAGATCAGATGGCGGGATTCCTCGGTGCTGGCATTCTCCGTGAACATCGGCTCGGCGACAGCGCAGGAACCTATGTGGTCGTCGGCCGCCGGGTACCGTCCTTCGAGCCGGACCCGGCCGGCCGTTTCGATGTGGTCCCCTCCGCCCTCGGCGACGGGTTCACCCAGCAAGCCGTCGTCGCGATGGGCGGCGGTTTCACCAAGCAATGGTTCGACGACCGCATCGGCGGCGGCACCGCAAGCCTCGAGGCGGCAGCCGCCCAGGTTGGCATCGGATCGGACGGCGCGATCTTCGTCCCCCACTTCGGCGGGCAATCCACACCGAGCCGCCCGTGGGTGCGTGGTGCCTGGCTGGGATTGGAATGGGGGCACGGTAAACCTCATCTCGCACGCTCCGTCATGGAGGCCATGGCCTTCGAGATCGCGATCGCCGCCCAATCGATGGGAGCCCTCACCGACGCCACGACCGAGATCGTCGGCTATGGCGGAGGCGCCCGCAGCGCTGTCGCCAGCCAGATCAAGGCCGACGTAACGGGCCTCAACTACTCGAGCCTCGGCGACATCGCCCCCGCGAGCCTCGCCGCCGCGATGATCGGCGCGATCGCGACCGGCGATCTCGACGGCCTCGATGACGTGACCGCCGCAACCGCACCCGTGCGCCAGACGTTCACGCCGCGCTCCGGCCACACCGACACGTATCGACGCTATCTGGCCGATTACCGAGACGCCGTCGAGCTCGCCGCATCATTCCGCCGCATCGAACGAACCCCCGCCAACCCGACTGAAGGATCGAGATTATGACCATCACCAGCCTCAGGAACATCCTCCGGCCCGCCTTGACGGAGGGCTACGGGGTGCCCGCCATCAACGTCTTCAACGACCTGACACTCGAAGGCGTGCTCGAGGCCGCCGTCGCCGAGCGCTCGCCGGTGATCGTACAAACCTCGGTGAAGACGGTTCGCAGCATCGGAAGCGATGCGCTGTGGTCGATGTGGGCCTCGATGACCCGCGGCATCGAAGTTCCCGTCGCCTTGCACCTCGACCACTGCCCCGACCGCTCGGTCATCACCGAGTGCCTACGACGCGGCTGGAACAGCGTACTCTTCGACGCATCCGCCCTGCCCGTCGAGGAGAACCTCCGCCAGACCATCGAGGTGGTCGCCGAGGCCCGTTCCCACGGCGCCGAGGTCGAAGGCGAGATCGAATCGATCACCGGCGTGGAAGACGGCATCGGCTCGGACGCCGTCGCCGAAACCCAACCGCTTGCCGTCGCCATCGATTTCATCGAACGAACCGGAATCGACGTCTTTGCCCCTGCGATCGGCAACGCCCACGGTCGATACCGTTCGGCCCCCACCCTCGACGCCGAACGGGTCAGACAGATCCACGACGCGACCGGCATCCCACAGGCACTGCATGGAGGATCCGGTCTCAGCCCCCAGCAGTTCACCGAGCTGATCCAGGCCGGTTGCGCCAAGGTCAACATCTCCACGGCGCTGAAGGAGACCTACATGCGTGCCTCGTTTGAGCATCTTCAAAGAGCAGCGGCCTCCGACAAGTGGGACCCGCCCGCTCTCTTCACCGACACCAAAGCAGCTGTGATATGGATGACGATCCAGCACATCCGGCTGTTCGGAAGCGAGGGGCGGGCATGACACTGCAGGCGATCATCTTCGACTGCGACGGCGTGCTCGCCGACACCGAACGCGACGGACACCTACCGGCGTTCAATTGCACCTTCCGCGAGGTCGGCCTCCCGCTTGAATGGACCGTGGAGGAATACGCTCACCTGGTCCACATCGGAGGAGGCAAAGAACGCATGGCGACACTGTTCGACGGCCCGCTTCGCGGCACCCGCTGGGACGTGGACAGGACGGAGCAGACCGCGCTGCTTGCGGACTGGCATCGCCGAAAGACCCAGCACTACGTCGACCTCGTCGCATCGGGCGCCCTGCCTGGACGGCCCGGTATCCGCCGGATCACCGAGGACGCGGCCACCTCCGGATGCTTGCTCGCGGTGGCCTCGACCTCCGCCGAGGTATCGGTTCGCACCGTGCTTGAGCACGTGGTGGGCAACGAGCTCGCCTCCCGATTCTCGATCTTCGCCGGAGACATCGTCGCCGCCAAAAAGCCCGCCCCGGACATTTACCTGCACGCGCTCAAAGACCTGGAGGTGCCCGCCTCGGCGGCCCTGGTGATCGAGGACAGCGGAATCGGCTGCCAGGCCGCTATCGCCGCCGGGCTGCGCGTCGTGGTGACCACAAGCATATTCACCGGCGGCGACGACTTCTCCGGCGCCGCAACGGTTCTCAGCTCCCTGGGTGATCCCGACTTAGAAAGGGCGATCACGCAATCTTCAGCCGCTGGACTCGATTGGCCTGACGTCGTCGGCTTCGACGATCTCGCCCGCCTATTCGAGACCGATGCGCGATTGACGGGGCACGTCACCGCCAAATAGGCCCTACTTGCAGAATGCTGCGTATTGAAGCACGACGACTGAGGAGACACCAGTGAGATTCGATGAAGGCGCCGTCGCTATCGTCACGGGAGCAGGCCAGGGTATCGGGCGCGGGGTCGCGCTCGGTCTGGCCAAGGAGGGCGTCAGCGTCGTGGTGAACGACGTCAATGCGTCTGCGGCCAAGGCGCTCAAAACAGAGATCGAGGAGCTCGGAAGCCGCGTGCTCGTATCCACTCTGTGCCCATCGGGGCGCTGGACAGCGGAGGCCGCATCGTCGATGCAGCGATGGAGGAGTTCGGCCAGGTCGACATCCTCTACAACAACGCCGGGATATTCCGTGACCACAAGCTCTGGGGACTCACCGACGCGGAGTTCAGCACCGTGCTCGACGTGAACTTCGTCGGCGTGTTCTCTCATGCGTGCTGCGACCCGGGAATCGATGATTCCCCGGCGGCGCGTGGCAAGATCGTCAACAACACCTCCCGAGTGGCGTTCCGTGGCCGGGCGGGCCAGACCGCGTACGCCGCGGCCAAGCTCGGAGTGGTCGGACTGTCGATCAGCGCATCGATCGAGCTGATGGAGTATGGCGTCAACTCCGGCCTCGGAACAAGTCGAGGTTCGCTCGCAGCGCTCCGGGCGTGATCATGATGGCATCGGCTCCGCCCTCGATCGAGCCGACGAGGATCTGCCGTACTTTCGCGACCGATTCCATGCCCGCGGCGGGGCCGTAGTAGAAGGAATTGCTGAGGGCGATCATGGTGGTGGTCTTCGAGGTCTGATCATAGATCCTCGATAGCCGCAATTCGGTTGACACCGTGTCTGGTCTTTTCTCGTCGTCTAGAGGCCGAGGTGCCCGGGATTGAGGATCCCCGCGGGATCGAGGGCATCCTTGAGTCGTCGGATGAGGAGGTGCTGTCCTCCCAGGTTCTCAGGGATGTAGGCCTGTCTGGCCAGGCCGGCGCCGTGATGGTGGGAGAGCTCCCCACCTGCGGCCGTGGTTGTCTCCATGGCGACGCGCCAGATCTCGTCGAGTCGCTCCGCGGCCTCCGCGTTGTCGCGAGCACGTCCCAGAAGGATGACATAGAGCGAAGCCCCCTGGGTGTAGACGTGCGAGAAGTGCCCCAGTACTTCGTCGGCCAAGGGCGTGAGCGCTGCCACGAGCTTCTCGTACAGCGGGAGGATGCCGGTCCAGAGATGGGCGACCTCGATGGTCTCCGCGTAGCCGCCCGGCTCGGCGAGCAGCTTCTCCACGGTGGAGAAGTCGAAGCGGCGCCCGTACCAGGCGAGTACGGGTTCCGCGCCGATGGATCGGCCGCCGTGCTTCTCGACAATCTTCCGGGACTCCTCGTGTTCCGCCTCGGCCACGGAACGGAGTCCGTCGTGGGTGAGGAACAGCGCGCACCCTTCCAGCTGCGCGTTGGGCACGGCATGCTGGGACTCGGTCTCGTCGTAGAATCGCATCAGCGAAGGACGGAGCCCTGCCTGGTAGATCTCGCGCATCGTCTTGACGCCGGCAGGAACCGTCGGAATGATCCACGCCTCACTGATGCTCGCGGCGACGAGCGGGTAGATCTTGAGCGTGAGCTTCGTCACGATGCCGAACATGCCCTCGGAGCCGAGGAATAGCTGGCGGAGATCGGGCCCGACGGCTGCACGCGGCTTCTGTCCGACTTCGAAGGCGCTGCCGTCGCTGAGGACGACGTCGTAGGAGAGCACCGCCGCTTCGATACCTCCGTACTTCGATGACAGCTGCCCCGTCGCGCGCGTGGCGATCCATCCCCCGATCGACGAGCGGATCAGAGACTGGGGAAAGAAATTGAGTGTGTAGCCGCGGTAGTTCAGCCACTCCTCCAGATCGGAACCTCGCATGCCGGCCGAGGCGGTGACCGTCATGTTCATCTCGTCGAAGCTCGGTTCTCCCACCAGCAGGGCGAGATCGAGCACGATGCCGCCCTTGGTCGGGAGAGCTTGCCCGGTGACTGAGGAGCCAAGCCCTCGCGCCGTCAACGGTGTCCTCGTCTCCCGGGCAACCGCGAGGGCATTGATTACGTCCTCTGTCGACGTGACCCGGACGACGATGTCCGGCCGGTTCTCATGGATGCCGAGCTGATCCTGGACGACGGCCACCGGCCAGGCGTCGTGACTGTACCGATCGAGCACACCGCTGTCAGTGACGATTCGTTCCGGGTCGATCAGGTTCCCGAGGCGGGCGGCGACGTCCGCCACTTCCCCGCGCTGATCGATAATGCTCAATGAGCTCATGAAGGCCTGCATTTCTTCTGTTTCAACGCCGAGGCAATCACACGGCTACGGTCATGGCTCTCAGTCTGGAAATCGCAACATACTGCCTATTGCAGAATAGGTGATAGGCGGGAAAAGCGTCAAGTATTCCGGGCCCACCCCTCCGGGCCGGGCCAGAATAAGCAGTACATTGGATGTTGAGTCGGAGGGTTCACGATGATCGAGAGTGGATCGATGGGGCTGCCTACCGGTGGAGCACATCAGCGAACGTTGACCGAGGTGGCGCTGGACATACTTCGGAAAGGGCCAGGGGAGCGCATCACGACGTCGCTGCAGCTTCAGGAAAGGCTGGATGTCGGGTCGGGAACGGTGCAGAAGGCTCTTCGCCAGCTGGTGGACGCGGGCGCGGTGCGGCTTCGGGTGAAAGGCCATCAGGGCACCGTCATCCAGCGCTACGATCCCGCTCTCCTGTGGCGGGCTGCCGATCTCGGGTCACTTCGTCTGACCCTCACTCCCCCTGGCTCGATCGAGAGCACGGCCCTTGCGACGGAAATACGAGCTCAGTTGGCTGCGCACCATGTGACGACGGAGTTCGATTTCGTGCGCGGCGGCGGGCGGCGGATCGCTACCCTGGCCGACACCCAGCCACGCGTCGCAGCACTCTCCAGAGTCGCCGCCGAGGGGTTCGGGCTGATCGACGACGTCGACTACAGCGTTCTCGACCTAGGCACCCTAACCTATTACCGCCCAGAGACCCTCGTGGTTTTGCGCTCGCCGTCCGTGCCGGCGGACCAGGTGCGGCGGGTGGCCCGAGACCGCGAGTCATATGACCACGAGCAACTCACCCTGCTCGAGTTCCCGCCTTCAGCCGGGTTCGAGTACATCGATTGCGCGTTCCCCGACGTTCCCGCCAGCATCCTCTCAGGACGGGCGGATGCGGGTGTGTGGCATCAGGTCGCGACCGTGATCTCACCCGAGCAGGCCGGCCTCGAAGTGGCGCCGGTTCACTGGGACGAGGCTGCCCTCGGCTCGGAGGTGATCTCGCACGCCGTGCTTGTCTGGCGATCGGAGTTCATCGAGATCGATGCGCTGCTGGGTCTGCTCGATCCCGCAACGATCCGTGCCAAGCAGCAGCGCCTGGTTGCGCTTGGAATCGGGTCGGCCGAGGTGAGGGAGACAATCCCCTGGTTGTGAGGAACCTCGTCAGTTCCTGTTGCGCCGGCGGCGGCGCGGGAAGAACGTGCCGCTGTTGAGGCTCTCCTCGATGTTCTCGAGACTCCTGCCCTTCGTCTCGGGCGCGAAGAAGTAGACGAACGCGAGCGCGGCGAATCCGATGAGTCCGAACAACCAGAACATTCCGCGGATCGTCAGTGTCTCGGCGAGCCAGAGCGAGGACAGACTCACCAGGAGGTCGGCCGCCCAGAGAGCGAACGCAGTGAAGCCCATTGCGACGCCGCGGATCGCCAACGGATACACCTCCGATGCCAGGAGCCAGGCCACGACGGAGAGGCTTCCTCCGTTCAGCGCATTGCCGAGCACGAGGAGCACCACCAGCAGGACGGGCGAGCCCTCGACGGTTGAGCCGTTGAACGAGAATCCGAGAGCGATGATGCAGATGGCCGACAGTGGCACGAAAGCCAGCATCAGTCGGCGGCGACCCCATCGGTCGATCAGGAAGAGACCGAGAAGGGTGAAGATGAACAGCACGAATGAGACGAGCATGCTGGTGAACAGCGAGCCGGACGTGTCGAAGCCGGCGTTGCCGAGGATCGTGGGCGCGTAGTAGAGGATCGCGTTGATGCCGGTGATCTGACAGAAAACGGCGATGCCGACGCCTGCGATCAAGGCCGGGCGCACGCGCTTGCCGAACATCTCCCGCCAGCCGCGGGCTTTGGCGCGCGATTCGGTCTCGACTTGGATGATGTCCTCGAGTTCGGTCTGGACATCGGCTGCGGGTGGGCGGAGCCGTCGGAGCACCTCGGCCGCCGCTTCCTGCTTGCCGCTCAGCACCAGGAAACGTGGGGTCTCCGGTAGCAGGAACGACCCGACCAGCATCACGATGGCCGGAACGGCTCCCAACGCGGCGGTTATCCGCCATCCGCCGTCGAGGGTCCCGATGAAGAACCCGCTCACCGTGGAGACGAGGATGCCGAAGATCACAGCCACCTGGAACATCACCACGAGCCGTCCGCGTCGTGCGGCGGGCGCGAGTTCTGCGATGTAGACGGGGACGACCTGGGAGGCGGCCCCGACGGATACGCCGAGCGCGATCCGGAAGAGGACGAGTAGGAGGTAGCTGTGGCTGAGTGCGACGGCGATCGCCGCCAGGATGAACAGCACTGCAACGCCCGCCAGCACCTTTCGCCGCCCGATCCTGTCGGAGATGCGTCCTGCCGTCAGCGCGCCGATTATGCATCCGACGAGTATGGAACTCGCCACGATCGACTGCTCGAGAGCGTCCAGGGAGAACTCTTGGGTGATCTGGGGCAGCGCAGACGCGATGATGCCGGTGTCGTAGCCGAAGAGCAAGCCTCCGAGAGCCGCGACCAACGCGACCCATCCGATCGAGAGATGGCGTGACGGTGTGGTTCTGATCGACGTTCGGGTGACAGCGCTGGTCGACAGGGCGGCGAAGGCGAGGCGACGCGATCGGGATCTATTGTTCATTGTTAGCTGTCTCCTTTGACACTCGTGACACAAGGGGTGGTGCAGGGATGGGTTGGTTTCGGATTCAATACAGGGCGTAGCCGCCGTCGACGATCAGATTGGAGCCGGTCACGTACGATGCCGCGTTGCTCGCGAGGAAGACCACCGCCGGTGCCATCTCCCGTGGCTCGGCGACGCGTCCAAGCGGGATGCCGTCGATCCAGGTCTGATACCAGACCGGATTGCGCTCCTCGACGACCTTGAGCAGCGGCGTGCCCGTGTAGCCCGGAGAGATGCAGTTGACCCGAACACCGTGATCGGCCCACTCGGCCGCGAGACACTTGGTGAGCGTCACGCCCCCGGCCTTCGAGGTGTTGTACGACGCTTGCTTCTGCGGATGATTAGCCACCTGCGACGAAATCGAGGCCGTGTTGATGATCGAACCGCGCCGCTGCGGAAGCTTGATCCGCCCTGCCGCCCGGCAGCACCAGAACACCCCATCGAGATTCACGTTCATGACGGTGCGCCAGCCCTCGTCGGTCTCGTCCTCCGCCGCGACGTTGAGAACGGTTCCCGCATTGTTCACGACGATGTCCAGGCCCCCGTTCTTCTCCGCGATGTCCCTGAATGCGGCTTCGACTGCCGAGGAATCCGTCACATCGAGAGCGACGTAGTCGACCCCAAGCTCCTCCCCCGCGGCCGCAGCAAGGTCGGGATCGAGTTCCGCGAGCACGACGCGAGTGCCGGAGTCCCTGAGCGCCCGGGCCATTTCGAAGCCGACACCCTCGCCCGAGCCGGTGACGATGGCAACCTTGTCGTCGAGTTTGAATGCGTCGTACACGATATCTTTCCTCACCTATGAAGAACGGAAGAGCATGATTCAATAATCAGTTATATGCATGCTGCCATGCGAACCTATAGCTGTCAATGCGTGGCGGAGATCGAAATCATCTCGGCACGGGCGTGCGGTGCGCTGGAAAAGGTCCAGAATCACCATTGGATTTGGGATCACTGCCACCTTGTCGTCGCCTACTCGTCCCGGACGCTCGGCGGACTTGCGACTTGCGTCCACGGGGCGGCAGGCTGACCGAAGCTGGCACGCTAGTGTCGGTGGAGTCATTGCTTGCGTCCACGGGGCTGCGGACTGACCCCTTGCGAGTTGGACGGGAATAGAACGTTCCTCGTGATTGAGCGAGGGGTTCGAGACGCAGCGGGTAACCTTGACCTGGCAGCTCTTCTCGTTCAGAGTTGTTCAGCTGGCGAGGACGCAAGCGTCGGGGGACTAAGGCCTCGATCCGTCACCAGAAAGGGGCGCGGGTTAGAAATTGGGGTGATGCTGCTTGGTCGTGACGCCAGCGATCAGTTCCGTGACTCTCGCGTGTCGGGGCCATCGATGCTATTCAAGCAAGCGCGGCCTGTGCGGAAGCGATCGGCTATGCGCTTGATCCGTGGCGCCGCCTCGAGACCCGGTATCGTCGGCGATCTGCGGTGCTTCGCCACCGTAGGTTGCATCCTTGAGCCGGTGGAGCGCGCTGATCGATTCTCGGAGGTCTGCCCGATCGGCGCGTGATTCAGGGGCCTTGAGAAGTGCGCTGGAGTTACGGAACAGCTGTTCTCGAAGGGTGAGGGTGATGTCGGTGTGCCTCAACACGTCTACGAGTTCGCGCTGTCGCTGCTCATTCGGGCCAGACTCAATCGTCCACTTGATCGCTGTTGCCTGGAGAAACTGTCGCAGTAGCGGATCGGGGAACCCTACTATCTCTGCGGTAGCAACCTGCCTCGTAGCTAGTTGTAGTTCTTGCTGAGGTTGTGAACGCGGTTGATGGGTGTGAGTCTGCCGATGCTGCTGTGGGCTCTGTGGTGGTTGTGTTCGTGGAGTCAGGCTTGGTAGGTCGTGGCGTGTTCGGTCTCTGGTCGGTGGGGGTGTGCGTAGGCTCACTCGGCGGTGAGGGTGCGGTTGAACCTCTCTACCTTCCTGTTGGTCTGCGGGTGGTAGGGGTGGGTGAGCTTGTGCTTCACGCTGACGTTGAGCGCGTCGCGGAATGTGTGCGAGCGGTAGCAGGAGCCGTTATCTGTGATCACTCTGAGCACGGTGATCCCGTGCGCTGCGAAGAACGCGCGGGCGCGTTCCCAGAATGCTGCGGTGGTCTCTTTGCGCTCGTCGTCGAGGATCTCGGAGTATGCCAGCCGGGAGTGGTCATCGAGCGCGTGGTGCAGGAACGCGTACCCGGGTCGGGTGCTCTTCCGGTTGGATTGACCTTGTTGGCGGGTCCTCACACGGTGCCCGCCGCTGTCGGGGATGCGGCCGAGTTTCTTGATGTCGACATGGACCAGATTGCCGGGATGCTCATGCTCGTAGCGGAGCGGCTTGGGTCGGCGCGCGGGCAGACCGGTGGCCTTGTCGATGTGCGTCAGCAGCGGCATCCGGTAGCGGCGCAGTACGTTCTCCACGCTCGAGCGGGGCAGCCGCAGATGCCAGGCAATGCGGTGCGATCCCCCTCGGCGGGTGAAGCGCAGCGCGACGATCCGCTGCTCGGTCCTGCGGCTGGTGCGCGTCGGCGAGGACAGCGGGCGGGACGACAGATCCCGCATCCCCGCGAGTCCGGAGGCGCGATACCGATCGGCCCACTTCTTCGCCGTCGCCGGCGAACAGCTGAACCGTTCCGCGGCGCGCCGCAACGGCCAACGCAAGTCCACGACAAGCTTCGCCAGCCGCAAACGACCGGTCTCGGACAAAGGAGCATTACGGTGGGACACAAGGACCCCCAGGAATCAAAATGAGTGTGGTAACCCACTTCGATACCGGAGGTCCTCACCCCCTCAGCTCAGACCCGCCGCTCACAACCTCCTGGAGAACTACAACTAGCCGCGGCGGTACCTCGACGGCAGCGAGGACTGGGTCTACTTGCTTTTACAGGATGTCAACGATGTTTACAACGGTGTTTACATGCTCGAATCCCAGAACTAAACTGGCAGCGTCATGGGCCCATGTAACAGCTCAGCAAGGATGACGGTGTGACTGAAGCCATGGCGAACATGGCTCCATCGAGGACAGGTTCGTATGGCTCCGCGTATATCGGACATGTGATTTCCCTCTCACCATTATCCGCTGAGCGCCGCCGTCACCGCTGGTCTGATCAACAAACTGAACAGCTCAAGGTATCTGGAGGCCTCATGAGAGTGGCGTTCACCACGTGCGGGTTGCTGGAGGAGCCATACGGAGCTGCGCGAACGGAGCCGTTCGAAGAGCTGACGCCGACGGTGTACGTCGCCTCGGAACATCACCCCGGCTTCATCGAACGAGCCGACTACGCGAACGATCGTGACGATCTCGGAGATATCGATCGAGACTGGGGTAAGTGGGGTTCACTCCGGCTGCCGTCGTTCTATGACGGAGGGAAGACGGATGACGCCTACCGGGCCGCTCAAACGCTGAGCGTGTGGCGTGATCTGCAGAGCGTGTGGGACTTTGTCTACTACTCGGGTGTCCACGCGGCCGCTCTACGAAGGCGTCACGAGTGGTTTCAGCGACCGACCTGGCCGACCTACACCGTGTGGTGGACCACGGACAACCACACCCCGACGTGGGCTGAGGCGATCGAACGGCTGGAACTGCTGGAAGCAGCTGGCCCGACTCCCGCAGCGTTCACGCTCAAGAAGGCCTTCGAGCAGGACGGAACACCAGTCACGCTCGGAAGGCCTGCGCAGCCAGAACCTGTCAACAGCGTGGGAGGAGAGCAACTGTCATGAGTGTCACCAATCAGAGCAACCTCGCCGCTGTTCTCGAGAATCTCCCGCAGCGTGATCGCAGTATGAGCTTTGGTGCAGATATCGATGCCGCCCACGCGGTGCTCCTGGACCCGAGCGCATCCCTCGGGGAGAAAGACGTGGCTCTTCGGGCGTGGGTCCAGCGGAACCAGCCGTGCCTGTTCGGCCGGTTGGCCGCCCGAGAGGCGCGGGGGCCCGCTACGAACCGCCACACCCTCCCGTCAACTGAAGAAGGCCGCCCGAGAGGCGCGGGGGTCCGCTGCTTCGAAGGGGCTTGCGATCGATATCGTCTTGATCGACGACGATGCCCTTGCAGAGGGCGAGCTGCACGTCGCTGCAAAGATCCAGCAGGCCCGACACGCATGGAAAGATCGGGCAGCTCGGGGCCAGTCCAGTGCGTTTCTCGTCTTGTTCAACAGCGCAAAGCTCGCATTCGCCCTGCCCGGGGAGCATCTCGCGACCGCGTGTCAGCACCTCGCCAGCCTGTACCTGCAGGAAGCCGGCCCGATCGACCGTGACGTCGTCTATACGGAAGCTCTCCCGCTGCAGGACGACGAAAGGCAACGCCCGCTTCACCGCCCTCGGACTATTCCCTGGTTACGAGATCCCGCCTAACGGTCTGATGGGATATCGGGAACATCCGGGGCCGCCGGCGGTAGCCGCCGAACGATTTCTGCCCGGCACCGACTGGCTGATCGGAGAAGGCGACGGACACCACGTCATCTTGGAGGCGATCACAACATGACGATGGACGTCGACCAGTCGGCACGAGCATGGTGGGCCAGCTTCTTCGCTGATGATCTCTATCCGGAGAGCGACCTCGAATTCCTCGACCCCGCTCTTACCGCCGAAATGGTCGCAGCAGTGCGAAGCCTGATCCCCGCGGGTCGACTCGTGGACCTCGCCTGCGGTCTCGGGCGTCACAGTATTCCTCTGAGCAGGGCTGGCTACACGGTCACCGGTGTCGATCTCTCGGACGGCTACCTGTCCCGTGCCCGCGATGCCGCGAACGAAGCGGGGCAGAGCATCCGATTCATCAAGTCGGACATGCGCGACCTCTCCGTACTGTTCGACAGCAGCGTCGACGCAGTGATCAGCCTGCATACCAGCCTCGGGTTCTTCGAGACCTCGGCAGAGAACAGCCGTGTGCTCCAAGAGGCCGCTCGCGTACTCACCCCCGGCGGCCTCCTGCTCGTCGACGTGATGAACCGCGACTGGTTTCTCCGCCAAACCAGCGAGGTCTTCGCCGTCGAAACCGGCGACTATGTCATCCGTAATTATGACGACTCCCGCCCCGCGGTCTACTTGCACGAGGAACGGTTCGACCCGCTGACAAGCCGGATCCAGTGGACCGTGAAAGAAGTCGGCAGTGCAGGACGACGTTCCTCCGCCGACTACCGGGTCTACAGCGTGCACGAGATCGTCGAGCAGTGCCACCAGCTCGGTCTCAACGTGGAAGCGGTCTGCGGCGGCTACGACCTCAGCCCGTTCACTGTCTTCGCCGAGCACATCATCTGCCTCGCCCGCAAATCTTGACCCGCACCGACCCCAGGGAGCCCACAACATGACCACAGAATTGCACCGCATGAT
This sequence comes from Candidatus Lumbricidiphila eiseniae, assembly GCA_002529645.1. GTDB lineage: Bacteria > Actinomycetota > Actinomycetes > Actinomycetales > Microbacteriaceae > Agromyces > Agromyces eiseniae. The sequence goes on along the minus strand of NAEP01000069.1, from coordinate 42,653 downwards.
CCACACGCAGCCGGACACGCTTGAGCAAGTCGCCAACATCGACGTGACGGCACAAGCACACGCGTTGCGTGCGGCCGATCGGTTCATCATCGTCGGCACCGGGACCAGCTTCCACGCCGCTGAGCTCGCCGCGTACCTGCTGAGGACCGGAGGCGCGGACGCGATCGCTGTCTCCGCCGTAGACGCCGCGCGCTGGCAGCCCGAGCCCCGCCGTGACACGGGTTACGTGATCATCAGTCACACCGGATCAACCGCCTATGCCCTCCGCCTGCGCCAGGCCGTGCAAGCGGCAGGCGGCCCCCTGGTCACGATCACCGGCCAGACCTCCGGCTGGGACGAAGCGATTGCCACTCCCACCGAAGAAGCATCTGAGACCTACACCGTGAGCTATGCGGCTGCACTTGGGGTTCTCGGTCTCCTCGCCCATCAGCTCGTTGGCACACCGACCGGGCCGCAAGAGCTCCTTCGCGCAGCCACTGCCGTCCGCGGCGCCCTCGCGCACCCGCAAATCGCCCAGATCTCGACCCCGACGCGCTCGCTTGCAATCGTGGGTCCCGGCCCATGGTCCATCACCGCGAACGAAGGAGCACTCAAAATCCGAGAGTCCGCCCATATCCTCGCCGAAGGATTCGATCCGGAACGGCTGTTGCACGGCGCTGCCGTCCCCTACACCGCCGAGGACATCCTGATCGGCCTGCAACCGGCCGCCGACGTCGACGGGCTAACCGGGCAACTCCTCGACGCAGCGCAGGCGGAAGGCATCACCACACACGTCCTCGAGGACGACTTCGAGGACCTTCACCCCTACCATCGGCAGCTCCCGTCCATCGTGCGGCTACAACTGCTCGCCTCGCAGCTCACGGACGTTGAAGGTACCGACCCGGACACCGCAATTACCGGCGCCTGGGCTCGGGACACGCTCTGGTCGACCGGCGCCCCCGCCGAGACGACCTGAGGGGAAGACCGCGACCAATGATACGAGGAAGACCGGCTGCGCTCGTCGCGCTCGTGATCGCTGCTGCAAGCTGGGGCAGCGCGGCCACATTCATCAAGTTTGCCCTCGACAGCTGGGGCCCGATGACCCTGCTGATCGCGCAGCTGCTATCCGCCAACGTTGTCCTATGGACCATTCTTCTCATCCGCGGATACCGACGTCCGCCCCAGATGTGGAAGCTCCTCCTCCTCGGCGCGCTAGAACCCGGACTCTGTTATGCGTTGCTGACCATCGGGCTGCTCTTCACCACCGCCGCCAACGCCGCCGTGCTCAGCGCGATGGAATCGTTCTTCGCCGTCATCCTCGCCGCGATCTTCCTGAGAGAGCGACTGACGAGACGCTCCATCGCGGGCCTGGCACTCGCGTTGATCGGCGTGCTCATCCTGGAAGCCGCAGGTGGCTTCGACGGAGTTCATCTTGGCGACACCCTGGTTCTCGGCGGCATCCTCGCGGCCGGCTTCTACGTCGTCATCGCCCGAACCATCGCCGGCTCCTACGACACGCTCACAATGACCGCCCACCAATTCGCCGCGGGCCTTGCCTTGGCTCTCCCGTTCGCCATCATCCGCTGGGTCACAGGCGCCGAGGCCATCATCGAGCCCCGCCCCATAAGCTCCTGGGCTGCGGCCCTCGGAGTCGGCATCATCGGCTACGCAGGCAGCTTTCTGCTCTACAACTTCGCGATCGCCCATGTCCGAGCTGGTCTATCCACAATGATCCTGAACCTCATGCCTGTCTTCGGGATCCTCACCGCACTGATCTTTCTGCACGAGCAGATTGGCTTACTCGCGATCATCGGAGCTCTCCTGGTACTGGCATCGATCTTCATCTTCCCAAGCGAGGACGAAACTAACGCGATGCCCACCGGGCAAGAAAAGCGCGCTGACGAACTGAGGTAGAGCTCAGCTCGGTGGCCCAGCAGCCACACCCACCCGACGGCCGGCCCGCCGCCCCCGGTCATATGTCGCCGGCGTGGGTCGCGAACTGAATCGTCTGTCCCGTCGTGTCGACCGTAGTTCCAAACAATTGCGGGCCTTGCATAGGCGACTACTACATCGTTCTTGACGGCTTCGGCCGGGGCTGATCTGCTACATGACAGTGCTCAGCGAAAATCCATAGTTCTACTCTGCCCAATCCGAGCTGGCCACCGGCGAAAGCGACCGCCGCAACGCTTCAGCGTGGGACTGTTTGATTAACGGTGTGTGGGGTCTGGCCTGATCCGAGATGGAGATGGCCGTGACTGACACGACTGGACTGTTGGACGACGTGATGATTGATCCCGTGACGGGAGAGATCATCGATCAGAAGGACCTCGCGGAGCGATTGCTCGCGCAGGCGAAGGAACAGGGCGTGAGTCTCGTCGGGCCGGGCGGGCTGTTGAACCAGCTCACCAAGAAGGTGCTCGAAACAGCGCTCGAGGCGGAACTGACCGAGCACCTCGGCCACGAACACGGCGGCGTTCCGATGGCCGCGAATATGCGCAACGGGACCAGGAGCAAGACGGTGCTGACCGAGATCGGTCCGGTCGAAATCGGGGTGCCGAGGGATCGGGAGGGATCGTTCGAACCGGTGATCGTCCCGAAGCGCAAACGTCGCCTCGACGGGATCGATCAGATCGTGCTCTCGTTGTCGGCTCGTGGGCTGACGACGGGTGAGATCGCGGCGCACTTCGACGAGGTCTACGGGGCGAAGGCCTCTAAAGACACCATCAGCCGGATCATGGAGAAGATCGCCGGAGAACTCGCGGAATGGTCTGCCCGCCCGCTGGACGCGCTCTACCCGGTGATCTTCGTTGACGCGATCGCCGTGAAGGTCAGGGACGGGGGCAGGTCCGCAACACTCCGTTCTACGTCGTCATGGGCGTCACCACGGCCGGGGAGAGGGAGATCCTGGGGATCTGGGCCGGAGACGGCGCCGAGGGCGCATCGATTCGGGCGTTGGCTGCCCGGTATGGCGTGGGACGAGCAACGGTTCGGACAGCGTTGTCGCAGGCGGAACCGCCACCGCGGAAGACGCCAGTGCGAGTGTCGCCTCGGTTGGAGGAGTTCAAGGCCGCGATCGACGCGATGCTGTTCGAGGACGTGGGTGCGCCGATAGGAAACGATGTCGAAACTGCAACACGATCCAACATGTCGCAGTTTCGAACATCGAACATGTGGTGCGCCCGGAGGGATTCGAACCCCCAACCTTCTGGTCTGTAGTCAGCATCGCAGTTGGTGACGTCGCTGCGGTGCTTGTTTTCGGGTTGAGAGTGGTGGTGGGGGTGGTGTCAGCGTTTCGTGCGCACGGTGCCGTAGGTGTCCACGGTAATGATGAGTGTGTGTGCCTTGCGGTTCACGATGCGCACGAGGATGACGATACTGGTGGTGGTGGTGTCCTGATTGGTGGTGGTGGTGTCCTGATTGGTGGTGGTGGTGTCCTGATTGGTGGCTGGAATCGGGTTACAGGCTGAGGTCAGCTTAGTGGTGCACTATGCCTGTTGTGATAACTGCGGCTTGGTTGGAAGCAATTGACGCGTTTATTCTGGCATTATGTGCAGCGGGGCATCCGGGCACGACGGTGGTGACGCGGCGTCAGCAGCTTCAGCATTTAGCGCGGCGGGTGGGGTCTGATCCGTGGGTTCTGACTAGCGAGGATTTGCTGGGGTATGTCGCTGCGCAGGCCTGGGCGCAGGAGACTCGTCGGGGGCGTTATAGTGCTTTTCGGGAGTTTTGGCGGTGGGGTAAGGCTACGGGGCGGTGTAGGAAGAATGTGGCGAAAGTCTTGCCGCGTGTGCGGGCGAGCGCTCCGGCGCCCAGGCCGGTGCCTGATGCTGTGTATCAGATAGCGGTGCGGCGTGCGGATGAGCGCACGGCGTTGATTTTGCGTCTGGCGCATGATGGGGGGCTGCGGCGTGGTGAGATCGCGGTGATCCACTCGAATGACCTGATCCAGGATTTCATTGGGTGGTCATTGCTTGTGCATGGTAAGGGTAATAAGAAGCGCGTGGTGCCGTTGCCTCCGAGGCTCGCGCTTGATCTGCGTGCGCGGGCCGAGGGTTGGGTCTTTCCTGGTGATCTGGACGGGCATCTGTCCCCGCGTCGGATCGGCGAGCTGGCCGTGGACGTGCTGGCCCCACCCTGGACGATCCACACTCTGCGGCACTCTTTCGCTACGAGGACGCACGCACTCGATGGCGACACCCTAACGGTGCAGCGTCTTTTGGGTCATGCGTCGGCTGATACGACGGCCCGGTATGTGCTGCTTGGTGATGAGCGGTTGCGGGGCACGGTGTATCGGGCGGCGGGCCTGGCGGTACCCACGGCGGCCGCCCGGCGAGACGGGTTGGTAAGTGGTGTGAGTGGGGTGGTGAGTCTTTACCACGCCCGCTCGTCCAGAAAACCCGAAGGCCCCGGTACCTAAGCACCGAGGCCTTCAAACCCCCGCGTGTGCGGGGAAAGGACACAAGTAAATAATCACCTGTATGCCTCAAATGGTTCACCCCCGCATGTGCGGGGCGGCCCACCACCACGACCCCGTTAGGAAGCTCATACTGGTGGGCTATCTCCACATCTGTGGAGGAGTACTGCACCGCATTTTTACCACACCCCTGCACGGTGTCGCAACCCCAGGACACAAACCAACCTCCGCAAAAATGAGGGGGTTGGTTTGTGTTTACCAGGCTTTGGGTGGTGGTGGTTGTTGTGAGGGCTGTGGTGGTGGTGCGAGGTGTCGGCCGCTGGTGGTGGGGGTGCGTTGGGGGGTGTTGAGTGCGGCGGTGCCGAGTGCGGTGGCGCCGAAGATGTTTGCGCCGTCGCGGATAGCGGTGGCGATCTCGGGTTGCCAGAGGGCGATGAGGGGGGCGATCGCGAGTGCGGTGAGGCCGATGAGGTAGAGGTAGAGGCGGATGGTGGGGTGGTCGATAAGCATGGGGGTTCCTTTTTAGTCGTTTGTGAAGAGTCCGGGTGGGGGTTGTGGGGGTGGGGGTCCGATGCCGCGGTAGATGTGGTCGACGAGTTGTCGGTTCCAGAGGTAGAGCAGGTGGCGATCGGCGGTGAGTTGGTCGAGTTTGGCCTCGAGTTGTTCGGTGCGGCCTGATTTTCGGGCTTTGGTGGCTTGGGTGGTCGCGAGCATCGCCGAGGCCAGGGCGACTGTCCCGGCGATGCTGGCAACGACGATGCTGACGTCCATAGCGGGTGTTTAGAGGGTGTTGAGGAATCGTGCGAGGCCGCGCCAGGTGTTGGGTCCGGGGTCGCCATCGATGGGGCCGGTGTACCCGTTTTTTGCCGCGACTCGTTGTAGTGCGCGCCAGGTGTTGGGGCCGGGGTCGCCGTCGGTGGGGCCGGTGTAGCCTTCCTCGCGGAGGGCGTTTTGGATGGCGGTCCAGGTGTGGGGGCCGGGGTCGCCGTCGATGGGGCCGGTGTAGCCCCATTTGCTGGCCCAGAGTTGGAAGCGTTGCCAGAAGATCGGGCCGGGCTGCCCGTCCTCGGTGGTGGTGGTGTAGGGCAGCCCGGGGCTGTTTTGTGGGGGTGTGGTGGGTGGGGTTTCTGGGGGTGTGGTGGTGAGGGTGAGGGGTTGTCCGGCCATGTCTTGGGACCAGCCGATGTATCGGTAGGCGGTGCCTTTTGCGCGGTAGCGGTCTTCGGTGGTGATCCCGACGGTGTTGTGGCCGGCCCATTGGTCGGGGGCGGGTGCGTCGGTCATGAGGATTTGGTGGTTGCCGAGGCTGATCCCGACGTGGCCGGAGGCTCGGGTGGTGTGTAGCCACCAGTGCAGTGCTCCGGGGGGTGCGGTCTGGGCCTGGGTGCTGATGATGGTGGAGGCGCGGCAGGCGATATGGGCGTCACCGGCGGCGGTTAGATTCAGGGCGCGCACGATGAAGGATTGGCACCATTGGGACCAGGTGCCGCCGTCGCGGGTGGGGTTTGTGTGGGCCCAGGCGAGGGCTTGCTCAGCGGTACGAGACATTTTGTTGCTCCTTATATGTGGGGGGTTAGGTGCGGATGATGAAGTTAAGGGTGAGGAAGGGTTGCAGGGTGGTGTCGGGGGAGGTGGTGCCGTAGATACGGGTGTGGTGGGACATAGCCCGGGTGTCCGCGTTCGCGCCGGGTGCTGACACGATCGTGTACGCGCTTATGGTGGCGGGTCCGCGGGGGTTGGTGCCTCCTGCTTGGTAGCCCAGTAGTGAGGTGTTGCCGCTGACTGCTCCGATCGCGGCGGCTAGATCGCCTTCTGTGTGGCGGTGGGTTTTGGTGCCTCCGATTTTTCCGGGCGCAGCAAATTCGGGTTGTGTGGGGTCGTGTCCGACTGGGACTCTGCCGCGTAGGTTGGGGAGGGTGAAGGTGGTGGTTCCATCGCCTGGGCCGTAGGTGGTGCCGATCGCGGCGAACAGGGTGGGGTAGGTGGTGCGGGGCAGGGTTTGTCCGTGGCACAGCAGCCATCCCTCTGGTGGTGTGGTGCCAGCAAACGCGGTCACGACACCGGCGGGCACCGTGGTGGTGGGGGTGGTTTTGGTTTCGAGGATGCGGAGGCGGTCCTCGATTTCACGTAGCGCCATGGGGATTCCTCAGGGGGTGTAGGTCCAGGGTGATGAGCCAGCGGGTGGGTTGGATGTTGTGGCTGATCGCGATGATCTGCGAGTCCTGCACGACGGTGTTGAAGCGCACGGTGATGCGCTGTCCTACATCCAGGCTGGAGGCCATGGTGAGGTTTTGCTGGGCGTTTATGCGTAGCTGCGCGACTAGCAGCGCGGGCTGGTTGCGGGCGTCCAGGATACGTCCGAGCCGTTCAGTCAGAGACGTGTCATAGGGAGGTTGCGAGTAGAGGTTGGTGCGCAGGGTCTGTGAGCGGGTTCCGTACGCGGTGATAGAGGCCTGGGATACCATCACTAGCTCGTCGTTTTGCTCATTCTGGCGGGTCTGGTCTACGCCGTAGTTGGTGACTACGAGGCGGTTGGTGAGTGCTTTGGTGTCGTGTCCGGCGGTGATATCGATGTAGCTGTGCGCGGTGGCGTCGGGTTGGTCGGAGAACACCGCGGCGGTCGGTAGCGCGGTGGCGGGCAGCAGAAACCGGGTGATCCCGTCCCGACCCACGTGCCAGCTCGCTCCCACCGAGTTACAGGCCAGATCAAAATGTGTTGCCAGATCGGACTCGAGGACTGTTTCGCGCAGGCGTTGTGGGTAGTCGGTGCGTAGTTCTAGCAGGCGGATGGTATGAAAAGCGACTCGCTCTACTGCGTCGGATGGGCCCGGGACAGTGACCGGGGTAGCGAGCAGGATTTGCAGAGTCACGGTGGTGGTATCGGCCACGAACTCGATAAATCCCAGCGAGGTGGGGGTGGTGGTGAGGGTGACCGGGGGTGCGGTGCTTTCGCCCACCACTCGGAGTTGGTACGAGCGCGCGAGGGGGGTGTTTTCGAGGGTTGCTGCGGCTTCGAAGCGGTACGCGCGCCCGGCGGTGAGGCCGGTGAGAGTTTTTTGGATACCGACTGTGTCAGGCAGGGTGGTAGATCCTTGACTGACTGATTCGACCCACAGTGCCTGGGTGGTCCCGATAGTGCCGCGTCGGAGTCCTTCGGTGGTGTAGGAGCTGATCGGGGCAGGCACCGTCCCGGTGCGGGTCCACCCGTCCAAATCCCCTGCCGCGAGCACTAGAAGACTGTGGCGCAGGGTGCTGTACGCGTTGGTTCCCCCTGCGGTGCGGGCTGCGACGCGGGCGTAGTAGACACGTCCCCCGGCCAGGCCGGTCACGGTGTGGGTCAGTACATTATCGAGGTCGAAGTTTTGTACCCCGGCCGAAAAGTTCGCGTCGAGGGCTAGTTGGAGGCGGTATCCGATCAGCCCGTTGGTGGCGGTGGGTGGGCTCCAGGTAGCGACTAGGTGCCCGGAGCTGTTTTGTGTCCAGCCAGTCAGGGTGGGCGCGGGCAGTCCCACACTGGTGGACAGCGAACCCGACCAGGGACTCCAGCCTTGACTGTTACGGCCGCGCGAGCGCACCCAGTAGGTATACCCCGGTACCAGATTCGAAAAAGTGGTGGTCCCGTCGGAGCTGAGTGTCTGTGCCCCGGCACTAAACTCGCTGTCTTGGGCGCACTGGGCTTGCCACTGGAGGATCCCGGCACCGTTGTCAGCGTTGCCGTGGAAACGGTATCGGAGACTGGAGGAGGTGACTTGATCGATGCTGATCGGGGTGGGTGCGTCCGGGACTTTCGGGATACGCGAAAAAGTAACATGCCCCCCGACCTCACCGTCACCGAGCTCGCCCCACCGGTTGTTATCGTTCCAGCTGCCTGTGGTGGAGGCGGTCAGATACCCTGCCGCATCGTGGCCGAGACTTACTTGTCCGCTGCCTAACACCAGATCCTGGTAGGAGCGAAAATTGTAGGCACTGATCTGCCCCGATGCCGGGGTGCCGCCGATGTTCACTGACCAGTAGTGGGGCCCTTGTGCCCATTTTCCGGAGCCGCGGCCTTTGATAATCCGCAGCGACCACCCCACCACCGTGCTGTTAGCCGCATCGTTTTGGGTGTCTTGGGTGATGGTGAGCCGCAGTACATATCCTGCAGCAAGGCCGGTATCAAAATCAGACATTAGAACGCGTACACCCCCCGCGGCGAGCCCACCACAGGCACATCGATTGGAGCCTGCGCGGAGGAGGCTAGGCGGTTGATACGGGACTCGAAAGTTTCAAAGCCCTGCGCGATCTGGCACCCGTAGCGGGGGGTGGTGGTGTGTATCTGCACCGCGTCACAGACCGTGACAGTAACCCGCGCTGCGGTGCGGGCGTGTTGTTTATCCAGGGGGTACGCGGAGGCGATATCCACGATACGGCCGGTAAACAGCGGCCCTGTACTGGTCTGGATGCGTACGGGTTGGCCGGGTGTGAAGGTGCCGCCGTGGAGGGGGTCTTGCCGGTCCCGGAGAGTGAAGGTGCATAAGCCGACGTCGGTTTTTATGCCGAGGCCGTCTCGGCTGCCTCCGCGGCGGATCGTGATCCCGGTCGCGTCCGCGATGTAGGTCACCCATACCCCATTTTCGAGGGCCTGGATATCTACCCGTCCGTGCAGCGGGCTCTCGAAAACGGTCATAGTCTGCCTCCCGCGTCCTCGTAGTCACGGATCGCTTGCACGATAATCCGACCGATCTCCGGCGACGGCGTGAGCGCGGTGACGTAGATGTTATAGGTGACTGTTCGTCCCTCAACAGACCCGGTGACCGTTCCGATAAATTCGCGGGTGGGGGCACCCAGTGTCGGATCGAAGGCCTCGATTCGGGCGGCGATCGCATCGAGGCTGTCGTCTACCAAAAAGCCGTTTTGCTCCAGGCCCGTGACAAGACCCTGGATGAGGTTTTTGCCGTACCCGGCGAACAGCTTCGAGGGGGAGCGGATACCCAAAAAGTTCAGGAAGCCTTTGACCGCGTCCCCGGCGATTTTCAGTAGCGCGGACCCGACTGATCCGGCCGCACGAAACAGGCCAGAGACCAGGCCACCGATCAGATTGATCCCGGCACCCACCAGCTGGGGCACCATCCCGATGAGTGTCCCGACCATCTTGGGGGCCAGCTCGATCAGAGCTCCCATCAGCTGGGGGAGTATTTTCGGGATCGCGTCCACGATGCCCGTGAAAAGTTTCACGGCCGCGTCCAAAAGTTTGGGGAGCATCCCGATCACAGTGCCCAAAATTTTGGGCAGCAAGTCCATGATTGCGTTGATAAGTAGCGGCAGGATGATCGGCAGCGCCTCGACCAAGGCGTTGAAAAGCTCGATCGCGGCGTCTATGAGCGGGGGGATCAGACCCAACAGTGCCTCAACAATTTTGGGGAGCAAGTCCACGATCGCGGTGACAAGTGGTGGTGCGATCAGGCGCAGTGACTCGATCAGGGAGCTGAACACTTCGATCGCGGTATCCAGCAGGGGCGGGATTATTTTCAAAAGGGTGTCCAGGATCGGGGGGATCAGCGCGATGATCCCAGAAAGCAGCGCGGGCACCACCTGGGTAAGTCCGCCTAAAAGTCCTTGGAAAAGTTGCGCGGCGCCGGCCAGCAGGATCGGTACCTGGGTCACTAGCAGCTGCGTGAGCTGGGTGACCAACACCACCAGGCCGGAGATGATTTCTGGGATCGCGCGTACCAGAGCGTCCAGGATCGCGGGGAAAACTTTAGAGGCCGCATCAAAAATCGTGGCACGGGTCGCGGCGATCGCGTCCATGATCATGGACGCCCCACCACCCTCCAGCCATTGGGCAGCTTTCTGGATACCCGCCACCGCCCCAGCCCACAACCCCTTGAAAATGTCACCGAAATCTATGTGCGCGGTGCCGTTGAGGACACTGAAAACAAAATCCGCGAACGCGTTCGACATGGTGGTGATGTGGCCGGTAAAGGCCTGAAAACCAGCAGATTCTTGCATCCTGGTGACCAGGGTGCCGATCGCGGCGGTGACGGCGGTGACCGCGGGCAGCAGCCCGGTTCCCAGCGTGGCGACTAAGTTTTGGGTGCCCGCGCCGAGGCGTTGCTGGGCACCGGCGAGGGTGGTGGATTCCCGAGAAAAAGCCCCCTGTGCATCAGCGGTCTGCTGAAACAGTAGGGCGAGGGTGGCTTGTAGTTTGGCGTTTTTCTGCGCTTCACCCGACAGTCCACTCAATCCCATCGCGGCCATTTTCGCAGTCACCGCGGCCTCATTTATGGAGACCCCGTACCGCTCGATAGGGTCTCTCTCTCCTCGCAGGAGAGAGGAGAGTGCTGAGACAGCGTCCGAGGTGGACCCGCCGAACTGGGCTGCCAGATCAGCACCCAAACCCACGAGCTTGTCTGTTTGGGATGCGAGCTGATCGGTGGCTACGCCCATGTTTTTTAGCTGCGCGCCCAGCACGGTAGACAGCGATGCGTACTCTGATTTTGCTAACCCGACCGAGGCGGCAGCTGTGGTGGCCCATTTTTCCATTTGCCCAGCACTGTCACCAAAAACCGAGCTCATCCCTCCGAGGGCTTGTTCGAGACCGGAGGCGGCTTTGACGGCTTTGATACTGATCGCGCCGACCGCGACTGTGACCGCGGCGCTGACTGCCCCGGCGATTTTGGCGAATTTGGCTAGCCCGTTTTCGCTCTCACCGAGCGCGTTTTGTAAACTTTTCGCGTTCCCGGTGATGGAGACCACGACGGTGTTTCCGGCCATCAGGGCTCTTCCTTCCAGGGGTGGTTAGCGGCGGTGGGTGCGGCGGATTGCTTCTGCGGCGATCGCGTCTCTCTCGCCGAGGGTGAGTGCGTCGTACTCGGAGGGCGCGATGCCCAGGCTCACGACGAAGACGGCTTTTATACGGTCGCGCTCTCTGCGGAGCGCTCGTCTTTTCTCTCGTCAGCAGACTCCCCGGCCGGCTCCAGGATCGCGTTGGCTTCCACCACGCTCAGCGCGAGGGCTTGCTCCCAGGTGAAGTCGGGCTTGCCGTTGCGGCGGGCGATGACCATCGCGATGGCTGCGAGGGCCAGCCCTTTCGGGGATTCTCGATCGCTGAGCGCGGTGATGGACTGCCCGGATAGATCCTCGATCTGGGCGATATCGCCGGTGGTGAGGGCATCAAGATCAACCATTTTGGGGTTCCTTAGTCTTTAGGTGAGGTGGTTGGTGCGCATAATGGTGTCGATCCCGCGGGTGATCTCCCGGATCACCTGGGTGCGGGAGCGGGTGAGAGCGTCGGTGAGAAAAGGTTGCGCGCGCCGGCCGCGGTGCGGGTCGCCGTAGTGGATCACCCCGGCATGTTTGCCGCGGTGTTTGTATCCGGCTCGCACGACCGCTTTGGTGGTGCCGCGGCCCGCGCGTAGTGTCCCGGCGAGGGCGCCGGTATCACGAGGGGGGTGGGCGTTTTGGATCACGATGGTGCCGACCCGGTGCATCAGCTCACTCATCTGGGACAGATCAGAGCCGGCCGCGCGCAGGCGCCGGTTCAGCTGTGTGATCCCTTCCACCATCACGGTGGTGCCCTGGTGGAGAGAAGACCCGGGCTGGGCACCCACTACGACCCACCCCCACTGGAAGCAGGTGGTGGGGGTGGGCTACTACTGGTGGTGGCCCCACCGGTCAGCAGGGTCGGCTCGCCGTTGATCTCGAATCTAAAATCAAATTGGAACGCGCTGCTGGCGGAGGTGGAGGCTTCGCCGCCGATGGCGGGTTTCGCGCCGATAGTGAGCGTCCCGGTGAAGTGCGGCTCCGCGGGCGTGGGGGCGGAGTTGCCGTGCGGGGCGATGGTGTAGGCCACACCGGTGCGGCCGGTGTTATCCCACACGTAGCGCCAGAACGCGGCCTGCGCGGTGGACTGGATCGCGGTGCCACGCAGAAAAAACTGCCTCGCGCCGCCGGTGGCAGCGTCTTCGAAGGTGACTACATCCGAGTCCGCGGCCTCGTTTTCGATGGTCCAGGAGATGATATCCGCGGACTGGTCGGTGCCCGGCGAGCCGAGCGTGAGGACCGGGCGGCGGTTGCCTTTGATACGGGGTGAGCTCATTTGTATTCTCCTTGCGTGAAAGTGGTCGGGGTAGTAACCGTGATCGCCGCCACCAGCCCCTGCGAATTGTTGAAGGCCATTTGGTAGGGCTGGCTGACCTGCTCGACGAGCCAGCCTTCGGTCTCTAGCAGGGCCAGAGCGGCACCGATCAGAGTGTCAAGTGCCCCGGTCTCGGTGGCGTTATCGGCCTGGGGGGTGCAGATAATGACATCGAAGCGCACGGTGCGGGTCGCGAAGGTGAGTTCCTGCTCAATGTAGGGTGATCCGGCCATCACAAACCCGCCCGGTAGCGCCAGACGCCCAGGCACATGGGTGTATAGGTTCAGGTCAAGACCGGCCAGTGTGGTGACCAGTTCTTGGCGGAGCCTGCTCAGGACGCTCATGCGAACCCCAACCCCAGGTAGGGGGACAGGATCGGGTACGCGGCCACCATCGGGTCACGAGCGACCCGGATCGCGGACCCGTCCGGCGCTGAAAACTGGGAAATTCCGTTTGGTGCGGACTGTCGGTTGTACAACTCGCTAGCGACCTCGATAATCGCGCGGTCTAGGATCACCTCCGGCACTTCGGCGGTGCCGACCCGGGTGGTGACCAGGGCCTGGGCCTGGTCACCACACGAGCGGATAAACTCCTCATCAGCGGTAGAAATTGAGGACGCGGCGCCTTTCACATACCGTGTCAGGGCGGTGAGTTGGGCGTCGGAGATCACGAGGTGGTCGCCGTCTGCGACCCGAACACGACCGGGATGATCGCTGCGGGAATTTCCGCCGCGAACGCACTATAGAAGTACAGTGAGAAGTCTTTGGAGAGGTTGATAATGTTCTCGTCCTGCAGACTTGTCACCGGGCTGTTGTAGGCGCGGATGGCGAGGCTGTTGATAAACGCCGACCCTGCCGCGGCCTGTTTCGGATTCAGCCGCACCGGCACACTGGCTAGATCCCCGGAGATCGCTTTCAAATTCAGCTGCCCGATGATGTTTGTGCCGGTGCCCGCGACGCTCATCAGAGGCCGCCCATCGGTCGCGGTCAGGCCCGCGATGGTCTTGAAAACGCTCTTATCCACCACGAGAGCATCCAGATTCAGCCCCAGGTCGGTGTACTTTTCGGCCGCGTCGACGATCGCTTCGACCCACCCGATATACCGGGTGTTATCCGCGATCCGGACGGTGTTTTGCGCGGTAATCTGCGCGGCGACCTGCGCGGCGTAAAATTCCCGCAACAAGATGTTACGGCGCCGTCCCGCAGCGATCGCTAACGCCCGCATGGAGTGGTCGAGTTGGTTCACGCTGGATCGCTCAATTTCCCGACGAGTCAGCTGGGTGTACCCACCAAAAGTCTCGATATCCGCGAACCCGGTCTTCAGCGTGACCTTCCCGAAAGCCAGATTATCGCCCTCCGCGCGCTGTTTGGTGACCTGGGTGGTATCGGTGTCCAGCTGCCCGAATTCGAGCTTGTTGCCGGTATCAGGCAGCGTCCCGGTCGAAAACAGTGCCGCCAAAACTGCGGCCTCGTCGATGATGCGGGTCAGATCGCCCACCCACTCGGGACGCAGGATCGTGTCCGCACTGGTGCCCCCGGTATACGCCCGGGCCTGCAACTCGTTGTAAGCCTGGATAGTGTCCTCATCTCCTCGCACCAGAGCCTGCAACACTTCCCCGACCGAGCGAGTATCAGCCACCGGCGGGCTCACCGGTGCAGCCGCGAGCACCAGGCGGCGCTCCAGATCATCCATGTGCGCGCGGGTCTGATCCAGACCCGCCGACAGCTCGCGCACATCAACCAGAGCCGGGGGCGCGGCACTCAGGGCCGAGGGTGCAGGAGCCGGGGGTGTGGGAGCCGGGGGTGCAGGACTCAGCGGGGTGGGGAGTGCATCAGTCATGAGGGTACCTCTTTCGTAGATAGTGGGAGTGGGGGTGGTTTCGCGGACGCCGGTGACCACAGCGCCCTCGTACGCGGGAAAAGGCACCAGGCTGACCTCGTCTACCCGGGCGCGGGTGTGGGTGATATGGGGCACATCCGAGGACTCATCGATCCGGTACTGATCAAAGCGAAAACCGATCGAGTGTCGGGATAAGACGCCGTCGCGGGCCAGGGCCAGGGCATCATCGCCCGCGGTAGTGGCTGAGATCACCGCCGTGATCTCCCACCCCTGGTCTGTGTCTCGGTGGGAGATCACCCGCCCGATCGGCTCACGATGCCGATAAAAATACAGCGCCCCATCCGAGTTTTGGATCGCTCCGCGCTCAAATTCTTCGGTAAAAGCGCCCCCGATATCCGCGCGTTGGCCCCACGGGACCGCGATCCCCACGATCTCACGCCGCGCGGGATCAGCCGAGCGGATCGCTACCTCACGGGTAGGGTGCGCAGCAAGCAAAGCAGCCACATCCACAGACATCAGAGGCCTTCCTGGGGTAGGGGGTCGAGGTTTTCACGGTCACGGACCTCGTCTATGGTCATGAAACCGGCCTCTAAGGCGATTTTGTGGGCTTGGTACCGGGTCGTGGTATCAGAGCGCAGCAACGCCTCGACGTTGAATTTCGCGCGCGTGCCACGGGGTAGTAGCGCGCTGAGGGCGTCTTCGATCTCCACCAGGTACGACATCAGCGAAAACCTTGTGTATCCGATCCAGTCCTGCTCGATGTTCGCGTAGGTTTGTGACGAGCCCTGGATGGAGGCGAGCATCAACGACGCCGGGACACCAAAAAGACGCGCGATCTGGGTGGTGGTAAATTGCTGCGATTCTAAAAATTGGGCATCCGCCGGGGAGAGGAAAACCCGATGATAGTTCAGGCCTTTACCCAGCACCGCGACGCCTTTGAGAGCACCCTCGGACATCATCCAGGCATCCTTGGCTTGCTGAGCCTCCGCAGGAGTCAGCTCCTGATCCGAGTTCAAAAGCCCGTTCGGGATACCCGAGCTCCGAAACCAGTTCGCGCTGTAGTCCCGCAGATCAAGCGCGCCGCGCAGCTCGATCTGAGCGGCCTGGATCGGGCCGAGGCCTTTCAGCGACCCCGGCACCCGCAACAGGAACAGTTGCTGCACATCCGTGGGCGTAAAGTCAGTACCGCGGTACTTGTACCCCACAAGGGTCCCGGCCGAGTTCGCGACCGGCGTCACATCCAGCGGGTTGAGCACCGACACGTTCGCGACCTGGCCGGTAGGGAAAAAAGTTTTGCGCCAGTACGCGTTTCCTGTGCACGCTAACGACGCCACGGACTGCTCGATAAAAGCAGACCGGGACACATCCAGGTCGGGCTGGCGCACAAGGGGTGGCACCTGGGCGAGCGGGCGACCATTACGCTGCGCGATCAGAGAAAGTTGCTTCGCGGCGATCGCGTGAATCTGGATCGCGCGGTAGACCATCGAGATGGAGAAAGCATCCCCGGTCGAGACCTCACCCGCCACACGCCCGCGCGCCGGAGCAGTGATCGCGGTACTCGCATCCGAGGGCCCCGCCCCCGACGGTGATACTTCTGGTGCTGGAGTGGTATCACGGTACATACCAGGCACAGGGGCCAGTAGCCAGTCTATGATCCGCCCCATGAGAGCACCCTTTCCTGTTTGATCCTGATCGAACAGGAAAAGTATGAGGGGTCAAAAACTTCAGAAGACCTGTAACACTTTTTCGCGGCGTGTCTCTGCGGCGAGCACGCCCAGCGCGAGGGCCATCACCGCGTCGATTTCTACCGAGGAGTCTTTGCGACTGATACGGAAAGCATCGCCATCATTTTTACGAACCGTGCGGGGTACCTGCATATCCAGCAGCGCATCACCAGCGTGCTCTAACAACCCGCCGGCCAGTTTTGCGTACAGCAGACCCGAGGCGCTCATCACGTCCCCCCGGGTCGCGATCATCACGGGCTTGCCGCGTCTTTTCAGCTCCGCGCCCAAATCTTTGAGTAGATACCCATCCATCACGTACACCACCGGTCGGTGACGAGCCAGATCAAGACACACATTTGTCAGCTGGCTCAAAGACGGCTTCGCGATCGACGCGACAAGCTCCGCGGAGGTTTTCTCCCCGTTTTTGATCGTGGCGATGATCGCAGCGAACCCCCAGTCGGGGCTTAGATCGATCGTGAAAATCGGTCGTCCCGCAGGAAACACTGCCCCTGCTGGGCGGCGGGCTGCGGCCCAGAGCGCCGCGGGGATAAACGCGTTTGAGGACGCGGTGAACCGGTTCAGGCGGTAGCGGATCACGTCCGCTTCGGCCATTGATCGCACATCACTGATCGCGGTGGCAAGATCAAGCCGCCCACACGCCAACCCCGGCGAGGCCGCGAGCAGGTACTGCCCCAGGGAGTCATCATCCGCCGGCACCCGAGCCTCGGGGGCCTCCCAGATGAAAAACCCGAAACGCTCCGGTGGGTTTTCCGCGATCTCGTACAGACTGATCAAAAGCTCGCTCGTGTCATCGCCCGCGGTCGTGAACCCGATCACGATCCCGTTACGGCGCGCCGCGGTGCCGTTGACCATGTCAGACCACAGCTCGCGCTTAGTCAGGTGTAGCTCGTCCGCTAACCCGACCGTGAGGTCTAGGCCCTGCACCGCGGCGGATTTAGACGGCTTGATCTCGTACCGGCCGCCGTTATGTGACTGGATACCCCGAGTGTCCGTCAAGCGCGCGAATTTGGCCGCTAAAGTCTGGTGGCCGCGGATCACCGCGAGTAGACGGGTGTAGATAATCCGTGCCTGCTCCGCGGAGGACGCGATCCCGATCACCAAAGCCCCAGCCTCACGTACCAGACCGTAGAGACCAAAAATCGCCCCCAAAATGCTCTTACCGTTCTGCCTACCGACGCTGACCAAAACCTGCCGATACCGCAGCTCCCCCGCCCGGGGATGACCCACTGGATAGATCTCTAAGATCGCGCGGATCAGCCACCGCTGCCACACATCCAACTCGATCCGGCTACCGTCCGGGAGCCGCCATACCTTATCCACCAGACGCAAAAGCCAGTCACCGTGCGAGGGAAAATCCTCCCCCAAAGGCGCAGAAAACCGGGTCGGCATCCACAACGGCCGCTCCACGCTCACGAGCCGAGTGCTTCGTCCAAAAGCTTCCCCACACCATCATCCGAGGAAGCCGCACCCCCCGTCGGGACCTGGCTACGCAGATCACGAAAAGTCACACCAAACTGCGCGACCAACGCGGCAGTCACATGCACATCCAGCTGCCGTGCGAGGGTACGCAACACCACCAGCGCGGGTTGGTGCTCAGGTCCCAACCACGGAGAAGCCGCCACGAACTCACCCACCGCCGCGACGAACGAATCCGCGTCACTATCAGCGATTTTCTGCTCAATATCCGCATCGATCTGGGCCTCCACCACAGCCTCGATCGCGCCCTGGGACGTGCTACCCATCAGAAACTCCTTTTGGCCCGAAATGTTTGAACCGTCCGTGTGAAAAATGGAACTGAGGGCGGGGTGTGTGGGACCCCACCAGAAAAACCAACCCCGTCATACCCGATCCAGCCACTGGGGATTGAACCAGGTCAAACGAGCCACCGCGCTCCGAGCACCCTTCCGGGCGTTACAGCGCTTACACGCCGCCGCCAAGTTAGCTAGCTCGTCCCTGCCCCCAGCAGCTTTCGGCACAATATGATCCACCTCTGACGCCTCCCCGCCGCAGTACACACACACCCCACCATCACGGTCCAACACCCTCGCACGCAACGCCACCCACACCGGCCCACGCGCCGACAACCTACTCACCAGAGCTCCGCTTATGGTGAGCACGGTTATAGTGCGAGCGACACAAGCCCTGCGCCACCCCATGATCCACACAGCCCACCATCACACACCGAGGCAGAGTCCGCCCCCGCTCCATAGCCCGATGCGTCTGGGCCTGCTCCACAGCCTGCGCCTTACTCAGGAACACCCACGAGGCCCGACACACTGAGCAGACCACCACATGACTGACAGCCGAGGAATCCACCCACACCAGAGCACCCGCACCCCTCACCACCGCCTCCCCTCACGGCGGTGCTGTACCACCACTACAACCGCGTACCCCACCCACGCCACCACCACCAGCGGCAGTAACAACCAGATCGGCATCTCCTCCATCACGCTCATAGCTCACACACCAAAGCAGCACGACCGGCTTCCAGCCACGCCACACCAGAATCGATATCCCACCGCCCAGACGCCACCAAAGCGGCCACCAGCTCGGTCTGATCAGCCCACACCACGGACGGGACCGGGTGCCCCACCCACGCACGCATATCCTCCGCCAAATCCAGCAAATCCTGGCGCAACGCGACCCGCGACCACTCAGGACGCGGCGGCGTCCAGGACTCACTCACCTCAGGACGCGGCGCCTCTGACTCACTCATCTCTCGACCACGATTCGCCAAGGGTCAGGATCATGAGGGAGTCCAGCAGCAAGCACAGATCATACTCAAGCCGCCACCGCCCAGACGAGGCAGAATCGGGAAAGTGGGCGGGTTTCAGCCGGTTCTCGGTACTCAGACACGGTGTGAACACCGCAAGCCCGGCAACCACATCAACCAGCAGGGCGCTGATCTGATCCGAGCTCGGTGGGGTGTCGAGCGTAGTAGCGTACGTGCATAACGTGGTCCCGAAGGCGCTGATCCGCTCAGATATCTCGCCCGCGCGCAGCGCAGCAGCGTACTCATGTACCTGGCTCCCCAGACCGGCCAGGGTCTCCGGCAAAGCAGCCCGCACCGGGCCCATAGAGGGACGCTCCACATCCAGGCGCTCCAACGTCTTTAGCGCTGCCTTCAGCTGAGACGATGCCGCTTGGATATCCCTCAACGCGTCATGCGCCTTCACCAGCTGGGCTGCACCCTCCACGGTGCTCCACCGCCCAGAGGCGACCAGATACCCAGCGATATGGGCATCGACAGCACAGTCACTGATCAGCTCGCACTCATCATCCCCGAGATGATCGAAGCACTCACGCAACGAGTTCGCGAGGGCAAGGAACTCGCCGTGCAACGCGACCCGCGACCACTCAGGACGCGGTGCCTCTGACTCACTCATCGCCCCACCCCCACGATCAGCCACGCCACCACAACAGCCACCACCACCGCAGCGATCACCAGACCCACCACCGCCACCACCTGAGCAAACGCGGTATCACGAAAACCCCGACGACGATGAGCCACCGGCAAAGACTTACACAACATATGAATTTCCTTTCGATAAACTACTAACCAGGCAGCCAAGGGCGCACACCCCTGACCCAAAACACACATCACGCAGTCCCCTCCACCGGCTGCAGCTCACCACAGTGCAAACACCTGTGAGAGGGCAGACCCTGACCATCGACATACCGATGAGGCCGACCCCCACGCCCCCGACACTTCACAGCCATCACCTCGACATACCGACGAGCCGAAACCGAAAAGTTATCCACAGAAGGACCTGTCCCTCCAACTCGCGCGCGCGCGATAACGTGAGTTTTTTCTCTATATCTAGTGGTTTGGTTAAAGGATGGTTCGGGTGTCGCTAGCGACACCCCCCCGGTGTCGCTACCGACACCCGGTGTCGCTAGCGACACCCCTGTGGATAACTCGCCTGTGGATAACTCGGATAGCTGTGTGTCATGGGGCCTGCGGTGCCGCGCTGATCGGTCGCAATTCGATGGGCACCGGAGCAGAAACTGATACAGGTTGGGTTTCATATGATCAGCCGTTGAGTGGTCGCCGCCGCTGCTCACGAGGCGTCTGATTTCGCCCAGGCTTTCGAGGGCGGCAAGCGCTTTCTGAACGTTACGCTCCGTCACACCGGCATACCTCGCCAGGGTCGCGACTGCAGGCCAAGCACCGCCATCACCGTCGTGGTTTGCGATGCCGATAAGCACGAGCTTGGCTGCACCCCTGGCCCGGGAGTGGTGCAGCGCGATGGCGAGCGACTCGACACTCATACGGGGAAGTCACCCCGATCAAACACATACGCCCCACGCGGGCCATCAAGCTGCGCGAGCGGCACCAGCTCACCACGCCTAATACGACGGGTCAGCGTAGACCGGTCGATACCGAGAATCCTGCACACCGTGGCGGACCCGATGAGCTGCTCACACCAAATAATGCGAGGCTCAGAAGAAAAAGATGTCTTTTTCGGCATGTCTGCCATTATTGGGCATTGATCAATAAATTACAAGCTTGTAGTTCAGCATGTCGCACATAGCGTTGCATGAATGGGGCGTTCGTGCAATGCTATGTGCATGAGCATGAACACATTGGAGAGACTGGCACTTGACTTTGACGAGGCCGACAGGATCAGAAAAGCGATGCGAGCGAGTGGCGTAGGAGTGCAGGACCTCGCAAGGCATCTCGACGTAAACCGGAACACGGTCGGCAATTGGATCAATGGGCACATTCAGCCGAGCGTGCAGTCACTGTACGCTATCGCGGCCGTGACTGGCGTCCCGTTTCAGTGGCTTAAAACAGGGACGCTCCCACTTGAGTGGCTGGCCGAGGGTGTGGTGCGCCCGGAGGGATTCGAACCCCCAACCTTCTGATCCGTAGTCAGATGCTCTATCCGTTGAGCTACGGGCGCGCAACGGCGTTGCGCGCCGACAGTATTCGCTGCGGTGGTTCGTCGAGTCTATCACCGGGCCCGAGGGTGTCGTGCCGGGGGTGCTCACTGCCTCCACACCGAATGCCCAGTGTTTGCGGGCAACGGGCTGGTCGCGTAACTCTGGCAACATGACACTGGCGCGATCGGGGTGCGGGAGGAGATCGTCTCGATCGCGGCATCGGTCTGGGCGACGATATCAGGAGATCGGGGTGCGGGAGGAGACCGTAGTGTGGATGGGAGATCGTGGCATGTAGCCGCGGCCCGTCAATATTGACGAGCTGCAGGGTGTTCATGTCTCGGTGGACGCGATCGAACGGCTCAGATCTCGCAGCACTGACCCCAGTGCTGGTGCAATTTCGGCACGGTGCCGAAGCACGTCTGCGAGCGGTTGATTCAGGTCAGTGCCGTAGAACTGGCGGGCGGCACCCAGGTGTTCGCTCATTGCCTGACGTGCTCGGTCCGGATCCTGTTCGATGATCGCCGTGAGGATCACCTCGTGTAACGGGAGCGCGGCACCCGCGAGTTTGCGGTCGGTGAGACTGCGTAGAACGATGCCGTGTGCGAGGGTTTTGATCGAGGCAAACATGACCTGAATGACAGGATTTCCCGATGCTACTGTTATTGCTTCGTGGAATGCGACATCCAGGTCTGCCGATTCAGGAACGGTCGAGTGATCAAACTGTTCGAGGAGTTCGCTGAGGCGTTCGATGTGTTGGTCGGTGCGGTTTATTGCTGCCAGTGCGGCCGCTTCGGCTTCTAACATCGTGCGCGCAACAATGAGGTGTTCGGCGGTAATCGCTCCCCGACGGGCAAGAAGTTCGGCGCTAGCACCCTGACTGGCCGGATCTATTCGGCGCACGAAGCTGCCGCGACCGGCGGATATGACGATGAGTCCACGTTCACTGAGCACCCGGAGTGACTCACGGATGACCGGTCGGCTCACCGAAAACTGTTCAGCGAGCGTTCGCTCTGAAGGCAGTCGGGAGTGTTCCGGCCAGGTACCCGACACGATCCGCTCGTCAATCGCGGCGACGATCTGAGGTACTCCGGCCGGCAGCTCACCCGCAGGGGTCAAACCGGTCATACCTGTGACCTTGGCACGGACTTGTTCTGTCGTCAACGCACAACGCCGGACGAGTGGGGATGTCGAGTCATTCCTGAGAAGTGTGGCGTGACCGCTTGACAAGGGTCGGGGCCTCCGCCATAGTATTGGTATTACCAGTTAGACCAAAAGAGGTTCTTGTGGCGGGGTTAGTCCAAGCTACGGCTCGCCTCGCCGCCATCTAGAACCGCGACACGGCCCACGCGTGATCGCTGCTTGCGGATACCAAAAGAGAACCCATGAAGATCCTCGCGGTTGAGACCCTGCGCCCAGACATCCAGCTAAACCTGCTTTTCGTTCGGCTCCACACCGACGACGGTTTAATCGGGCTGGGGGAGGCATTTTTCGCAGCACGGACGGTGGAAACCTACATCCACGAAACGGCGGCACCGATCATCTTGGCGATGGATGCGCCATCACCCGAGAAAGCCGCGGTCGCTCTGCGCCCCTACGTGGGTTACCAGGGCGGTGGCGCAGAAAACCGCGGTAACGCGGCCGTCGAGCTCGCGCTGTGGGATCTATTGGGGCACAGCACAGGGATGTCCCTGTCGCAACTGCTCGGTGGTCCGGTGCATCATGAGCTCCGCACGTACAACACGTGTGCCGGAGCGGACTACGTCCGTGCCAGTGCCCAGCAGAGTTCTGAGAACTGGGGTGTTGGTCATGGTTCGAGCCCCTGGGAGGACCTGGACGCGTTCCTCACTCGACCGGGTGAGCTTGCCCGTGACCTGCTGAGTGAGGGGATCACCGCGATGAAGGTGTGGCCCTTTGACCGGGCTGCAGAGCGCACCCTCGGCACCGACATCTCCGTCGCCGAACTCGACCAGGCGCTGTCGGTTATCGGAGACATTCGTGATGCGGTCGGTAACCAGATGGACATCATGGTCGAGCTGCACGGGCTGTGGCTGCGTCCGGCCGCGACAAAGATCATGCGCGAGCTTGCGGCGTTCAACCCGTTTTGGGTGGAAGACCCGTTGCGGGCAGACGCGGTAGATGCCTTCGTGGAGCTGCGGCGTGCGACATCCGTGCCGATCGCCACCGGTGAGACCGCGGTCGGTCGACGCGGGTTCGCGCCGCTGCTCGCGCAGGGTGTTATCGACTACGCAACCGTGGATGTGCAGTGGACCGGCGGACTAACCGAGGCGCGTAAAGTTGCCTCGCTCGCGGACTTGTACGCTGTGCCGGTCGCTCCGCACGACTGCACCGGTCCGACCACTCTCGCTGCCTGCACCCACCTCACGGCAAGCCAGCCAAACGGTGTGCTGCAAGAGACGGTGCGTGCGTTCTTGCGCACCTGGTATTCCGAACTCGTGGAGGGGCTTCCTGTTATGACCGGCAGTACCATGCAGGTGCCGACGACACCCGGTCACGGAGTCCGGCTTCGGGAGGGGGTTGCCGAATCAGCGACCGTGTCGCGGCGGGTATCGCGACTGTCAGGATAAGGGTGCGAGGTGGGCGCTCAATGACTCACCGCTCGCTCAACAATCACAACTGTAGGGATAAGCATGCAAGGGGTAACCGTGATGAGAACGAGGGCAGGCCATTCATGACCACGACAATGCGAGCGCTGCGCTGGTACGCACGCGGGGATGTCCGTGTCGACGAGATTCCTCGGCCGACACCCGCACCCGGGCAAGCGCTCGTTCGGGTCGACCGGGTTGGACTGTGTGGCACCGACGTGGAGGAGTTTCTCACCGGCCCGCACGACATTCCGGTGTCAGGCCCACACCCTGTTTCCGGGGCACAGGCACCGCTCATTACGGGGCACGAGATTGTGGGCACCGTCGTCGAATGCGCGTCGCAACCAGGGTGGGTGGGTAAGCGGGTCATCCCCGATGTGGTGGAAGGGTGTGGCACCTGCTGGTGGTGTGAGCGACACGAGGTTGGTCTGTGCCCGAACCTCGTTGTGCTGGGGCAACACGCGCCGGGTGGGATGGCCGAATACATGGTGTGTCGGGCGAATACGCTCGTGAGTGTTGGCCCGGATGTCCCGGTGGAGGTTGCCGCGCTCGCGGAACCAACCGCGGTGGCCGTGCGGGCGGTCGCCAAGATCAGTGAGCTCCGGGGTGCCACCGTTGCGGTGGTCGGTGCGGGAGTCGTGGGGAATCTCGTCGTGCAGGTTGCGCGTGGGGTGGGTGCGCAGGTTCTCGTGCTCGATCCTTCGGCGACCCAGCGGAACCGCGCACTGGAGGTGGGTGCGGCGGCGGTCGCGGCATCCGGTGATGAATTTCGGGGAGTTGTTGCCGAGTACACCGGGGGCCGACTGGCCGACGCTGTTTTCGAGTGCGCGGGCCGCCCGGCTGCCGTTGCCGACGCGTTCTCGGTGACCCGTCGCAGCGGTACAACAGTGCTCGTGGGCATTAGTGACGCCACCCCGCCGTTGCCGTGGCGCGATATCGTGCTTTCGGAGAAGCGAGTGGTCGGCACGGCTGCGCACGTCTGGGACACTGACGTTGTGACGGCGGTGCGGCTGCTGAGCACGGGCGTGGTGAACCCGCGGCCGCTTATCAGTGAGACGGTGGGCTTCGAGGGTGTTGCTGAGGCGTTTGCGCGATTGGCGGCCCCCAGTGATCTGGCCAAAATACTCGTTGACCCGGCGCGAGCGGAGTGACCCCGGATGGCCGCCACACCGGAGTATGTCCTGCCGTTGACCCAGGCCTGGAAGGACTGGTTTGACCCGTGGCTGACGATGATGTTCTCGCGGCTCGTTGATCCGGACGTGGAAGGACTGATTGCATGATGACCGTGACGAATCTAACTCCGGAACTGTTTCGTGATTCCCGCGCCGAACTGGCGGAGGGGCCGACGTGGGATGCCGGGACATCCACGCTCGTGTGGGTTGATATCCTCGCGAACCGGGTGTGGCGCGAGCCGTGGAGCAAGCCCTCGGCAGTGCAGTGCTTCGAGACGCCCTCGCACGTTGGTGCGGCGCTGTTCTCGACCAACCCGGGAGAATTGCTGCTACTGCTCCGCGATGGTTTCTACCGCCGTGATGGGGAAGGTGCACTGACTGCCCTTGCGCAACCGCTTTCCACCGAGCCGGGCATCCGGTTTAACGACGGTAAAGTCAGCCCGGACGGGCGCGCCTTCGGCGGCACAATGCCGTACAACACGGGGCCCCCAGATGGCGCGCTCTATCGGCTCGATGCTCCGGGTGACGCTGTCACGTGCGTGAGCGGCCTCGCTGTGTCAAACGGTCTCGGCTGGTCGCCTGACGGGTCGGCGATGTATCTTATCGATTCTGGTCCCGGGCGTATGTGGCGCTACCAATACGATGCGGCAACCGGCGCAATGACCGGTGGTACGGTGCTCGTGCAGTTTGAATCGGTGGGCGCCAGCATGCCCGACGGCCTCACCGTTGACGACGAGGGATGCCTCTGGGTCGCCGTGTGGGGTGGTGGACAGTGCCGACGATACACCCCCGACGGGCGGCTTGATCGCACCGTTTTGTTGCCGGTTTCACAGCCGACGAGCATGTGTTTTGTTGGGCCCCGGCTGGACACGCTGCTCATCACGACCGCCAGCTATGGTCTTGATGCCGCCAGGCTGGAGCGCGAGCCGCTCGCCGGTGGGCTTTTTGTTCTGGATGCCCCGTGCACAGGCCCCGCGGCCACGCCGTGGCGGGCGTTTCCGGGTTCTGCCACGATTGTTCCTGCTGCCACTGCCGTTTCCACCACCACCGTTTCTACCACCACCGCTAGGGAGTAAACATGTATCTCAGTCGTTACCGTGACCCCGCCACCGGTGCCGCCCGGGTCGGACTGGAGACCGCCGACGGGCAGTTCCACGAACTCGCGTGTACTGATTTGCCCGAGTTGCTGCAGCAGGACGCGGTGGCGATGAGCAAAATTGTGTCGGCACCCGGTGTGGTCGTGGCATCCCCTGTTGTGTGGTTGCCGCCGGTTGCCGGACGCACCGAGGTGTGGGCAGCGGGTGTGACGTACCTGCGCTCGCGGGAAGCTCGGGTCGAGGAGAGTCGGGTGGCTGATGTGTACAGTCTCGTGTACGAGGCAGATCGACCGGAACTGTTCTTTAAGTCGGTGGCGTGGCGGGTGCACACCGACGGTGACCCAATCGGTATTCGGGAGGATTCGACGCTCAATGTGCCCGAGCCCGAGGTTGCTGTGGTTGTTAACGCGGGTGGCGAGATTATTGGGTACACGATCTGCAATGACGTGAGTTCACGCAGTATTGAGGGTGCTAATCCGCTCTATCTACCGCAGGCGAAGGTGTACGCGGGCGCTTGCGCTCTGCACCGTCGGATTCGATTGGCCGAGGGGTTTGTCGCGGGTGAGCTCGCGATCTCCTGTGCTGTGGTTCGCGGCACCGTCACCGTGTGGTCGGGCACGAGCAACACACACCGGATGCGTCGTAGTTTCAGTGACCTCGTGTCGTGGGCGTTCCGGGGTGATGTGTACCCCGACGGGATGGTTCTCTCTACCGGCACCGGTATTGTCCCCGACATGGGCTTTACGCTGCAGGCCGGGGACACGGTCACCATTGAGGTCACGGGCATTGGGTCGCTGAGCAATGTCGTGCGGGTGGGTACCGCTGCGCTGCGGTAGCGGCAGGATGCCTTAAAACACTCGCGAGCAGATTATCTTCTGTTCTCGAGCTTCTCTACTTTCTTTTCCAATTTTTTCCTTGCTCTGTGGAGTCGTGAGTACTTCCACAGTTCTGTGGCAACACAGGTGGTGCGGCAGTTTGCATTCATTTTTTGCTCCGAGTCGCCTCTGACACGGGCACCCTGGGTTTCACCGACGACACACATGTTGTTGGTTTGTATAACCGAACGTGTCCAATGTGCCACACACTTCTCATGTTCTGTCGCAGGGGCGGCGCTGAGATCTGGGGGTGCGCACAGAATCGAATACCGTGCTGTGGAGACAAGGAAGGAAAATTATCGGATTGCGTCGGCTGGTTCTTTTTTACTTGCGGTGTGGGCGGGGATGAGTGCGCTGAGTGCACCGGTGATAGCGCCGATAAGTATTCCGGTGAGCGAGAGGAAAGGAGGGAGAACAGCGGTCCAGTTTCGGAGTGTTGCGACCAGGAGCGTGAGTGAGGTGCCGATGAGTCCTCCGAGGGCACCACCGACGAGTCCGATGATTATTCCTTCTATGAGGAATAGGCGTGCGACGGCAATGCGTGTTGAGCCGATTGCGCGTCGGAGTGCGATTTCTTGTGAGCGGGAATGAACGGTGAGGTGCATTGTTGTTGCGGCGCTTGTGGACGCGAGCAGGAGGAGCACGGCGGAGAGGATGCCGACAAATGTGCTGAGGTCGTCTGCGACACCGATTCGGAGCTTGCGTAGGTCGGCGACGGTTTCCACGCGGAAGCGGCCTGGGTCAGCCGGGTCGAGCGCGATGGGTATTGCATCGGCGAGGGTGACCGGGTATCCGGTGTCGGTTCTCACCACGATTGCGACTGAGACTTCCGGTGCACCCGCGAGTGCGTCTGGGCTGAGGATGATGGTTCGGTTGAGTTGCTGGTTTCGGGTGCCGGCTTGGATTACTCCTGCGATGGTGAGGCGGCGGTCGAAGACCCACACTGTGGAACCGGGTCCGGGGCTGACGGTGCGCAGCGCTGCCGCTGCATCACGACCGAGCCATGCCGTGCTGGTGATGAGGGGCGATGCTTGCACCTCCAGAGATGTTCCGGTGATTAGTTCCGCGTCCATGAGGGTGAGGTAGTTTGGTGAGGCGGCAATCAGTTGGAGGTTTGAGGGCGTGTCGTCGCGCTGTGGATACAGTCGACGGATCTGGGCGGAGGATGCGCCGACGGTAGCGACCCACCCGACTCTTTGAACGTGTGGTAGCTGTTCAATGTTGTGAATCCACGTGTTCAGTTGTGCGCGATGTGCGGCGAGTAGTTCACCGCCGCCGGGTAGTGTGATCCGGACTTCATCGAGTGCCGCTTGTGTGAGGCGTTCGGATACCTGGTTCGACGCGGTTTCACTCAGCCCGATGGATGTAATAAGTCCACCGATGCCTAATACGAACGCACACATGAGAAGCAGAGTTCGGATGCGACGACTGGTCATTGCCGAGACTGCATCACCGAAGTCATCCGCTGCGACTTCAAGGAAGGTCGTTCTTTTTGCCAATTGTGGGCTCGTGGAAGAGGTTGAGCGGATGCTCTGAGAGTTGTGTTCGCGGTGAGGATGTGTGGATTGAACAGCTACCGCGCGTTCGGGGGGTCGGTGTGGCTGTTCCTCATACACCAGTCCATCGGTCACCATGATTCGGCGATCAGCCTGTGATGCCACCTCCTGGTCGTGGGTGATGAGGATGATGGTGGTTCCTCGGCGGTTGAGTGAACGCAGGTGGTCAAGCACTATGAGGCTGTTTGTGCTATCGAGGTTGCCCGTTGGTTCGTCAGCGAGAATGACCCGTGGTTCGGTGGCCATCGCTCGGGCGATGGCCAGTCGCTGTCGTTCACCACCGGAGAGTAGCTTTCCAGCGACTGCGGCCTGATCGGCTATTCCGAGCAGTTCCAGGGCTCGCCGTGCCCGATCAGAGCGTTCCCGCAGGGGGACGCGTTGAATTCGAAGACCCAGTGCTGCGTTTTGGATTGAGGTTTCATCGGCGAGGACAAATGTTGATTGAAAAACGAATCCAAAGAACAGTGATCGTAGTTTATCGCGTTCGCGTTCATTGAGTTCGTGTGTTTCACGACCACCAACGGCGTATCGACCAGAGTCGGGGCGGTCGAGCAGGCCGATGAGATTGAGCAGGGTGCTTTTCCCAGCTCCGGATGGCCCCACGATCGCAACGAACTCACCAGCACGGATTTCGAGGTTAACGTCTCGTATTCCGGTGTTGTGGTCAGGCGCGAAGGTTCGTGAAATATTCTCTAATTTTATGAGCGGCAGATCCATCACGCCACTTTTACCTGATCACCGGGTTTGAGGTCTGTGCTTGCCACCGCGACCCATCCCTCGCCAGAATGTATCACGGTCACCGCGATACGTGCACCCTCAGCCGATTTCCCAGTTTCGTCTCGGCGTAAGACATATGCACCCTGAGCGTCTTCACGCAGTGCGATGAGGGGCACCGCGAGAGATTTCTCGGCTGATCCCGGACCCAGGACGGTAACCGCCGACCCGTCGGTAAGCCCAGCACATGCCGGATCCTCGCATACCGCTGTCATTGCGTGACCGGGTGTTTGGGTGCCGGTGCCGAGCTCAAAAGTTCCCACCGTAACAATTTTTGCTTGCACCGTGCCGGAGGACATGTTCACAGATACCGTCTGGTCGACCTTGAGTTCTTGAGCCGTGACCGTGTCCACTCGAAATGACACCGATGGTAAACCCGTTCGCACTTTTAGAAGTGGGGTTGTATCACCCAGGCGTGCACTGACCTCGGCCCGCTCCACGACCGTCGCGGTCGCGGCCGGGGCGGTAAGAAATTGGCTCGCACTGATAATCGGTGCACTCGGTGGGGTCAGTCGCTGTGCCGTAAACAGCCGTCGAATTGCAGCGACGGTACCGCTGTCAACCTCTCCCGATATGCGTACCTGAATCCCACTGGCTACCAACGATTTTTGAAAGGCAGTGACGTCGTCACCACTGTCACCAACATTCAGGTCACGATAAAGCGGAAGTGGGCCGTTCAGTATCCAATACGGCACACCGGATACCACCCCAATAAACGCACCCGGTCGAAGAACATCACCCACGTTGACACCCTGACGAACCACCACTGCAGGTGCCGATGGTGATAGTGGGGTAATGGTGCTGATAGTCCCGGAACTTGTTGTTCCCGCGAACGTCATCCGGGAGTCAATAACCCGCTCCACGGCCGGTTCCCACACCGCAATCGGTGTTTGAGCAGATCGAATGCTGACGCTGTCCGGCGGGCGCACGAAGCGGCCCAACAGAAAAGACCCCACGAGCGAAACAATCACAATAACCACAGTCAGAACAACGACAATCGGCCGTTGAACACGGCGCACCTGGTTGCGGCGGGGCAGAGGGGCGTTAACCATGTGTTGCGATGTATGCTTTCGCTGTGGCTAACCGCTGCTGAGCTTGTTCCTTGACCTTGTTGAGCGCAGCCTGGTTCGCATCAATGAGCGGCTGTTGATACCCCGCCTCAAGGTTTCCAAGATTCTGTGTCAAACCCGACTCAACGTTACACTTTGCTTCAATATACGCAATCCGGCTCAATTCCTGAGTGCCCTGAGTGGGTACATCGTTTTCACTCATGATCATGTCCTGCGCTTGCTTTGAGCGCCAACCGTCGGTGTGCGGCTCAAGACCCGCTTTCTGCAAACACGCCGCCCACGGTACTCGCGCAGCAGCCCAACCGGGGTCAGCTTCCGCGCGAGAGCGCGCCTCCGCCCGCAACCGGGACACGAGCGACCTCCGCTGTTCTTCAAGGCCTGGGATGAGTGAGCGTATCTCTGTGGGAATGGTGGTCTCGTAGCATGTCTTCCAAGCTGCTCCCCAGGCGTCCCCGCCCGCCTCCGCATCTTTAGCTATGGCTATATTTGTCTGCACCTCAGGGCTGTCATACCCGTATTTTCGAACATAATCGACGTTCCACAGGCCGTACAAGCGGTCGCCGATATTGGTGTCCGGCGCATCAATGATGTGCGCTGCCGTGTACCGCTGGCCTCTCGCTACCATGCACTCATCTACCGCAAGGTATGTCGCTCGCTGTAGTGATTGAAAATCTGCCCACCTCGTGGTCGCATCGTAAGCATCGAGCGGAAGGATGATCTCACCGGTCTTGAAATCCAGGAGCGCCCGCGCACTCAGGTCTTTCCGCGCCTCCGAGGAGCCCGTCGTGCAACCAGACACCGTGAGAATAACGGGAAGACAAGCTCCTAAGACGACAAAAGTGAAGTGACGACCACCCCTCCGCTCGTGAAGCCATCGACTCATCTAAAGCTGCTTATTCTGTCACTCCACGATTCAAACCAGTACATGCCCTCCGAAGAAACACCTCCCAGGCAGTTATAGCTACCAAACAGCCGGATGTTGCGTCCGAAGTAACCGGCATCCTCGTAATAAGTGTAGGCACCCCACGCTCGAATCGATGATGCTCTGTCATTCATGTTGCCAAGACTTGATGCACGTACTCCTGAATAGCTTGCACCGCGGTAATTGTTGTGGTCATACAGCGTAACTGCGTTTGCACCGACGGCACCGACAAGCGCCAGCCCGCCTGCAAGGGCAATACCTGCGGCGATGCAGGTGATGCGGTAGGTTGCCTTCATTTTTGCTCCGTTCCATCGTTGATATGAATTCCTCGGTTTTTGCAACCGACACAGAAACTATCGTTTTGCACAACCGAGTGAGGCGAGGCTACCACAGTTTCACACATTCTGTCACGGGACCGTGTCCAAGATGGAAACCCAGCGCTCGGTGCTGTTCTTGTTCACTGGGTCAACGACCGTGCTTCTACGGGCATACCTGACGGCCATGTGCCGTTAGGTTGAGCGGATCATCCAGATCGAAAAGGAGGCGGGGTGGGGTGGCGACTACGGTGCAGTGCCGGGCAGAGCGGACAGAACACAGATACCGGAGGCGAACATTCAAATTTCCCGCCAACCACGAGTGTTCACCCGGGGTCGGACGGCGGGGTGGGTGACAGGCAAGTTCCAGACCGGTACGAAGATCACCCATTCCGTCCCGGGTGTTTATCCACGAACGCCCGGTACCGACAGCGGGATCGACGCCGCCGAGGTGTTTCCGGTCTGTCTATCCACGAACGCCCGGTACCTTCTCCGGTGCCATGGGTCGAGCGCACGGAGACACGCCGACACCGGCCAGGAAAATCACGGACCCTGGCCAGGGGACTTTTTGAGCGGAGACGAAGGGATTTGAACCCTTGGATCCCTTACGGGGTCTCCACCTTAGCAGGGTGGTGCGTTAGGCCGGACAATGCGACGTCTCCCTGTGCATGCCAGTGTTTACAGTGATTCCGATGTCCGGCCGCACCCGATCCAGCGCCAATAACTGGATCCACGACATGCTCGGGACGATCTCGGGACGATGGACCGTGAGAGGGGGTTTCGGAGGCCTGATCTGCCGTGAGCAGGGTCTCGAAACCATGTTCCTGCTGGAGGCTGGAGTGCAGAAGTGCGCGGCGAAAGTTGTCGTCGTCAGCGTTTGTAGCCAATTTGTAGCCAGGCAGCGAGCAGCGCGACCAGCCGACATGGGCCCCGCTCAATCCCCACCAGGTCGGGCGGCCTACGCCCCTTCTGGGGGCGCGATCGAACCTTCGGCCACCAAGTATGCGTTTGCCGCAGTTGGGTACACGTCTATCCCTCTTGGGAGGAGGTGCTGCTGGCGCGTGCGCTCGATAACCTCATCGATCTCGGCGATCATGGCAGACCGTAGCCTTGCTTGATCTTCTTGCGCAGTGGATGTCTCCAAGGCACCAAGTGCAACTCTTAGCTCCACCAACGTCTGGACGAGATGGAGCACGAGTGACTCCACCGCCGCGGTTCCACTGTCGTTAGTTTCCATACTCCATTGCACGCTCTATGAGCGCCCAGCAGATCCACCGCAAGGGGGAGATCGATGGCTTGCTCTTACCATCCAACGGGGGTGCTGTCGGAATCAGGCTTTGGCGAGGTCTAAAATTGTTCGGCGGCACGTTCGCCTCTTGTGGTCGCTTCGATTGAGAGGGAGACAAGTCATGGCCAAGCAAGCTCGCGGGCTCGCGCGGATGGATGTGGCGATCCGCGCCGTCGGCGTTGTCTTCGCTCGGGACGGCTATCGGCTCGCGACGATGGAGGCGGTAATGCGCGAGGCCGGCCTGTCACAAGGATCCCTCTACGCGCACTTCGGCGCTAAAGAGGCGCTGGCTCATGCCGTTGTCGCCCGGCAACGCGAGATATTCGCCGAACAGATGGCGTCTCAGAAGGGTCAGGGCGTCGCTGTCTTAATGCAGACGCTCGTCGGGATCGCCCACGCCATCGCCTCCGATCCGGTGGTGCGAGGAGGCATAAGGTTGAGTACCGAAATGCCGGACATCTCGAGTAGCGCCGATGTCGATCTTTGGAACGAGGCGATTGAAGAGGCCCTGATCCACGGAAAAGTCGAGGGAGTCGTGGGTCCGGAGGTGGATGCGACACTCGTCTCGCGCATCATATCTGACTCGTTGCTGGGCATCATCGCAATGTGCCTCGCGACAACAGATGGTGCGGACCTTGAGGCTACGGCCCGAACGTACCTTGCTGCTTCTCTCGCAAGTGTTGCGAGCTAATTCATTCCCGACGACGGTAGACGGCAGTAATCGTAGGGGCCTGCGCGAGATCGACACTGCCATCTAGGCCAGCGAAATGTCCGACCAGCTCGAGGCCCGTGCGCGACGCATATCCATCGAGTTCCTCAAGGCTTGTGAGCCGACTCACCTCGCTGGCGAAGGTAGCTTTATCGCCTTCGATCCAGCAGTGGTCGACATTCCAGATTGGGAAGTCGAGTTCGCAGAAGCTTACGAGCACTCTTCTTTCTCCCTCGTAGGGAATCGCGAGCGTCGCGTGACCATGTGTGTGCATCGTCTTTACCAGAGTTGGGTTGTGGGTTTCGACCACGAGCACCCCGCCAGGGCGCAGGGTCGCCGCGGCGTTTGAGAATGCCGCTTCCTGGCGATCCTGGTCAGTGATCATAGAAATCGTTGCGCATACGCAGAGCACGAGGTCCGCCCCGGTTGCGGGCACCTGTTCAGTGACATCGGCCAGCATAGGTGTGACCAAGCCCGTGAGATCGGAGCGTCTCAACGCGTCGAGCATCTCCTGGGAGACATCGACCCCAAGAAATTGAAGGTCGCGCCCGGCAAGAGCCGCCGCGACAGGGAGCGCTACGCGCCCTGTACCCACACCGAACTCGACGATCAAAGGGTGGTCGCTTTGAGGAAGCTGCGCAATCATCCAGTCGACCTGGCGCGCGCTCACATGTGACCTTGGGAAAAGCCCGTCGTAGATGTGAGCGAACTGATGGCCGTAGTCGGCGTAGGTCGTCACTCTCACCCCTCCTCATGCCTTGGCCAGCGCGCGGAACATCGGTGGTCGCTGCCGTCTATGATCGTGGCTCCCAACGGAAAATGACTTTCGCACCAAGCGCCGCAATCAGGATCCATGCGAGGTTGATCGCGATCAAAGTTCCAAGCCGCACAACCTCGAGACCCGAGCTAGACCATCCGTCCGCAATCAGTTGGAAGGCTGCGCTGCCTGGGAGTGCGAGCTTGATGGCTTCGAGGTCACCGGTACCCGTGATTGCGACCCAAGTGGCCGCGCCGGATGCGATCAGGAACAGCGGAAATGTCGTGATCTGTGCCTGCTCCGGTGAACCGGTCCGTGCGGCGGTCAATAATGCGAATGCCAAGAACAGTGCAACGCCACTCACAACTCCGGCCGCAACAATCAATGGATTGTCCGGCGCGCCGGCTGAAAAACTTAGTGCGACAAGCACCACAACGACCTGGAGGAGACTAAGAATCGCGACTGGCGCCAAGAGCCCGGCAAGAATCCCAAAGTCCGACACTCTCGTTGTGCGGAGCCGCTTCAGGTAGAGCGTTTGCCTGCGCCCGGCTAACGTCGTCGTACCTGCGACGTAGATCCCCATCGCCTGCATGAAGACAACCACCAGCCCGCCGGCCGACGCAGGAAGCGGAAGGCGATCCTGTGTGAGAACGATGAACACACCGATCGCGAGTGGAAGGAGTACCGCACAGGCTGCGACAAGTTTGTTCCGGAGGATAGACCTAAGCTCCATCGCCGCAATCTCAAACATCAGCTCCCCCTTCTGACACGCTTCGGACTAGGTCGCGAAGGCCCGGGGCTGTGGCGCTCAACCCGCCGAGCACGATCGCACGTTCTCTCGCCCAGGCCAGCAGAGTCGTGAGGTCTTCTTGTAACCGGCGAGTCTCGATCGTGGCCGTGCCCTCATCCCAGGTCGCGGTCACTGGAAGGTCTGCAGAGACCTGTCGGGATACCTCGAAACGGATCCGAGCGGGATTGCGTGCCGCAAGTTCCGTGAGGCTTCCTTCGACCACAAGTCTCCCGTCGTGCATTACGCCGACGCGGTCTGCGTGTGCCTCCGCCTCTTCGAGATAGTGAGTAGTCAAAAACACGGTCGTTCCTTGCGCCGCGAGCCCACGAACCGCAGACCAAAGGCGGTCTCGGGCTTGTGGATCCAATCCTGCGGAGGGTTCGTCCAGAAAAAGCAACTCCGGCGTTCCAAAGAGCGCAACGGCTAGGTCAAGCCTGCGTCGCTCGCCTCCCGAAAGGTTTGCCACCCGTGTTGATCCCGCATTCTCAAGTCCAACCAATTCAAGGACGCGAGATGGCGCGTCGCGCCTGCCAGATAGGCCACCGAAGAGTCCGATCGACTCAGCCGCGGTCAGGTCAGGCGCAAATCCACTCTCCTGAAGCATGATCCCGAGCCGGGATCTCACTAGAGGTTCCTTTGGGTCGCCGCCGAGAACTTCGATAGTTCCGGCTTGAGGGCGACGCAGCCCCTCGATGGCCTCCAATAGAGACGTCTTTCCTGCGCCGTTCGTGCCGAGCAGCGTATAGAACTCGCCCTGGCGGATTCGCAGGTCGACTCCTCGAACGGCCTCGTGGTCGCCGTACGCGACGACTACGTTCGACGCGTAGACTGCGGAATCAGTCAAGTGCGCCCCTCACTTCGCTTAGTTCGTCGAGCTCCAACTGGAACCCTTGACGACACTATCTTTTGAAGCTGACCTTCGCCAGTGACGCCCCAGCCGGCCGCGCCCCGGGCGATGTCGAGCGTCGAGTTTCGTCGCGGTGTCGAGGGACCCAAACACATGCTGTCGGATACCATTCCGACGGCAAGGGAGAGTGATGGCAGAACAAGCAAGAGCGCTAGCGACCCGCGAAAAGATAGTCGAATCGGCCGCGCAGCTGTTCTCGACAACGAACTACCACGTCGCGACGATGGCGGGACTGGCGCACGCTGCAGGTGTCACGCAGGGCGCCCTCTATTTTCACTTCGACTCCAAGGTGGCTCTTGCGCAGGAGATCGTGGGGGCCGCTGCTCCGTATAGCGACTGGGTAGCGACGACCGAGCAGCTGGTCGCACGCGCTCGCGTGGACGGCGATCTGTCGCAGACTCTGAGCATTTCCGACGCTGCGAGGATCGTGGTCGGGTCGTTCACCGGGACGCAGATGCTTTCTGGGGTGCGAGAATCCTGGGGCGACCTGCGCAGCCGACTCGAGGAACTCTGGCGCTTCCTGTTGCCCATCCTGGTTGTGCGCGAGCGAGTCCACTTCTTTGTCGACACGCCAAGGCTCGTCTGGTCCGTTGAGGCGGAGTTGGCGCAGATTGGCGCTCCATAACCTCGGCAGGCTTGCGTCGCGGCTAACGTCGGAAAGGCGCCAGCGTCTCGCGGTACCAGGCCTCATCTTCGATCGTTAGCCCGAATCCGGGTGCATCCAACCAGGTCTTGCCTGCGATGGTCGGTAAGGCGGATTTGAACCAATTGTCGTGGGCAATCATCTCGATCTGGTGGATGCTGAAGCCCGAATTCAGCAGTAGCGGTCTCGCCTTTGCAAGCGACACGGACGGTAATCGTCGTTTAGATCCGGTGGCGCGGACTAGCGCATCGACAACTACGCGCACGCTCGAGGGCGAGCCGGAGGCAGCGTTAAGAATAAGCGGGCTCACGACCCGTCCAGACAGGAGACTGTCGACCACATGCCAGACCTGCACGGCGAGCGCATCGGTGCTCAGAATTGAAATGAGAGCGTTGCCTTCCTCGATGAGCCCACCCGCGATCTCTGTCGCTCGCCAGATGCTGGGCAGCACCCGCCTGTCACCAGGCCCATAGACCAGGTGAGGTCTAATCACTACTCCCCCGGCCGCGAGGACTATCTGTTCTGCCTCAAGCCGGGCTTGGCTTAGGGCGGATGCTGGCTTGGGGTGGGCATCTTCGGACGTTCCGCGGTGGGGTCCGAGGCCGTACACGCCCGTGGTGCTGACATAGACGATTGTTGTTAGGCCCGCCTCTCGACAACCCGCCACGAGTCGCCTCGTCCCCTCGACGTTGGTCGCCAGAGATCTCTGAAGATCACTGCCGATGTATGGGGCAGCGTGGATCAGGGCAGCGGCCCCTTCGACAGCATGACTTAGAGCGGCTTCCTCGGTTAGGTCGACGCGCTCCCACTTTTCGAGGAAGCCTCCTGATGGGCGCGACCGACCGAGCAATCGCACGGCACGCCGATCAACGAGCGCCCTTCGTCGGATCGCGCCCCCGATGAATCCGGATCCGCCTGTGATCGCTATGGAACGCATGCCGCAGCGATCGTGTGCGTTGCGTCGGCGGTCTGTGCACGGTCGACGCTCTCGCGAGATGTGGGTCCTCTGACGCTGCTCGTACCGGGCTGTGCAACAGCTGGTCCTGGCCGAACCAGAAGCCTTGCCCGGAAGGCATGCGATCCGCGACTCCCGTCAGCCGATACCTCGAACTCGAGGTGGTCAGCCGCCATCATGTGCAGATCGACTATCAAGCTAAGTGGTTCCGTAAGTTCGACGAACCTGTCGAATACACCGTCGAAGAATGCCAAATCGTTTGCTGAGACCCCAGAGGCGCGCGAGACACCATCGATAGCTGCCGCGAACAAGATCATGCCGGGCACATGGTCGACGGGGTGATCGAAGAAGAACGGATCCCCGGGATCGATGCTGACGTGCCAACGCCTTTGTGGGCCGGTGGAAACGTCGTGAAGGCGGAATCCACCTTCCAAGCCCGGCGAGGGTAGCGAGGAGGAGATTTCTCGCTGCCCTCGAAGGCGCGCATATACGCGGGGCTCAAGGACGCGAAGGTAGCCCTCGCCATGGGCTACACGGACGTCGTTGACCAGGAATACGACCTCCGAGACGAGGGAACTCAAGCGACCATTTCGGGTCACCACGTCCCTCGTTGACAAGCTCAAGCCAACGGCACTTAGATCTGGCTGCTCCGGCAACTCCGTGAGGTCGACTACGAGCCGATCCATCAAGAACGCCCATCCTCGTGGCACGTCGAAGAGTTCATGCGCCGCCAGAATCGTGGCTTGCCGAAGAGCTTCCGCGATGATCATCGGCTGGATGTTGGTGCTGCGGCCCTGAAGGAACGTTTCGAGTCCGGCTGCGCTCAGACTGACCTTGAATCCACCAGGACTCCGTTCCTGAATCGCCCCAAGGACAACCTGGTCGCCCCGGCGTTTGTGCACGAGGACGCGCATGCGATCCGAGCCGTTATCGCGCGCGGTAT
The DNA here is from genome assembly GCA_002529645.1 of Candidatus Lumbricidiphila eiseniae. Lineage (GTDB taxonomy): Bacteria > Actinomycetota > Actinomycetes > Actinomycetales > Microbacteriaceae > Agromyces > Agromyces eiseniae. Next base: position 4,298 of record NAEP01000069.1, on the reverse strand, counting down.
CACGCCGATTCGTGTGCCGCGGGTGATGCATGTCCCAGTCCGCCCATCATCGCCACAGTTTCCCTTGAAGCTACTATGTTTCATGTATTAGAACACATCGCGTCTTCGCGGTGAACTCGATATCTCTCCGGTCCGGATCAGGGGGCGCTCTTGCTGGATGCGGTCGTCGTCGGCTCAGGTCCAAACAGGCTTGCAGTCGCCTGGACGTTGGCTCAGGCGGGCCTCGACGTTGAGGTCTTCGAACGCGACCCACAGTTGGGCGGTGGGATGCGCACTGACACCTGGGGCGACAATTACCGGGCCGATTGGGGGTCGGCGGTGCATCCCATGGCGCTAGCGTCGCCATTCTTCAAGTCGGTCCGCTTGGCAGACCGTGTGGAATTCGTTGTCCCGGAGGCTTCCTTCGCGCACCCGCTACCGACGGGAGCCGCCGTCGCGTGGCAGTCGGCGCAACGGACAGCCGCGGACCTAGGCCGCGACGGTCGCAGGTGGTTGCGGCTCGTTGGTGGGTTAACCAACCAGGTTGAAGCACTAGTTGAAGGGGCACTGACCTCGCCTCTTTCGCTACCGGCTCGACCTATCGCTGCCGCAAGCCTGGCGGCTGCGACTCTCCAAGGTGTGATGGGCGCGGGACTGAGATCACTCGGAGCTCAGGCACTCCTCGCGGGTGTGGTTGGGCACACTATTGGCCGTCAGCCAGCATTGGGCGCGTCCGCCGCCGGCGCAGTCCTTCTCGCGCTGGCGCACACGGTGGGCTGGCCGATCCCGATAGGTGGTTCGCAAGCTATTGCGGACGTAGTGGTCGGAGATCTCCGACGGTGGGGCGTGCGTCTTACGACCGACACTCATGTGGACTCGATCGAGGATCTCCCCCAAGCCCGCGCATACTTCTTCGACACCTCGGCGCGCCACTTCCTCCAGATTGTCGCCGATCGTGTGACCCCGGGCTACCGTCGGGGGTTAGCGCGCCTCCGGGCAGGCAACGCCGTGAGCAAAGTAGATTTCGTCACGAGCGCGCCAATTCCGTGGAGGAGCCCAGAGGTTGGACTCGCTGGCAGCGTCCATCTCTGCGGGACTCGCGAGGACATCTGGCGTGCAGAGGATGAAGTCGCTCGAGGGCGTCATGCTGAGCGGCCGATGATCGTACTATCCCAGCCTTCGACCTTTGATGGCACCCGCGTTCCCGAGGGCATGCACTCCATCTGGGCATATGCCCATGTTCCAGCGGGTTCGACGGTTCCACAGACGGCTGTGATCGAGGACGCGATCGAACGCTACGCGCCCGGATTTCGGGACACAATTCTGGCCGTCCGTACAACGAACGCGGCACAGATAGGGGCGCGCAATCCGACTATGCCCGGCGGCGACTTTGCCTCGGGCGCCGTGACGCTTCGCCAGATCCTGGCGCGGCCGAATCTGCGAAGAGCGCCATGGCTGGCCGGCGATGGGTTGTACCTCTGCTCGACAGCGACCTTTCCGGGGCCTGGCGTCCACGGCATGGCTGGGTACGGCGCAGCCCGCCACGCGCTTCGGTCGACCTTTGCGTAGCCGGGTGTCTGGCTATCGAAAACCTCGCGCGTTACCTGCGCCGGGCTCGTCCGCGAGCGGCTCGCGACATCCCGTCGCCGAGAGGATTGTCGGAGATCATATATGTCCAGGTCGCCGAGGGTCTGCGAATCGTCTCGGGAACTTTACCTTCAACGATGTCTCTCGCTGACATAGTCTCGGCCGCCGTGACAACAGACGAGTACATGCGTTCCTCCCAGCCATCGAACTCCGCCAGTGCCAGAGTATGAAATGCGTCGATTGGGTGCTCGCCGGCGAGCGCGCGAAGGTGAATGCCATCTCGGAGCTCCTGCAACGACCCAAGATGGTCGGCCCAATGCTCATCCGAACTGAAGAGGGCAACTCGGCGAATCGCCTCCACGACTTCGTCTACCGAAGTCATAGAGACCATTCTTTCGATTAGCTCCGGAGCGGCTCCCCGTACCGTGTCGGTCGCGACCCGCGTATTCAGGATCTCCTCTCGGATACGTAGGACGAAGGTTCGTTGCCAGGCAATCGCCCTGTTGAATGCCCAAGTAGATCGGTGTCTCTCTAACCGCGCCGTTTCGGCGATTCGCTGAGCCGAGGTCATAAGCGACTGTCGTTGGCGAGGTGTCAGCCGGGTGCGGCCCGGACTCCCGGACCGAGGTAAGCGTTCCGGAGAGTTTGCGGTGACGAGGTCATCCTCTAGGCTGCTGAAGCTCGTGGTGTTGCCGGGGTCTCCTTGCCGCCCGCTCCGACCGCGGAGCTGCGCGTCGAGACGGCGAGATGGGTAGCGGCCAACCGCGACAACGGCAAGACCCCCGAGCGCGACCACGCGCTCGCGATCCCATCCGTTCTTGCCCCCCAGCACGATGTCGGTACCTCGGCCGGAGATCTGGGTCGATATTGTCACGGCGCCGAACTCGCCAGCGCGCGCGATAACGGCAGCCTCCGATGCGTCGTTCTTCGCGTTAAGCACCTCCGGCGCAATTCCCATGGCGCGTAGTCGATGTGCGACCTCCTCCGACTCGGCCACGCTCTGCGTGCCGACAAGAACCGGCTGACCGGCCTCATGGATCCGTTCGATCTCCGCAACGACCGCATGCAGCATTTCGGCTCGCGAATCGAAAACGATTGCTGACCGATCAACCCGCGCAAGCGGCTGATTTCGTTTTATGCGGCCAGAGGGAAGGCGGTAGAACTCGAGCAGATCATCGGCCACTTCGACCAAAGTGGCCGACATACCTGCGAGGTGGTCGTAGCGGAGCGCAAGGTCTTGGATTGTGATGGTGTCCAGCAGGACGCCTTGGGTGCTTACCGTCAAACCCTCCTTCGCTTCGACCGCTGCGTGAAGGCCATCTGGCCAACGCTGAAGGGCGGCGACACGGCCACGGCTGGCACTAATTAGCTTGATTGCGCCGTCATTGACGAGGTAGTGAACGTCACGTCGCATAAGTGCTTTCGCGTGGAGAGCGAGATTGACCGCTGTGAGCATGTCGTTGTTGTCGCCTGAATACAGGTTGATACCACCGAGTGCCTTTTCGACCTCATCGAGACCGGCCTCAGTGAAGGATGCCGTTGCTCCGTCCGCGTCGACCGTGAAGTGAACACCATCCTCTAGCGGTCCAACCACCCGAGCGCTGGTTTCGCTGTGCAGAGCACGCACGTCGACCTTGCCTGCAAGCACCAGGGGTGCCATCGCTTCGTCGATGAGTACCGCATCGGCCTCGTCCACGATGGCCGCGTCGAATACCGGACGGACCCGGTCAGTGTCGGCAGTGGCGAACCGGTCCCGCAAGACGTCGTAGCCGACTTCGCTAACTGACGCGTAGAGGATGCTTCCGGAGTACGCGTGTGCGCGTTGCTCTGAAGTAGACGATTGGGAGATCCAGCCAACTGTCTGGCCGACAGAATCATAGAGCGCTCTCATCCACTCAGCGTCTCTCCGCGCAAGGAAGTCATTGATCGAAAGCACATGCACTCGTCGACCAGACATCGCTAAGTAGGCGGCCGCTACAGCGCCGGTAAGGGTCTTACCCTCTCCCGTCTCCATCTCTACGGCGTTTCCAGTGATCAGGGCACAGGCGCCAACTAACTGCTCGCGATGCAACTCAAACCCCATCGTTCGGCGCGCGGCTTCTGCGACAAGGGCCAGACGCATCGAATCGACTGCGGAATCTGCAACTGCTCCGGTCGGCTCACTCGCGGCGGTTCGGAGCTCCTCTGCGGTCAGCGCTTCCACCGTTGCTCGACGAGAGAGAGCACCATCGACGCTGCTATCAAACGAACGAAAGTTCTTCGTACCGGGCCGGCCGACCAAGCGGGCGAACGCATGCGAAATCCTTGCAAGGTCAAGCATCTGTCGTTCCCCAACTCTTGTCTCGCGCCGGTCAGAGTCCGACGCGCTTGCAGGCTCGACCGAGACATTGGGGTCGGTCACGCGATACTCCTCCGATTATACGGACACGATGGTGTCAGACGCTTCGCTCACGTCAACGGTCGCCCAGCCGCTGGTCCTCGATACGAGATCCATGCCCGCGGTTCGAGCATGAAGGTCGAGTTCGCCTGGAAACGCGAACAGAGACTCCTCCTGCATCGTCGACATCCCATGGGGTGACACGAAAGTACGGAAGATCGTGAGTCGCTGCTGCGCGCCGTCGACCATGATCTTGTCTAAGTACATTTGGTTTCCCAGATGCTCTCCTAGGAGTCAAGCGGCGATTTGGGGTCGTTTCGTGTTCGGGGCGATGTGTTCGATGCCGGGGTTGAGG
>NAEP01000049.1 GCA_002529645.1 Candidatus Lumbricidiphila eiseniae | reverse complement strand
AGGGGGGGGGGGGGGGGGGGGGTAGTCGTGTGAGTGGTGCTCCGGGACCCCTTGTCATCATCGGGAATGTCGGCTGGGGACGCGCCAAGGCTTGCACCCGGTTCTTCTTGTGCACGCTGAGCACGACCACGGATTCCGGAGGGCTTAGATACAGCTCGACGATGTTCGGTGAACGGAGGACCCGTGTTCAAGTCTGAAGTGCAACACTGTGGCGGTTGTGTGTGGTGTTGGTGGGTTTCTGCTGGTGTTGCTTGGCCGGGGTATTTTTGGGGTTGGTTGTTGATCTCAGGGATGTTTCCTACAGTTCTTCCTTGGTCGCAGGTCGTGGTGGTTATACCCACTCAGCGTGAGACGCAAGGACTTACTGGTTGTGTGGTCCGGTTGTTGGATAGCTCTACTGCACAGGAGGTTTTCACCTGTTAGTAAGTCGAGGATCAGTTCCCGACACAATGTTTCTGGATGTGACGACCGGGTGCTTATCACTGTCTATTTCGGGGTGCTCATCCGTACAGGTTTAGCCTTGTATTGGGTGTGACAGCGGTGCAGTAGTAGTGTGAGTCCTGCGAGCAGGAATACTGTCACAGCTCCGAGCGGGATGATCGGGTTGACACCGGTGCCTGCAAGCTCGTGTGCCGCGGGGGCTGGGTTGGTGTTTGTTGCGGTGGTCACTGCAGCAGGTACTGCGGAGTCCGCTGCTGCACTCGGGTTCAAGGTCGAGGGTGCTGGGGTAGTAGCTGCTGCCTGCGAGGTGGTAGTCGCGTTCGCGGTACCCACCGCGGAAGCCGCCGTGTTTGTGTTAGAGGAACGATCCCCGCTCGAAGACGCCTGGGCCGCAACGGAGGCATTTGCTGCTGTTGCGGAGCTCGCAGACGCATCCGTTGGCGCCGCGACAGCTTGTGCGGCTGCGACCCCGTTTGCCGTCGTGGCTGCGTTGGCGTGAGAGTCCGCGGTGGCGGCGGATGATGCGTTCGTGTTTGTGGTGGAGGTGGTGGACGCGTTTGTGGATGCTGTGGTGATCGCGGCTGCTTGGGTGGCGGCGGTTGCGTTTGTGGCTGCTGCTGCGGATGCTGCGGCGTTTGTGGTGGAGGTACGGTCCCCGTTTGTGGCTGCTTGGGTGGCGGTGTTGGTGGTTGTGGTGGAAGTTGCAGACGCGTTTGTGGATGCTGTGGTCATGGCCGTTGTTTGTGAGGCTGCGGTCGCGGTGGGGGTGTTGTCCGCGTTGGCTGCTGCGACTGCTGTTGCGTTGGCGTGAGAGTCCGCGGTGGCGGCGGATGATGCGTTCGTGTTCGTGGTGGAGGTGGAGGACGCGTTTGTGGATGCTGTGGTGATCGCGGCTGCTTGCGCCGGTGTTGGTGTTGGTGTTGGTGTTGGTGTTGGTGTTGGTGTTGGTGTTGGTGTCGGTGTCGGTGTCGGTGTTGGTGTCGGTGTCGGTCGTGGCGTCCCAATTACCGATACCGAATCCGAATTGCTGTTGGTGACGTATGCGGCGCTCCCATCCGGTGTGACCGCCACCCCGCGCGGGCTCGTGCCGACGGTGATGGTTTTGGTGACTGTTCCGGTGGCCGTGTCAATCCTCGACACCGAACCTGAACGGTAGTTGGTGATGTATGCGGTGTTTCCATCCGGTGTGATTGCCACCCCCCACGGGCTCGTGCCGACGGTGATGGTTTTGGTGACTGTTCCGGTGGCTGTGTCAATCCTCGACACCGAACCTGAATAGTAGTTGGTGATGTATGCGGTGTTTCCATCCGGTGTGATCGCCACCCCGTACGGGCTCGTGCCGACGGTGATGGTTTTGGTGACTGTTCCGGTGGCCGTGTCAATCCTCGACACCGAATTCGACCCGTTGTTGGTGACGTATGCGGTGTTCCCATCCGGTGTAACTGCCACCCCGTACGGGTACGTGCCGACGGTGATGGTTTTGGTGACTGTTCCGGTGGCCGTGTCAATCCTCGACACCGAATTCGACCCGTTGTTGGTGACGTATGCGGTGTTCCCATCCGGTGTGATCGCCACCCCGTACGGGCTTGAGCCGACGGTGATGGTTTTGGTGACTGTTCCGGTGGCTGTGTCAATCCTCGACACCGAATCTGAATAGTAGTTGGTGACGTACGCGGTGTTTCCATCCGGTGTGATCGCCACCCCGTACGGGCTCGTGCCGACGGTGATGGTTTTGGTGACTGTTCCGGTGGCCGTGTCAATCCTCGACACCGAATTCGACCCGTTGTTGGTGACGTATGCGGTGTTCCCATCCGGTGTGATCGCCACCCCGTACGGGCTTGAGCCGACGGTGATGGTTTTGGTGACTGTTCCGGTGGCTGTGTCAATCCTCGACACCGAATCTGAATAGTAGTTGGTGACGTACGCGGTGTTTCCATCCGGTGTGATCGCCACCCCGTACGGGCTCGTGCCGACGGTGATGGTTTTGGTGACTGTTCCGGTGGCTGTGTCAATCCTCGACACCGAATCTGACCCGTTGTTGGTGACGTATGCGGTGTTCCCGTCCGGTGTAAACGCTACCAAGGCCGGGCTCATGCCGACGGTGATGGTTTTGGTGACGGTGTCGTTATCGCCGAGACGTGAGGATAGGGCCCCCGGTATGTTCATACTGTTCTGGCCGGGTACTGCAGCAGCAGCGGTCGTATTTGCGTTCATCGGCACCACCCCGATCGTTATCAACACTGCCGTCGCAATCGTGATGATTACTATCCCCGCACGGTGATTTCTGGCCAGCACTCTCATGAGCACACGCTCCTGTCTCTGTACACACCCAGCCTGCAAAGACTCTTGGGTGTGCCGGGTTGTTTCACTCTTTCTCGCTCCTGTTAACACGCACCTCATGGTGGGTGTGGTGCCACACGGTTTCTTAGCGTCCCATTCCCACTTGGGTTCTTGTTCCCAGCTGAATCGTTGTCTGCGTGAGATCAATGAGTGTTGTGTGTTCATCCGTGAAAGACGCCGTGATCAACAACGGCTCCGAGCTGTCTCCCGGGGTTTTTGCCATCCCGGAGGGGCGCCACTCAGGTGGGGTTTTCTCGCGCCCGTCGCGCGACATTTGCTCGCGCGAGCCCATCACAGCGGGAGATACCAATACACTTCTCACAACAACTACTCCCTCACGTCACACAGATACGGATTATAGGTGCAGATAATCCATATACAGGTGTATTCTACGTCTTAGAAGGTATAATTTACCTGTGAGGAGGATGGGAGATTGTGTTCCTTCCGTTAGGGTTTCCTGGGAGTGAGAGGTCACAGGGATGACCCTGAGTCCGAGCTTCCCGGCCATCCGACGCTTCCCGAGAGAGTAAACACCCCACGAGCTACAACGACCACACACCTCAAAAGGGGACTGCTCGTTTAACGGTGGGGACTGCTGCACGGGTAGGTGATATCTGATCTGGCTTGCCCGAGGGGTGGGCCTGGAAGGGTGTTGCTGTGTCCAAGCTCTACCCGTGCGGGGGTTCCGTTCTGGAATGAGCTCCAGAAGAGCTCGTCCTTGACCAAGCTCTACCCGTGCGGGGGTTCTGTCGGGGGTCGGTCTTCGTCGTCCGCGGCTGGGTCTAAGCTCTACCCGGGCGGGTTCTGTGACGACCTCGTGCGTGTCATGCGCGATCGTGAATTCGGGGTGAGGATTGAGCAGATCGCGAGAGACTTCGGTGTTCATCCGATGATGCTGCAGAAGTGGATGTGTTGCGCAGGCATCGATGAGGGTGCCAGGCCCGGTCAGACTCGTACTGAGTCTGTGGAGTTGCGGGAGGCGCGCGAGCGGGTCCGGTTGCTGGAGCAGGGGAACGAGGTGTTTCGGTGGGCTGCAGGGTATCTGTTGCAGGCGAACCTGCCGGGAAAAGGTGGTACCCGCTCGTGACGGAGCTCGCCGCCGCGGGGTTCCCTGTGATGGTGATGTGTCGGGTGCGCAAGCTCTCCTGCTAGCTCTCTTACCGGTGGTTGGCGGAGCCCATCACCAGGAGTGAGGTGGTGGGGGCGTATCGCGCGAACGCGCTGTTCGATGCGCATAAGGATGATCCGGGGTTCGGGCACCGGGTTGCTCGCCGACAAGGCCCGCGACGTCGGCGAAGCGTTGTCGGATCGCACGGTGTGGCGGATGGCACGATGTGGCGGATGGCACGGTGTGGCGGATGGCACGATGTGGCGGATCGCGTCGAGCAACAGCTGGTGGTCCGGGTTCGGGAAGAAACAGGGGCCGCAATGGCAAGAAGCCCGGGCTCACCGGTCCAGGATGATCTGTGCGCGGTGACCGACAAGGACGAGCGGAACCGGGCACGAGCTCACCGCCGAGGGCCCAAACCAGCTCTGGCTCACCGACATCACCGAACACCGAACAGCGGAGGCAAAGCTCTAGCTCTGCGCGATCAAGGACGTGTTCACCAACAAGATCGTCGGGATACTTGATCGACTCCAGGATGAGGTCCAGCCTGACCCGTCAACGCGCTGAACAACACCATCACGATGCGCAGCGACCTCGCCCGCTGTATCGTTCACAGCGATAGAAGAAAACCCAACTTTGAAGCCGGACGCTCCTGCGCGCCCTGACCGGTCACCGACTCCTCGGAACCATGAGCCCAGTGGCCGCGGCTGGCGACAACACGGCCATGGAGAGCTTCTTCAGGCTGCTGCAAAAGAACATCCTCGACCACCACTGCTGGGCAACCCGCGAACAACTACACATCACGATCACCACCCGGACCGAACGCACCCACCACCACCACCAACCACCCTCAACCGCTTGACTCCGATCGAATTCAAGGCCATCATAAACACACCAGCCGCACTGGCAGCGTGACTACAACCTGCCACCTACCCCTGCAGCAGTTCCCCTGGATGAACCAGGTTGAGCGCTGGCTTGCCCGCCTCGCCCAGCAGCTTTTACAACACTTAGCACACAAGAACATCCAAGTCCTCAAGGCTGACGTCCGCTTCTGGGCCAAAGGCTGGAACGAGAGCCTACACCCTTCATCTGGACCAAAACCGCCGGGTAAGTCCTCGAATCCATCACCCGACTAATGAAACGAGCTTCAGACGTAGGACACTAGAAGGAGTTGCTTTAGCACTAATTTTGATGCTTTGACCACCACCGTAACCACACCGTACTAACCACGCCGTACAATCCGCCTGCTAGTACACCGAAGAGAACTCCAATCGGCCAAGAGTGCAGTGACGAGCCAACCGAGAACATCCCAAACACAACTGCCATTGATATAATAGTTTCGATGATCTCACGAGGCTTTAAGGCTTCGCTTTTCTTTCGCAACAGTTGCATGTTCATACTCCTTCGATACTAAGTCGAAATTCCTCGACTTCCAAGGAAACGGGTGAGCCAGTTCGAAAAGTTTTTGCCGAGTAGACCGGTAAATACTCCGGATACACATCTATTCAATGTTCCCCAGAAATCTTGCCCGTCAAACATGGCACTCAGGGCGCCTTGCACGCATCCACCTATCGCCCATCCCACCGATGGTGGTAATTTGAACGCTACAACAGCAGCTGTGCCGGCCGCGATCCCAGCTGTAACAGCTATCGATTGTTGCACCCAGTTCGGGTCAGCAACAATTGGATAGCTGAATTTTTCTGATGTGTGGTTTATGACCTGGGTGAGAGTAGAGTCTATAACCTCGTAATGCGTAGATACAGGTTTACCCATGGAATCTGCCGCCCACGCAGGTGACACGGTGGCGACGGCTTGCCCATAGCTATCAGTTACTTGTGCCCCACCAGCGACAGTTAGCGCTAAGTGATAACCAGTCGGAAGTCCAACCCGATAGTCGAAGCGCTGTGACGCTTTTGGGTTCGCGATCGTGGTAAGAAGCTGAACACCAGTAGCAGTCGGTATCGCAGCATTTGCGGTGCCGGTATTAGCCGGGTACGTAACGGTGCCATCCGCAAGGATATTTGTATCTCTAATATTATTTACACCAGGAAGACTGATCGTGATTTTCGTCTGATCTTTGCTGATGATAGTTATATCATTGAATGGGTTTTTTGGTATTGATACCACATCGCCAGTTAACGTTCGGGTGACAGCCGCTGAGTTACTATTGGTGCCAGCAGTGACTACCTCCTCAATAAGGCCGGTGGCGTTTTTCACCGCGAATAGTGCCTCACCAATCTCTTGACTGGTGATCTCATCATTGGTCGCCTCTGTGTCAGCGTTTGCGACACCTGCACCTGTAAGACTTGCCGCTGCGATTAGAACAAAAGACACCGTGATGGCCATGAAACTGCTTATACGCACCCGCAGGCCCCGAACGTTTTGCGGTGTTGTCGGTGTGTACGGGGTAGGTACTGCCACAACTGGCGGTGGTGCAGGTCCCGGACGGCACGAACACCACCACGTGTTGCACTTCCACCTTGAACACGAGACTGTCGCGTTCCCCGCACTCCCGCTACAGTGCTGTCCGCAAGCCAACTGACAGTGCCGTGTGGTGTTCGAACACGAGATTCGTTTCGGTTGAGGCGACAGCGGGATTGACAGACAGGTGCTTAAGCACAAACTCGCGCGCATGGTCACTGTCGTACACACGCACATGGATGAGGAAGTCATCGCTACCACCGAGGAAGAAGAGCTGCGCCACCTCCGGCTGGGCACGAATCTCGGCGGAGATCTTCTCGATCAGGTGCCGGGCACCCGGTCGGATCCTCACGCTGATGAGTGCCTGCAGGGTAAAGCCGAGCGCGCGCGGATTGATTTCCGCGGTGTACCGGGTAATGACTCCCCGGGTACGTAGCGACCGCACTCGTGTCAGGCAGGTGGAAGGGGAGATGCCCACGGCCCGGGCCAGATCAGTGTTCGGGATCCGCGCGTTATCGTGCAGAAGAGAGATAATCCTGCGATCCACATCGTCCAGCATGATTGCTGCAGGCACTGGAACAGGCTGCGCCTTAGCGGCACTGCTCGCACCGGCCTGGGTGATCGCGGCGGACTGGGTGGTCGCGGCGGGCACTGGGGCAGACAGGATGGCGGGCTGGAAGATCTTCGACGGCTCCGACACGAACCCTCCTCGTTCAGCATAAACACTCGTCAAACACGCACTACACAAAATATTATGCGGTACAGCTTCTCTTTTTACGCATATCAGGTAAACATTGCTCAACAGAATAACGAAATATTCGGAGAGGTGCCATGTACATTGGTGTGCCGACAGAGGTCAAAAACAACGAGTATCGGGTTGCGCTCACGCCGGCGGGCGCGCACACCCTCCTGCTCCACAACCACGATGTTGCCATCCAGTCCGGTGCCGGTATCGGGGCGGGCTACAGCGATGACGACTACCGTGCCGCAGGCGCCACCATCACTGCCACGGCCGAGGATGCCTGGAGTGCCGAGCTTGTGCTCAAGGTAAAGGAACCCACTGCGAGCGAATACAGATACCTCCGACATGATCTGACCCTCTTTACCTACCTCCACCTGGCCGCGGATCTGCCGCTCACCCGCGCCATCCTGGACTCGGGTGTCACCGCGATCGCGTACGAGACCGTGCAACACGCCGACCGGTCGCTGCCGCTGCTCACTCCCATGAGCGAGGTGGCGGGAAGGCTGGCCCCACAGGTCGGAGCCACCGAACTGCTCAAGACGCGCGGTGGGCGGGGTGTCTTGCTCGCGGGAGTGCCCGGTACCCCGCCGGCGAAAGTTGTTGTGATCGGCGGTGGAGTTGCGGGAGAGCAGGCGGCGGTCACGGCCATGGGTCTGGGCGCCGACGTGACCGTGCTGGATGTCTCGCTTCCGAAGCTGCGCGAGATCGATGTCCGCTACGGGCAGCGAATTCACACGCTTGCTTCGTCGCCATACGAGGTTGCCCGCCAGCTAAAAGACGCGGATCTCGTCATCGGTGCGGTGCTTGTTCCCGGTGCAGCCGCACCCAAAGTCGTAACCGACGATATGGTGTCCACGATGAAGCCGGGAAGCGTTCTGGTCGACATCGCGATCGATCAGGGCGGATGCTTCGAGGGTTCGCGCGCCACAACACACGCGGAGCCTACCTTCCGGGTGCACAGTTCAATCTATTACTGTGTCGCAAACATGCCCGGAGCGGTGCCCGCAACATCCACTCCGGCACTCACCAACGCAACACTGCGCTACACCGTAAACATTGCGGACCTCGGCGTGACTGCGGCGCTGGCCTCCGATGAGTCACTCACCAAGGGGCTCAATGCCATCGGCGGCCGCCTCACAAACGAGGGAGTTGCGACTGCCCATGGACTGCCCTGCTCGTCGCACATCTGACGCGGTGGGCACACCGCCGGGATTCCGCCGGACTCTTGCACGGTGGAACTGACGACGGCACCCGTTCAACCGCACGCTCTCGACTGCCCGGGCTCTTGCAGGGTGGGATTGACGTGTGTCAAGACTGTGAAGCGTGTTAAGCGGGTGCCCGGACTCTTGCAGGGTGGGATTGACGTGTGTCAAGACTGTGAAGCATGTTAAGCGGGTGCCCGCGCTCCTGTACGGTGGGATTGGCGCATCTGATGCGGCAGGCACGCGGCCAGGATCCCCCAAAAATCATTGAACGACACATAGGGTGTCGATGTGGTGTGGCGGTTGAGTCGAAACAGTGATCGGGTACCCGCGGACGAGATCGTGGAGAGTGTCGTCAACGGGAAACTCGGCGACCCCGCATCGGAGAGTTCTCCGCCTCGCGAGGCGAGCGATTCGACCTCACCCGGTCACGACCACGAGCTACCCGGAACAACCGCGTTCGAGAGGAGGGACATCCCCCGTGAGGATGGTCTTGCTGGGCGCGACGAGCTTTCCCTCCCGCCACCCTCGCCCCACACGAACCCCACTACTCTCAGTCTTGGTGACCCCGATGCGGTGCCCGGCAACGTTGGCGAGCAGGCACGGCGACGGTGGCAGGAGAAACTCGCCGTGATCGGGGGTCGCTCGCCGCTGACCCGGTTCGAAGACACCCCGCGTACGAGAATCGAGTTGTCCACGACGCATCCCGGTGGTTTGCCGCAGTTTATTACGGGCAAGTCAACCCTGCTCTCAAGCCTTATCCGTGACGAGCTTGCACTTCGAAACGCCCGTATCGCGGCAGCCGAAATCACCCAGCGCGGTATCGAACTGTGGTCTGTTCGGGGCATCGAGTCGGTGCACCTGGCCATCGGACTGGCGTCGTGGCGCACGGACGGTGATGAATTTCACGCACCGGTGCTGCTGCGCCCACTCGCGATCCGTCGGTACGGTCGTGACTTCGAACTCAAGCTCAAGGGCCAGCCTTTTCTCAATCCGGCGCTCGCACGTGAACTGCGCGAACAGTTCGGGATCGTGCTGGATGACGACCTGTTTGTATCGCTCGCGATCAGCAACGGGGTGTTCAAACCGCAGCCGGTTATCGACCATTTGCGCGGGCTGACCCAGCACCTGCCGTGGTTCCGGGTGCGACCGCGGTTGGTTGTGTCAAGTTTTGCCGAGGTCGGCCCGGCGATGGCGGCGGATGTCTCGTTCCTCGCTCACCCGGTCATCGATGCCCTAGCGGGTAGTGCCGCCGCGCGCGCCACCATTGAGGCAAGCACTCTCGCGCCGCTCGAGCTTGCGCCGCAGGATATCCGTCCGCCATCAACGGACACCCTCCTGCTCGACGCCGACCAACAACAGGAACAGGTTATTGCGCAGGCGGAGGCCGGGGCATCCTTTGTCGTGAAAACTCTGCCCGGCACCGGTGGCACACAAACCATCGTCAACATGATCGGCTCACTCGTCGCCCGCGACAAACGGGTGCTTGTGGTGGGGTCGCGCTGGTCTAGTCTCGATGGCATTGTCCACCGGCTCGGGCACGTTGGTTTGAACGGGATGGCCGTGAGAACCCGAACCCTCAAACGCGACCTGATACACACCATCGGCCGACACGAAAAGACCGAACGACCGCACACCGCGGATATTGACGACGCTCTCGTACGGCTGCGGAAAGTATTAATCGACTATCGGGCAGCGCTCACCCGCACAGATCCTGAACTTCACGTATCACCGCTGGACGCCCTAGAGGCCCTGTCGCGCCTCACGGGCAGCCACACGCCGCCCGCAACACTGGCCCGACTCGGCCCGCACGCGCTATTGACGCTGGCACAGAACCGAGATGCCGTTGCCGCCGACATGGTGAAAGCCGCAGAACTCGGGGAGTTTCGGCACACCCCGGGCGAGTCACCCTGGTACGGCGCGACCTTTGACTCCTCCGAGTCCGCGCAGCGGGCTCACGCAACGGCGAAGCAACTGCGGGAGCAGGATCTGCCCAAGCTCCTCGAGAGCGGGCGGCTACTCATTGCGCAGACACGACTGCGTCCGTTCGAGTCGATCGCGGAACTGGGCGTGTTCTTGCGGTTGCTGCTAGAGGTTCGAGAAAGCCTTGATGCGTTCCATCCCTCTGTCTTCGACCGCCCGCTCGGGGAACTCATTGAGGCGGTACTGCCGAAGCGGGAAACCCCGCGACTTTCCAGCTCCAGTCGACGGCGGTTACGCCGCCACGCGATGGAGTTTGTTCGTCCGGGAGCACGGGTGGATGATCTGGCGGCGGCGCTGCGGAGCATCCAGCAGCAGCGGACGCTCTGGCAACGGTATTCGGAGGCCGGTGCGGTGCCGACAGTGCCGACCGGGATTGATGAGGTTGCGCGGCTCTACCAGCGGGTTGTCAGTGAACTGTCAGAGTTGGATGAACCGTTTCACCTCAGTGGGACACCGCGGCAGCTCGCGGCGCGGCCCGTGCGGGAACTGGTCGCGACGGTGACGGGCTTGACCTCAGAGACCGACGCCCTCAACAACCTGCACGAGCGCACATCATTGGCCGCACGGTTGCGGGAGTTGGGACTCGATCCTCTTCTTGCGGATCTCGCACAGCGACACGTTCCGGCGGAACTGGTCGCAGGAGAACTCGAACTGTGCTGGTGGCAGTCGGCGCTCGAGCTCATGCTTTCGGAACAGCGTGCCCTGCTCGGTGCCGACACCGCAATGTTGGATCGCTTGGAGAACGACTTCCGGCTCGTGGACGGCGCGCATGCCGCAGCGGCCGGCCCAGCCCTCGCGTGGCGAATGGCAGAAAACTGGCGGGTCGCGATTTTGGACCACGCTCACGAAGCCGAGGCGTTGAAGCGAGTGCTACGTGGTGACCAGGTGCGGTCTGGTCAGCTGCAGGAGGTGGCCCCACACCTGATGCGGGTGCTCGCACCGGTCTGGCTCAGCTCGCCCTACGAGGTGTCACACATTGACGACAGTATCCAGTTTGATGTGGTCATACTGGTGGATGCCGGTGCAACGACAATAGCCGAAAATCTCGGTGCCATCCGGCGTGCACAGCAGGTCATTGCGCTCGGCGATCCGGTGACACAGACGCCCACGCAGTTCGAGATTGCGATTCTTGACGGTGGGGATGATGCGGCGGAGGTCGAGGCATCCACCGATCTTCAGTACGGTATTGATGCTGACCTGCAGTACAACGCCGACGCGCTGCACGCGGACTCCGCCCTCGCACGGCTCGCAGAACTGTTGCCGACCCTGAGTCTTACCCGTAGTTATCGGGCGGGGGGTGAGGAACTGTCGGAGATGGTCAATCGGTTCTTCTACTCGGGCCGTATCGAGTCTTTACCGTGGGCCGGAAGCTTCCTCGGTCGCACGAGCCTTGTGCTCCACAGCGTGGCCGGAACGGGTTTACCCGACGCGGAAACCGGCCTGGTGGAATCGACCGATGTTGAAGTGGCGAAGGTCGTGGAGTTGGTTATTGAACACGCGGTACATCGGCCGCGGGAATCGCTCATGGTTGTCACCACGAACCCGACGCACGCAGCGCGGGTGCACCAGGCGGTGCTTGCTGCGTTCGCGCGGCGCAACGATTTGACGGATTTCATCCTGAAGGATCAAGCGGAACCGTTTACTGTCCTCACAATCGAACAGTCGGTGGCACAGAGTCGGGATCGGGTTATTTTCTCGGTTGGGTACGGACGCACCCCGCACGGGCGCCTACTCTCATCGTTTGGCGCCCTGAGCGAGCCCAGAGGGGCACGGTTGCTTGCCATTGCGATGACCCGAGCGCGGCGTTCACTGGAGATTGTCGCGGCATTTGCGCCGGACGAGATCGACGCCGATCGGCAGTCGCACGGAGTGTTAGCGCTTGCGGGAGTGCTGCGAAAAACTGAGGAACTGATGGCGGGTGGTGGGCCACAGGTGCCACCGCCAGTGGCGAGTGTGATGGTCCGTGACCTTGCGTCGCGGCTGCTCAAGGTCGGGATCCACGTGAGCCTGGGGTATCACGGTCGGCTCGCGCTCGCGGCCAGCTACAACGGCAAAGCGGTGGTTGTAGAGACCGACGAGGTTCTCACCAAGCTCAGCCTCCGGGAATCGCTTCGGCTGCGGCCCGATCTGCTGCGGCGACTTGGATGGCACTACCTGCGTGTTCATACGTTTGAGCTTTTCAGTAACCCGGCGGGTGTGGTTGCGCGGGTGGCAACAGTGCTGGGAGCCCCGCTCGGTGTCACAGCGTCAACCGTTCCGTCACTCAGTGACGACAAGCCGCTGGCCCAGGATGCCTCGGCTGATGAGACCCTCGTGGCCACGGCCTCCTTGACAACCCTGGATGGCTCCCCGGACGGCGATTTTCTCGGAACTGTGGGTTCATCGCCGGTCGTGGATCCTTCCGCGACGGGAACTCTTTCTTCGAGCACGGGTTTCTCGTCGGCGGGGGAGGACTGATTCGGTGGTGCCGGACGATGGTTCCCCGGAGGGCGACTCTCCGGATGTTGATTCATCGGCCGCGCGTCCGCGTCAACGCATTGTGAAGACCTCGGGCGGTCGCAGGGCGTCGCTGACGACCGCGCCCGGAGCTGATGGGTCGAGCCAGTTCGGTCGTGACGAACAGCCTGAAGCCCGGCGTGCCGGGGAGGACGATCGAATTTTGCGGGAGCGGCCGCCGCACTGGTAGGTCTTCATGAACCTCTCAGTAGTTTTAAGCCTCGCGATCATTGAAATCACCGTGATTCCCATCGCAGTTTCCGGGGTTTCACGATTCTTTCACAGCATCCGGGGTTTCACGACCCTTCCACCCGCAGGCTCCCATTGGTCGAGCATCCACCATTTTCATGGACCTCTTAGGTGAGTTTCATCACAACGGTCATACTGTTCGGAATTATCTTGTACAGTAGCGATTCAACACAGCAATGACGTGACCGATAGTCCGTCGCATTTGAGCGAAATGGAGTGCACCGGTGAATAATCAGCCCGAATCCCACGATCCGATGATGCGTGAGCTCGTTGCTCAGGCACGTAAATCACAGCTGACACGGCGAGCGCTCCTCGGAGGTGCGGGTGCCGCCGCTGCCGCCCTTGCGCTTGCTGCCTGTTCCCCGAGTGGCTCTGCCAAATCGAGTGGACCGAAAGCCGCTACTGACACGTCAGCGACCGATAAGAAGCTTGACTTCTCAAACTGGTCCGGCTACATGGACACCGATGACAAGGGGGCCTATCCGACTCTTGAGGCGTTTGGGAAGCGGACTGGCATCAAGGTCAACTACCAGGTTGCCATCGACGATAACAACACTTTCTACGGCAAGGTCAAGGACCAGCTTGCTCTGGGTAAGGACATCGGTGCAGACGCGGTGTGTCTCACCGACTGGATGGTTGCTCGCTGGATTCGTCTCGGCTACACGCAGGAGTTCAACCTGAGCAACATTCCCAACGCTAAGAACCTTAACCCACAGCTGGTTAATGTCGATTTTGACCCGGGGCGTAAGCACTCTCTGCCATGGCAGGGAGGTTTTGCGGGAATTTGTTGGAACAAGGAGGCAATTCCGGGTGGGCTGAAGTCTATTGATGACCTCTGGAAGCCGGAACTCAAGGGGCGGGTCACCGTGCTCTCTGAGATGCGTGATACGGTGGGTCTCCTCTTGCTCCAGGCCGGTATTGACCCCGCCAGTCAATGGAAAGAGACCGACTTTGACAATGCGATCGAGGTGCTCCGCAAGCAACTTTCTTCGGGTCAGATTCGCAACATCAAGGGGAACTCCTACCTCGAGGATCTCAAGAGCGGGGATGCGCTTGCGGCGATCTGTTGGTCGGGCGACATCACGTCACTCAATGGTGAGGCTGGTAACAAATGGGAGTTCGCTCTTCCGGAGGCGGGCACAATGATCTGGAACGATAACTACCTCGTGCCCATCGGTTCATCGCACAAGACCAACGCTGAGGCGCTCATCAATTACTACTATGACCCTGAGGTTGCAGCCCAGCTTGCTGCCTACGTTCAATACATCACGCCGGTTCAGGGCGCTCGTGAGGTGGCTGAAAAGACCGATCCTGAACTGGCATCCAACCCGCTTATTTTCCCCAGTCAAGAAACCCTCAAGAACGCGCACGTCTTCCGCTCGTTGACCACGGCTGAGGAACAGAAATATCAGGCTGCATTTTCGGCTCTTGCGTTGGGGCAATAGTGTTCACACGACAATTCGCTGACGGTGGTGCTGATCTTGAACTCCAGGGGATCAGTAAGCGGTTCCTCGGGTTCACCGCGATCGAGGAGCTGGATCTCGTTGTTCCCGCAGGGTCATTTTTCGCTCTCCTTGGTCCCTCCGGGTGTGGTAAAACAACGACACTGCGGCTTGTTGCTGGCCTAGAGGAACCCACAAGCGGGCGGGTGCTCATTGGCGGCAAGGACATCACCTCGACGAAGGCGTATCAACGGCCGGTCAATACGGTGTTCCAAAGCTACGCACTTTTTCCACACATGAGCGTTCTGCAGAACGTCGAGTTTGGACTGCGTCGACGATCGGTTCCCGACCCTCTCGCGAAAGCGAGAGAGGCGTTGCGACTTGTTGAGCTCGAGCAGCTTGCCGAGAGGAAACCGCAGCAGCTTTCGGGAGGACAGCAACAGCGGGTTGCTCTTGCCAGAGCGATCGTTAACCGCCCCGCACTCTTGCTTCTAGACGAACCCCTTGGCGCACTCGACCTTAAGCTGCGCAGGCAGATGCAGCTCGAGCTAAAGTCCATTCAGCTGGATGTGGGGCTGACGTTCTTGCACGTCACCCACGACCAGGAGGAGGCGATGGTCATGGCGGATACAGTTGCGGTCATGAACAAGGGCCGCATCGAACAGATGGGCGCTCCAAACGAACTCTATGAACTGCCACGAACAGTGTTTGTCGCGAACTTTCTTGGGCAGTCTAATCTCTTTACAGGCCCGGTGGTTTCGTCGACCGATACAGCTCTCACACTTGATGTGCAGGGCTTTCGCATTACGGTACCGATATCTCGCACACAGCGACAGCGTGGAGAAATCACCGTGGGTGTGCGCCCCGAGAAACTCAGTCTGCACACCGAGGCTCCCGATCTCGGTAGTGACAGCAACACTCTGGGAGAAGGGCGCATCGTTGACGTGTCCTTCTCCGGGGTGAGCACCCAGTACCTTGTCAATATTCCAGCGCTGGGAAACCTTCTTGTGTTTGCACAGAATCTCGGATTTGGACCGGTTGCGGGCGTTGGCGCCGAGGTGTGGGTGAGCTGGCAGGTCGGGCACGGGTTTGGTCTTGCCGATGATCCATCTCCTGCTGCGCGGTTCGCAGCGGATGACTCAACAGCGGCGATTGCGATCGCTGAACTCGAGGAGAGCTAGCCGTGGCGTTCGCGGCATTCACAGCGGCGGATGTTGTTGTTCGAACTCCGCGGAAAAAGAGCCCGGTTGCGCTCCTGCTTTTGCTTCCCGGGGTTCTCTATCTCGTCCTTTTTTTCCTCGCACCGCTGGTGTCTCTCTTTTTTACTGCGCTACAGGTTCCGCACCTGGATGGTGATATTGGACAGTATGACTACGGGTTTAACTGGGCTAATTACACAGATGTTATCAGGATGTATTTGCCGCACATTCTGCGATCTTTTGGCTACGCGATTATCGCAACCGTCATTGCGCTGCTGTTTAGCTATCCGCTCGCTTACCTCATCGGTGTTAAGGCCAGGTCACGGCCGATGCTGCAGGGTCTTATGCTTGTCCTCGTCATTGCACCGTTTTTTATTAGTTTCTTGCTGAGAACCCTGGCGTGGAAGCAAATTCTTGCTGACGAGTCGCTGATCATTACTTCGCTCAAGGCGCTGTCACTCCTTGCTCCTGATGCACATTTTACCGGGACACCTGCCGCGGTTATTTTTGGTTTGGCATACAACTTTATTCCGTTTATGACGCTGCCTCTCTACACGAGCTTGGAACGGCTCGACCTCCGATACCTTGAAGCGGGTAGTGACCTTTACGCGAACCCGTTCACGGTCTTCCGCAAGATCACCGTTCCATTATCGATGCCGGGAATCATCGCGGGCACTCTTCTTACATTCATTCCCGCTGCAGGAGACTATGTTAATGCGAGCAAAGACTTCCTCGGTGCTCCTGACACCCAGATGATAGGAAACGTCATCGAAACGAACTTCCTTGTGCTCCAGAACTATCCGGCAGCAGCGGCTCTGTCTATCATTCTTATGGCAGTGATCCTCATCATTGTTGGTGTTTACGTCAAACGACTAGGAACGGAGGATCTGCTGTGATGAGTCGATTCGGATTCGGAAAGTGGCTCCTGCCTGTCTATGGGATCATCGCGTTCACGTTTCTGCTTATTCCGATTGCGTACACCATCGTTTTTTCCTTCAATGATTCGGTCAAATCAAATATTTCGTGGCGAGGGTTCACCTTCGATAAGTGGCTCACCGTATGTCAGGTGGAGAATGGTTCGGTCTGTGAAGCGTTTGGCAACAGCGTTATCATTGGGATCATTGCAACCGTTCTCGCAACGACGCTCGGAACG
Organism: Candidatus Lumbricidiphila eiseniae; assembly: GCA_002529645.1. Taxonomy (GTDB): domain Bacteria; phylum Actinomycetota; class Actinomycetes; order Actinomycetales; family Microbacteriaceae; genus Agromyces; species Agromyces eiseniae. Next base: position 49,331 of record NAEP01000049.1, on the reverse strand, counting down.
ATGATTGCCATTGCTCTGGTGCGGTACCGGTTCGGGGCCCGCGGAGCAGTCAGCCTATTATTGTTCCTGCCGATGGCCACTCCGGAGGTTGTGCTCGGTGCGGGTCTTGCTTCGCAGTTTCTTGCTGCGGGAGTTCCCAAAGACATGACAACGATCATTATCGCCCACACGATGTTTTGCATTAGCTTCGTTGTTGTTACCGTCAAGGCGCGGGTGGCGAGCATCGACCCTACGCTCGAAGAAGCAGGCCGCGACCTCTACGGATCCCCCCTGCAGGTGTTTTGGCGAATTACATTTCCACTGCTCTTTCCGGGCATTCTTGCCGCAGCCCTACTGTCGTTCGCGCTGAGTTTTGACGACTTCATTATCACAAACTTCAACTCGGGATCTGTTCAAACCTTTCCCAAGTATGTTTACATCTCGGCGGCACGCGGCATTCCGGCAGCTGCGAACGTTATTGCCTCAGCGGTGTTCTTGTTTGCGATCATCTTCGTTCTTGTCGTGCAGTTCAGCCGAGCGGCACGGGCTAAGGCACTCGCGAAACACTAGTACGTTTCCCCCAAAATTTGATGTACTTTCTGTTTGCACGTTTGCACGTTTGCACGTTTGCTTCGAGCGCCCTATGTTCTACGCCACACCGTGGAGAGTTTTGACGTGTGCATCCGGTTCACCCACCGCCGGTGCGTCCGCTACGTGGACTGCTTGGGTGATCCCGGCTCGGCCTGGTCACGGTTCAGCCCGTCACGAGGCGATCCCATTGCCCGGGGTTCACCGTGCCCCGTGTTCGGTACAGGGTGAGGGCCGTGTGAAGAGCGGAGAGCGTGGAGCCATCCCTGAGACTCACCCCGAGAAGATTTTCAATGACAGCAATCCGCTGGTAGAAAACAGAGCGTGAGAGGAGACTTGCTTTCGCCGCTGCGCTCCGGTTTCCCGGTGCCCGCACGCACGCCTCAAGAACCGAGATCAGGTCCGAGCCGTGTGCCCCATCGTGTCGAAGCAGAGGCCCCAGTGTTTGGTCAATGAACCAGCGCGCGCGACCGTCTTGCGCCAGTGCAGCCAGTAGGTAATCTATCGGTCGATCGGTAGCTCGCCACACATCAATTCGCCCAACCTGCATCGTCGGTGAAAAATCGTGACTATCGCGCACGTTGATCAGTGACCTTAACAGATCATCAACGGAGTCTACGCTCTGCCCCACCGACAGTAGCGCGGAGAAATCATCTGCACCAGCACCTCGGTTCAGGGTAGACGCCAGGTGCCGAACCCACAGCTCTGATAGAACCAGTTGCGGGTCGTGCGACACGATTGCCGTGATAACCCGCCGACCGCTCATCGAGTCGGTTATGGCCACAATCGAGGCAACACCGGCTTCTTTCAGCCGGAGGTTCAGGAAGTCGGCCCATTTCTTCAACGGTTCCGCTCCCCGCACAGCCAGGGCGAGCGCGGCAAACTCGCGTCCTGTCGTGGGGAAACCCATCCCATCGAGCTGACCGAGAAGGCTTTGTTGACTTCGATACCTACCAGAAATCAGCGCTTCGACAAGCAGTCGCTCCGACTGCCGCGTCCACTCAACAGGATCATCGGAGGTGAGCCTGTTGAGTGCGAGAGCGATAGCTCCCTGTTCGAGCACTGTGGCACGGCCCGCCAGATGGGGCCTACTCGGAAACACAATCAAGTTGCCGAACCTGCGTCCCCTGGCCGCAATCGGGGAAATGAGGAAGGCGGATTCGTCACAGTCCGCGGTTCGCCCGGTACGCGAGGATCCCCAGGCCGCTTCCGAACTAATGCGAGCAGACAGCTTTTCCCATCCGATCAGAGCGGATCCGTCATCTCCCGCGAAGGCGATAACTCGCCGGTCTTCATCCTCAAGAACGACCGTGGAGGAGAGCTCCCGAGCGAGTTCTCCGACGATGAAGTCAAGCGGGCTGCCTCGAAGGCTCATCTCGGTGAAAAGAGCGTGAACGGTAGCCCGAGCATCCAGTGCGGCCTCCTGACCGGCAATTATCTGTCGGTGGACAACAGAGGTTACCCTGACAAACTGAATCGGGTGACGCAGGACAATCAGGGGGGTGTGCGCTTGGTCAAACAGTCTGATCGCTAATGCGGGTATGTGTGGAAACTCATCGCTCAATTCCACGATCATGCCGCTGATTTTTGCTTCCAGCAACAGGCCAAGATACCTCTCAAGGTCAGCGTCTCTTGACGGCCATGCCGTTCCCGTCGACAGGAGCAACTCGCCCCCGTCCAACCCCGTCGCAACACTGGTGCTGTCCGCCACGTGCACCCACGCAACGGTGCTATTCAGGTGATCACGCCCCGCTAGGACATCGGGCGCGCCATCCACAACGACCTGCAGGCGGAGAACATTCGCGACTGTGACACGGTTGTGCACCGCTCCTCCAACCAGACAGACTGTCCTGTAGCGTCAGAATACAGTACGAATTGCACTGCGGGATAGGCTCCAGGCCGTCTCACAATGGGAACTGTTAGCGTCTTGTCTTTCCGACACAGTGTCTGGAACGACTCGTAGGTCAGGAGCATCGAATGGGCGCAGGTCGGCATGAGATCAATCGAACAGGCGGTGGTTGGCGCTGTGGCAGCGGAGCGGGAGCGCAGAAGCCGTGTCACCGCCGTTCGTCAGTGACAACGATCTCAAGCGCATGTCGTGTACTCTCGAATCCGTGCCTGATGCAATGGGGAGGTGTGCAGCTGTGAAGATATTCAACCTCCTCGGTCTTGCTGACGGGCTCGGGGGGATAACCCAACTGTCTGAACTAGCACTTTCGCCCGAGGCCGTCGATCCAGCCCATATAGTTGCGGGGAGTCCGGCTTTCTCTAGTCTCGAACTCGGTTCTGTGGGGGGCGCAAAAATTGGAGTGTGGGAAATGACTCCCGGAACCGTTACCGACACAGAAGTAGACGAGCTGTTCATCGTGGTTGACGGAGAAGCGGAAGTCGAATTTATCGGCAGTGGTGCCACCATGAACCTTCGGGTCGGTTCGCTGGGCCAATTCTCTGCCGGCGCCCAAACCCGTTGGACAGTTACCAGGACACTGCGAAAATTGTACCTAACGACCGAATAGCTGGCGGTCACACCCCGGCTAGCCGGTCACGGGCATCCCTGTGAAATGAGGAAATTCGAGCACCCGACACATGACGACAAGGTGATAGTGACATGAGCACGGTAACAATTAATGGGAACGTGTCATTTTGGTGGACCCAATTGGGTCTGCCGACGCGGCGGCAAAAACTTCCCGGGAGCCGAACCGCAGACGTGTGCATAGTGGGTGGAGGCTACACGGGTCTGTGGACCGCCTACTATCTGAAGAAGCGCATGCCCTCCCTGGACGTGGTGATCTTGGAGTCAGAATTTGCCGGCTTTGGAGCCTCCGGCAGAAACGGGGGATGGCTCACCAACTCGATCACCGGTGGGCGTAGGCAGTATCTAAGCACCAGCACCCACGGTGAAGTTGAACGCATGCAAAAGCTCATGAATGAGGCCGTCGATGAGGTTATCCGAGTTGCCGGGGAACACAACATTCAGGCAGACATTCACAAGGGTGGAGAACTCAGCATCGCGACCACTCCGGCACAACTGCGGCGACTCTCCGCGCTAGCGACCGCGGAGCGGCTGTGGCGCGAGAGTGGTCTTGTTGAACTTTCCGCAGATGAAACCCAAGAACGAATCCGTATTCCGAGTGCCCTTGGTGGGACATGGCATCCGCACTGCGCCCGGATACATCCTGCGAAACTTGTGCGGGGGCTCGCGCAGACGGTCGAATCTCTCGGTGTCACAATCTACGAGTCAACGACGGTCAGTGAGATTCGACCTCACCAAGCCAGGACCGATGCGGGGACGGTCACAGCCGAGATCGTCATCCGTGCAACCGAGGGCTTCACGGCAAACCTGCGACACGAGCACCGTACCTGGTTGCCGATGAATTCCTCGCTCATCGTTACCGAACCCCTTACCGATTCGCAGTGGAATTCGATCGGATGGGAAGGCCGCGAGACTCTCGGAAACTTTGCGCACGTGTACATGTATGCGCAGCGCACATTCGATAATCGCATCGCATTTGGAGGGCGGGGAAATCCCTACCGATTTGGGTCACGAACCGACAAGGACGGTGCAACCCAGGTAAAAACTATCGCGAGTCTGCGTGAGGCACTTGTCACTTTTTTCCCCGCCGCAGAAGAGGTCCCGATCGCGCACGCTTGGTCTGGTGTGCTCGGCGTTCCCCGTGACTGGGCAGCTACGATGGGGCTCAACCGAGCTACCGGGCTCGGCTGGGCCGGTGGCTATGTTGGTACGGGTGTGACAACGACCAACATGGCAGGCCGTACCCTCGCAGACCTCGTACTACAGCGAGAGACAGAACACACCCGACTGCCCTGGGTGGGTCATATGTCCCGGAAATGGGAATGTGAGCCTCTCCGCTGGCTAGCTGTTCAGGGAATTTATAGGGCATACAACCAGGCCGATAAAAGGGAACAGGGTGGACGTGCAGAAACGTCAATTCTAGCAAAAATAGCAGATGTCGTAGCCGGTCGGCACTAAACCCATCAGGGTGGAAAAAGAAATGAGAGAACCGTATGACAACTCCGGTTATCCGTAATGTTCAGAGTGTGACGCTTGGTTCGCGCAGCCCCAAACCCACGGCACTCGATAGGAACCAGATGGAGGCGTTGCTCACAGTGTGGGCGGATCAGCAACTCGGTGCTGAAGCAGGCGTCTGGGAGGCTGAACCAGGAACATTCTCCGCACATCGCGCGGACTATCACGAAATATGTCTTGTCCTCTCGGGCAGTGCCGTTCTAACTGAAGACGGCCAGCCGCCCATCCAGGTTTCTGCGGGAGATCTCTTCGTCACACCCGCTGGTTGGCGTGGTACGTGGACCGTTCAGGAAACACTGCGCAAGGTTTTTGTGGTGATCGACCAGGTTGGCCCGGTGAATGGTTGTGTTGACAATGGATGACCGTGCACCAACATACAGCCGCACCAAGAAGACGCCCATTCAGGAGATAAGAGCGTCACTGAACACGGCCGTGAGCACTCCGTTCTGGCTCGACCAACCTCAGCGCCCGCCCGTCACACCAGCGCTGTTGGAAGATACCACGGCGGATCTTCTCGTGGTGGGTGGCGGATACTGTGGTCTCTGGACGGCCCTTATTGCCAAAGAGAGAAACCCGCAGCTCGATGTCGTGCTGATTGAGGGTAACGAGATTGGCTGGGCTGCGAGTGGGCGCAACGGCGGCTTTTGTGAAAGCAGTCTGACTCATGGGGAGGAGAACGGACGGCGACACTTCACAGAAGACCTGCCCACTCTGAGCCGGTTGGCGGCACAAAACTTCCAAGACTTCCAAGACACCCTTGTTCGGTATGACATTGATGCCGAATATGAGAATACTGGACTGCTGACAGTGGCCACAGAAGAGTATCAGGTGGCCGCCCTCAAGAGGGCAAGTCAGGAGGGGGGAAGCTCAACGCGCACGTTCTACGACAGCAGATCTATTCAGACGATGATGACATCGCCAGTGTTTCGAGCCGGGATGTTTGAGAGCGACGGGATTGCGCTTGTTCACCCTGCCAAGCTTGTGTGGGGTCTAAAACGGGCTTGTCAGCAGCTCGGGGTGAGAATATTTGAGTCAACACCGGCGGTAAAACTGAGGGGTGAGAGCCAGTGTGTCACTGTGGAGACATCCACCGCACTGATTCGCTCACGGAAGGTTGCCCTGGCCACAAACGGGTTCCCCTCGCTGTTGAAGCGTGCACGGTTTCTCACCATTCCTGTGTACGATTACGTTCTTGCGACACGTCCGTTGACCAGAGCACAACTCGACGATATTGGTTGGGCGTCGCGTTTCGGTATTACCGATTCATCCCGTCAATTTCACTACTATCGGCTAACTTCCGACAATCGAATAATTTGGGGCGGGTACGATGCAATTTATCATCGAGGTGGAAAGGTGCGGCCCGCATACGATCAGCGTCCCGCAACGTTTGAAACCCTCGCGGATCACTTCTTCATAACCTTCCCTCAGCTTCGTGGGATCTCCTTCACGCACGCCTGGGGTGGGATGATCGATATGTCAACACAGTTTGTTGCGTTCCACGGGCTGGCGCTTGGCGGGCGAGTTGCCTACAGTGCTGGCTACACCGGCTTGGGTGTGGGTGCAACACGTTTTGGTGCGCAGGTCATGCTCGACCTGTTGTCCGGTCACTCAACCGAACTCACACAACTCAAGATGGTGAGGTGCAAACCCGTTCCGATTCCGCCAGAGCCCTTTGCTTACCCTGCGATCCAGCTGACCAGGCGAGCCATTGACAAGTCGGACGCGAACGGTGGTCGTGACGGTCTCCTCTTGAGGTCGATGGAATTATTTGGCGTGGGCTTTGATTCCTAATCGCTGCACCCCGGGACGCACCAGCCCGCGCGGAGACCGGTCGGACGGTGTAGCTCGCGCGGTGCGGCGCGAGGGGACGCACCGGCCCGCGCGGAGACCGGTCTCGAAGCGAGCGAACAAGATGCAGTGATTGCGGACGCACCGGCCTGCGCGAAGACCGGGTTGAGTGCCTCACGCTATGCGCACCAGCTTTTTGTTGATGAATTCCTCGACAGCATACTTACCCATTTCACGGCCTGAACCCGAGCGCTTCACTCCGCCGAACGGAAGTTCCGCCGCATCCCCGAGCACAATATTGATCCACACCATTCCGGCATCCATTGCGTCAGCAACACGCAACGCTTGGGTTTTGTCCGTTGTGTAGACGTATGAGCCCAGGCCATAGGGAGTGTCATTCGCGATTCTGATAGCTTCTTCTTCGGTTTCTACTCGGTACAGGACAGCGACGGGTCCGAAGAATTCTTCTCGGTACGCGTTCATGGCGGGGGTGACGTCAGTGAGTACCGCCGGGGGAAAGAAATTCCCTTTTCGTTCGCCGCGCAGTAGCACTGTGGCTCCCTGCTGGATGGCGCGGTCAAGCTGTTGTTCCAACCGTTCTGTCGCAGCGTCGGAAGACAGCGGTCCAAGAAGTGTGCCCTCTGCAAGTGGGTCACCCGGCTGAGCCGTGGCGATCTCTGCGACGAATCGCTTCGCGAACTCGTTGTACAGCTCATCTATGACAATGAATCGCTTGGCTGCGTTGCACGACTGGCCGCTATTGTCCAATCGGGCAGCGACCGCATCCTTGACCGTGGCATCCAGGTCATCTGTCGACAAGAGGATGAAAGGATCCGAGCCGCCGAGTTCAAGGACAACCTTTTTCATGTGCTTGCCGGCGAGTTCCGCGACCGCGGAACCGGCACGCTCTGATCCTGTTACCGAGATGCCCTGCACCCGAGGGTCCGCAATAACCGAGGCGATCTGATCGTTTGTTGCGTAGATATTCACGTACACCCCCGCATCACCCCCGAGACCTGCAATTGCGTCCGCGAAAATCTGCTCAATTGCGGCGGCGGACTCGGGACACTGGGGGGCATGCTTCAGGAGAATCGTATTTCCAGCAATGATGTTGGGCCCCGCGAATCGAGCCACCTGGTAGTAGGGGAAATTCCATGGCATGATCCCCAGTAGCACTCCCAGCCCAGCCCGACGGATGAACGCCTCGCCGCTGCCATCGGCCAGTGGGATCGGCTCGTCTGCAAGAAAATGAGCCCCATTTTCGACATAGTACTCGTAGATCGCGGCGGCGAAATCGACTTCGCCGAGTGCCTGGTCGAGTGGTTTGCCCATCTCCCGCACGATGATTTCGGCAAGCTGTACGCGGCGTTCTCGGTGCACCTCGGCGACCCTCTTGATCAGCGCGGTGCGGCTGCTGACTGAAACCCTGCGCGACCAATTCTCATAGGCATCCTGCGCCGAGGTGACAGCGGCAGCCAGGTCTGTATCCGAGATGGTTGGGTAGGTGGCGAGTGTCTGTCCGTTCGCGGGGTTCACAACCGAGTAGTGACTCATGGTCTTCCTTCTGAGAGTGTGCTTCATCTGGCGAGGGTGATGAGAAGGGTCGGGAGGGTGTGGTTCTCCCGGTAATTGTATCCCCTCGTTTCTGGCAGGCTCTCGGATCGTATGCTCGCTCGAGGGCGGGGGTGGCTAGCTCGCGTTCTATATCGTTTTCCGCAGTGGATTCTAACATTTGCTTCGGATTCGCTTGCGTATTACCACCATAACTGCTAACATCGTCGTATGCAGGTGAAATCGCGCTCCGCGAATGTCGATGACACTGCGAAGGCAATTATTGAGCAACTGCAGGTCGATGGGCGCCGCTCTTACGCCGAGATTGGCAAGGCTGTTGGCCTCAGTGAGGCGGCTGTAAGGCAACGCGTACAGAGGCTCACGGACACGGGCGTCATGCAGATCGTCGCTGTGACCGACCCGCTACAGCTAGGGTTCTGCCGTCAGGCCATGATCGGGCTGAAAGTTGCCGGTGACACCCGGGTGATTGCCGATTCGCTGGCCGCTCTGCCGACAGTCGACTACGTTGTGCTCACCGCGGGTTCGTTTGACATCATGGCCGAGGTGGTCTGTGAGAACGATGACGACCTCATTGATCTGTTGAACTCCCACATTCGCCCCCTCGAGGGTGTGCTTTCCACTGAAACATTCGTCTATTTGAAACTCCATAAACAGTTTTATAACTGGGGAACGAGGTAACTCATGTCCAACAACAACTCTCACGTGAACACGTTCGACGACGCAGACCTTCAGAAGAAGGCCAAAGACCACCTGTGGATGCACTTTGCGCGCCAGTCAACGATGGAACACGGTGCCGGTGTGCCCATTATCGTCAAGGGTGAAGGTCACCACATTTGGGACAGCCGGGGCAAGAAGTACTTCGACGGTTTGTCGGGTCTGTTCGTTGTGAACGCCGGTCACGGGCGACAGCGTCTCGCCGAGGTGGCGGCGAAACAGGCTGCTGAACTCTCGTTCTTTCCGCTCTGGTCGTATGCGCATCCGACGGGGATCGAACTCGCCGATCGACTTGCTGACTACGCGCCCGGCGATCTGAATCGGGTCTTCTTTTCGACCGGTGGTGGTGAGGCGATCGAGACCGCGTTCAAGCTGGCGAAGTACTACTGGAAATTGCAGGGTCGTCCCACCAAACACAAGGTGATTTCGCGCGCCATTGCGTATCACGGCACGCCACAGGGTGCACTGGCAATTACGGGTATCCCGGCGATGAAGGAGATGTTCGAACCGATCACGCCTGGCGGCTTCCGGGTGCCGAACACAAACTTTTACCGCGCTCCCGAGCACGGTGATGACCTCGAACAGTTCGGAATATGGGCGGCGAACCGTATTGAGGAAATGATTGAGTTTGAAGGCCCGGAGACGGTCGCCGCGGTGTTCCTTGAGCCGGTGCAGAACTCAGGCGGGTGCTTCCCGCCGCCGCCCGGATACTTTCAGCGCGTGCGCGAGATCTGTGACAAGTACGATGTGTTGCTGGTTAGCGACGAGGTCATCTGCGCGTTCGGACGGATTGGTCACATGTTCGCCTGCGACGAGTATGGCTACGTGCCTGACATGATCACCTGTGCGAAGGGCATGACCAGCGGCTATTCACCCATTGCTGCGACCATCGTGAGTGACAGAGTGTACGAGCCGTTCAAGCACGGCAATACGTCGTTCTACCACGGATATACCTTCGGTGGACATCCGGTATCCGCAGCGGTTGCACTCGAGAATCTGAATATTTTTGAGGAAGAAAAGCTGAACGAACGAGTGCGGACGCACGCGTCAGCATTCCGTTCCACGCTGGAGAAACTCTACGATCTGCCGATCGTTGGTGATGTGCGCGGAGACGGCTATTTCTACGGGATAGAGCTTGTCAAAGACAAGGTCACCAAAGAGACATTTGATGCCGATGAGTCAGAGCGTCTGCTGCGTGGATTTTTGTCTAAGGCGTTATTTGAGGCGGGTCTGTATTGCCGAGCCGATGATCGGGGCGATCCCGTCATCCAGCTCGCGCCACCGCTTACCATCGGACAGACCGAATTTGACGAGATTGAGGGCATCCTACGTTCGGTGTTGACGGAGGCATGGACACGGCTGTAGATAGACAGGGCCACTGGACTTAGAGCGTTACCGCTTGGGTTCTGTTTGCACGATCGGTGGTGTGTAAGCGGCGTTGCGGGTTTACCCGCGTTGAGTGGTGATCACGGCGCTTGCCGGTGCCGCGCGCAGGGACACGTCCACGGACCAAAACGCCACTGCGCGCACCGCCCCTTGCCGGTGCCGCGCGCAGGGACACGTCTTGCCATCGGTGTGTGAGAGGGCGGCTTCGTTCGCGGCATCCGGCGGTGGTTACCGGCTCGCCACGTCCGACGATTACCGGCTGGTGCCGTTACGCTCGCTCAACAGGTCGCGGATTTGGGTGAGCAGCTCGACCTCGTTCAGCTCTGCATCGGCGACGGTTTTCTTGCGCAGCATCATGATCTTATTCATGGGGTAGATAAAAACCAGGTACACAACGAGCGCGATGAGAAGGAAAGAGATAATTGCGCCGATGACAGCGCCGAACTGGAGTTTGGCGTCGCCGATCGTGAGGACGAGCGAACTGTCGAGACTGTCAGCCTGGAAGAGCAAGCCGATGAGCGGATTGAACACCCTGGTGACAATAGCGGTGACGACGGCACCGAACGCAGCACCAATAACGACCGCGACGGCGAGGTCAATAACATTGCCTCGAGTGATGAAATCCTTGAAACCTTTGATCATTGCAGTTCCCCCTGTTTTATGCGCTCAGCGCCCTGCCCGGTCTGGGCCACAGGGATACATTAGTGGATGTCGCGGGCGGGTGTTGTGAGGTGGTGTTGTGGTTGTGGGCAGTGTTGTGGCGCGGTGCCACGTTCGCGGGCAGATTTTGGTCAGGTCGAAGTGCCGGGTTTGCTTGCGGTTGACCCGGATGTGCCAGAACTGGATGTGCCGGAGCCAGATGAGCGAGAACCCGATCCCGCAGAACCGTTGGAGGCAGAGGCACTGGACGAACCCGTTCCGCTCGAACCTGACCCGTTCGAACCTGACCCGCTCGATCCCGATCCGCCGGAGTCGGCACCGGTTGGACCCGATCCGGCTGAACTCGACTCCGATCCGGTTGCCGCCGAAGTTGCAGACGCGACTCCCGCCCCTTCGTTGCTTTTGTCCGTGTTCGCGCGAGAGTCGGTGCGGTAAAACCCAGACCCGCTGAAGGTAATGCCAACCGGGCTGAACAGCTTTCGGAGTTTTCCATGACATTCGGGGCACTCCGTCAGTGTCGAGTCAGAAAACGCCTGCTGAGTATCAAAAGCGTGGTCGCATGACAGGCAGCGGTACGAGTAGGTGGGCACAGATTCTCCATTCGGGCGGTGTGAGCCGCAGGTTTCACGGCGTGAGCCGCAGGTCGATAAACAGTGGTGACGCTAAAACGTCACTATACGGGTAGGTGTGACCGCGCCATCCACGGATTGGTCGTGCACTTCGCGCGGCACCCTCTCAAGTACTTCGCTCTCGAAGACAACGGCATACACCGGTGGACGTTTTTCCATGGAACCGAGGGTCTTGTCAAAATATCCGCGACCCCAGCCCAGGCGAACCCCCTGCTCGTCAACGGCAGCAGCGGGGACAAGTATGAGATCGACATCATTGACCGCGAGCGGTTCGAGGATGTCTCTGATCGGTTCGGGTACCCCACAGGGTCCCTCGGTTTCACCGGTGCCGACCGACCAATCGAGCAGACCGTCCCCACGGCTAATCGGTAACAGCACCCGAATATCCACGCTCCGCGCCCACGCGAGAAACGGTCGAGTGTTGGGCTCGTCTGGCGTAGAGAGATAGCACGCGAGAGACGTGGCCTGGAGAAGCTTGGTGAGCTCTTGCAGTCGGATGGTGTGCCCATTGGCAGCCTCTGCCCGCTCCGTTGAGCTCATGGTTCGCCGACGTTCGCGGATCTCTGTGCGAAGGGTCCGCTTGACTGCAGCTAGGTCATCGGCCATGTGCAGCATCTTAGGCGACCATTGGTGGCTGACTGACGTGCCCACTCAGCTTCGAAGAAGGCCCCGTTACGCTAGAGCCATGACTGAACGCATCACGAAGGCCGTGATTCCCGCTGCGGGTATGGGCACGAGGTTTCTTCCGGCAACGAAGGCGATGCCGAAAGAAATGCTTCCAGTCGTCGACAAACCGGCCATTCAATACGTCGTGGAGGAGGCTGTTGCCGCCGGGCTGACCGATGTGCTTATGGTCACCGGTCGTAACAAGAACGCTCTTGAGAACCACTTTGATCGGGCGACCGAACTCGAGGACGCGCTGGCAAAAAAGGGCGACACGGTTCGGCTCAAGAAGGTGCTGGAGTCGACGAGCCTGGCTGATATGCACTACGTCCGGCAGGGCGATCCGCTTGGCCTAGGACACGCGGTTTTGCGCGCCAACATGCACGTTGGTATGGAACCGTTTGCGGTGCTTCTCGGGGATGACCTCATTGATGAGCGTGACGAGTTGCTTTCACGGATGCTGATCGAGCAGGGGCGGCGTGATGCCTCCATCGTGGCCCTGATGGAGGTGCCACCCGAGCAGATTCACCTCTATGGTGCGGCATCCATCGAGCAAACCGGTGAGCCCGATGTGGTGCGCATTACCGGCATGGTTGAGAAGCCGTCGGCGGATTCCGCTCCCTCAAACTATGCCGTAATTGGTCGCTACGTGCTCAAGCCTGACGTGTTTGATGTGTTGCGTGTCACATCACCCGGCAAGGGCGGTGAAATTCAGCTCACCGACGCGTTAAAGACCATGGCCGAGGATGTCGCCGGTACCGGTGGTGTCTACGGTGTTATCTTCCGTGGGCGTCGGTATGACACCGGCGACAAGCTCGACTACATTAAGGCGGTCATTCAGCTGGCGGTTGATCGTCCAGACCTCGGCCCAGACCTTCAGTCTTGGTTGGTTGGGTTTGCCGCACGACTCGAATCACGTTGACCGTGCTACCCCCGGTTATATCCGCTATCCGAGAGGGTGAAGTAACCCTTCGACCTATTCGGTTACGTGACTCACGACAGCTTGAGCGAGTGTTGCTTGATAATCGCGGGTGGTTGCGCAAATGGGAAGCCAGTCATCCGCAGGGAACCTTTTCGATCAATGCTCGCGTGAGTATCCGAAATCTGCTGCGGTACGCGCGTGAAGGGTACGGTGTGCCGTTTATCGTGGAATATCGCGGACTGCTGGTGGGCCAGCTGAACGTGAGTTCGATCGTGCACGGATCGATGTCGTCGGCGAACATCGGCTATTGGATTGCGCAAGAGTATGCGGGGCGTGGGATTACACCGGTGGCGGTGGCCTTGGCGACGGACTACTGCTTTGGGACGGCGGGGTTGCATCGGGTTGAGATTTGTATCCGGCCGGAGAATAAACCCTCGCTGCGGATCGTCGAGAAACTGGGATTTCGATACGAAGGATTGCGTCGGCGGTACATCCATATTGCTGGTTCCTGGTGTGATCACTTCGCTTTTGCGCTGTGCGCGGAGGAGGTCCCGGGCGGGGTGCTGCATCGGTGGTTGTCCGGTGAGGTGCCGATGGATGTCGCGCGCGTGCCCGATGCAGATCGGGTGGCGGCGGGGCATCCACTGCCGGTTGTGTAATGGCCACGCCGATCTTGACCATCCCCTCACGACCGGAGGCGACCTCGGCCGCGGCGGGTACGGTTGCTGCGCAACATGCGAGGAGTCACCAGGAGTGCCCCGCCCAGGCCCAGCAGTCCCATGGCACTCGCGAGGGACACGATCACGGGGATTCCCGCTGTGGCAAGGTGTTGCGGTGCCGGTGGTGCGGTCGGTGTGGTTGAGACCCTGGTGGTTTCGGCGAGCAGGCCGCATGTGCCCGTGTGGATGATTGTGGTTTCGCCCGTCTCAATGTGAACGCTGGCCAGTGTCTCGACCCACCAGTAGCCGCCGGGTCGTGTGAAGGCAACATCAGCGGAGGCGTACTTTCCCTCCTTCGTCACGATGATCGGGTCGGTGAGATTGGCAACTCGGTTGTCCGGGGTGCAGACGGGTTGTTCGCTCTTCTTTTCGAACGCCTCGAAGGTGAGCTGGGTGCGGATTCCTGAGGATTCCCCCGGAATGGGGCCGACGACGATCGCGGTGTCATGAGCAAGGTTGCCCAGTTCGATGTCGGGAACGGCCCTCGTCGTGACCTTCGGATCGTTGACCGTGGTCGTTTCGTTCGGCAGCCCGCACGTACCACGGTGGATCGCCCTTTCCTCACCGGTGTCCGGGTTGAGGTGTATGAGGCTTTCCACCCACCAGTAGACACTGTTCCTCGTGACGAACACCCGGGGTGAGTCGTACGTGGCCCTGTCATTTATTCCGGGCTTGACGGCGACTCGTTCGGTCTTGGTAACGCGGTTGTCGATGGCGCAGTATGCCTGGTCGCCGAGCGCATCGATCTCACTCTGGGTCCACAGCTGATTTCTTGGCCTGCCGTTTTCATCGAGTTTGGCGTCTCCGGCCTCCACTCTCTTGAACAGCTCAAACTCGAGTACGGTATTAGTCGGGATGCGGCCGTTGATGGTCGCGGTGTCGTTGAGCGGGTCGTGGGTTGTGGCGAGCCGGGTGGCCTGTGTTGTGATGTGCGGGGCAATGATGTGCACCGTCTCGGCGGGCACACCGTAGTTGTCACAGCCGGGCACCACGATACCCACCAACTCGGCTGGCAGATCCGCGGGTGTGATACACACAACCACCGAGAGCCACCCTCCGCGCATCGGTGCGGTGAGTTGATAGGAGACCGGGTCTGGGCTGTTGATCGTAAAGGTGCCGGTCAGCACGGCCTGCGCGGTTGGTGGCGGGCTTGCCGCTTGTCTCGGTTTCCCGTCCTCCTCGGGGGTGAGGTAACCGGTGTACCTGAACGGGATCGAGTAGCGGTTGCCGTGTGCGTCGCGGAGCCAGGGGCCGTTGATTAGCTTGGTGGTCACGGTGTCTGTGAGGCTCTCGCCGATGCCAATCTCGGTGATACTCAGTCGGGTACTGACCTCAAGTTCCATCGGCACGACCGATGTCTCTGCGTCTTGTCCGATGCGATCCCGGTAGGAATAGTCGGTCGGGATGAATCGCCGCGTGGACATCGGCTGGGTGTCCGCCACAATCGCACACTGGGCAGTGTAGAAGCCAGATTCTGGCATCTTCTCGTTGGTCTCACCGACATAGTCAATACTCGGTCCGGCACTCGCGGTCGTGGTCACGGTGAAACGACCGGCCACGGGTGACCCGGGCGGAGCATCATCAGACTCGAGGGGTCGTCGACTGTAGTTACCGTAGACAGTGCACACCGCGGTGACCTCAAGATACCCGTTCATCCGTTGGGGCCACGGATTGTTGAGCCCGCTGGTATCAGCCACGGTGCTGAAGCGCAGGGTGTCCTTGAAGGTGTCGCCACGCTTGAGATACGCCGATGGGACTGTGGTTTGCAGGATCGGACGGAAGATCGTGCTCCGTGAGGCTGAATCTTCGCCGGACAGGCGGAAGGTCGCAACCGTTTCCGGCCCAGGACCGGCCATTGTCTGCGCGGGGTTGTCGAACACCGCGATCTGCGGCCTCCACCCGTTGCCGGTACCGGTAAAATCACCGACGACGCTGATCTTGTAATCGACAGCATCGTTTGGTGGAATGGCCCTCACGTTCAAGACCGTTCCGTTTGTGACGCCCGAGATGGTCGCAGAACCGGTAGCGGTGAAGATTCCATTGGTGAGAGAGAGCGTCCCAACCGCATCTACTGGACTGAGGTTGTGGACCGTCAGCGTGCCAAGGTAGTTGTTTGTGCGGTCAATGTTGAAGGTCAATCGTCCGCCATTACCATCGGGTGAGGCCACAACCACGTCTGCAACGGCAGCCATGATCTCGTCATACTTCGCCATCACGGCGCGCGCGAATCTACCCGCGCGTGCGGAGAACCACTCGGCAGCCGCACGTGCGTTATTGCCTCGGTACCCGGTGTTTCGGGCGTGGGAAATAATGGCATCCTTGAGGGTCCATGCACTGAGCACCACGGCGGCACCGGTCACGTTGTCGGGTGTCCGGGCAAAAGTTGACATCACCATGTTGAGCCCGGCAGCGTTCTGATCGCTCATGCCCGCGTTGCTAAACGACGGGGTGAGATTGCTGGGCACCCGACTCGAATGCCCACCGAACGGGTCAATACAGGCGACCGGAATGCCGTTCACCCAGACAGTGCCAAGGCGACCATGTACCGACTCAAAGCCATACGCAAGATCGGCAGCCTGGGCAGAAATATTGGTCATGGCAAGGCCCCCCGTTGCCGCAACCGAGGCGACACCGATCATCGCGACGGTCACCCTAGCGCGATCTCGATATCGCATCGAGCCGACATGACGCGCCTCGGGTGCTCCGAGACGCCAGAGAGAACGCAGTTTCTCGCGAAGCGTCGTCTTCAACAGAACCTCCTCATGTGCTGTGAACCGTTGCTCACCGGTGCCTCTTTCGTGTCGAGATGACTCAGGCCGGGCACCCTCTGTGTGTCACGGGTGCGTTATCGGACCCGAACCGGACAACCGTGTAAAAACCGTGGGTCATCTCCCTCTCCACGGGGTGCCGAACCCAGTAGATTCCGATCGCCGTATGACCATGGTTGGTGCGCGGTGGCTGGCACTAGCCCCGCTTCGTCCAACATGGGGATGCCCCAGTCATCTGCTCACCGTGTGTGGGAGGAGTCGCGGAATGAGGTCGGTGAAATCCTGGGCATAGCATCTGCTCACCGTGTGTGGGAGGAGTGCGCCATCCAGTGCGGTGAGCGTGAACACTGCAGGGCAGATGGACGCAAGCGATTGCGTTCGTGGATCGGGCCTGGGCGACGACAGCGCCGTGCTGCCGAGCTACCCCACGTAACTCTTTGTGAAGGTCACTGCGCGGCGAGCAACCTCGGGATCACTCCTCGAACACGAACGCGGCAGCCTTGAAGATCCGCGGCAGCCTTGAAGATCACTGCACGGGGAGTAACTTCAGCGCGCTCGCGGTCAGGCCACGCGCTCGGTATACGAAGACGCCGCAGATGACGTAACTTCAGCGCGCTCGCGGTCAGGCCGAGAGTCGGGTGATGTTTTCATTTTGGGGTCAGGCAACCTCGGTCTGCTCGTGGTCAGGCCTGTGACCCGTACGTTTCAATCGCGATCATGCCCGACCCCGGATGGTTTCGCGACACGTGAATGACGCTGAACGCACCTGTATCCAGGGCCGCCGCATCTGAGACATAGGACCCAATCGGTGTGCTTGTCGCGAGTGCAATCTCGCGCAAAATATCCGGTAAGACGGGCCCGTGGCTGCAGAGCACCGCCGATTTTGTCGCGCGAATCCGCTTGCCAACAACCCGTCGCACCTCGGCTGTTGCACCCTCCCAGGCATCCTGACTAATGCCCTCGTCACGTTTGGGTTCAATCCCGGTTGCTGCTGCAAGCGGCGCGACCGTCGTGACGCAGCGGACGGCCGAACTTGTGACGATGCGGGCGGGTCGCCAGGCCCGTACCGTCGGCACCAGTGCCGCTGCCTGCAGAACACCGCGATCGGTGAGCGGCCGCCCAGCGTCCGTGCCCTGCCAAGCACCGCGCCCAATTGCCTTTGCGTGTCGCAGCAAAATGAGTGCAAAAGTCGAGGTCACCGCCTGGTCAACGAGTCGGGCAAAGGCATCAAGGATCTCGACATCCGGTGGATAACTGAGGTAGCTGCGCGCACGCTTGATGGTCACCCACTCGAGTGCAGCGACCTCCGCGTTCGGCTTGAACTGCGAGCGCTGCAGGGCCGGCTCGGTCACCTCTGCCGCCCAGTAGTGGACGATTTTCTCGCGGCCATTGGGCAGGTTATAGCGGGAGATCCCGAGCGGCACCCCGAGCGCCACATCGAGCCCGGTTTCTTCCAGGATTTCACGGACGGCAGTCTGCGGGAGCGTTTCGCCCGGGTCAACTTTTCCCTTGGGAATAGTGACATCGCCGTAAGCAGTGCGGTGGATGACGAGGACGTGAATGCGGCCGTCAATGCGGCGCCAACACACGGCACCGGCCGCGTAGATTGCTGTGCTCACCGCCGTTTTCCTCTGCGGGGACGCCTGGAAATTTCAGCCATAAGACTATTCTGTAGGTCTTCGAGCGGGTGGTCTGCGTCATCAAGGTGGTGGCGAGTCCATTCACCCGAGGCGTTCAACCACCACGAACTTGTGGTGTCGGACATCCCGCGTGAAAACAGGTCGTCGATATCGGCCAGGTGATCGGGATGCGTGAGACGCACGAGCGCCTCCACTCGGCGATCGAGGTTGCGATGCATCATGTCCGCTGATCCGATGTAGACCTGTGGGGTGCCACCGCCGAGGAACAAGAAAATTCGCGAGTGCTCGAGATACCGGCCAAGAATGGAGCGGACCCGAATATTCTCGCTGAGCCCCGGGATACCCGGGCGTAGACTGCAAATCCCGCGCACCCAGACATCCACCGGAACCCCCGCCATTGATGCCCGATACAGGGCATCAATGACGGCCTCGTCAACGAGCGAATTGAGTTTGATACGGATGCCCGAGGGCAGGCCCTGTTCGGCGTTGCGGGCCTCGGCCGCGATGAGTTTGAGCAACCCTTTGCGCAGGTGTAGCGGCGCGACGAGGAGCCGTTTGAATTTCTTCTCGATTGCGTACCCCGACAGTTCATTGAAGAGTCGGGTGAGGTCTTTGCCGACCTGATCATCGGCGGTGAGCAGGCCCAGATCCTCGTACACGCGGCTTGTCTTGGGATTGTAGTTGCCGGTGCCAATGTGACTGTAGTGGCGTAGCACACCCTTTTCTTGGCGAATGACCAGAGCCAGTTTGCAGTGGGTTTTCAACCCGACGAGTCCGTACACGACGTGCACGCCCGCTTTCTCGAGCTTCTTGGCCCAGCTGATGTTTGCCTGTTCGTCAAAGCGTGCCTTGATTTCGACAAGCGCGAGCACCTGCTTGCCCGCCTGTGCTGCGTCAATGAGTGCGGTGACAATGGGGCTGTCGCCCGAGGTGCGGTAGAGCGTTTGTTTGATAGCGAGCACACCGGGGTCGGCGGCGGCCTGTTCCAGGAAGGATTGCACGCTCGTCGCGAACGATTCATAGGGGTGGTGCAGGAGGATATCGTGCCGAGATATCGCCTCGAAGATGTTGGAACTGCGGGTGGTCTTGGTCGGTTGTAACGCACTCGCTGTGGTTGGCACGTGCGTTGGAAAGCGGAGGTCGGGGCGATTCACTCGGCTGAGGTCAAAGAGGCCGCCGAGGTCGAGGGGAGCCGGCAAACGGTATACCTCTTTGGATGTCACACCGAGTTCTCGCACGAGCAGGCCGAGGGTTACCTCGTCCATATCTTCGGTGATTTCCAGCCGAATGGGCGGACCGAAGCGTCGCCGGAGCAGTTCTTTCTCGAGCGCCATGATGAGGTTCTCGGTCTCATCCTCCTCAATCACAACGTCTTCATTGCGGGTTACTCGGAACGCGTGATGATCAACAATGTCCATCCCGGGAAAGAGGTGGTCGAGGTGATTTGCGATGAGGTCTTCCAGGGTGACAAAGCGCAGCACCGCGGTCGGTGTGTCGGAGACAACGGGGACAAATCGTGGCAGCATCGGCGGCATCTTGACACGGGCGAACTCTTGTCGGCCAGAACGGCTGTTGCGCACCCTGACCGAGAGATTGAGCGACAGACCAGAAATGTAGGGAAACGGATGCGCCGGATCAACGGCCAGTGGCGTGAGCACCGGGAATATCTGGTTGGAGAAGTACTCCTTCAGGCGACCGCGTTCGCTCTCGCTGAGCGCAGTCCACGTCACAGTGTAAATACCGGATGCCTCCAGGGCCGGTGTCGCGAGCGTGTGATATGCCCGCGCGTGCCGCTCCTGTAGCTCCTGTGCCCTGTCGAGGATGGCGTCCAGTGCGATCTGTGGCGCAGTGCCGACGTTGGTGGGAACCGCAAGCCCGGTGACAATTCGCCGTTTCAGGCCCGCGACGCGGACCATAAAAAACTCGTCGAGGTTTGCCGCGAAGATCGCGAGAAAGTTGCAGCGTTCCAGCACCGGAAGGCTCGAATCTTCGGCGAGTTCGAGAACACGCTGGTTGAACGCGAGCCAGCTCAGTTCCCGATCAAGGTAGCGATCGGCGGGCAATTCGACATCCCCGTCGAAGTCGAACGGATCGAAATCGTCGTCGAGGTCACTGGACAGGTGGTCACTGCCAACATGAATCGCCCTCAGAGGACTCTCAGCGTTCATTTCTTCATCATCCCATTCGCCGGGTTGGGCCACGGACTGCAGCATCTTGTTTTGCCATCAGGGTCATCATTCCATGTGCCGGGGTCGGGTATCGCGCACGAAGGTTAACGGGCGATGACCGACAGTTCTTCGTCGTCGCTGATATTAAACCGATACCCGACGTTTCGCACGGTTCCAATGACGCCCTCAAAATCGCCGAGTTTCGCGCGAAGTCGGCGGACATGCACATCCACCGTCCGCGTGCCACCGAAGTAGTCGTAACCCCACACTTCGCTGAGTAATTGCTCCCGGGTGAAAACTCGGGTCGGATGGCTCGCCAGGAAGCGCAGCAACTCGAACTCCTTGTACGTGAGATCGAGCGCCCTTCCGTGCACGCGCGCGGAGTAACTTGCCTCATCAATGACAACACCGGCGGCGAGAATGTGTGCTGTGGGTTTCACCGTTTCGAACCGACCGATCGCGAGTCGTACTCGGGCATCCACCTCGGCCGGTCCCGCGGTGTTTACCACGACATCGTCGACACCCCAGTCTGGTGTCACGGCGGCCAGTCCCCCCTCGGTCGTGACGACTATCAGCGGAATGCCGAGCCTGGCGGTGTGCAGAATTTGGCAGAGCGCCTTTGAGCCCGCGAGATTGCTGCGCGCGTCAAGCAGCATAAGGTCGGAGTCGGGCGCACGAACGAGTTGCTCCGGGGAGGCAGGAATAGCCGTCACCCGGTGGCCCAGAAGTCCGAGCGCGGGTAGTGCCTCATCTTCCGGGTCCGGGGTCAGGATGAGCAGCTGTGCCACGTAGCATCCTCCATAGTAAAGTGCGGTCAATGTTACGGGACGTTCGACCAAGCGAGGGCGTCGAAAAGTAAGGAGCAGGTCATGCAGGTTACCCGCAGTGCTCGTCGCGCGGCCTGGGGCATCGGTGTGGTGTGGGTGCTCACGCTTATCGGCTCCGGTGTTATCGTGTTCGGTCGGTATCTGGGTTGGTGGCGTCAGCACGACACGGATGCCTCGTTCGCGGCGCTGTCGCTTGTGCTTGCCGGTGCGACCATTGTCTCCCTCTTTTCTCAAATGTTGCTCCACGAGCCACGTGGGTACATTGGGCGAGTGAGTGCGAGTATTTGCGGTGCTGTCGTTATCGCGGTGACGGCGGCGCTCGTACTGCTGCCAGTGCTGGGGCGATAGCCGGGAATCCGGGTCAACAGGGCGGGCGCGACCGCACCACTGTCAGTGCTGGGGAGATAGCGATGCACCGGTGGCGAGGCTCTAGGCTGCGAGCGCGCCACTGTCAGTGCCGGGGCGATAGTACGGCGCGGTTCCGATTCCCCGGACGCATGGTCGCGCCACTGTCAGTGCCGGGGCGATAGACTTGCTGCATGTCGCAGCTGGTTGCCCTCGAACTGCTTTTCGTTGGTCTGCTCGCTCTGGCGAGCCTCTCGATCGCCTGGATCTCCGGTGTTGTTGTCGTGAGACTTTTCAGAGGGCAGCGCTGAGTTACCGAATGATTGCGACACGGGTGAGTGCCACAGATCCGGATGACTCGGCCCCGAACCATCCAGCTTTGTGTGCCGGGGTGCGCAGGTGACCACCCCGTTCCTGGCTTTGGCCGGTGCCGTTGCCGCAACCGGGCCAGACGCTGGCACCCCTGCCCACTACGGGGACCCGTTCGCAGAGCAGCGGTGGTTGATCGCAGGGACCGCGCTTGTTGACCTGTCGCACCGCGGTGTGCTCTCGGTGTCAGGGGCAGATCGACTGAGTTGGCTGAACTCCATAACGAGTCAGGCCCTTGAAAATCTTGCACCGGGGGTTAGTTCTGAGGCGCTGTTTCTCGATCCGAATGGACACCTGGAACACCTGGTTCGGGTGATTGACGACGGCGACACGTGCTGGTTACTCATCGAGGGCACAGAACGAGAAACGCTGCTCGGGTGGCTTCAGCGCATGCGGTTCGCGCTGCGGGTGGAGGTGCGTGATCGCTCCGAAGAGTTCACGGTGCTCGGTGCCACGGACACCTCAGTTCTGGATGTCGCGAGCTCCGCTCACACACCGCACGGCACGGGGCTGGACTGGATCGATGCCTGGGCGACCCCACCGAGCGGGGGGCACCAGTATGCGACGGCAGAGCCGTACCCCGGGGCATCCTGGCGGTGGGTGGAGCGGATTATTCCGCGCGACGACCGTGACCGTGCGGCGGCGGTCGTCGCATCCGGCGCTCTCCACCCGGCCGGTGCGCTTGCCGTTAACGCGCTTCGAATTGCCGCGTGGCGACCGCGGTTGGTGACCGAGGTTGATGATCGAACCCTCCCGCACGAGCTCGATCTGCTGCGCACGGCGGTTAATCTCACGAAGGGCTGCTATCGCGGGCAGGAAACTGTGGCGAAGGTGCTGAACCTGGGTCGCCCGCCGCGTCGGCTTGTCATGCTGCACCTAGACGGTAGTGACAGTGTGTTGCCGTCGGCCGGTGCCGAGCTGGTTGCCCCACGTCAGCGCCCCGAACCTGAACCCGGGGAGCCGGTCGATCTGATTGAGGTTGGGCGGATCACGACGAGCGGGTACCACCACGAACTCGGTCCCATCGCGCTTGCCGTCGTAAAACGGCAGGTGCCGATCGAACTCGTGCTGCAGGCCTCTGTCGGCGAGGGTCGGATCTCGGCGACGCAGACCGAGATTGTGCCGGTGACTGCGGGCAGTGCGGTCACCGTTCCCCGATTGCCTCGGCTCGGGGTGCGGCGCTAGATTCAGCCCGGGGGTTGATGTGACCTGATCCTGTCGCGTCCGGTTGAGGTTGGTGAGCAGAGTTGTGAGTGTTTTCGCCCGGGATGTTGCGGGGGTCAGCGCTGCCGGAAGTCGTTCGACCGCGTGCGCAGTAGCATAGCTATGGTGTCCGCTGCGCTGTGGCCTGTTGGGGTGTGCTTACACTCTTCACGGTCGGTGGCGTGTGCACCGGTCGTGTGCGCCTACTCAACGGGAGAACATTTGTGGCTTCAATTCTAGAAAGAGTCCTCCGTGTCGGCGAAGGCCGCACGCTGCGGAAACTCGAACAGTACGCGAGCGCGGTGAATGCGCTTGAAGACGGGTTCCAAGGCTTGAGCGATGAGGAACTCAAGCACGAGACGGTTGAGCTGCGTGAGCGGTACGGTAACGGTGAGTCGCTCGATGACCTCCTGCCGGAGGCGTTTGCCGCGGTGCGGGAGGCATCCCGTCGCACGCTGGGACTGCGGCACTTTGATGTGCAGTTGATGGGTGGCGCGGCGCTTCATCTCGGCAATATCGCTGAGATGAAGACCGGTGAGGGTAAGACCCTTGTCGCGACAACGGCCGCGTACCTCAACGCACTGACCAGTCGTGGTGTTCATATTGTTACGGTCAATGACTTCCTCGCGAGCTACCAGTCGGAGTTGATGGGCCGGGTCTATCGTGCGCTGGGCATGACGACAGGATGCATCGTGGCCGGGCAAGAGCCTAGCGAGCGGCGAGAGCAATACGAGGCCGATATTACCTACGGTACGAACAACGAGTTTGGGTTTGACTATCTGCGCGACAATATGGCCTGGCAGGTGGGCGACATGGTGCAGCGTGGGCACAATTTTGCGATCGTAGACGAGGTTGACTCGATCCTTATTGATGAGGCGCGCACTCCGCTCATCATTTCCGGGCCCTCGTCGGGTGAGGCAAACCGGTGGTTCGGCGAGTTCGCACGGCTTTCCAACAGGCTTGTGGCGGGGGAGGACTACGAGGTTGACGAGAAAAAGCGCACGGTGGGGGTGCTGGAATCGGGAATCACGAAGGTGGAGGACTACCTCGGGATCGACAACCTGTACGAGTCAGCGAACACGCCACTCATCTCCTTCCTCAATAATTCGTTGAAGGCGAACGCCCTGTTCAAGCGTGACAAAGATTATGTTGTGATGAACGGCGAGGTGCTCATTGTCGACGAGCACACAGGGCGTATCCTCGCGGGTCGTCGATACAACGAGGGCATTCACCAGGCGATCGAAGCAAAGGAAGGCGTCCAGGTGAAGGCCGAAAATCAGACGCTTGCCACGGTCACGCTACAGAACTACTTCCGCCTGTACAAAAAACTGTCCGGGATGACCGGCACCGCCGAAACCGAGGCGGCTGAGTTCATGTCGACCTACAAGCTGGGGGTCGTTGCGATCCCGACAAATAAGCCGATGATTCGGCAAGACCGTCCTGACCTTGTGTACAAGAACGAGGAGACAAAGTTTGCCCAGGTAGTCACTGACATTGTCGAACGGCACGAGAAGGGGCAACCGGTGCTGGTCGGGACAACAAGCGTCGAGAAGAGTGAATACCTGTCGCGGCTGCTCGCGAAAAAGGGGATACGACACGAGGTTCTCAACGCGAAAAACCATGCGCGTGAGGCCGCGATTGTGGCGCAGGCCGGACGCCTGGGGTCGGTGACGGTTGCGACGAACATGGCGGGCCGTGGTACCGACGTTATGCTCGGTGGCAACGCCGAGTTCATCGCGGTGCAGCGCATGCACGAGAAGGGTTTCTCGCCGGTGGACACCCCCGACGAGTACGAGGCGCAGTGGGAGGCTGTTTTTGCAGCAGTGCAGGAAGAGGTCGCTGGTGAAGCCGAGAAGGTCGTGGCTGCGGGTGGGCTCTACGTGCTGGGAACAGAGCGACACGAGTCGCGGCGGATCGATAACCAGTTGCGCGGACGTTCCGGACGCCAGGGTGACCCGGGTGAAAGCCGGTTCTATCTGTCCCTGACCGACGACCTCATGCGGTTGTTCAACGCGGGCGCGGCAGAGGGGCTCATGGCCCGGGGTGTGCCCGATGATGTTGCAATTGAGTCAAAGGTGGTGTCACGGGCCATCCGTTCGGCGCAGTCGCAGG
This sequence comes from Candidatus Lumbricidiphila eiseniae, assembly GCA_002529645.1. Lineage (GTDB taxonomy): Bacteria > Actinomycetota > Actinomycetes > Actinomycetales > Microbacteriaceae > Agromyces > Agromyces eiseniae. The sequence goes on along the minus strand of NAEP01000049.1, from coordinate 24,231 downwards.
TTGAGTCGCGCAATGCCGAGATCCGCAAGAACGTGCTCAAGTATGATGACGTGCTCAATCGCCAGCGGGAAGCGATTTACGGTGACCGCCGCCACATTCTCGAGGGTGATGATCTGCATGAGCGCACCCAGAGGTTCTTGGAAAATGTCATTGATGAGCTATTGAATGCTCGTACCGCTGAAGGGAGTCCCGAGGAGTGGGACTTTGATGCCCTCTGGACCGAACTGAAGACGCTGTACCCGGTTGGGATCACTATCGACGAGCTCGTTGCCGAAGCCGGTGCAAAGGGGCGGGTTGATCACGATTTCATGCGCCGGGAGCTCATTTCTGACGCCCGGCTTGCCTATCAGCGTCGGGAGGATGAGCTGGGCAGCCCGGCGATGCGTGAACTAGAGCGCCGGGTCGTGCTGTCGGTTATAGATCGGCGGTGGCGTGATCATCTCTACGAGATGGACTACCTGAAAGACGGTATCGGACTGCGTGCGATGGCGCAGCGCGATCCGCTCGTGGAGTATCAGCGTGAGGGTTTTGCGATGTTCCAGCAGATGATGGGGTCAATCCGTGAGGAGACAATCGGGTTCCTCTTCAACCTAGAGGTGGAAATCACGCCGCAGGGTGAGGGCGGCACGATCATCCAGGCACGCGGACTGACTCGCGATGATACCTCCGACGAGAAGCTGAGCTACACGGCGCCGAGTGATACCGGTGGTGTGGAGGTGCGCAATGAGCGCGGGCAGGTGCAGCAGGCGGCGACTCGCCGTGCACAACAGCGTGATGCGGAGGCTGCGGGGCTGACGGCGGGTGCGGGGCAGGTCGGGCAGGCTCGGTCGGGTCAGCCTCAGTCACGCGGTGCATTTGGTCAACGAACCGACGGGCCTCCACCCGCGAACCGGGCTGAGCGCCGTGCTCAGGAGCGTAGGCGGTAGTGTGGCGCAGAGAGTGATTTGAATTCCGATGTAACTCGGCATATTATGAGGATTCGGTCGTAAGCTGTTTAGATCAAACCGTAGGTGAGAGCAGAGGAAGATGACTGCACCTGTCGTTGCAAAGAAAACCAGGCGCGAGCCACTTGTTCAAATGACCTTCGTCACGGTCGCTCTTTTTACAGCCTGGCACATATTTGCGTCGTTTCTGTGGATCAGCCCCGTCACCCCGCTTCGAGACATCATTCCGGCCAAGGGACTGCTCACAAGCTACATGATTCCATGGTTCGGTCAGAGTTGGAGCGTGTTTGCTCCCGAGCCGATCAACGGCAACTACATATTCCGGGTTCGAGCAACGGTGAAAGACGCTTCCGGCAACGAGCAGATCACTAAGTGGGTAGATGCGACGCTGGCAGAGTTCGCGATGGCGGAGTACAATCTGTTTCCGCCGCGAGGCGCGAATCTGGCGATACATCAAGCTTCCCTACTGTTTGGTGCCTACGGCGCACTTACTGATGAGCAGAAAAAATTTACCGGTCAGGATTTTTTTACCGGTGATGTGTGGCTTGGGGATTTGTATGACAAGATGGGCGGCCAATCCTCTGCGACAGCCACCGACTATATCGTGCAGGAACGATACACCGATGCGTACGCGACTCAGGTCTCCTTGGCGCTTTGGGGTGGCAAAGATGTCACCGTGACCAAGGTGCAGTACGACGTCGGGCGCCAAAATGTCATCCCGTTCGATAAACGCGATGATCCGAACGCCAAGCCCGAGCCATATCAGCCGGTGATTACCGGTTGGCGGGGAACCATAGTGATGCCGGAGCAGTCTCAGTCCGATTTTGCCGACACGTTTGTGTGGGCCTTTAACAAGTCAGGTCAGACCAAATGACCAAGAAACCCGCCACCGCCACCGTGCGATCTGTTGACTCCGCACCGGGCAAGAGTCCGCACTTTATTGGCCGGGCCGCTCGGACGTTGGGCAGCCTTACTCGGGAGACACTAGCGACAATCAGAGCTGGGTCCTCGATGACCTATCAAAAGGGTGAAGACTGGATCGTCGGTGCGAAGCGCGCGGTGTATGGACTAGCTGTTGCCCGAATGTTGATAGCGATCATGTTTATAGGAACTGCGTTATCCAACTGGAGTACTCGGAATTACACCTTCGGCCCCGGCGTCGCATGGTCAGGTCAAATCCAGTTCCCGGCGAGTTCCTTTGCAACAATTTGGCCGTTTAGCCTTGTCACCGGTGCAGCACATAACTCGACCGCGGTGACCTTGGTTTTCGTCTCTCTCATCGTCTGTTCCATCCTGTTCGGAATCGGGTATCGATCCCGTTTGGTCATGTTCCCGCTATTCGTGTTGTGGGTTGGCATGGTCAACATGGACCTGTACGTCCAGGATCAGAGCGATAACCTCAGCCGCATGGCCATGATCTCCATGTTCTTTACCGCTCCAGCACAGGTGTGGTCAGTGGATGCGTGGCGGCGACGCCGGTTTGTCGAGAACCCTAACGATAATTTTCTCCGCAAGTTATGGCGTTTCCAGCCGGTTCTTCCGACGTGGGTTACGAATATCTTCCACAACTTTGCCATCGTCATCATTGGTGCACAACTGTGCATGGTTTACGCATCGGGTGGACTCTTTAAAGCTGGTGGTTTGCCCTGGCAGAATGGAACGGCGATCTACGCCCCCATCCATACGCGTCAATTTGGAACGTGGCCGGTACTCACGGACATCGTGACTGCGTGGGGTCCGATGGTGGCACTTGGCACGATTGGAACCGTTCTCGTGCAGGTTGCTTTCCCGCTGATGTTGCTTCGCCGTGGCACCCGCATCCTTGCGCTCGTGACAATCTTTGGATTCCACGTCGTCATTGCTGTATTGATGGGTTTGCCCTGGTTTTCTGTCTCCATGTTGGCTTTTGATGCGATCTTTATTCGGGATATCACCTGGGCGGGGATGGGCGCGGCTGTCGTAGCAGCCTGGCGTAGGACCGGGCAAAAATCCGTATCGCGCTCCCCCGGGGGCGGGGCATCCGGTGCTGATGGCAGGGCCGGAGGTGTGTTGGCCGGGAGCGGCCGCGCGGCACCCCCGCCAGAGTCTTCCTAGCCTGTGGTTGATGTTACCGTCGTCGGATCGGGTCCGAACGGGCTTGCGGCGGCGGTAACTGCAGCCCGGGCGGGGTTGAGTGTCCGGATCGTTGAGGCCAGTGACCAGCTTGGTGGCGGGTTGCGGTCCGCGGAACTTGTTGAGAGCGGGTTCCTACACGACGTGTGCGCGGCGGTGCACCCCATGGCACTGGCCTCACCGTTTTTTCGCGAGGTAAATCTGTCGTCTCGCGTGGAATTTCGGACACCCGAACTTTCCTACGCTCACCTCATTCGCCCCGGCGAGAGCGGGTTGGCGTGGCGAGATCTTGAACGTACCGCGGCAGGTCTTGGTCGTGACGGGGGGCGTTGGCGCTTCCTGTTTGAACCTCTGGTTCGCGACAGTGCGCACGTATTCCGGGCCACCCTGAATGCCCCGCTGGCTGCTGCTCCGCGAGACTACCTCCGGCTCGTTGCTGTTGGTGTGCGTGCGGGACTGGTCCGAGGCGGTCGCGGATGGTTCTCGGATGAACGTGCGGCCGGGCTGATGGCAGGATTGGCAGCACATTCTTGCCAAAACCCCACTGCGCTAGCGTCATCCTTGATCGGTGTGACGCTTGGTGTTGCAGCCCATGCCGACGGCTGGCCCGTTGTGGTGGGTGGCTCTCAGTCGATCGCGTCCGCTCTGATTATCGAACTGCGCAGCCTCGGTGTTGTGTTTGAAACCGGGCAAACGGTCACGGACATTCGGGATACAGCAGATTCACCAATCGTGTTGTTGGATGTCACGCCACGGTCTTTTGCTGACATGGCAAGTTCTCAGCTGGATGCCCGTGTGACGCGGGCTTATCGTCGCTTCCGCTATGGCCCTGGTGTCGCAAAGGTGGACATAACACTTGATGGGGCAGTGCCGTGGTCTGATCCGTCTATCGCCCAAGCGGGAACCGTGCATTTCGGTGGCAGCGCTGCAGAAATTGTGCACTCGGAGCGCGAGGTCATCGCTGGCCGATATCCTGACAACCCGTTCATTCTTCTCTCGCAACCGACCGTTTTCGACCCGTCCCGCGCACCCGCTGGCAAACACACGGTGTGGGCATACACCCATGTTCCGTCTGGTTCGGCTAGAGACCAGACGGACGTTATCGTTAGGACCATTGAGGCCCATGCCCCGGGCTTTAGGGACTTGATTCGTGGCATCCATCACACCTCAGCGGAACAGTATTCGCACTACAATCTGAGCTATGTCGGCGGCGATATTAATGGCGGTGCCAACACTCTTCGCCAGATCGTGGCACGGCCTCGATTAGGGGCATCGCCGTGGCGTACGCCGCTGCTCGGGGTCTATCTGTGCTCTGCATCTACCGCACCGGGCCCGGGTGTTCATGGAATGGCGGGACATCTCGCGGCGAAGGCCGCAATTGCGGATCGATATCGGGTCGCCTCCCTCTGAATCGGTGCAGTGGTCACCGTGCACCGAGTAATCGGCCGGGCTTGCTCCGCGCTGGCCCCGTCCCGACGGGATGCGGCCGGAGGAACACCAAGCTCCAAGAATGGGGGCTACTGTGGCTACCGGCTCCACGGTGCCCTAGTGCTGCCTACAGTGGTGATCATACCCATTTCAGCGTGAGACACGAGGACTTCCCGATTGTGTGATCCGGTTGTTGGGTCGTTCCATTGCACGGGAGGTTTTGCCTGTCAGCGAGTCGGCGGTCGGTTCCCGACACGACGTCCCTGGACATGGCAACTGGGCACTTATTACTCTCTAGTTCGGGGTGTTTACCCGAGCAGGTTTAGCGTCGCATTGGGTGTGACGGCGGTGCAGTAGCAGTGTGAGTCCTGCGACCAGGAATATTGTCGCAGCTCCGAGCGGAATCACCGGATTGACACCGCTGTCCGCAAGCTTGTATGCCACAGGTGCGGGGTTGCTGTTCGTTGCGGCGTTCACTGCAGCAGGTACTGCAGAGCCCACTGCTGCACTCGGGTTCGAGGTCGTGGGGGCTGGGGTAGTAGCTGCTGCCTGCGAGGCGACAGTTGCGTTCGCGGTACCCACCGCGGAGGTTGTCGTGTTTGTGCTTGTGCTTGTGTTCGCGGTTGTGGATGTGGATGCTGGGGTAATCGCGGCACTCTGCGACGGTGTTGGTGTTGGTGTTGGTGTTGGTGTTGGTGTTGGTGTTGGTGTTGGTGTTGGTGTTGGTGTTGGTGTCGGTGTTGGTGTCGGTCGCGGCGCCCCAATTACCGACACTGAACCCGATCCCTGGTTGATGACGTATGCCGCGTTCCCATCCGGTGCGATCGTCACCCCGTACGGCTCCGAACCGACGGTGATGGTTTGGGTGACTGTTCCGGTGGCCGTGTTAATCCTCCACACCGAGCCCGACAGCGCGTTGTGGGTGACGTATGCCGCGCTCCCGTCCGGTGTCACCGCGACCCCGTACGGCCCCGAACCGACGGTAATGGTTTGGGTGACTGTTCCGGTGGCCGTGTCAATCCCCGACACCGAACCTGAACTGTAGTTGGTGACGTATACGGTGCTCCCGTCCGGTGTAATCGCCACCCCGTACGGGCTCGTGCCGACGATAACGGTTTTGGTGACTGTTCCGGTGGCTGTATCAATCACCGACACCGAACTTGACCCGACGTTGGTGACGTATACGGTGCTCCCATCGGGTGTAATCGCCACCCCGATCGGGGTCGTGCCGACGGTGATGGTTTTGGTGACTGTTCCGGTGGCCGTATCAATCCTCGACACCGAACCCGACCCGACGTTGGTGACGTATACGGTGCTCCCATCGGGTGTCACCGCCACCCCACCCGGGGACGTGCCGACGGTGATGGTTTTGGTGACTGTTCCGGTAGCCGTATCAATCACCGACACCGAACCCGAACCCGAACCGTAGTTGGTGACGTATACGGTGCTCCCGTCGGGTGTCACCGCCACCCCACCCGGGTTCGTGCCGACGGTGATGGTTTTGGTGACTGTTCCGGTGGCCGTATCAATCACCGAGACCGAATCCGAACTGTAGCTGGTGACGTATACGGTGCTCCCGTCCGGTGTCACCGCCACCCCCCACGGGTTCGTGCCGACGGTGATGGTGTTGATGACGGTGTCGTTATCGCTCAGACGTGAGGATAGGGCTCCCGGTACGCTCATGCTGTTCTGGCCGAGTGCAGCAGCGGTGGTGTGTGCGTTCGTTGGTGCTATTCCGATTGTTGTCAACACTGCTGTTGCAATCGTGGCGATAACTATCCCCACACCACGGTTTCTTGTTGGTGTCCTCATGAGCACGTGCTCCTGTCTTTGTGCACACTCAATCTGCAAAGGCTCGTGGTCGCACCGGGTTGTTTTGCTCTTTTTCTTGCTCCTGTCAGCACACACCTCATGGTGGGTGTGGTGTCGCACGACTTTTCAGCACCTGATCTCGCCTGGGTTTTGGTTCTCATCTGAGTTGTTGTCTGCGTGAGATCAGTAAGCGTTGTGTGTTCATCCGTGAAAGACACCGTGATCAGCAACGGCTCTGAGCTGTCTCCCAGGTTTTTCACTGCCCCGGAGAAGCACCATCCAGGCGGGCTTTTCTCACGCCCCTCACGCGACACGTGCTCGCGCAAGCCCACCACAACAGGAGACAGCAACACACGCCTCACAACAAACCACTTCCTCGCACCACACAACACAGATACGGATAACAGGTACAGGTAATCCCTATACAAGGGCACTCTATATTTGAGAAGGTACAATTTACCTGTGAGGAGGATGAGAGATCATGCTCCTTCCCCTAGGGTTTCCTGGGAGTGAGGGGTCACACGGATGGCTCTGAGTTCGAGTTTCTCGGCCACCCGACACTTCCCGAGGGGGGTAAACATCCCTTGGGTCGCAGCGACCGAACACGTCAAAAGACACTCCCTAACGACAGAGGGAAGCGGAGCCTAGCTGTACCCGGCCATGAGGTTGGTGGCAGCAGCGGGATTGCGGAAGGAGAGGGCCTCCGGCTTAGTAGAGACCTCTCCAGCCCACACGTGGTGCTGTTCCTGGCGGAGGAGGGTCTCCGGGCTTAGTGGAAATACCTCATGCACCTTTACGATCACGGAGGTTCTCATGTCTGGTCGTCGGGTCACGTCCGTGGGCAAGTGTTACATGACGCAGACAGCGCTTGCCCGCCAACGACAGTCAAAACCCTCGAGCCGGATTGCGACAGCCCGAACGCGACCGTGATGTTGGTGCACGATGACCGTTGCCTCAATGATTCCGTCACTCGGTGAACTGACCATGACCGTGCCCAGATTCAGCGTCGGACGCCGTGGGCTGATGCCCTTTGCCGCACGCGCTCGTGCTGCGAGTGCAACGCGTGTGTGTAGTTGCTGATAGACCTGGCCGGTTACCCACCGTGCCAGTTGATCAAGATCTCGAGCACCAAGCAGCACTTCAACCGCACAGTGGGCCAGGTAGCGCACGACTGGTTCGGGATCCGGGAGGTCTGCGGACCGGGTGCGTTGTCGTGCGAAATACTCCTCGAGTGATCGCACATTCTCTGCGGTCGTGCTCGTTGTCGAATTCCCGCTTGCCGATCTCGTGCCTGACCAGCGTGTATCGGTTGCGGGGGCGACCGTGGAGGTATCGGGTCGTGAGTGTTGAGCGACCCGCGCGCGCGGGTGCGGTGTCGTTCCCGCATCCGTGGTTCCTCGGGTGGTCGGAGTGATCCGCGCGGGCGAGCGCGGTGGCTCAACGACGGACAGGTGTGGCGCCGGTGGACGCGGCGTGCGGTAACTGTGATAGTGCTCTGCGGCATTTGTATTCCCCATGATTCGAACCATAAGAACCCCAAAGAATATTGGTCAACGATGAAAATAGGCACGCTGACCCTGTTCCGGGTCTTCCCGCATGACGTGCCGATTGATTGAAAGGGACAGTTGCCAGCATCGGCCCGGCTTGAGATGGTTAGTGGCGGCACGCGGCAGGGCGGGGTTGCTACCGATGGAGGGAATCCCGGGGGTGGGTGCCGGTGCAACACCAATCACCGACAAGGAGCCACCACCGACGGAGGGAACCTCGTGACTCGACTGATGTTTGCGCCCGATGACGAACTGATGGTTTCGCTTGCGCGTGTGGCACGGGAACGAGGGCACACGGTGTGTGCCGTGGTGGCAGACGAGACAGCGGTTCGGGAGAATCTCGATCTTGTTGCTCCCGAGGTAGTGGTCGTGCGGTCAGAGCGTGGTGCGCTCAACGCCGCCGTGCTGGCGGAGTGCGATGATCGAGGCATCCGCACGGTGGGGCTCGTCACGAGCGCAACGGGTGCCGAGCACGCGGCATCCCTGGGGTTGCGGGAGGTTGTGGAGGTGGCCCTGCGCCAATCGACGCGGTGGCGTTCAACCGGTGCCGAGCCGGATCCCCTGTCGGAGTCGGAGTGGGTGGCGCTGGCGGCGCGCTTGCAGCCGGTTTCGTTACCGCGAGCGATACCGCTTGTCGGGTCGACGGGATGCCTCGTCGTCTGGGGGCCACCGGGTGCCCCGGGGCGCACAACAGTTGCCATTAACCTTGCCGCTGAACTGGCTGCCGCGGGGCAACGGGTTGCTCTGGTGGAGGCGGATCCGGACGGGAACGGCACGATCGCGCGGGTGTTGGGGTTAGCGGTTGATTACGGCGGATTTGCCGAGGCATATCGGCGGGCTATCCAACTGGTTACGATGACGCGCGGCACTCTGGATGCCTCGCCCTCGGCACCCGCTGGTGGGACCGGTGAAACTCAAGTGCCGCTCCGCGAGACAGCGTTGGATGTCGCGACATGGCGCACCCTCACCCAGGAGTTTCCTTCCCCCGGCGGGTCGCTGGTCGTGCTGTCGGGCACCACCCACACCGGAGGCCGCATCGATACCGCGGCGGTGGGGGCAGTGCTTGCGGGCGCACGAGCCGATGCCGATTGTCTTGTCGTGGACGTCGGGTCTGCGCTCGCCATCGGGAACACAGGCCTTGATTCGCGTGGCGTTCTCGCGCGTCGGTGCCTCGCAGCCGCCGATCGAATCGTCGTGGTTGGCGCAGCTGACCCGGTCGGGCTGGAGCGTGTGCGTGAGGGGGCGGCAGCACTGCGGATGCTCGCGGCACCGACCAGTATTGATGTGTTCGTGAACCGGGTGCGCCCACGAGTGCTCGGGCGTCGTCCGCAGGAACACCTGCGAACGGCACTCCGGGGTATTGGCGGCCGTTCTGTGTACCGACTGCCGAACGACGCGAGTGCAACGGATGCCGCGCTCGCCGCCGCTGCACCGTTGCGGGTGGTGGCACCGCGTTCGGCGCTGCGTCGAGCCATCCGTGACTATGCGCTCAGTCTTCTCGTACGCTGAGGGTTGGACTGTGACCCGGTGGGAGGCGAAGTTCTTCGCGGCTCGGTCTTCCCACGCAGCTAGGGATCGGCCGTGACAGATCGCGCAGTGTGGAGTCATCTTCAGTCCCGTGTTGCGCCCACCGCGGCACTACGCTGGTACGGTGTCGACCCTTGGTGATCTTGTTCTCGCGCAGGGCCGCAGCAGCCAGGCCACCGTCGATTGGCTGCAGTTGCTTGTCGGAGATCTGCAGCTTCTTGCCGATCTGGCCTTCGCGGATATTATTCTCTGGGTTCCCGCGGCGGATGATTCGTTTGTGGCGGTTGCGCACTCCCGACCGTCGAGTGCGGCGACGCTGTTTTATCGAGATATTGTCGGACAGTCGATCAAGCCCCAGTGGCTGGAGCTGGCATCGCGCGCGTTCGAGACATCCGAGATTGTGGATTCCACCTCGCTGGACTGGTACGAGGAGATGCCGACGCGCGTGCGCGCGGTTCCGGTGCTTCGAAAGCTCGCCGCCGCTCGCGCTGAGACTGACCCAGAACCGGTCGCGGTGCTCACTCGGCACACCAACCTGGGTGCGCACCGCAATCCCAGTCGGCAGGAACTGACATTCAACGAGTGCGCTGCCGAACTGTTTGAGATGATTTCCTCCGGCGATTTCCCGGACCTGTCCGCCCCGAGCGGCCCGCGGCGCGGGGCACCGCGCGCGTCCGATGGCCTCGTTCGATTGGATATCGAGGGTGTTTCATCGTTCGCGAGCCCCAATGCGCTCTCGGCGTTCTACCGTATGGGTTTTGACGGTGAACTGGAAGGGGAATCACTCGCCGAGGTGACCACGGCGATTATTGCAGGGAACGCGGTCGTTGACGAAATGCTTCCCGTCGTGGTGACGGGGCGCGCACCGTGGCGCACCGATGTAGAAGCTCGGGGGGTCACCGTCACGCTGCGAGCCATCCCGATTCGACTTCGTGGTGAACGGACCGGGGCGATCGTGCTCACGCGCGATGTCACGGAACTGCGGCACCAGGAACAGGAACTCATCACCAAGGATGCGACGATCCGGGAAATCCACCATCGGGTCAAAAACAATCTGCAAACCGTCGCATCACTCTTGCGAATTCAGGCGCGTCGCACGCACTCCACCGAAGCACGGGATGCCCTCACGCAGGCAATGCGCCGAGTGGGGGCGATTGCCGTGGTCCATGACACGCTGTCGGAGGGGTTGAGCCAAACCGTCGACTTCGATGACGTGTTTGATCGGGCGTTGCTGCTTGTCACGGAGGTGGCGTCGGCACACAATACAACGGTGCACCCCAAGCGCTCCGGCTCATTCGGGGTTCTGCCGAGTGAGTATGCGACGCCGCTCGCGCTCGCGCTCACAGAGTTGGTGACGAACGCGGTCGAGCACGGTCTCGTGGGGCAGGAGGGGGTGGTGGAGATTATCGCGGATCGGACGCCGAGCACCCTCAGCGTCCTGGTGCGGGACTCCGGTTCTGGGATGCCCGAGGGCAAAGTGGGATCGGGACTGGGAACGCAGATCGTGCGCACCCTCGTGCAGGGGGAACTCGGAGGCACGATCGACTGGCACACCGTCACCGGCTACGGGACCGAGGTCACGATCAGCGTGCCGTTGCGGTGGATTACCGGGTAGTCGCGAACTCGCCCGGCTTCGGGAGCCTGCTCGCCGGAACCCGGAGGCCAGCCGTTCGGAGCGAAACCTAACCTGCCCGCCGCGCCCGCGCCGCGCGCCGTTTGAGGGCACGACGTTCGTCTTCAGAGAGGCCACCCCAGACCCCCGAGTCTTGGCCGGTCTCCAGGGCGTACTGCAGACAAATTTCTGTCACCGAGCAACGCGCACAGACCGCCTTAGCCTTTTCAATTTGATCCACGGCAGGACCAGTGTTGCCAACCGGAAAAAAGAGTTCCGGGTCAGCCGTAAGGCATGCGGCTTTGTCGCGCCAATCCATTGAGTTTGCTCCTTGCGTTGTTTTTACGCGCACATCCGCACGCCCCACGGCATCTCATCTAGACGCGAGTGGATGGCCGAACCCAGGGAAGTTAGGATCGTTGGCGACCCGCTCACGTCCCTGTGAGCGTAGATTCGACCGGGTAAATGTTCCCACAGTGCAGGGTCTGAAGCAATAGGTGAAGGTTGGTATGTCGGCAAATTATCTGGAATCTGTAAGCTCTGACCCTGCTTCCGGTGCCGGGTTTTCTCTCAGAGGCAAAATCGGCGGATGGTTTGTCCGAGGCATCCTTGTGCTGGAATCGGGTGCGAGTGTCTTCGTAGCGGGGTGGTTGTTGCTGGATCTGGTCATCGGGGGTGCGTCATCACTGGCGACCGCGGTTGCTCTCATTGTGACAGTTCTTATTGGCGCAGTATGGCTCATTGCGATGACGGTGGCCGCCTTTCGGGGGGCACCGTGGTCACGGCCATCCGCGATTGTTTGGCAAATACTGCAGATCTCCGTTGCGGTTGGTGCGATGCAGGGGGCTTTTGCTCGGCCGGATATCGGGTGGGTGCTGCTTATTCCCGCGGTGACGGTGATCGGACTGCTGGTGACACGGTCCGTGCGTGCACAGTTTTTAGGTGCTGAAGACTATGAAGTGGGTGCTGAAGGTCGTGAATTAGGAACTGAAGGTCGTGAGCAACCGTTGCAGTGAATCGAGTCGGCCCTGACCGTGTGCACCGAGAGTGCCCGCGCTGAGCGACTCGTTAAGCAGACAATCCGGTGCACTGGGCAGGTGTGTGCAGCCCCGCGGACACTCCTCGGCAACCACCGCAAGGTCAGGGAACGCGCCGAGGATGTTACGGGGGTTGACGTGCCCGAGCCCGAATGAGCGCACGCCGGGGGTATCAATAATCCACCCGGTGCTTGGTGAGTGCGAGGCATCCTGCACCCGGAGCGACACTGTCGATGAGGAGGTGTGCCGTCCCCGTCCGGTCGTCGCATTGACGTGCCCGGTTGCCCGGTCCGCGCCGGGTACGAGCGCGTTAACGAGGGTTGACTTGCCGACCCCGGAGTGTCCCACGCACACCGTCGTGTGCCCCACGAGGTGTGCTCTGATGTCGGCCAGCGGTCTCGTGTCGGTGCCCGAGCAAAACACCGTGAGATCGAGCCCCGCGAAGTTTGCAAGAAACCGGGTGGGGTCGGCGAGGTCGATCTTGGTCATGGCGAGCAGGGGGTGGATGCCCGCGTCGTAGGCCGCAACGAGATAGCGGTCAATGAGCCGCACGCGCGGCTCGGGATCGCGAGCGGCGACGACGATGAGCAACTGGTCAGCATTGGCGACAATGATCCGTTCGATCGCATCGGTATCGTCAGCACTGCGTCGCAAAACCGTGCGCCGTGGTGCCACGCGGACAATCCGCGCGAGTGTGCCCTCTCCGCCGGTGGTGTCGCCCACGAGGTCAACACGGTCGCCGGTGACGAGTGAGCCGTGCCGCAGCTCGCTCGCTCGGGTCGCGGTGAGGGTGCGCTCGTCGGTGCTGTTCTCGCCAATGAGGACGGTGTACCGACCGCGATCAACGGCCAGCACCGTGCCGACGGTTGCGTCCGAGTGCTCCGGGCGCGTTTTTGTGCGGGGGCGGGTGCCGCGCGGATGCGGGCGAATTCGAATTCGCGACTCGTCGAAGTCGCCGTCATCGGTGTCGCTACTACCACCCCGCCACGAGCTCACGCGAGAATCCGCTCCCACAACCGGGTGAACTGCGGCAGTGTTTTCGACGTGCAGGCGATATCGTCCACGATGATGCCCGGCACGACAAGACCCAGGAGCGCCCCGGTTGTTGCCATCCGATGATCGGCGTAACTGCGCCATCCGCCGTCTGTCAGTGGCGCGGGTTCGATGTGGAGGCCGTCGTCGAGTTCAGTGATGCGCCCGCCGAGCCTGTTCACCTCGGTTGTGAGCGCCGCAAGCCGGTCGGTTTCATGGTGTCGGATATGACCGATGCCGGTGATCGTCGACGCTCCGTCGGCAAACGCGGCGAGGGCAACGAGGTTTGGCACCAGTTCGCCCGCCTCGGACAGGTCAAGATCAACGGCCCGGATGCCTCGTCCGCTCGCCCCCGCCGCAGGCCCGGTGACGGTGATCTCGTCACCGGTTCGGGTGACCGTTGCCCCGAACCGGGGCAGGATTGTCGCCAATTGGGCACCGACCTGGATCGTGGTGGCGGGCCATCCCGCAATTGTGACCGAGCCACCGACGAGCACCGCGGCAATGAGGAACGGTGCAGCATTGGAGAGGTCGGGCTCAATGTCGATCTGTGCAGCACCGATAGGTCCGGGGCTCACTTGCCAGTGTCCCGGCTCGGGACTGGTCACCTCAACGCCGCGTGCGGTCAGCGCTGTGATGGTCATATCGATGTGCGGGATGCTCGGGAGACGCTCACCGGTGTGGTGGAGATCAATGCCGTTCTCGAACCGGGGAGCCGAGAGCAGCATGCCGGAGACGAACTGGCTGGAGCTGGAGGCATCCATCTGGACCGCTCCGCCGGGGAGCGTGCCGCGACCGTGCACGGTGAAGGGGAGGTGGCCGCGCCCGTCATCGGCGATATCGGCACCGACCGTGCGCAGCGCCTGCAGGATGGGAGCCATCGGGCGGCGGCGGGCGGCGGGGTCACCGTCAAACGCGGTGGGTCCCAGTGCGAGGGCAGCGACCGGGGGAAGAAATCGCATGACGGTGCCGGCGAGGCCGCACTCGATGGTGGTGGATCCGGTGAGTTCGGTGGCGGGAATCACTCGCAGGTCGTCCCCGAATCCGCCGGAGCCGGGCAGGCGCTCACAGATAACCCCGAGGGTGCGCAGTGCCTCGATCATGAGCTCACTGTCGCGCGACCAGAGCGGCGCGCGTAAAACCGAGGGGCCGTCCGCGAGAGCGGAGAGGACAAGCTCGCGGTTGGTGAGCGACTTCGATCCCGGAAGGCGCAGGGATGCGGTGAGAGGTTCCCGGGCGCAGGGCGCGGGCCATCCCGTGGGGGTCGTGGTCTCGCGCGAATCACCGTACGGATCGAATTCGGGTTCGGAATATTTTGTCGTCAACATGGGTTGTTCCAGAGTAGTTGAGAAGTGCGGTGTGGGAGAGGGTGTACGAGTGAGAAACTCAGGTTGTGGGAAGCACAGATGTGTGAGAAGAGTCGGCCCGCTTTCCCGTGGTGCGTGCATAAACCGGGTGTGATGTCGGCGGTGCAGGGAGGGTGGCATGGTGTCATGAGCAGTCGGAGATTCCCTTCCGCCTCGTCAGTCGCGAGCGGTGACCCGGCGGGGTGCCGATCGGGTGGCAGCGGCGTGTTGCGGCCTAAGATGGTTGTCGATGAGCCCACCGCGACTGTGGACGTGATGTGAACAATTCTGCGCTCGCCAGACAGCCACCCTCCCTCGCCGGACACACCCGGCTCTTCGAGGAGCAGGCCCTCGGCTACCTTGACCAGCTCTATGCGGCCGCACTCCGGATGACTCGGAATCCGGCCGATGCGCAGGATCTTGTGCAGGACACGTACTTGCGCGCCTACGCCGCCTTTGGGCAGTTCACACAGGGGACGAATCTCAAGGCGTGGTTGTACCGTATTCTGACAAATTCCTTCATTAACACGTATCGCAAGAAGCAGCGCGAGCCATTGCAGCGTGCCATTGATGAGCTGGAAGACTGGCAGCTCATCGGTGCCGAGTCGACAACCGCGATGAGTTCCCGGTCGGCCGAGGCCGAGGCGATTGACCACATGCCCGCGAGCGCGGTGAAGGATGCTCTGCAGACGCTGCCGGAAGATTTCCGAATGGTCGTGTACTTCGCAGACGTTGAGGGATTCAGCTACCAGGAGATTGCCGAACTCATGGGCACCCCCGTCGGGACGGTCATGAGTCGACTGCACCGGGGCCGGAGTGCTCTGCGCCGCTTGCTTGCCGAGTACGGGCGCGAGCGGGGCTACGCGGGTGCCGAGGCATCCCTCGCAAAAACCGGAGGTAAGACCGGAGGTAAGGAAGAATGACCGGATGCGACTGCAAGAAGGCTCTGGCGGCGCTCGAAGAGTACCTCCGCCGCGAGCTGTGTGAGGTCGAGGCCGAGGAGATTCGTGCCCACCTGTGTGAGTGCACACACTGTTCGGAAGAGTTACGCGTGGGGCAGATGCTGACCGCAGCCGTCAAGCGGGCCTGTGGCGAAAACGCGCCGGACGAGCTCAAGGCGCGGGTGCTCGCGCACCTGCGATGCACCGACACGGCTCAGGATTCTGCCTCGGCGTAGCCGCCGCCTCAGGCGCAGCAGGGCGCGGCCTTCACCGGTGTTGAATGCGATGATGCCGGTGTTGAGCGTGATCGTGCGGTCTTAGGAGAGCGTGAGCACCCGCGCCACAATGTCGGCCTGTTCTACGGCGTGACGCTTTGCTGACCCTGCAGCCGGCGATGCCGAGGCGGGGCGAGAGATAACCCCTGCCGCCGCACTACCAAACTTGCTCGTCTCAATGACGAAATAGGGCCAGGCGCCCTGGTTTTCGGGCTCTTCCTGTGCCCAGATGAATTCGGCGTTGGGGTAGTTCTGCAGAATCGTTTTCAACTCCTCAACCGGTAGCGGGTAGAGCTGCTCCAGCCGCACGACCGCGATGTGGGGGTTGGGGGTCTTGTCAAGCTCCGCGATGATGTCGTAGTAGAGCTTTCCCGAGAGGAGCACGACGCGTTTAACCGCGGCACGGTCAGTGATTCGAGGATCGTCAATGACCGGCTCGAAGCCCCCCGAGGTGAAGTCTGTCACCTCGCTTGTTGCGCCACGCAGCCGCAGCATCGCTTTCGGTGTGAACACCACCAGCGGGCGCTGTGGTCGAGCGTAGGCTTGGCGACGAAGCAGGTGGAAATAGGATGCCGGTGTCGAGGGGCGTGCGACCGTCATATTGTTCTCCGCACACAACTGCAGGTACCGTTCGATGCGGGCACTGGAGTGGTCAGGTCCCTGGCCCTCGTAGCCGTGTGGCAACAGCAGGACAAGACTCGAACGCTGACCCCACTTCTGTTCCGCAGACGAAATGAACTCATCGATGATGGTTTGGGCACCGTTTGCGAAGTCACCGAACTGTGCCTCCCACAGCACAAGGGCGTCGGTGCGCTCTACCGAGTAGCCATACTCGAAGCCCATTGCGGCGAATTCGGAGAGTAAAGAGTCGTAGATCCAGAACTGAGCCTGGTTTTCGCTGAGGTTGACCAGCGGCAGCCACTCTTGCCCGTTGACACGGTCGTGAAGAACCGCGTGCCGTTGCACGAACGTGCCGCGCCGGGCATCCTGACCCGCGAAGCGCACGGGAGTTCCTTCGAGCAGGAGCGACCCGAGGGCAATGAGTTCCCCAAAACCCCAGTCGATTTTGCCATTGCGGCTCATGTCGAGGCGCTTTGCAAGCAGTTGGCCAAGTTTCGGGTGCACCGAGAAGCCAGCGGGTTTGTTGTTGTAGGCGTCACCGATTGCGTGCACGACATCCAGGGAGACAGCCGTGACCGGTTCGGTTTTAGCCAGTGACTCCTCGGCGGTATCGTCGGCCTTTTCGGTGACCCCCACGACCGAGATGGCACCTGTCTGAACCGCGTGGGTTTCTGCAAACGCCCGCTCCAGCCGGTCTTGGAAGTCGCGGTGCGCGGCCTCATATTCCTCTTCGGTGATATCACCCCGACCGACGAGTGCCTCGGTGTAGAGCTTGCGAACCGAGCGTTTGGCCTCAATGAGGTTGTACATGAGTGGTTGTGTCATTGAGGGGTCATCGCCCTCGTTGTGGCCGCGCCGACGGTAACAAACAAGGTCAATAACAACGTCACGTTTAAACTCTTGGCGGTAGCAGAATGCGAGTTCCGCAACCCGGACCACAGCTTCTGGATCGTCGCCGTTGACGTGAAAAATTGGGGCCTGGATGGACTTCGCGACATCCGTTGAATAGGTTGAGGTGCGCGCATCACGCGGCACGGTCGTGAAACCAACCTGATTATTGACGACGATGTGGATGGTTCCGCCGGTGCGGTAACCCCGCAGCTGTGACATCTGCAGTGTCTCAACAACAACGCCCTGGCCTGCCATCGCGGCGTCGCCGTGGATGAGGATCGGCAGTGTCAGGAAGGTGCCGATTGGCTTGCGGTCTTGTTTTGCCCGCACGATGCCTTCGAGCACACCGTCAACCGCTTCGAGGTGCGAGGGGTTTGCCGCGAGTGTCACGGGGATCTGCTGACCGTCGTCCGCGGTGAAGGTGCCCACCGTGCCGAGGTGGTACTTGACATCCCCCGACCCGGAGAAGCCCTTGGTGTTTGCTTTTCCTTCGAACTCGCGGAACACCTGACCGTATGTTTTTCCGGCAATGTTGGTCAGCACATTGAGGCGTCCACGGTGGGCCATCCCGATGCACACCTCGTCGAGGCCAACTTTTGCCGATCCCTGCAGGATTTCGTCGAGCAGCGCGATAACAGATTCGCCACCCTCCAGACTGAATCGCTTCTGTCCGACGTATTTGGTCTGTAAGAAGGTCTCGAATGCCTCCGCCTCATTGAGCTTGCTGAGGATTCGCATTTGTTCGTCGTGCGTGGGTTTCTCGTACTTGCGCTCGAGCGCGGACTGCAGCCACTTTCGCTGCACCGGGTCTTGAATGTGCATGTACTCGACACCGATCGTGCGGCAGTACGAGTCACGCAAGATGCCCAGGATGTCCCGCAGCAGTGCCGTCCGGGTGCCGCTGAGGCCGCCGGTGACAAACTCACGATCGAGATCCCAGAAGGTGAGACCGTGACTGGCGATGTCGAGGTCAGGGTGCGACCGTTGCACGTATTCCAGGGGGTCGATGTCTGCCATGAGGTGGCCGCGCACTCGAAACGCATCAATGAGCTCTTGCACGCGAGCGGTCTTGTCGACCGCGGTGGCGATATCCACCGAGATATCGGGTGCCCAGTGAATGGGCTCATAGGGCAACCGCAGTGCTGCGAATAGCTGCTCATAGAATCCGTGTTGACCGATGAGCAGCTCGTGCACGATCTTCAAGAACGCGCCCGATCCGGCACCCTGGATGACCCGGTGATCGTAGGTGGAGGTCAGAGTGATCGTCTTGCCGATCGCAAGGCCGGCCAGTGTGCGCTCTGACGAACCCTGAAACTCGGCGGGGTATTCCAATGCGCCCGCACCGATGATGCATCCCTGCCCGCGCATGAGGCGCGGAATCGAGTGTTCTGTGCCGATTCCGCCCGGGTTTGTGAGTGACACGGTCGCACCCTGGAAGTCGTCCGCGGTGAGCTTGTTTGCACGGGCACGCTGAACGAGATCCTCGTAGGCGGCAACAAATTCGGTGAAGGTCATCGTTTCGGCGCGTTTGACGGCGGGTACCAGCAGGGCACGCGTGCCATCCGGCTTGGGGACATCAATCGCAATGCCCAGACCAATGTGGGCGGGCTTGACAATACTGGGTTTGCCGTCAACCTCGGTGTAGAAGACGTTTTGGCTGGGGAACATCTTGAGCGCCTGAATAAGCGCCCACCCGATGAAGTGGGTGAAAGAAACCTTGCCACCCCGGGTGCGCTCGAGGTGATTGTTGATGACGATCCGGTTGTCAATGAGCAGCTTTGCCGGGATGGTGCGCACACTCGTTGCGGTCGGCACCGACAGGCTCTGATCCATATTGGCAGCGAGCGTTTTAGGCATGCCGCGGAGGGGGGTGATGTCGTCTTTGCTCTGATCGTTCGGGTCGGTGGGGGTGCGATTTTTCGGCAGGTCGGCGGGCACCGGTTGGCGCGGCGCAGTGGAGGTGGTGCGAGCTTCACGAGTGGTGGATGCCGCCGGGTCACCCGGGTTTGTGGGGGCCTGTGATGCTGTGGGGTTCCGCGGGCCCGGGCTTGGTGCCGCGGAGGGTGCTGTGCCCGTGTGTGGTGTTGTGCCCGTGTGTGGTGCTGTGGAGGTGTGTGGCGCTGCGCCCGTGTGCGGTGCAACTGCTGCGTGGGCGGCACCGGCATCGCCGCTGAGTTGATGCTGGGTCTGTCGATATCGCTCGAGCACCGGCCGCCAGGTGAGATCGACCGAGTCCGGGTCCTGCAGGAACCTCTCGAACATCTCGTCAACGAGCCACTCATTGGCTCCGAACTCAGCCGACGCGCCGTCGGCCCCCGACCCCGTCAGTTGGCTCGACACAGCCTTGCCCACTCTCCTCGTTCGTGCACGTCACACGGTCAACTCGACGGCCTGGCTGGACCCACCACCTCGGTTAACCCATAACAGCCTAGACCCGATAGAGCATTGAGATGAAGCATTAGGGAAAGATTTCGCTCTAAGCTTCGGGGTCTGGCGGTTAGGTTCGGTCAGCGCGGTGACAGTCTCACGACCTTGTCGATGAGCGTCGAGGGAGTGGCAGGTGCTGGGTATCGAGGGGGCAGCAGGTAGCGTTGTGCATATGGAATTTACCGGTCGGCGGCCCGCGCACGATCTCACGTACTCCGATGTTTTTCTCGTGCCGCGACGCTCGGACATTGCGAGCCGGTTCGATGTGTCGCTTGCGACGGATGACGGCAGCGGCGCGGCCATCCCGATTATTTCGGCCAATATGACGTCGGTGACGGGGCCGCGACTCGCGGCGACCCTGGCTCGACGAGGCGGCCTGGGTGTGTTGCCGCAAGACCTGGGCTTGCAGGAACTGGCTGCGGCCATTAGCTGGGTGAAAGACCAGCCGACGACGTGTGACACCGCGATCACCCTCACCGCCGATGAGTCCGTCGCTGATGCGCTGCGCCGGGTGCCGCCGGTTAGTGGGCACTCGATCATCATCACGACCGAGTCGGGTGAGTATTCGGGATGCCTCGCGGCCGAACTGCTCGCAAACGCGCTTCCCGCCGCTCGCCTCGGTGACCTTGTGCGTGCCGTGTCCCCCTCGCTTGACGCGGAGGATGTCGTGAGTTCGCGTCGCGCCTTCGATCTGCTCACCGACGCGAGCACCGATGTTGCACCCGTGCTCCGGCACGGTCGGGTGGTGGGAACCCTCAGCGTCCGCAGCGCGCTGCGCGGCACGGTGTACACCCCCTCGCTCGATGCTTCGGGCCGGTTGCGGGTCGCTGCGGCGCTCGGCATCAACGGGGATGTCGCGGCCAAAGCACGCGCCCTGGTGGCGGCGGGAATTGATGTGCTCGTGCTGGACACCGCACACGGACACCAGGGGGGAATGCTGCGTGCTCTTCGCACGGTGCGGGAGTTGGGACTCGGTGTTCCGCTCGTCGCCGGCAATGTTGTCACCGCGGAGGGCGTTGCCGACCTTGTTGCGGCGGGTGCGAACATCGTGAAGGTCGGGGTTGGTCCCGGCGCCATGTGTACGACCCGAATGATGACGGCAGTCGGACGACCGCAGTTCTCCGCGGTGCTCGACACGGCTGCTGCTGCGCGGGAGGTCGGTGCGAGCGTGTGGGCAGACGGTGGTGTGAGGTACCCGCGGGATGTCGCGCTCGCGCTCGCGGCCGGGGCATCCGCTGTGATGGTGGGTTCCTGGTTCGCGGGCACCGTGGAGTCGCCCGGTGATCTTCAGCGGGATGAGTCTGGTCGGCTCTATAAAGAGAGCTGGGGCATGGCCTCGACGAAGGCGGTGCGGGAGCGGTTTGCGCGGCTCTCCGCCTACGAGCGGGCGAAGAAAGAACTGTATGCGGAGGGAATTTCGTCGTCCCGGATTTACCTCGACCCGCTCCGGCCCTCGGTGGAAGATCTGCTGGATCTCATCGTGTCGGGTGTGCGCAGTTCACTCACGTACGCTGGCGCGCGCACTCTGGCGGAGTTCCGGGAGCGGGCGATGGTCGGTGTGCAGTCGGCGGCTGGTTATGAGGAGGGCAAAGCGCTGCCTGTCAGCTGGTGATGCCGCAGCTGGACTGGTTGATGCGGCTGGGTCTTGTCTGTGCTTGTTGTAGAACCGGTTCACGTTCGTCGTGAACCCGGCGGGCAGTCGCGGTGTGGGTGGTGTGCGCCGGTGATGTCGCGAGGTGAGGTCGATATACTGAGACCCTCATGGATGACCCGCCGTCTGCGACTTCACCAGGTAGTGCTGATCCGCCCCTGAGCGCCTCATGAGTGAGTGGATCCTTTTCGCTGCCGGGTTGCTGCTCTCGCTGGGAACCGGCATATTCGTCGCCGGAGAGTTTGCCCTGGTCACTCTCGATCGAGCCGAGTTGGAAGCGCAACGCGAGCGTGGCATTCCCCGCTTGGGCCTCACGATTGCCGCGCTGAAGATCACCTCAACGCACCTCTCGAGTGCGCAACTGGGTATCACACTGACAACCCTCTTAGTAGGTTTCACGATGGAACCGGCTCTGTCGTCACTGTTGTCCGGCCCGTGTGCAGCGATCGGGATGTCCCGCCCGGTGGTCGGTGTCGTCGCACCGATCATCGCGATGACGATCGCGACCCTCATCTCGATGATCCTCGGGGAGCTTGTGCCGAAAAATTTTGCGCTTGCACTGCCACAGGCGACGGCTCGATTCGTGATGCCGTTTCAGACGGCCTTTACGTGGATGTTTCGACCGGCGATCACCGTGCTTAATGGCTCGGCCAACGGCATCCTGCGTGCTCTGGGGATGGAGCCAAAGGAAGAGTTGTCCGGTGCGCGTACCGCCGATGAGCTGTCGTCGCTTCTGCGCCGTTCGGCGCTCGCGGGGGTCTTGGAAGCTGACACGGCGACGCTGCTCGGTCGAACACTGCGGTTCGCGGCGCTGGATGCCTCGAGCATCATGACACCGCGACTGGCGGTGGTCGCGGTGCAGCGCCACGACTCGGCCGAGGCAATTATCGAACTTGCTCGACAGACCGGCCACTCCCGGTTTCCCGTGTACGACAAGAACCTCGATGATGTTGTGGGGATTGTGCACGTGAAGCAGGCCGTGTCGGTGCCTCGAGAACGTCGCGGTGATGTGCCCGCCTCAGCCCTGCAGTCCGATGCGGTTCGGGTTCCAGAAACGATCAAGCTCGATGCGCTGCTCGGTGAACTCCGCGGACGCGGCTATCAGTTGGCGATTGTCATGGACGAGTATGGCGGCACGGCGGGAGTTGCCACGCTGGAAGATCTCGTGGAGGAGCTGGTCGGCGAGGTCGCTGACGAGCATGATCGCACCCGGGCGGGTATTGTGCGCCGGGGGGATGCGGTGAGTTTTCCGGGCATCCTGCGGCCTGATGAGCTGCTCGAGCGCACGGGCATCCGGGTTCCAGAAGACGACGATTACGAGACGGTTGCCGGGTTCATCATGGCGCACCTGGGGCGATTGCCGATGGTCGGCGATGACGTACCGCTTGCTGAGGGGACGCTGCGTGTGCAGCGGCTTGACGGACGGCGCATTGATCGCGTGCGGTTTGAGCCGAGGCACCCCGCGGCGGTGGTTGAGGGTGCGTCCGGTGTGCGTGTTGCGGAGGGTGCGTCTGGTGTGCGTGTTGCGGAGGGTGCGTCTGGTGTGTGTGTTGGGGAGGGTGCCTCCGGTGTGTGTGTTGGGGAGGGTGCCTCCGGTGTGCGTGCTGTCGGCGCGCCTGCCGTATCGACCCGTCGTGGCGCTGTGTCGCTGACTCCGCTGGGTGAGACCGACCACGGGGCATCCCGAGGCGCTCAATGAGCGAGGTCTTTGGCATCGGATGGCTTGTGCTGTTGCTGGTGGGCAACGCTTTTTTTGTCGCGGCGGAATTCGCTGTCATCTCTGCCCGTCGTTCGCAGATTGAACCGTTGGCCGAGGCCGGGAAGCGCAGTGCGCGGACCGCCCTGTGGGCGATGGAACACGCGACCCTCATGCTCGCCATGTGTCAGCTGGGGATCACGGTGTGTTCGCTGCTCATCCTGAATGTTTCGGAGCCGGCGATCAAGCATCTGCTCGCTGGACCGCTGCATCTCACGGGTTTTTCGACCGATAGCGTTGCGGTGGTTTCCTTTATTGTTGCCCTCGTGCTGGTGTCGTTCCTGCACGTTGTTATCGGGGAGATGGTGCCAAAGAATATTTCGTTCTCGGTGCCTGAGCGGGCTGTGCGCTTGCTTGCGCCGCCGCTCGTGTTTTTGGCACGACTTTTTCGACCACTGACGGTTGTGCTCAACGCGATCGCGAATGCTGTGCTTCGACTCTGTGGGGTGGAACCGAAGGGGGAGGCGACCTCAACCTTCACGCTTGACGAGGTGCAGACGATTGTCACGCGGTCGCGGCGGGAGGGAGTGCTTGATGATGCGAGTGGCACCCTGTCGGCGGCGTTCGAGTTCACGACGAAGCGGGTAGTTGATGTGCAGGTGCCGTGTGGCCAGGTATTGTCGCTACCGTCGGATGCCTCGCCGAGTGATGTAGAGCGGGCTGTCGCCCGCAATGGGTTTTCGCGGTATCCGGTGTGCGGTGATGATGGTGATCTCGACGGTTATGTCCACCTGAAAGACGTCATTGATCTTGATGATGACGAGTTCAACACCCCGATTCCCGCGAAGCGCATTCGTCGGCTGGTCTCTATTTTCGAGGGCACCGACCTAGAGGATGCCCTCGCCTTGATGCGGCGTCACGGCACTCATCTTGCTCGGGTTTTTGCTGAGGATGGGCGGGTGACCGGGGTGTTGTTTCTTGAGGATATTATCGAGGAGCTGGTTGGTGAGGTGCAGGATGCTACCCGGCGGTAAACGGGGGCGGGCTGAGGGTAATCGGCGGGACTTTCGCGGGCGTGGTGGGGGGAAGATCCTGAGCGCAACGGGAGAAGCCGCGAATCTCGATCCATGCACGTCCGGAATCGTCGTGGTCCTTATCTGCCGTGACTAACAGATTATTTCTAGGGGTTTGAAGATCAACGCTCTGGCCCGGGCGGTGCCCTTCGTCTCGATATCCTTCGCTGAGTAGTTGGCTTCTCAGGGTATCTAGCCAGGCAGAAATATCGAAGGTGTCGGCCACGTACGCTTCCCAGTAACCCGTATACTGCGCGGT
>NAEP01000018.1 GCA_002529645.1 Candidatus Lumbricidiphila eiseniae | reverse complement strand
TGCACAAGCCTGTCCAACACAACACAACACAACACAACACAACACAACACTCAAGCACAACACTCGACCACAAGAACACGAGCGCACGCTGATCGAGCACGAAACCCACGCTGATCAGACACAAAACTCGCACCACAAGAACACAGCCCTCGCACGTAGAATTGCGGGCGTGACCACTTCGCAGGGCCTGCCCTGGTGCGAGCTTCACCTGCACATTGAGGGCACGCTGGAACCTGCGACGATCTTCGCACTTGCGTCTGCGCAGGGAACCACGCTTCCCTACCGCGATGAAGCCGACCTCGCCGACCGGTACCGGTTCCACAATCTGCAGAGTTTTCTTGACCTGTACTACAAAAACATGATCGTGCTGCGCGCCGAGAACGATTTCTACCGGCTCGCGACCGCGTATCTCACGCGAGCACACCGCGGCGGGGTCCGCCACGCGGAAATGTTTGTCGATCCACAAGCACACGCGCAGCGTGGGGTATCGGCAGGGGCGGTGCTGCGGGGCATCCACCGTGCTGTGGTGGAGGCCGAAGAACGCCTCGGGATGTCCGGTGGAATCATTGCCTGTGTGCTGCGAGACCATCCGGTCGCCGACGCCGAGCGCATGCTCGACGACGTGCTCGCCACGGATGTGCCGTTACTCGGCCTCGGACTGGACTCGAGGGAGGTGGGTTACCCGCCCGTCCTGTTCCGCAGCGTGTTCGCGCGTGCCGCAACGGCGGGATTACACCGGGTTGCGCACGCCGGTGAAGAGGGGCCGCCGGAGTATGTCTGGCAAGCCCTTGATGAACTCGGGGCAGAACGAATTGACCACGGTATCCGTTCGCTGGAAGACCCGGCCCTTGTTGCTCGCTTGATTGCTGACCGGATCCCGCTCACGGTGTGCCCACTGTCGAATGTCCGGCTCCGGGTGGTGCCGAATGTCGGCGCTGTTCCGCTTCGACACATGCTCGACGGTGGCCTCGTTGTCACCATCAACTCCGACGACCCGGCCTATTTCGGTGGATACCTCGACGACAACCTTGATGCGATCACAACGGCATTCAACCTCACCGCCGCCGACCACATCACCCTCGCACGCAACGCGGTGGATGCCTCGTTTGCCCCCGCGCCGCGAAAACAGCAGATGCTAGAACACATCGGCAACCCCGCAGGGCGGTAAACACAGCTGGATCTGAATCTGCGTGTTTACGGGGTTCAGTTCACAGCAGCTACGCTGGGCGGCGCGGAACGCAGCGTTGCCCCCTTCATTAGCTGAAGGGGGCAACGCTGCTGGTTTTCCTGCCCGTATTTGTTGAGCGGGAAAGCCACTGAACATCACCCGCCGATGCTGGCGATCTTTTGTTGTAATTTGCGCTTACGTTTTTCAAGTTTGGCGTATGACCATAATCCTCGTGCGACGATCTTCCCGGTCTCTTTAAGGCTGGGGAGCCCACGGTCAGCGAGCTCTTTTTCTATGCGCGCTTCACCCTCATCGCGGTATCTCTCAGTAATTTCACGCGTCAACATCGCTTCAGGCGTATTGTATGCGTGCGCCTCAAGCTGGGCTTCCACGTCACGAAGTTGAGACCGTAGCTCATCGGCGGATGCTCGGCTAAACATATCGAACCTACCTCCCCATCAAGCATCGAACATCAGCGTAACCAAAAGCCGCCTGTATTCCACTGCCTATACATCGTACCAGATGCGTTTTTCCCGGCAAATGATTGAGGGGGTAGGTGCCGGATCAGCGTCCGAGCCATTGGCCGTCCGGTGGGGTGCGTACGCGGTTTCGAAGAGTTGGTGTGTCCGAGGTGTTCCTACCGTGTGTGCCCCCGCGCCGCGAAAACAGCTCATATTGCCCGAACGGTGGAAATAGCATCCAGTGTGCGCCCCCCGCGCCGCGAAAACAGCAGACACTAGACCATATCGGCAACGCTTCCTGACCCCGTTACCGCCAGTACCACGGGCTGACCGGCAAGGAGTGATTCCCGTGCTGCGACCGCGAGGGCAACCGCACGCACACCGTCGTCTGGTGTCACGCGCGCCGGGACATCCAACTGCAGCGACGTGAGAAAGTCGGTGATCTGCAGGGTGAAGGGATTCTCGCCAGCGGTGGGAACAGGGAGGTAGTCACCACCCGTGTTGGATGCTGCTTGCACCCCGTGCGATCGTGGTATGCCGTTCGAGTGGTCACCACCCGTGCCGGATGTTGTGCGGTTCGCACCAGTGCGTGCCGAGTCAAACCGGACAACCCCCGCCGTGCCCGACAGATCACACGAGTACGCAAAGGGCAGAGTGGATGCGCCCCACAACCCCTGCGCATGGCTCAATACCCCTGATTCGTGCCGAATGCTCACGTGGGCGACGCCCATCCGACGGATGGCCAGGTCGGGCGTTGCTCGGGCGTACACGCTGGTGGCGGGGCCTGCCAACCAGAGCGCCTGATCGAGATCATGAATCATCTGATCCATAATGATGCCCCCGCTGATCTGCTCACTAAAGAACCAATCGGATGTTGGTGCAGCGCTCTGTCGGAGAAACCGACAGGCGACGAGGTCTCCGACGGTCTTCGCTCGGATTGCCTCCCGAGCAGCAACGTACTCCGGGAAATATCGCACAACATGCGCCGGAAAAAGCCGGACGCCGCGTTCCTCCGCGGCCGCCACAACAGCCTCTGCCTCTGCGACGGTGCGAGCCAACGGCTTCTCACACACAACGTGGCAGCCCCGCGCAATTGCCGCGAAAGCGATCTCGGCGTGAGTTGATGTCGGGGTGAGAATATCAACGATCTCCGCGAACTCGAAGATGTCAGCGGCGTCTGTCACAACCTCAATCCCGTATTGTTTTGCGAAGGCGTGTCCGCCGCCTCTCGAATAAACCCGAACCTCCGCACCAAGCGCCAACCACACCGGAACGTGCGCGTGGGCTATCGCTCCCGCGCCCACAACACCCACTCGAGGCCGAGCGCTCAGCGTCACTGATCACCTCCGTGAGATCGGTGTGGGGCATGACGTGGTTCGAGCATGGCTCTCCTCGCGACTCGGGTGTGGTCACACAATGACACTAGGCGATGTGGGCCGCGCTGTGGTTCTACCCGCGGCTCGGGATGGCCCGTTGCGTTTGTGCGGGCACGGGACAGCAACCAGGCGAGCATCCTTCGACCGTAGTTCGATAATCAAACAAACAAAAATCACGGCAGAAGAAATAGTGCCGTTCCTCTGCCTTGGTCGCGTCTCTCGGTGAGTGGATGAGCCGGTAGAGGACAGTGTGGCACTCCCAATAAGCCGTGCCTGCCGAGCGGAGGCACGAGCAACCGAGTGAATTCACCCCGCGGCTGAAACTGCGTTCTCGCAACACTGAGCCCAGCATCCCGCGTGGTCCCGCTTCCGCATCCACGTCTAATGTTACAACTCGGTAAAGTTTGATACCCGAAAATTGTGGTTGCTCAGATTTCCAGGTAGAGTCGGCGCTCAGGGCAGGCTGTCACGAGCATTGGCACGCGGTAGCGGGGCTAAAGGCGAAGGAGTCAGAATGAGTGCGGGGTACGCATCCTTTGCGGTGGCACATTCACTTCGCCGCTTTTCTGCTCTCGGCTGCATCACGGCGGTCCGCAGTGCTCTCCTCGTTAGGCATGACGTTGATTAACGCGTGGCTGGGCGGCACGTGGCGTCGCTCTAATGCGCGCGGCGCTCCTCTGAACGTCATTGTCTCAGGCACACCGTGCCCTCTGACCTGCTTGGCGTAACGTCTTCTATCTGTGCCGTTTAGCAAATTGGTGACTGCACGGCGTGTGCTGAGTCGTCGTTGCGCCGCAACGTAAAGTCACCGAGCTTTCACCGGGGCAACCCAACGAGATGTGTGGTGATTGCCGAACCGTATTTGGCAGCTTCCAGCCGCAATCTTTGGTTTCTCAACTGCATTCTGTCGGCCCGACATCTGGATTCGGTTACCCAGAGCCTCTGCACAGTGTCAAAACTCATTGTGCGTTCTACTTCTGCCGCACGTCAGCACTCCATTGCACGTTCAATTTTCTGTCACATTTCTCACACTCTTTGCATCACATATTTGGAGAATCCCATGTTCAATCACAACACAATCAATATGCGAAACACCAACCCCTTCGTGGTCGGTATTGCCTCCGTCGTCGCGGCCGTGGCACTGTTGGCAGGATGTACAGGTAACACCCCTTCGTCCAACTCCCTCACCGACACAACCATGCAACTCGGCTGGATTGCCAACGTCGAAAACATGGGTCCGTACGTCGCGCTTGACAAGGGTTACTACAAAGCCGAGGGATTGCACACCACCATCATCCCGGGTGGACCCAGCGTGACCGTTGAACCGCTCGTTGTCAGCGGCAAGGCGCTCGTCGGACTGGGGTCGACAGACACCGTTGCCAAGGCAATTCTCCAGGGAGCGCCCATCAAAATTGTTGCCGCAAGCCTTCAGAAGAACCCAACGAGCATCATGTCCCTCGCATCCGCCCCCGTCAACACACTGAAAGATATGGTCGGGAAACGTCTCTGCATCCAGGCAAGCGGGCAAGATATCCTCAAGACCGTTCTTGCCGCCAATAAAATAGACCCGAATTCAGTTGAGTTCGTGCCAGCAAACTTTGATCCGTCACCGCTGGTCACTGGACAGTGTGATGCATTCACCTCGTTTCTCAACAATCAGCCTATCACGCTGGCAGCACAGGGAGTTAAGACAAAGACTTTCCCGTTGAGCGATTACGGATACAACGTATTCTCTGATGTATTTATCGTCTCAGATAGTACCCTCGCTGACACAGCTAAACGCGCTGCCGTCGTCAAAATGATCTCCGCGACCGCCAGGGGTTGGCGTTCAGCACTTGACGACACCGACAGCGCTGCCTCACTGATGGTTAGTAACTACGGGAAAAATCAAAATCTTGATCTCGCGCAGCAGAAATTAGGGGCAAAAACCTACCTCGACCTGGTAGAAACCGACGAGGTCAAAGAACACGGGCTGTTGACGATGAGCGATGCGGCGATAAAAGCAAACATCGCGACCCTCAGCAGTCTCGGCATTAATATCACCGCAGCCACACTCTTCGACACCTCGCTACTTGCCGACGCCAAGCCCGTGAAATAGCGGCAACCAATAACCCCACCGATTCGATAGTAGGAACGAATGCCAAATCACCATTCAACCGACCCCTGGACACACGTGACCAGCCTTCACGGTATCCCCGCGGATGAACTTATTGCGGTACTCCAGAAGTCAATCCGACGCGGACTGCTCGAGAATGCTCTACTGGCTGCACGTGAAATGTACGTCACAAGCGCAGAATTAGAGGAGCAGCTTTGGTTGCGATTGTGTGTCATCTCTTGCGAAGACACCGGCGACGGAAGTTATTTCGAACCGGTGCTTTTGAACTCGCTGTACCAGATGCATCAACGACTAGATCGTAGTTACGGCGATCGCTGGTTGTTCGCGGTCCACGCTGTTCGATTCCTGGTTGAACGACCCAAGGATCGGACAACGGACGAGTTGGCGAATCTCACGCTGCATAAACTAAACAGCGGACAACTGCCAGAAATTCCAGATTGGGCACTGGATGTTCACACCAGACGCGGTCAAGAGATGGGCCGGACGGTCGAAGACTTCTGGAACATCCACTCTCACGTAGAAAACGAAAGGCCAAACCGTGATCAAAAGTACCTTGAACAGATCAAAGCTCTTCTTGCCGCGGGCGAGTGGAAAGCATGAATGGCAATGCTGACAAAGCACACGAGGTTTGCTTCTTACCACGGGCGAATGGAAGGCATAACAATGCCTGTGGCCACTGAGGTCGCGGTAGGCGCCCGCCGCGGCCTGGTGGCCGAAAACATCGGCCGTACCTTCATCGTCAACCGTGTCCCGGTGGTTGCTCTTTCGGGTGTCGATATAGTCACCAAGCAGGGCGAATTCACCGCCCTGCTTGGCCCCTCGGGTTGCGGAAAATCTACCCTCCTCAAGATATTTGCTGGACTCGATAAACCCACCTCCGGAATCGCACGCGTCAACGGCAACGATCCCGACCGGGTGCGGAAGGAACACCGGATTGGAGTCGTGTTCCAAGATGCGGCCCTACTGCCGTGGCGCACTGTGACAACAAATATCGCGGTGGCATACGAAGTATCTGGAAAAACAACTGATTATCAGGCAATCACCGACCTTATTTCACTCGTGGGCCTGAAAGGCTTTGAAAAAGCCCGCCCGGCACAGCTTTCCGGTGGCATGCGCCAGCGAGTCGCGCTCGCGCGAGCACTCGCCGTGGAACCAGACGTGCTGATGCTCGATGAACCATTCGGCGCCCTTGACGAAGTAACCAGACACCGCTTGAACATCGAACTGCAACGCATCTGGCAAGAACGGACCATCACCTCGCTCTTGGTTACCCATTCCATTAGCGAGGCAGTATTCCTAGCTGATCGGGTGTTTCTCATGGCAACACGCCCCGGCCGGATCGTCGAAACCCTAGACATCAACCTCACACGGCCAAGAACCGCAGAACTCATGCGCTCCTCCGAGTTTCACTCGCTCTGTGACCACCTTTCTGAGGGACTCTATGGCGAAGCAAACCAGCAGACTCACCCATGAACACGATCCAGTTCCCACAAAATCGACTCACCTCAGCACTGCTCAGAACACTGCCACTGCTCGGTGTACTGCTTATCTGGATCCTGCTGTCGATTATATTCGCAGAAATCCGAGTCATCCCGGGACCTTTCGCGGTGGTTCAGGCCTTTATTCACGACCTGTCGATTTATGGCACGAATGTGGCGGCAACGCTGTCTGTCGCGACAGTTGGCTTTTGCATCGGGAACGCTGCGGCGATTATTCTCGGCATCTTGTTTGTACAGGTGACGTGGGCCGAGCGTCTGTTGTTCCGGATTGCCGTGGCAAGCTTCTGCGTTCCGCTGGTTGCTATCGCACCAATCCTCGTGGTTATACTGCCCGGCGATGGCCCCAAACAGGCTCTTGCCGCACTCTCTGTGTTCTTTACCACGCTCATTGCCGTTGTGCTCGGTTTACGCTCAGCAGACCCGACGTCGATTCACGCTTTGCGATCACTCGGTTGCAACCGATGGAACGTACTGGTAAAAATCCGACTTTTTGCAATGTTACCGAGCCTGTTCGCAGGGCTCAAAATCGCAGCACCAGCAGCCCTTCTGGGCGCGATAATCGGAGAATATCTCGGCTCCAGTCAAGGTTTAGGCGTCATGCTTGTCCAGGCACAATCGGCGTTTCAAGTGCCACGAACCTGGGCCGTCGCAACAGTAATGTCACTGCTCGCGGGACTCAGCTACTGTGTCTTTGGTCTCATTGGACGACTCGCGACGCCGTGGGCCTCTCAGGATGTCACCCTCAATGGTGTTGCTTTGGCACCAGCGAAGCAGCGGTCATTTTTGGCATCTGCAGCCATCTCACTTATCGGCGCACTCGGTTCTGCCATCATTGTGATCGCGGCATGGTACGGGTTAATCGCGGCGTTCAATCTCAATCACTATTTCGCCAAGACGCCGCTGGATGTGCTTCAGTTTGTTACCACTGCCCCGGATGCGACCGGAAACACGGAACGACTGTGGAATGGCATCCTCATCACACTCGGTGATGCCGCACTCGGATTTCTTTTTGGAACGATTGCCGCCACGATAGTCGCCCTGCTTATCGTGGCGTTTCCGGTGTTCGAGCGAACAGTAATGCCCTTGGCAATTGCGCTGCGATCTGTGCCGCTAGTGGCAATGACACCTCTGTTAGCGCTAATTTTTGGCAGAGGAATCCTGGGAGTGACGGTAATCGTATCTATCGTTACGTTCTTCCCCACCCTTATCAACGTCGTGGTGGGTTTGCGTTCTGCACCAATTTTGGCAACCGATGTTGTTCGATCACTCGGCGGCTCCAATGCCCTCGCAACCAGGAAGGTTCGGCTGCTCTACGCCCTGCCAGGATTCTTTGCTGCGGTTCGCATCGCTGTTCCCGGTGCGCTGGCGGGTGCGACGCTCGCGGAATGGCTGGCAACCGGGACCGGGATCGGTGCAATGCTCGTTCAAGATTACGCCTCGTCTAGATTCGGTGCTCTGTGGGCCGAATCGGTCGCTATCGTTTTGCTCTCCGCGCTGCTCTACGCAGCCATTGGACTGCTTGAACGGCCCATCACCAAGCATTTCGCCGTCGCTACCGAATAAACGCATTCAAACAGGGAAAAACAGAACAAGCCGAATCGCTCACGGTCGCGACACCAGTTTCATGCCTACCGATCCTCAGCGCGCCCCACACCGAAGACAAAAACCTAGGCCGACGTGTCCGACAACAACCTAGGCCGACGTATCGACAACAACCTTTGCGACGCGAACAAGGGTGTCACCCAGGCGATACCCGGTTTCTACGACATCCGCCACGGTGTCTGCGGACACGTCGGGGTTGGGTTTCTGAAAGATCGCTTCGTGCAACTGCGGGTCGAACAGGTCGCCGACCGCACCGAACGGGGTGAGGCCGATCTTCTCGATCGCGGTGCGGAGCTTGGCAGCGATTGTTGCAAACGGGGTGTCACCCGCCAGGTCGCCGTGCTTTTCAGCTCGATCAAGATCGTCAATGACAGGCAATAAGACGGCAATAATGGTTCCGACCGCCCGCTGGCGATCCGACTCACGGTTCGCTTCGGTGCGCTTCCGATAGTTTGCGTACTCGGCAGTCACCCGCTTCAAATCTGCGAGGTGTTCTGCCTCTGCGCCGCTGGATCCAAGCTCGTCACCCTCGGGCGGAGCCGCATTGAGAATGTCCTCAACCGTGAGGGAGGCAGCCGCCTCACCTCCGGTTCCCGCCGCGCGCGCGCCGTCACACACACCCGCACCACCGGCACGTACACCCGCGCTCACTCCTCCGATACCAACACCAGCAGAAGCAGAGGCAGAAGCAGAGGCAGAGGCACTAGCAGAAGCAGCTGCACCAGCGGTGGGGACAGCACCAACAGGACCACCAGCACCGGAAGCGGAAGCGGGAGCACCAGCACCAGCGGAAGCACCAGCACCAGCAGCGGGAGCGGGAGCAGAAGCGGGGGCACCAGCAGCATTCGCAGCACCGGCGGTGGGGACATCCGCAGCGGACCCCCCCACCGTCGGCCTCCGAATCTCACCGGTCTCCGGGTCAATGCGCCGCTTGTCGCGGATCACCGGCTCATCGCGGCGCTGATTGTCGAGTGCCATGGTTACTTCTTCTCGTCTTCGTCATCGATGACCTCGGCGTCAACCACGTCATCGTCGCTACTGCCGCCGGGCTCCCCGGCCGGGGCATCCGCTGCAGCCTCAGCCTGGCTCTGCGCGTAAATCGCCTCACCCAGCTTGCCCTGCGATGCCGAGAGCTTGTCAAATGCGTTCTTTACCGCATCGTCGTCATCACCCGCAAGCGCCGACTTTAGGGCATCAACATCACCCTGCACCTCGCTCTTGATGTCTGCCGGGAGCTTGTCGTCGTTGTCCTTGATGAGCTTCTCAATCGAGTAGGCCAGCTGTTCCGCAGAGTTGCGTGTCTCGGCAGATTCACGCCGCTTCTTGTCCTCGGCCGCGTGCTCCTCAGCATCTTTGACCATCCGCTCAACGTCTTCCTTCGGCAGCGCCGAGCCACCGGAGATTGTCATCGACTGCTCCTTGCCGGTGCCCTTGTCTTTTGCAGACACGTGCACAATGCCGTTCGCATCGATATCAAAGGTCACCTCAACCTGCGGGATGCCCCGTGGTGCCGGTGCGATCCCGGTCAGCTCGAACGTACCCAGCGGTTTGTTGTCCCGGGTGAACTCCCGCTCGCCCTGGAACACCTGAATCGCCACCGACGGCTGATTGTCATCGGCGGTGGTGAAGGTTTCGCTGCGCTTGGTGGGAATAGCGGTGTTCCGCTCGATGAGCTTCGTCATAATTCCACCCTTGGTCTCGATTCCGAGGCTCAGCGGAGTGACGTCGATGAGCAGAACATCCTTCCGCTCACCGCGAAGAACACCGGCCTGCAGGGCAGCCCCAACGGCAACAACCTCATCGGGGTTGACGCCCTTGTTGGGCTCCTGCCCTGTCTCCTTTTTGACAAGATCAGACACCGCTGGCATGCGAGTGGAGCCACCAACGAGCACAACGTGTGCGATGTCGGAAACCTTGATGCCAGCTTCCTTAATGACATCTTGGAAGGGCTTCTTCGTGCGATCGAGCAGGTCACTGGTCATGTTCTCAAACTGCGCCCGCGTGAGCTGCTCATCCAGGTTGGCGGGTCCGTTCTCAGTGAGCGAGAGGTACGGCAACTGGATGTTTGTTGACATGCCCGAGGAAAGTTCTTTCTTAGCCTGCTCTGCGGCCTCCTTCAGACGCTGCAGTGCAATTTTGTCTTTCGAGACATCCACACCCGTGGTCTCTTTGAACTTCTTGATGAGGTGGTCGACGACGCGCTGGTCCCAGTCGTCGCCACCGAGGCGGTTGTCACCCGCGGTCGCACGCACCTGGATGGTTGAGAAGTCATCGTCTTTGCCCACCTCCAGCAACGAAACATCGAAGGTGCCACCACCGAGGTCGAAAACGAGGATGAGTTCGTCTTCCTTGCCTTTGTCAAGCCCGTAGGCAAGGGCAGCCGCAGTGGGTTCGTTGATAATGCGCAGAACATTGAGACCCGCGATCTCGCCCGCTTCTTTGGTGGCCTGCCGCTCGGCATCGTTGAAATACGCGGGGACCGTGATAACCGCGTCGGTCACCGTGTCACCCAGATACTGTTCGGCGTCGCGCTTGAGCTTCTGCAGAATACGGGCCGACACCTCCTGTGGTGTGTACTTTTTTCCGTCCACATCCGCGGTTTTCCACGTGGTGCCCATGTGACGTTTGACGGAGGCGATGGTGCGGTCAACGTTAGTGACCGCCTGGCGCTTCGCGGTTTCACCGACGAGCACCTCACCGTCCTTGCTGAATGCAACAACCGACGGGGTTGTGCGAAAACCTTCGGCGTTGGCGATGACAACGGGCTCGCCGCCCTCCAACACGCTGACGACGGAGTTGGTTGTTCCGAGGTCAATTCCTACTGCACGGGACATGATGCTCTCTTTCTGCCGAGGGTGCGGGCGGATGTCGCGGGCACCCCGGTCGGCGTTCACCTGTGGCCCTGCTGACCTGCAGTCAAAGCCCTACGCAAGACTTGAGCCTTGCGCGCTCAAGTCTTGCGTAGGGCTTTCGGGATGTCAAATTGATGATGTGAAACTTGAGCGCTATACGCTCAAGTTTTCCGCAGTGGGTCACCGTATCGCTACCGCGCCGATACCGTCAGAACCGCTGCTATCGCCCAGGAACGATCCGAACCTCGCATGCTGTCGTTCGATAAGCCTCGTAGCGCGCACCCAGAGTGATCTGTATCGCCGGGCGATCACTCAGATCACGGATGGCGGGTATTTCTGCGCAGGTGGGATGCCCCGGTGTCACCACCCAGATCCGGCGCAGTGTCAGAACCTCCGCATCGGGCACCTCAGTCATGTCGCGGGTGTCATCCCCGATCTCACCGGTTGCCGGAAATGCTCGCCGCAAACCAATATCCACTCGCCCGCGAAATGCATCTGGATAGCCGTAATACGCAAACCGCGGATTGAGCGCCGACGAGACAGGACTGACCTCAAAGTAGAAGCCGTCACCCGGTGAGCTGTGCTGCGCAACGACCCCCGAGATCTCTCGCAGGTCGCTCCCGCCGTTCTTGGCGTAGGGCGTGCGCTGCCCAACAAAGGTCGGTGCCACGCTCACCGCCAGCGCAATGACAACGGCAACCCGCAACCAGAAGCCAGTGAACCACACGAGCAACCACGCGAGCAGTAACGCGACGGCGGGCGTTGCGAGGGTGAGATACCGGGCCGTGAAAACGGGGGTGGCCACAAGATGCGTCACCGCGAGCAGGCCCGTTGGGAGCGCAAGCCACGGGATCAGCAACCACCCGAGACCCAGGAGGTCGGCGACGGTCTGAGTGGCCCGAACGGTCTGAGTGGCCCGAACGGTCTGAGTGGCCCGGGCGGCCCGAACAACCCGAACAGACTGCTCGGACATCTGACCACGCACCCCGCGGAACACCCCACCACGCGTCCGGCGAATCTGGCTCACCGCCCCGATCACCAGCGCGACAGTGCAGAGCACGGCCACGACGGTCGCAAACACCGGGGATGACTCCGCCCACGGCGCCGCGAGCACGGTCCACACGTTGGCGACATCGAGTGTCGAGAGCCACGCGATTTGTTCGCGCTGAATCACCGCGAGCGCAAGAATCGGACTGCACAGCACAAGCACCGGGAGCGTGGGCGGTACAACCTCACGGAGGACATCCGCGACGCGGCGCCATCCTGCCGACAACCCCCTGTCGGCCTCGCGAGCCTGCCGGTTCCGCGCACAGCTTCGTGCCGCAATCGTCACGGCATGAGCGATGACGAGCAAACCCAGATACACGAACAGCCAGACCCCGATGGATGTCACAGCAACATACGCCACGGTCGAACCCCGGGCGCTTCCCCCCTCGTCACGACGGCGCAGCAGCCGGACCAGACATATCGTCGAAAGGATAGCCGCGGCCGCGGTCCAGGCATAGGAACGCGCTTCAATTCCGGAGAACCCGGTACGGGGCAGGAGAAGAAACAGGGCAGCGGCGAGCCATCCCAGCGCGCCCGGGCGGAGCATCCTGCCCAACACAATGAGCCCCGCAACGCTCACGCCCACGGCAAGCGCCGAGGGTGCCCGCAAACTGGCTTCAGAAAAACCAAAAACCGCCCCCCAGGTGTGCAGGATGAGGTAATACAACCCGTGCACCGCGTCGCGGTGCAGAAGGAACGGCCCGAGATCGGCCACCGGAAGGCCCGCGACCCGAACCGTCGCCGCCTCATCAGCCCAGTAGGAGGGGATCCAGGCACCGGTATACGTCACGGAGGCAGCCGCGGCAGCCGCGAGAATGGCCGGCGCGGCGCGGAACCTCCGCCCGGGGATTCGGAACAGTTTCGGGGTCTGTGACAGTTCGGGGACCAGTGACAATGGGGGATGTCCCGCTTTCGGTGTGATCAGTCGTGGCACCGACGCGTGTCGGCTTCGCCCAAAAACCTACCCTGCGTCACCCACTGTTCATCAGAAGCGAGGACACTTGAGCGTATGACCACCGCTAATGTGCACGGCTCGCAATCCGGCTCGCTCCACGATACCGACGTTCCTCGCCGTGTTGTGTGGTCGTGGGCACTGTGGGATTGGGCCACCCAGCCGTTCAATTCGGTCATCACAACGTTTGTGTTCTCGGTGTTCATCACAAGCAGTCTGTTTCTCCCACCGGAGATTGCTGCAAAGCCAGACACTGATCCGGGCAAGATCGCCGGTCTGGCCGATCTCTCCGCTGGATTGGGGCTCGCGGTGGGGCTCGCCGGTGTCCTCATCGCCGTGCTGGCACCGGTTATCGGACAGCGAGCAGATGTGGCCGGGCGCCGCAAGCTCTGGCTCGCGCTGATGACCGGAGCGCTCGCGCTCAGCATGGCCCTGCTGTTCTTCGTCACAACCGAGGCGCAGTATTTCTGGCTGGGCGCAGGTCTTATTGCGGCGGGTGCGGTCTTCTCAGAAATCGCAGCGGTGAATTACAACGCAATGCTGCTGCAGGTGTCAACCCCGAAAAATATTGGCCGAATCAGCGGACTGGGGTGGGGGATTGGATATCTCGGGGGAATTGTCATGCTCACCCTCGTCATTGTTGCTCAAAAGTCGGAATGGTTCGGAATCCCGCAGACTGACGGACTCAATATCCGGCTGGTCGCTGTGTTCTGCGCCGTGTGGAGCATTGGCTTTGCGCTGCCGCTGTTCATTAATGTCCCGGAGGCACCACCCGCGCTTGATCGACATCGCGTTAGTTTCTGGCAGAGTTACGTAGAGATTGGGCGCACCGTCCGCAAAATTTGGCAAGAATCGCGCCCACTCTTTTGGTTTCTTGTTGCAAGCGCGATATACCGCGACGGCCTTGCCGGGGTCTTCACATTCGGGGCCGTCATTGCGAGCGTGACATTCAGGTTCAGTTTTGCTGATGTCGTGTTGTTCGGGGTCGCGGCCAACGTTGTCGCGGGAATCACAACGATTCTGACGGGACGACTGGACGATCGAATCGGGCCACGCCGGGTTATCCTGACCGCCCTCACTGTCATCTGCGCTGTCGCCGTCGTGCTGTTCTTCGTGCACGACGGCCAACTCGTGTTTTGGATTTTTGGCCTCGTGCTCTCGGCGATGGTCGGTCCAGCTCAGTCGGCGAGTCGATCGCTGTTGGCCAGAATAACTCCGGTCGGCCGCGAGGGTGAGATGTTCGGGGTGTACGCAACAACCGGACGAGCAGCAAGTTTCATCGCACCACTGCTGTGGTCGGCCTTCATCGCGTGGTTCGGGGCTCAGTACTGGGGCATCCTGGGTATCGGGCTCGTGGTAGCAGTGGGGTTGGTGATGATGCTGTGGGTTCGGCCCGCGCGTGATCGAACGCAACAGGTGAAAAGTACCCCGGGAGGGGAGTGAAATAGTTCGGCCCGCGCGTGATCAAACGCGACTGTAGAACGACCCGGCAGTGGCCCGGTCACGGGCAGGGGTGCAAGGTCGGTGGTGCGCGCAGGGTTCAGAGCAGGCCCGGTGTTCCAATCACGGGCAGGGGTGCAACGTGCTGCGGCGAAAGCAGCAGGCACCGGCACGGGTTCCAATCACGGGCAGGGGTGCAACTTTCGGACGGTGGTGGCGGGTACGGTGGCTCCATGATGACTCCGGCGCTGGTGGCGATTTCCCACGGAACATCCTCGACCGCGGGGCAGGCCGCCGTGCGGGGGCTCGTGCGCGCCGTCGAGAACGCGGTGCGGATTCCGGACAGCAAAAAGCGGGACAACCCACCGGGCAGCACAAGACGGAGCATCCCGACAGTGCGCCTGGGTCACATTGATGTTGAGCAACCGGATGTCGCGGCCACACTTGCCTCGCTCGCCACGGGTGAGCCCGCGGTGATTGTGCCGCTGCTGCTGTCGGCGGGGTATCACGTGTACCACGATCTTGCCGCAGAGCGCGCGGCCGCAGAACACCCGGCCACAGTCACAGAACGCCCACCCACGACCGCAGAACGCGCAACCGCGGAACCGGAGCGAAGAATCGGTGTGGGCTCGGGAACCGGGCGGCGGGTTAGTGTTGCGACGGCACTCGGACCAGACGAGCGACTTGCAACGGTGCTCGCGCAGCGACTGCAGCAAGCGGGGGCAACCGAAGCGGACACGGTCGTGCTCGCGGTGGCCGGATCAAGTGACCGTCGGGCGGTGGCCGACTGTCGTGAGATGAGCCGCATGCTGAGTAACGTGATGGGGCAAGACATCCGGCTGGGTTTCCTCGCAGCTGCAACCCCGCTGGTGCCGGAGGCAGTGCGCGACGCGCACGCCGAGCGGCCCGGTCGGCGTGTGATTGTGTCAACGTATCTGCTTGCCCCCGGCTACTTTCACGATCTCGCCCGCTCGGCCGGAGCAGATGTCACGACCGAGCCACTGCTCACCACCGACAGCGACCCGCCACAAGAACTCGTGGACATCGTCCTCGAGCGATATGCCACAGCATCACGTCGTGTGTGACAAACCGTGACGGGTCAAATCGTCCGGACACGGTGTCTTGCGGCACCCTGATCTAAAGCAACAGAACCGTCATGCCACACCGCCTCACCTGCGCACACCGACCACTACCGCACACCATCGACACCGCTGAAGGGACACCACCGTGACCAAGCACGAGGCCACCGCCACCGCCACCGCGGTGACCGGAGCGCGTGCTGGCGGCGTGCGTCCGCCACGAGCGAGCGAGCGACCAAACGGACAGTGGAAGATTGACGGCACCACACCGCTCAACGGCAACGAGGAGTGGAAACAAGCTGACGGTGGACTCAACGTCCGCGAGCGCATCGAACAGGTCTACTCGAAGAGTGGCTTCGCGAGCATCGACGGCACCGACCTGCACGGTCGGTTTCGGTGGTGGGGGCTCTACACACAGCGCAAGCCCGGAATTGACGGCGGTAAGACAGCGACCCTCGAACCGCACGAGTTGGAAGACGAATTCTTCATGCTCCGGGTGCGGATTGACGGCGGACAGCTCACAACCGAACAACTGCGGGTGATTGGCAATATTTCCGTCGAGTTTGCGCGGGACACTGCCGACCTCACCGACCGCCAAAACATTCAGCTGCACTGGATCCGGATCGAGGATGTCCCCGAAATCTGGCGACGGCTCGAAGCAGTGGGACTGAGCACCACCGAGGCGTGCGGCGATGTGCCCCGGGTTATCCTGGGTTCCCCGGTCGCGGGCATCGCGGCGGACGAGATCATTGACCCGACCCCGGTCATCAACGAGATTGTCGAGCGGTTCATCGGGGATGCCTCGCTCGCGAACCTGCCCCGCAAATACAAAACTGCCATTACGGGGCATCCCAGCCAGGATGTTGTACACGAGATCAACGACTGCGCATTCATCGCCGTCAAGCACCCGGAACTCGGGATCGGATACGACCTGTGGGTGGGAGGCGGGCTCTCCACCGCGGCCCG
Organism: Candidatus Lumbricidiphila eiseniae; assembly: GCA_002529645.1. GTDB lineage: Bacteria > Actinomycetota > Actinomycetes > Actinomycetales > Microbacteriaceae > Agromyces > Agromyces eiseniae. The sequence goes on along the minus strand of NAEP01000018.1, from coordinate 51,062 downwards.
GCTCGCCGACCGGCTCGGAGTCTTCGTCACACCGGAACGAGTAGCCGATGTGTGGCACGGAGTGACACAGATTTTCCGTGATTACGGGTACCGTCGCCTGCGAAACAAGGCTCGGTTGAAGTTCTTGCTCGCCGAGTGGGGCCCCGTGAAGTTTCGGGAAATTCTTGAGACCGAATACCTCGACGCACCGCTTCCGGATGGCCCCGCCGCACCCATTCCGGTCGGCGAAGCCGATCACATCGGCGTGCACAGGCAGCGCGACGGAAAGTTTTACCTCGGTGTCGCCCCGCTCGTGGGCCGGGTGTCCGGACCCCTGCTGGTCCAGCTCGCGGACCTGCTCGAAGCCCACGGCTCCGCCCGCCTGCGAACAACCCCGCACCAAAAGCTTGTCATCCTTGACGTTGCCGCCGACCGGGTTGACTCCCTCCTTGCCGCACTCGATGAGCTCGGGCTCACCACCCGCCCCTCCCTCTTTCGCCGTTCGACCATCGCGTGCACCGGCATTGAGTTCTGCAAACTCGCGATCGTGGAAACCAAGGACACCGCAACCGGGGCCATCCACGAACTCGAACGCCGACTGGCTGACATTGAGAACAGCCTGCCCGGGCCGATCACTCTGCACGTCAACGGTTGCCCCAACTCCTGCGCTCGCATTCAAACCGCGGACATCGGACTGAAGGGACAGCTGTTGCCCGATGGTGACGGCGGCCAAACGCCCGGGTTCCAGGTGCACCTCGGCGGCGGGCTCGCCTCACCGCAGCGCGAAGAGGCCGGACTCGGTCGCACGGTGCGGGGTCTCAAGGTCACCGCCGACGGGCTTGCCGACTACGTTGAACTGCTTGTGCGCCGCTTCCTCGACGGACGCGAGAGCGCGGAAACCTTTGCGCAGTGGGCGCACCGAGTAGATGAAGAGGCCCTCCGATGACCGTGTCACTGGCCCCTCGGGCTGCGGTGTTGCGCTCGCACGATGAGCTACGCTTGCTCGCGGCAGCAGGAAACATCGAGCTGGGAAACGGCACCGAGCACGAGGCATCCGCGACGCAGGTTGTAGCGTGGGTTGCCGCGAACTTCTCGGTGGATGCCGCGGCCATCGCCTGCTCAATGGCAGATGCCGTGCTCCCGCACGTTGTTGCTGCGGCCCTACCGGGCGTTGACGTGCTGTTTCTCGACACCGGCTACCACTTCCCAGAAACCTACGCGACCCGCACCGAGGTCGCACACACGCTGGAGGTTCGCCTGGTTGATGTGCTACCCGAGCAGACTGTCGCACAACAGGATGCCGCGTTCGGTGCCGAGTTGTTCGCCCGAAACCCGGAACAGTGCTGTGCCCTGCGCAAGGTTGCTCCGCTGAAAGACGCCCTGACCGGTTACGAACTGTGGTTCACCGGAGTGCGCCGGGAGGAGGCCCCCACTCGCGCGAGCACACCGCTCGTGACGTGGGACGAACGAAACGGTCTGGTCAAGGTAAATCCGCTCGCGGCATGGACCTTCGACGACCTGCTCGACTACGCGGGCACGCACGAGGTGCCCGTCAACCTACTCATGTCCGAGGGATATCCCTCAATCGGCTGCCAGCCGTGCACAAAGCCCGTCGCACCCGGAGAAGATCCTCGGTCGGGTCGATGGGCGGGACTCTCCAAGACCGAATGCGGGTTGCACCTGTGACCGCGGTCGATTCCGCGACCACTCACGCCTCAACGTTGTCACGGATATCCCTCAGTACACTCGATGCGCTCGAGGCCGAGGCCATTCACATCATTCGGGAGGTCGTCGCAGAGTTTGAGCGCCCCGTGCTGCTCTTTTCCGGCGGCAAAGATTCCGTGCTCGTGCTGCACCTGGCAACAAAAGCCTTCTGGCCCGCGAAAGTGCCGTTCCCGGTGTTGCACGTCGACACGGGTCATAACTTTCCCGAGGTGCTTGAGTTTCGCGATGCAACGGTCGCCCGACTCGGCCTCACCCTCGAGGTGGCACGCGTGCAGGACTACATTGACGACGGCCGACTCGCCGAGCGAGCGGATGGCACGCGCAACCCCCTGCAGACAACCCCGCTGCTCGACGCGATCGCAGCTGGGCGACACGACGCCGTCTTCGGCGGTGCCCGCCGCGATGAAGACAAGGCTCGCGCCAAGGAGCGAATCCTCTCGCTCCGCGACGAGTTCGGGCAGTGGGACCCGCGCAATCAGCGACCCGAGCTGTGGGATCTCTACAACGGGCGCCACACGGTGGGCCAACACGTGCGAGCGTTCCCCATTTCCAACTGGACCGAGCTTGACGTCTGGCGCTACATCGAGCGGGAAAACATCGCCCTGCCGCCGCTGTACTACGCACACGAACGCGAGGTGTACCGTCGCGACGGCATGTGGCGCGCGGTGTCCCCGGTCTCTGAACCACGGGAGGGTGAGCACGTCGAGGTGCGCACGGTGCGCTACCGCACCGTGGGCGATATGAGCTGCACGGGCGCGGTCGAGTCAACGGCACGGGATGTCGCGGCCGTCACCCGGGAGGTCGCGACATCCACTCTCACCGAGCGTGGCGCAACCCGCGCCGACGACCGGATCTCGGAAGCCGCCATGGAAGACCGCAAGAAAGACGGGTACTTCTGATGGCTGACACACTCTTTCGTTTTGCGACGGCCGGATCAGTGGACGATGGAAAATCCACCCTCGTCGGTCGGTTGCTACACGACTCGAAGTCGATCCTTGCCGACCAGTTGGAGCAGGTGACGCGCACCTCGGCCGAACGTGGCTTTGGCAACGACCCCGGCGCGATCGACTTCGCTCTGCTCACCGATGGGCTACGCGCAGAGCGAGAACAGGGCATCACGATTGATGTGGCCTACCGCTATTTTTCCACCGGTCGCCGCTCGTTTATCCTCGCTGACTGCCCCGGACACGTGCAGTACACCCGCAATATGGTCACCGGCGCCACGACCGCCGACGCTGTCGTTGTGCTGATTGACGCGCGCAAGGGAGTGCTCGAGCAAACCCGTCGGCATCTTGCCGTCGTGCAGTTGCTGCGGGTGTCGCACGTCATTCTCGCGGTCAACAAGATCGACCTCGTTGACTATAGCGAGGCTCGATTCGTGGAGATTACTGCCGAGATTGATGCTCTTGTCGAGGAAAGCGGACTGCCCGATGCCCACGTCATTCCGGTGTCGGCGCTCGCGGGAGACAACGTCGTGGAGCGGTCACGCAACACGCCGTGGTACACCGGGCCGAGCCTGCTCGAACTGCTCGAAACGCTCCCCTCAACCGATGAGCTCGATACCGACGCGAAGCCGCTGCGGCTGCCGATCCAACTCGTGATCCGGCCGCAGGGAGCACTCGCCGACACCGTCACCGAGGCGGAAGCGGAGGCGTTCCGCGATTATCGGGCGGTCGCGGGACGGATTTCGTCGGGGACGATTCGGATTGGTGACCGGGTGCAGGTGTTCCCCGGGGGCGCGACGACGACCGTGGTGGGCATTGACCAGGGGGCAACGGCACTGACCGAGGCATCCGCCCCCCGCTCGGTCGCTGTGCAATTGGCCGATGAGCTGGATGCCGCGCGCGGCACCCTGCTCGTCAGCGCTGGCACCCTGCCAACCCCGCGCCGTGAACTGGATGCCGCGCTGTTCTGGTTCGACTCCGAGCCGCTGCGGCCCGGGGCACGCGTGCTCGTCAAGTCCGGGACATCCACCGTGAAGGGAATCGTGACGCTCATTCACGGTCGCCGCAATCTCACATCGCTGCAGCTTGAGGACGCCGAGACCCTACACGTCAACGACATCGGACAGACCACCATCCACCTGGCCACCGAACTAGCGGTCGAAGAATACTCGGCTAATCGCGGGCGAGGTGCGTTTCTGGTCATTGATGCGCAGTCTGGGGCGACCCTCGCAGCCGGCATTGTCACAAAGCCCCGTCACCTGGAAGGCGAATCGAACCCCGCAACGACCTTCACGATCTGATATCGCACGGGTCGCACGCCGTCTATCAGGCCCACCGCTACCGCGGAAACCACACAGCCCCCCTCCCCGACCAGCCGCACGACACACAAGCTCACACCCCCATCCCTACCCCAACCCAACCCCGAGAGGAGCACGCATCATGACCCGTCGTATTCGTTCCATTGGACTCACCACGATGATGACCGCCGCCCTCGTCACGGTTCTTACCGGGTGCAGTTCCCCGACCGCAGCCTCCTCCTCCAACGCTCCGGCCTCACAGCTGCGCCTAGGGTACTTTGCCAACGTCACCCACGCACCCGCGATTGCCGGACTGCAGAAGGGGTTCTTGCAGGATGCGCTGGGCACCACCAAGCTCAGCACGCAGGTCTTCAACGCTGGTCCCGCCGAGATTGAGGCACTCTCCGCGGGTGCCATCGACGTCGCCTACGTCGGACCCAATCCGGCGATCAATACGTACATCCAGTCGTCCGGGGCATCCGCTCGGATTATTGCGGGTGTCGCGACCGGCGGGGCAGCACTGGTCGTCAGATCAGGAATCACCTCCCCACAGGACCTAAAAGGTGCGACGGTTGCGACCCCGCAGCTGGGAAATACTCAGGATGTCTCGGCCCGCACCTGGTTCGCAGCCCAGGGACTGAAGACAGACACCCAGGGCGGAGGCGACGTGCACATCACTCCGACCGAGAACGCGCAGGCGTTCACTCTGTTCCAGCAGGGCAAGCTGGATGCCGCGTGGGTGCCCGAGCCGTGGGTATCGCGGTTCACGCTCGAGGCGGGCGCGCACGTGCTTGTTGACGAGGCATCCCTCTGGCCCGACGGCGCTTTCCCCACGACCGTTCTGCTTGTGAGTAACGCCTATCTGCAGAAGCACCCGGACACGGTTACCAAACTGCTGCAGGGTCACGTGCAGTCCGTGACGTGGTTGACGGCACACCCGGGCGAGGCACCGGGAGTGGTTAACGCCGGGCTTCAGGCAGCGGCGGGCAAACCGCTGCCTGACGCGGTCATCGCTCAGGCGATGAAGGCAGTCCACTTCAGCATCGACCCGAACGCCACAGCGTTTGACACCCTCGTGTCTAACGGTGTCACGGCGGGAACTCAGAAAAAGGGATCCATCGCGGGGCTGTTTGATCTGCGGTTGCTCAATCAGGTTGCTACCGCCGGTGGGCAAAAAAAGGTATCGGCGGGTGGCCTCGGTGAACAGTAGCGGAAGGTACTCACGGTGACTGCGACACCCGCGATCCGCATTGAGCGCGTCGGTAAACGTTTCGGCACCGGGCCGGTCGTGCTCGATGATGTCAATCTCGACATAGCCGCGGGCGAGTTTGTGTGCGTGCTCGGGGCATCCGGGTGTGGAAAATCCACACTGCTGGACCTCATCGCTGGACTCGACAGGCCCAGTTCTGGTGCAATCACGACGGCCGAGGGGGGGGCCGCCGTGATGTTCCAAGAGTCGGCACTCATGCCGTGGTTGACCGCCGCGGGCAATGTCGAACTGGCGCTGCGGTTGCGGGGCATCCCGCGCGCTGACCGCCCGCGCAAGGCACTCGAGCTGCTCGATGTTGTCAATCTCACGGATGCGGCGGCGAAACGACCGCACGAACTGTCCGGCGGGATGCGCCAGCGGGTTGCCCTCGCCCGCGCCCTCGCCCAGGATCGTCCCGTCTTGCTCATGGACGAACCGTTCGCCGCACTCGACGCCATCACCCGCGATCTGCTGCACGAAGAGCTTGAGCGGGTGTGGCGGGCGACCGGGCGCACCATTGTGTTTGTCACCCACAATGTGCGAGAAGCGGCTCGGCTCGGTGAACGGGTTGTGCTGCTGTCGAGTCGACCCGGGCGTGTTGTGGGCGAGTGGCGAATGGATGCCGCGCCGGGCCGCCGAATCGAATCACCCGAGGTAGCCGCAGTCGCCATTGAAATCACCGAGCGACTGCGGAAGGAGATCCGAAAAAATGCGGCCTAACACCGACAAACAACCGGCCACCCCGGCCACCCCGGCCACCCCGGCCACCCCGGCCACCCCGGCCACCCCGGCCACCCCGGCCACCGACCACGATGACCTACGGAGCGTCGAAGCCGGCCTTGATCGCCTGCAGACAATCGGCACTGATCGGGTGCGACCGTGGCAGCGATTCACTACGAGCGTCTTACCACCGGTGCTGTGTGTTGTTGCGCTCATTGCGATCTGGCAGATCTGGATCGTCATTGTGCAGCCACGTCCTGACCTCGCGCCCGGTCCGCTCACCGTGCTCGGCGCAATCGGTGATGCGTGGGAGTCCGGGAAACTGCAGCAGGCCGTGGGCACGAGCCTGGCACGAGGCATCCTCGGCTTTCTCATTGCGGTCGTTATCGGCACCCCCCTCGGGATGCTCCTGGCCGAAGTCCGCCCACTGCGCCGCGCCCTCGGCCCGCTCATTTCGGGGTTGCAGGTGTTGCCCTCGGTGGCGTGGGTGCCCGCCGCTATTCTCTGGTTCGGACTCTCCGATGCGACGGTCTACTTTGTCGTGCTCATGGGCGCGGTGCCATCCATCATCAACGGGCTCATTGCCGGGGTCTCGCAGATGCCGCCGCAGTTGCGACAGGTGGGCACCGTGCTCGGCGCGGGCCGGGTGCAAATGGCGATTCTCATCGTGTTGCCGGCTGCGCTGCCCGGATATGTTGCCGGGCTCAAGCAGGGGTGGGCGTTCTCGTGGCGCTCACTTATGGCGGCGGAAATCATCGCAACCGGCGGCAGCATCGGGTTTGGGCTCGGTTCTCTGCTCGATCAGAGTCGCCAGCTCGCCGACCTGCCGAGCGTGCTCGCAACTATTCTGCTCATTCTTGCCATCGGTATTCTCGTGGAACTCCTCGCGTTTGCGCCCCTTGAACGCCGGATGCTCCGCGGTCGGGGACTGCTCGTGGTGGGCACCCGATGAGCGGAATTGCTGTTGATGTGCCGCTGCACACGGACACTCCCACCGGGCGAGTCTGGCTCGTCGGAGCGGGTCCGGGCGACCCGGGGCTGCTCACTGTACGCGGCCTGCGCGCGCTGGAACAGGCCGATGTCATCATCGCCGACCGGCTCGGTGCGCGCGCCGTGCTCGACGAGTTCGGTGCCACCCTGCGCGCTGAGATCATCGATGTCGGCAAGCAACCCGGTCATCACGCCGTGCCACAGGACACCATCAACGCACTCTTGCTCTCGTTCGCCACCGCGGGCAAGAAAATCGTTCGACTCAAGGGGGGCGATCCGTTCATCTTCGGTCGTGGTGGTGAGGAACTCGCGTTCTGCCAAGCTGCCGGAGTGTGCGTTGAGGTCGTGCCGGGTGTCACGAGCGCAATTTCGGTCCCCGCGATTGCGGGTATCCCGCTCACCCATCGCGGTATCGCGGCCGGGTTCACGGTCGTGTCGGGGCACGATCAGATCACCGAGATTCCGGGCGGATCCGACCACACTGTGGTTCTACTCATGGGCGTCGGCACCCTCGCGAATTCGGTCCACACCCTCGCGCGCGGCGAGCGCGGCGGCGGATGCCCCGTCGCCATCATTGAGGATGGGTATGGTGCCGCACAGCGCGTCACGGTCGGCACCCTGGACACGATTGCAGCGCAGGCGGCGCGGCGCGGCATCCGGTCACCCGCAGTCGTTGTCGTCGGAGATGTAGTCCGACTGAGCCCTTACACCCCCGAGCACCTCATCGAATCGGTCGGCTTCACCCACTCAGCCAACCTGGCCGACGCATCCCCCACGCACCACCGAAAGGCACTTCAGTAATGACCCGCTCACTCCGTGTCGCCATTGTCGGCGCCGGCCCCGCTGGAATCTATGCGGGCAATATTCTTCACCGTCAGGTCAGCGATGCGGGCGGTAGCGTCGCAATAGACCTGTTCGAGTCGCTGCCGGCACCATACGGACTCATTCGCTATGGCGTCGCTCCCGACCACCCGCGCATCAAGGGCATCGTAAATTCGCTGCACGAAATGCTCGATTCCGGCGATGTACGTCTGATCGGTAACGTCGAGATCGGGCGCGATATCACGGTTCCCGAGCTGCGCGAACGGTACGATGCGGTCATCTTTGCCACGGGCGCGCTGAAGGATGCCCCGCTGGATATTCCCGGCATCAACCTGCCCGGCTCCTACGGAGCAGCCGACTTCGTCGCCTGGTACGACGGCCATCCAGATGTTCCGCGCGAGTGGCCGCTCACGGCGAGTTCGGTTGCCGTGCTCGGCAACGGCAACGTTGCACTCGACGTGGCACGGGTGCTCGCGAAGCATCCCCTCGATCTCTTAACAACGGATATTCCGGCGAACGTATATGCCGGGCTGCAGGCTTCGCCGGTGACCGATGTGCACGTGTTTGGTCGACGTGGCCCCGGTCACATCAAGTTCACTCCGATCGAGCTTCGCGAACTGGGCGAAGTGCCCGGCGTTGACATCGTGCTGTACGACGAGGATTTTGAGATTGCCGCGACGGACAGCGCGGCGGCGGAGTTAGCGGCCGCGAACAACCAGATGAAGGTCATGACCCGCACGCTCGAGGGATGGCGCAAACCCGCCGATTGGCACCCGAGCGCGTCGCGACGACTGCACCTGCACTTTTTCCACCGCCCGGCGGAGGTGCTTGGCACGGAGCACGTGACGGGGATTCGCTTTGAACGCACGAAGCCGGTGGCGAATGGCTCGGTGGTGGGAACGGGCACGTTCATCGACTACGACGTGCAGGCGGTGTACCGAGCCGTCGGCTACGCAAGCTCCGCCGTTGCGGAGGTGCCGTTTGACGTCCGCACTGCGGTCATTCCGAACGAGCGCGGACGAGTGGTGGATGCCTCGGGCACCCCCCTGCCCGGTGTGTACGCAACGGGCTGGATCAAGCGCGGTCCGGTGGGGCTCATCGGACACACCAAGGGCGACGCGCTCGAAACCATCACGAATCTCGTTGCCGACAGCGTGGCCGATCTGCTGCCGCTACCGCCCGTTGATGCCGAGGACGGCACTGAGGTGCTCGCGCTGCTGGATGCGCGCGGCATCGAGCACACCAACTGGCAGGGATGGCTCGCGCTCGACGCGCACGAACGCGCCCTCGGGGAGGAGTTCGACGGGCCGGTCACCCGCGAACGAGTCAAGGTTGTCCCGCGGGAAGAGCAGGTCGACATTTCGCGTTCGCGGGCGGGCATTTCACGCGGCCGGTAAGCGCCGGTGCGCAGGTCACGCGCAGGGAAGCACGGGGAAGTGCGGGCTCTCAACCGCCGCGGCAACCCTGACGAGACCGGCGCGCAGGTCACCCCGGAGGGAAGTGTCCAGTGTTCGCTCCGCCGCGCTCTCGGAGTTCTGTACCTGCACTCATGAGGAGTGACCGGATCCGCTGAATTGAGTAACCAGTCTCGGTTGCAAGGTCACGGATCGACAAGCCCGACTCGTACCGCCGACGGAATTCCACACCGAGCACCTGAGCGGCTTGCTGTGGGATGCGAGCGTGCGGTCGGAGGTGAGGCACGTCTATCGCTCCACCCCCGTAGCCCCGGTGTACCTGACCGCGGGGGGTCACATCGGCCGCGGCCTCGTCGCCCCAGGCTGACCATCCGGGTTGAGCGTGTCGGGCAAACATTTCGAGAAACGGCCCCGGAGAACATGCTTCGATAAACGGGTACTGTTCATCGGGCTTACGCGAGTGTTCACGCTTGCGAGACTCGATCATGTTGACCTGTGAGCGCGCGGGCTGAAGGGTGCGCATGTTGCCGCGAACGCCGAATAAAATCAACTCCGTAACGTTGCGGAAATAGAAACCGACACCACGCCCGTCCGGCCCGCCATCAATCCGACGTTTGGCCCAGACGACATTTGACACGTATCGAAAGCCCCACGCCTCCATGACGGCCATGCCCTCAGGCAGAAGCGCATTCGGGACCCACAGGTACAGGTGCGCATTCTTCGCAGCGATATCGGCCACGGGCAGTTGCTTGATAGCGTCGAGGGTCATCGTGGAGTATCGTTCGAGCCGTCGATGTTCCGGGGCGACCTTACCCGTTCTGTTCGCGAAGCGCCACGGCGGATCGGCGAGAATTGTCTTGAAGCCGCCCTCAATGCTGGGAAGTGGTGGCGCGTCCTGAACCTCGCGCAGCGGAACGCGCACCGCCGCGCCAGGGCGAGATTCAGGACGTGCCATTGAGGGCTCACTTTCGATTTAGATCTTGCTTACGCGGACTTATTAGATCTTGCCAGGTGCCACTGACATTGGCCGTAGGCGGGGGAGTGTGTCGTATCTTCGTGTTGGTGAGGATCGATCGTGAGATGCTCGGTCCGAGTGGTTAGCTTAGCTTTGGTCGTTCTACCGTCTTTGATGTCGTTTAACAGCTGCGCCACAGCCGACACGTTGGTGGAGCCCGGTAGTTCGACCGAAGGTGGAAAAGGCGACTCAACTGAAGGTGGAAAAGACATTCCGACGTTCACCGGCTCGTGGGGCGAGGGTTTCTCGTGCTCTCTGGCAAGGTCACTGCAGATTTTGAGCAGACGGATAAACCCTCCAAAAACTTTTTCAGCGCGGCGATTGCAGGGAAGCTTATGCACCCGATACTGAACCCTCGGGTGGATTATCAACAGTTGCAGCAGGGTGCTAACCACACCATACAACCCCGCCGTCACTGACATCCCAACTCTATTGCGCTGCGCGTTTGCGCTACCAACCGCGCCCCACCCTGCCCTGCCGTCAACAACAAACACCAACCTAACAAAATACTACTGGCGCTCTTCTTTCTCAGCGATTTCCCCAACCAAATTTTGCAACGGTGCGAATGCAGTCTCGCGATCTTCAACCTCGAAGTTATCCCAGGTGCGGTCACAGATCGCAATAACAAGAAGCGGGCAACCACCACCATCGCCACGCTCGATTCTTGGCTGCAATTTGGCCAGGTTCGTTGTCGTTGTTGTCGCCAGAATTTTCTTTGCCGCACTGGGCGGCAACCCGGCCTCCGCCCCCAACCTCTGCGCCAGGCTGCGCAGCTCAAGAGTGCGAGTGATAATAACCGCTGCGTCGATCAGACCCGCGTCGTAAAGAGACCGATAAGCCGCAATGTCACGATCAAGATTACCGTCTTTTGCGTTCCATTCCACATCGAGTGCGATCCGGTCGAACATATTGTCCACTCTGTAACCCTCGTTAGTGACTTCGGTTTCTTCCACATTCGGCACGTGTTCCCCGGAAGGTCGGTAGGCCATTTTCCGTAAAGCAAGCGTGATTATTGTGTCCACTCGGGCTTCGCGCCATCCACGGTCTCGAAAGGCATGGTTGAGACGTGCCGCAAGGTTCGTCTCTTGGCCACCGGGGGTGACAAGATCGGAGGTGACAAGCCAGAACTCGGTGAGAACATCCACTATGTCTGTGAACCGCTCAGGGTTGGTGGCGTTGATGATCGCAGCGGCATTTCGTACTTCGCGCAGCTCGTATCTTTGCCTGATGTCTTCGGGAAACGATGTTGAGTACGAGTGGGTAAGGTTCACAGCGCGAGTATACGAGCACACGACACACGAGGCCGTTGTCGGATGTTCCTACCCCGACGGTGCGGGAGCCTGCTACCGCCCGATCTGCGCCGCGATGGCACTGTCTACCTCGCGCAGAGTCGTTGCTGTTGAGCGGAGGAAGGCGGCGAGATCATCAAGACCACCGATCGTGTTGGTGGCACCGGTCGTGAACCGCTGAAACGCGTCGGCGAACGCGCCTGAGGCCCTGTCGGTGGTAAACCCCTGCGCCACGAGCAGAGTGATCTGGGACTGTAGGCGAGTAAGCACCCCGTTGATCTCGTCGCGACCCGCACACAGTTGCTCGGCCTTTGCCGTCAACTCGTCGTAAGAGACACTGAAATTTGCCATGGTGTGACTTCCGTTCTGGAATGGCCGGATGCAGCCCCTGGCAACAGGACATCCGGAACCGGATAAAGCGCAACGAACAACACGCCCGCCACGAGGCCCGAACCGCGAGCCCGGTTCGAGAATAGGCCGACTATCCACAGCCCCGCCGCGCGATCGAAGAGTTGTGGATAGGCTTCCCGACATTCACGACGAGAGAACCGGGTCATGAAGCTCAAAGTCACCCTCCGCAGCGCCGACCGCGACCAGGATCTGTTGCTGACCCTGGACGGCACAGCGACGATCAGTGACCTCACCCGAGCCCTCGCCCGCGTTCAGCGCACGACGAATACCACGCTCACCGTGTGGGTGCCCGGCGACCCCCAACCACACGTACTCAATCCGCGAGCGGCGGTGCACGAGACATCCTTAACCTCGGGATGCCTCGTGGCCCTCACCCCCACACCGATGCCCCGACCGCGCCACCAAGCATCCATCAGTCCCGCACCCGACCCACCACGTCCTTTCCTCCGCTCCCCCCGCGTTGAACCCATCTACGCCGGACGAGAACTGACCGCACCCGACCTGGCGCCCCCGCGCGACCCACCCCGCTTCCCCGTGCTCGCGGTCATCTCCCCGGTTCTTCTCGGAGCATCCCTCTTCACCGTCACTCAGCAACCCACCACCCTCCTGTTTGTCGCGCTGTCACCGCTCATCATGCTCGTCACCTGGGTCGACGCTCGAACCCAGCAGCGTCGCGTAGCGAAAGCCGCCACCGCACAATTTACGACCGACCGCGATGCCCTGCGCGACGAACTCGACACCGAACGGGCCGTTGAGCAGGCAGCCCGCTGTGCCGAATACCCCGACCTCACTGCCATCACCACCGCTATCGTCACGCGCAACCCACTGCTGTGGACCCGCAAACCCGAGCACGCCACGTTTCTCGACATCCGGTTTGGTCTGGGATCTCTGCCCAGCCGCACTCGGACCACCAGGCCACCGCGACCCGCGGCCAGCCAGACCGAATGGCGGCAACTCACGAGGCTTCTCGCCGCGCACGACACGGTGTCCGGCGTTCCAGTCGTGGAAAACCTCGACCGCGCGGGTGCACTCGGGATCGCAGGAGCCAGTGAGTACGGCACGAGTATCGCCCGCGCGTGGCTACTACAACTTGCGGGCCTGCACTCGCCCGCTGATCTTGTCATCACGGCCCTCGGCGACAGCGACGCGGTCACCGAATGGTCGTGGCTGAAGTGGTTACCGCACGTGGCATCCGCGCACAGTCCGATCCAGACGAGTCTCGCGGCCGATTCCCCGGCGGCGACGGCGCTACTGGCCGACCTGGAAGGACTGGTCGAGGCCCGACGACACGGGCGGGGTGACGCCGGGCAGCAGGTACGGTCGCGACTCGATGAGCACGCGGCATCCACCCGAGCGGATGACCCGGTCACACGCACTCTCCCCGCGCCGATAGTGGTGCTGCTCATCATCGGCACCCCGCCGGTTGATCTCTCGCGTCTCATCGTGCTGGGCGAGGTGGGGGCAAGCCACGGCGTCTACCTCATCTGGTTTGCACCGGAAGTCCGCGCACTGCCGGTCATCTGTCGCACGTACCTTGATGTCACTACCCCCGGCACCGCGTACGCCGGATTCGTGCGCACCGGACGAACCCTGCCGCTCGAATCAGTAGACACCCTGAACCGACGCGATGCCGCACATCTTGCCCGCCTCCTCGCCCCCCTCACCGATCTCGGTGCCCCGACGCTCGATGAGACCGATCTGCCTCACACGGTCAACTTTCTCACCCTGCACGACACCATTGACCCGGATGAGCCCACCACCATCGTGACCCGTTGGGCACAGCACGACACCCTCACGGCACGGTGGACTCCCGGGCACCGCCGTCGTGTCAGCGGCCTCCGCGCGGTCGTGGGTCAGGGGCCGACCGAACCGTGCGCACTCGATCTGCGCCGCCACGGGCCGCACGCTCTCGTCGGGGGCACAACCGGAAGCGGTAAGAGCGAGTTTCTGCAGACATGGATCCTCAGCCTCGCCACCGCCTACTCACCCGAACACGTGACGTTCCTGCTCGTCGACTACAAGGGTGGGGCGGCCTTCGCCGACTGCGTGCAGTTGCCGCACACCGTGGGTTTGGTCACTGATCTCACCGGACACCTTGTGCACCGCGCGCTCACATCGTTGCGCGCCGAACTGAGTTACCGGGAACGCCTGCTGCAGACCAAACAGGCCAAGGATGTTGATGTGCTCGCCGAGCGTTCTGATCCTGAAATGCCGCCGGCGCTGGTCATCGTCGTTGATGAGTTCGCGGCGCTGGTCACCGAGGTGCCCGACTTTATTGACGGGGTTGTGGATGTCGCGCAGCGTGGTCGCTCGCTCGGACTGCACCTCATCCTCGCGACACAGCGACCCGCCGGAGTCATCCGCGACAATCTTCGAGCCAACACAAACCTTCGCGTTGCGCTGCGGATGGCTGATGAAACCGACAGCCTTGATGTGCTCGGGATGCCCCGCGCCGCCCACTTCGACCCGGGCACGCCGGGCCGGGCCGCCGCCAAACTCGGCTCGGCGCGAGTGTATGACTTCCAGACCGCGTACCTCGGGGGACGCTCCGGCCCATACCGCCACCGGACCGCCGAGATCACGATCACCGACTTTCCCTTCGGTCTCGGGGCATCCCTCGGCGATCTCCCGTTAGAGCCGACCGTGCCGACGCCCGCCCCACCGAACCTCGCCGACGACCCACCGCGGGACATTGAGCGGCTCGTGTCAACAGTGTCGGCAGCGCACCACCGCGCACAGCTTCGTCGACCGCGAAGGCCGTGGCTTGATCCGCTACCGCACCTCATTGATCTCGCGTCATTGACCCCCGCCGCGACATCCACGGGTGCCCGCACCTGCCAGTCGGAGCATCCACTCGGCCTCATTGATGAGCCAGAACTGCAGCGACAGCGACCGTTTACCGCCGATGTGGAACACGCGGGCAACCTCGTCATTGTCGGAACGAGCGGTTCCGGCAAAAGCGCTACCCTCCGAACGATCGCGGCGGCGGCCTCTCACCCCGGTGCCGGACCGACCGTCGTGTACGGCCTGGACTTTGCCGGAGGCGCGCTCAGATCACTGACCGTTTTACCGACCGTAGGTTCGATTATCGATGCCAGTGACGGAGAACGAGTTGCCCGACTCATTCGATATCTCAGCGATGTTGCCGATGAGCGCACCGCGCTATTTTCGACCGTCGCGGCGGGTTCTCTCGGCGAATACCGCACCCTCGCGCCACACCAACCATCCCACGCTTCCCCCACCCTCGCGCCACTCCAACCACCCCACGCTTCCCCCACCCCCGCGCCACACCAACCATCCCACGCTCCTCCCACTCCCGCACCCACCCACTACGCTCCCGCAGCCAGCACCGCCCACCCTGCGCTCGCTGCCCCGACCCCTGAGTCCGTCGCAAGAATCCTCCTCCTCGTTGACGGGATGGCCGCGTTCCGAACGGCACACGAGTTCACCGATCGTGGTCGGCTCTTCGAGACTTTCACCCGCCTGGCAACCATCGGTCGCGGGCTCGGCATCCACACTGTTGTCACGACAGATCGAAGCGGAGCAATCCCACCGTCACTGCACGCCGCGTTCCCACAGCGACTCACCCTGCGACTCACCTCTCCCGCCGACTACGCTCTCGCGAATATCCCGGAGGACATGCTCGCGAACGTTCCACCGGGGCGCGGCTTCTACAACGGCCACGAATGTCAGATCGCTGTTCCCGGTGGCAGCACTGAACCTTCCGTGCAGGCCGCCACCCTCGCGCGCTTCGGTGATCAGTTGCGCGCAACCGGTGCGCCCCCGGCACCAGAAATTGCACGTTTGCCCGAACTTATCCCTCTTGCAACCCTCCCGCCACAGGTTGCGGGACGGCCCACCATCGGCGTCGCCGACGACACCCTGCAACCGATCGGGATGCCCCTGGTCGGCCTCTGCGTCATCACCGGCCCCTTCGGGTCGGGGCGCACAACCGCTGTGCGATGCCTCGTCACCACCGCGATGACCGCTCGCCCGACCTGCACCCGCTACCTGCTCGTGGCGCGGGGAAGCGCACTGGCCGATGTGATCGAGTGGACCGAGGCATCCCGCAACGCCGACCAGGCCGACGAACTTGCCTCACGCCTCGCCGGTGAGCTCGAAGCCGCCGCCCACAGACCGCTCGCTCCCACCCTCACACCCCTCATCGTGGTCGAGAACGCGGGTGACTTTGAGGGACTGCCGGCCGAGGCATCCATCGCTCGCCTGCTCAAAGCAGCGCGCCGGGCGGATGTCCCGACCATCGTCGAGGCCGACACCGTCACACTCACGAGCGTGTGGCAGATCCACGCGGAGCTCAAGACAGCACGCTCGGGAATCGTGCTGCAACCGGAGGAAACCGATGGCAATTCGCTCTTTCGGGTACAGTTTCCGCGTGTGACGCGAGCGGACTTTCCGGTCGGTCGCGGTCTGCTTGTTGAAAATGGCCAGATTCGGCGAGTGCAGGTTGCCCTGCCGTGATTGTGGCAGCAGCATCGAAACCCGCCGCCGATGGTTAGTGCGCCCATTTCGGTGTGAAAACCGCGCCGTTCGGTCTCACCCCACCGACGATGTTAGTGGGGCCCACCCACATCAGTACGGTGAAAATCCACCGGAGCGGTTGGTTCTGTCGTGGAGTTAGGGCCCACCCACATCAGTACGGTGAAAATTCTGGAAGGAACGCGACGCCGTCGGCCCCCGCTGCCCCTGATATCGCGAGCTGTACTGAGTGGAACCGTAGGGGTTCTCGGCCGCCGATGACAGCCGAAAGAAGCAGAGTTGACCGATTTTCATGCCCGGCCACAGTTTGATCGGGAGGGTCGCAACGTTGGAGAGCTCCAGTGTGACGTGCCCGGAAAACCCGGGGTCAATGAACCCCGCTGTTGAATGGGTGAGCAGCCCCAACCTTCCGAGCGAACTCTTACCCTCCAGCCGCGCCGCGATGTCAGTCGGAAGAGTGACAAGCTCAAACGTTGCCCCGAGCACAAACTCCCCCGGGTGCAAAACAAACGGTTCATCGGTGCCGACCTCGATCAGTCGAGTCAGGTCGGGTTGCTCCTCGGCCGGATCAATAAAGGGATACTTGTGGTTGTCGAACAGGCGAAATGCTCGGTCGAGCCGGACATCCACCGACGACGGTTGGATCATCGCCCGATCGTCGGGCTCTAGGCGGATCCGTTGTTGGTCGAGTTCGGCGCGAATGTCGCGGTCAGAGAGAAGCACGTAGCCAGGCTAGCAACGGTTGATAGGATGGCACGGCCTCGGCTTTCGTGGCCGCAATGCTGTGCGGATGTAGTTCAATGGTAGAACTTCAGCGACACCATCCCGCTCACGCACATCTTCTGGTCTAAGTCTCCCAGGCCCTGCAATCGCAAGGATCTAGCGGTGTTTCCGACACCTCTGGAGGCTACCGATGGCATCGCAATACCGCAGTTTTCGACGGGAAAACCCCGCTACGGACCCTGATCCGACGCTCGCGCATCGCGCTTCTGCACCGGCCAGTGCCCCACGTTCCGCGCTGACGGGCCGTGTTGCACCGCTGCCGCACCTGTCAGGCATGACGCGCAAAGCACCCACCGCCGCCGGCGACCCGGCACCGCTCGATCCGACTCGACTCGACGTGACCGCCGACGGTATACCGATCATGTGGACCGTCGAAGAGACGGCCGGGTTCCTCGGGCTCACTCGGCACACGCTCGACGTGTGGCGCTCGAACCGCTCTGGCGGACCGGTTTACGTCAAGATCGCCGGCAACCGCGTGCGCTACTTCCCCACCGACGTGAGGGACTGGCTCATTGCCCAGCGGCGGGGCTCCTGATGCCTCGGCCTAGGAAGCAGCCGGGTGAGCTCGGCAAGGTGAACGTGAAGTCGAGCGTGCACAGCACGATCAAGCCGCTGCTGTGGGCGGTGAAGATCACCCCCCTGACCCCGATCCGTATCTACAACTTCCTCCACGAGGTCGCGCGCAGGAAGTCGAACACCGAAGCCTTGATGGCCCGCAGCGTGCTCGCCGGGATGTTCGACCATGCGATCCTGCATGGGGTCGTGGCACCAGGGGCAAGACCGGTCCCGTCTGTCAAGGTCCTTGCCATCCACCGCCCAGCCTCGAAGCTGATCGCGTTGAGCGACGACGACCTCGCCGTGATCATCCAGCTCGTCCTGGCGTGGGAGCAGAACCGTGGAAGCAAGACCGGGAGGCGGCCTGATGTGCGCCTCCTCGCGGATCTCCTCATCCTCACCAACCGCCTGACGATCCGGCTCTCCGAAGCCCTCGCCCTTCGGCGCGAGGATGTCGTGCTCCGCCCGAACAAGCAGGGCCTCCTCACCGAGCACGTCTGGATCAACGGCACGATGACACACACGAACGAGAAGGGCCTCTACCGGCAGTCCGAGCTGAAGGGCAAGGACCAGGAGCGGCTGATCGAGGTAGTGAGTGCCGACGTGCACGCCGTGCTCAAGCGACGGATGGCTGACTCCCACGGCGACCTGCTCTTCGTGACGCGCGTCGGCAAGGGCATGTACCCGGAGCGACCGCAATCGCTGGCGAGGCGATTCCGCGCGGCGCATAAGGAGGAGCTCGATGCCTTCGGCGTGCCGCAGGAGATGTTCGTCTACCGCTCGATGCGGAAGTCGGCCGCGGCGGCGCTTGGTGCCGATATCGCTCAGGAAGTCCTCGCCCACGAGAGCAAGCGGACGACGATGCGGCACTACACCGGCACACAAGAGAAGGTCGTCAGCGCCGAGTCGTTGCTGGCACTGAGGCGGGGCGCTGGAGCATCGCGGCGAGGAGTCGTGATACGCCCTGTCCGGAGATGTGCCGTCGTCCGGTAGGCTAGAGGACACCTACTTGGGGACGTCGTTCAATGGTAGGACGGCTGCTTCCCAAGCAGCCAACGCGGGTTCGATTCCCGTCGTCCCCTCCATGTGAAGTTCTGGACATCCTCGACGCGGATCAAGCGTGCTTCGCGTGCGTCAGAGCGCTCGTGTCGGTGTTTATCTGGAGGCCTCCCTCGGAGCCGGCGGCGCCGGATCACCCCTCGGATGCGACGGAACACACCCAGCCTGGGCTTGGGCACGACCGCGAGCAGCGAGACGCTACGCCGATCCTGCGCACGGCACAGCGTCTCGACGTCCACGCTCAGGTTCGCCGCGACGACCGGATCCTCGGGACGCTCGGGACGCTCGGGGACACCTGGGGGACACCCAGGCAGGCTTCCCTGAGAGCGGCCAGAAGCGCGGAACCACGGGCCGAACGGAGTGCAAAAACACTCGCGATCCACGCGGCCAGCGCGCAGATCGATCGCCCAGGGCGGGGGCTGCGCGGATTGGTCGGCGCGATACAGGCGTACGACAATCTGGCGCGACAGCGAATCGACCTTGTGACTGCAATCGGCTAGAATGCTGTCACCGAAGTTGGAGGTGGAGCGATGGCTGTCTTGACCGTTCGGAACGTTCCCGATGAGGTGCACCGCGCGTTGCGGGTGCGCGCGGCCGAACACGGCCGCAGTGCCGAGGCCGAGGTGCGCGAGATCCTGAGCGCCGCGCTCGTCCCGTCCCAGCGGCTCCTGCTCGGCGACGCGCTCGCCTCGCTCGGCCGCGACCTCGCGCTCACCGACGACGACGTGGCCGCGCTGGACGCGGTACGCGACCGGACCCCGGCGGAGCCGCCGACGCTGCCGTGATCGTCCTGGACACCAACGTCGTCTCCGAGGCGATGCGGCCCAAGCCGAATCCAGGCGTGCTGACCTGGCTCAACGCCCAAGCCGCCGACACCCTCTACCTGTCGAGCGTGTCGCTCGCGGAACTGCTGTTCGGCATCGGGGCCCTGCCCGTCGGAGCGAGGAAGAACCGGCTGGCGCAGGCGCTCGACCGGCTGCTCGCGCTGTTCCCCGGTCGGGTGCTCCCCTTCGACCAGGACGCGGCGCGCCGGTATGCGGACATGGCCGTTACCGCCCGCACCGTCGGCCGGCCCCTGCCGACAGTGGACGGCTACCTCGCCGCGACCGCAGCCGCGCGCGGCTTCGCCGTCTCCACACGTAACGTCAAGGACTTCGGCGACACCGGCGTCGAGCTGATCGACCCCTGGCAGGGTCACTGACCCGCAGGGCGTCCGAAGCACGCTACCGAGCCGAGTTCCTCTGAGTCGAGGGCTGCGAAGAGTTCTTCGCGCGCCGCCAATGCTCGCTCCAGCGGAGGTCACTCACGGTGAACTCAGATTCCGATGGGCGGTCCTGCTGAGCACCGGCGGCGTCCCTTGTCGGCGACGGCATGTCGCGACTTCTGGCCTGCAGGGTCGCCCGAACGTTGGCGAGCGAGAGTTCGTGAAGGACGCTGCTGACGAGTGTCATGACTCGAGGTCGCGTTCGCCTTCGTCGACGTCAAGCCTCACAAGCGAGCTCATGGCCAGCCTCGGTCTCATGGCGCCCGGATGCCCCCGGTGAATCGGAAGCATGCAACCTACTCGTCAGGTGCGCCTCGTCCCGGCATCTGTGGCCGAACGCTCGAGTGACGAACACGACAAGCGAATGGACCTTACAGAGACGGCTGAGATCAGGAAACGGCACTGCGGCAAGGAGCCTCCGGTCGCTCGGTGGCACGGTCCGGGCGATTCACCCCCACCGTACGGAGCGCGCAGCACCACGTTGGTTCTTCGCCGAGATGCCGATTGCACCTCCTCTTTCGGCGGCGTCTGCCGCTTGCTCGAGCACGAAGAAGGAGAGTCAATGTCGTCTGCAATCTTGCCCGGCCCAGTCGGGGTCGGCGATCCGCCGAGAAGGAGCCGTGTCCGAACGGTGCTGTCAGTGGTGGTCGCACTACTGCTGGCATTCAGTGCTCGATTCCCTATCGCGGCAGCAGCTCGCCGAGCTCAACTACGTCCTGGCGCGGTGGGGTCAAAGCGGGGACCCGAACGTCACGGCCGTGGTGGCGTTGTACACATGGTCGGTCACCGATGCCGGGACCTACAACAGCCACGGAATGAGCGACGACGACTACGTGGCGCGCGCGCCGAGCGAGGCACGATCGACAATCCTGTCGCTGCTCGCGCAAATGCGTTCGGAGGCACCGGCCTACGCCGTGACAGATCCGTCGCTGTCGCTGTCGCTGTCGCTCGACATGACCGACCAGTACGCAGGCACCCTCACCGTGGCAGCCAACCCCTCGCATCTGCAGGGCACCGCGGACCTGTCCGGGGCGGTGTTCGGCGACGGCTCGACGTCCCTGACGCTGGGAGCCGGCCAGTTTGGCATCACCGGGACTCCGGCTGACGGTGCGTCGTCGTATCAGATCGGGGCGTCGATGTCGGTGGCGGCCGACGGCTACGGGGCCAAGGTCGACCTGTACACGGCGGGTGCCAGTGAGCAGCGGATCATCGCCTCGGTGGCCGGGGCACCGGGCAACCTGGCCGCGTCCACCCAGACGCCCCAGATCGACCTGGACTTCCAACCGGTGATCGGTACCCAGGTCGCGAGCCGGTATATCGGCGAGGGGGACCCCTTCGTGGACCAGCTGGCGGTGTCGGTGACCAAGGGCACCTGGACGAGCCTCGACGATGCGAGCATCCCGATCACCGCGACCGGGACGCTCTATGGGCCGTTCGACCAGCAACCCGCCGAGGCGGACTCGCCGCCGGTCGGCGCACCAGTGGCAGGGACGGAGCAGCTGACCCTGTCGGGCGCGGGCGACTACACGTCAGCCGGTTCCATCACGGCACCGTCTTCTGGTTTCTATACCTGGGTGTGGCAGATCGACAAGGATGCGCAGGGCGACCTCGGCCGATACCTGGCCGGCTCCTACACGGACCGGTTCGGTCGGGTGACCGAGACCGCCGTCGTGCCGTTCCAGCCGAAGGCCGTCTCGACCGCGCAGCAGCGCCTCGTCGTGCCGGGTGATCCGCTGACGGACCGGCTCGTGGTCTCGAGCGTGAACGACCCGTGGCTGAAGGTCGACGGGCAGCCGATCCCGGTCATCCTCGAAGGCACCCTCTACCAGGTGCCGGGTACCCGCCCGCCGACGCAGAACGCGGCGGTGAACCTGGATGCGGTGCCGATCGGCACCGTCACCGTGACAGCGACCGGGCCGGGGAGCTACATCTCCCCCGTGGTCACCGCCCCGGCGGCCGGGTTCGTGACGTGGGTGTGGCAGGTCAAGAAGGCATTCGGCGAGCCCCGAGAGATCGAGGACTTCACAACCGTGCTTGCAGTGCGCCCTCACTCCCGCCCCAAACTCCAGGGGCGACTAAAATCACGATAAGTCTAGATCCACGAAGCGATCGAAATGTCTCGCGCCTCGAGCCGGGAGTCCCGGGCGCCAAGGACATCGGCACCAATAGAGAGAGAGAGACGACCTTGATCATGTCGATGAGTCCTCTGCGTCTTCCTCACTTCGGGGTCGATCTTGCGAGTGGTGGGCTCGTCGTACTGGTGCTTTGGCTGACGGTCCCGACCGCGGATAATGTGTTGCACTTCATCCAAATGGGCCTAGCACTCGTGGCACTGACCGGCGCCGTCATGCGGCGGCGGGCACCGTGGGTGGGATTCACGCTCTCTGTCGCGTCAACCGCAATCGCCTGGCCACTCGGCTTGACCGTTGATCCATTCCTCCTCGCGGGCCTCGGGCTTTACTCCATTGCACGAGCCAAGGGCAATAGGGCATTTTCGCCATTCCTTCTCATCTTCACCCTGCTAGTGCTCGGCATCCTGGCGATTGCGGCGACACCTGGGCTTGAAACCTCAGTGCGCTCAGCACTCTTTAGCGCCATCATCCTGACGGGGTCATGGGCCTATGGCGTGCACGTACGCCGAGGCGAGAAGCTCACCATCGAAATCAGCGCCCTTCGTGAACGAACTCGATTGGCTCGGGACGTTCACGATGTCCTCTCGCACTCGCTAGGAATGATCGGCGTACGAGCTGGGATCGCAGCCCACATACATACGATGGATGAACAGGCGCTACGCGAGATACTCACGGAGATAGAGTCGGCCTCTCGGGAAGCGATTGCTGAACTCGGCTTCTTACTCAAGGAGATACGTCAGGACGACCCCGAGGACGCGTTAAGTGCACCACTGGACTTGCTTCTGCGAGAGACAGCCGCATCTGCCGAACGCGCAGGAATCGACGTGTCAATGGACGCGAAGGATGTGAATTTGCTTCCCGTTCGCGTCAGAATGACCGTTCACCGCATTGTCCGCGAGGCGGTCACTAACGTCATTCGACACTCGGATGCCACTCGCTGCGCCGTGAGCGTAAGTGCGGACGACGACGTGGTGATGCTGGCGGTATCCGACAACGGACGCGGGATCACCTTGAAAGCTCCCGAGGGGCACGGCCTACGAGGGATCCGCGAACGCATCGCGCTGCTGGGCGGCACCATCGAAATCCGCAACCGCGGCAATGAAGGACTCGAACTGCATGCCCAACTTCCGCTGGACCCACGAACAAGAGAGACGCTGACATGACAGCACAGATCCGCGTAGCAATTGCAGACGATCAGGAGTTGCTCCGCGCGTCATTCCGGCTTCTCCTCGAGGCGCAGGAGGATATCTGCGTCGTCGGTGAAGCTGCAGACGGTGCATCAATCGTTGAACTCGTCGCGTCGACAAGACCTGACGTGGTCCTCATGGATGCGAGGATGCCAGGCATGGACGGGATCGAGGCCACCCGGCGCCTGTGCGAATCGGGCGATCGACCCAAGGTCGTCGTCCTCACAATGTTCGATGCCGACGATTACTTGTATGGCGCACTTCGAGCAGGAGCATCAGGCTTCCTGCTCAAGAACTCACCGCCCGAAGATCTGTTGCGTGCTGTTCGTGTTGTCCACGAGGGCAATGCCCTGCTCGCCCCGGAGGTCACCCGGCGACTAATTTCGTCGCTGCACCAGGTGGCGCAAGCGGCATCACGATCAGACCCGCGCCTTGCCACGCTCACAGCCCGCGAGCACGAAACCCTTTCATTGGTCGCCCGAGGGAAGTCCAACGATGAGATCGCAATCGAACTCTTCTTGACCCACGCAACGGTCCGCACCTACGTGAGTAGAATTCTCACCAAGACAGGCGCTCGGGACCGTGCCCAGCTGGTCGTATTGGCCTACGAGGCTCGCCTCGTCACTCCCTGAAGAGCCCCTAACATCGGGCCAAGACTGTCAACATCCGCTGATTGACGACACGTCGGGGGATGTGCCTTGCCTCCTCAAACGCTGGCGAACTGTCAACACCTGCAGGACGACCAGATTCGCAGTTGTCGGTTGACTGGTCAACATGATCCAGATTTCGCACCTCGTGAAGCGGCACGGAGGTAGGACCGTCGTCAACGACGTCTCGTTCAGCGTCTCACCCGGCCGCGTGACCGGCCTTCTCGGCCCCAACGGCGCTGGAAAGAGCTCAACGCTGCGGATCCTCCTCGGCCTGGACTCCCCCAACTCAGGCATAGCACTCATTAGCGGGACACCATATCGGCGGTTGAAGAACCCGCTATGGACTGTCGGGGCGATGCTGGAGGGGCCCGGGGCCAACAGGGGACGAACCGCTCGAGCGCACCTTACCTGGGTAGCCCAGAGCAACGGAATCCCCAAGCGTCGAATCACGGAGGTACTTGAGCTCACCGGGCTAGAGGGCGACGGGCGGATGCGTGTGGGCAGGTTCTCGCTCGGCATGGGGCAACGCCTCGGAATTGCCGCCGCCTTGCTGGGCAATCCCGCCGTTTTGGTTCTCGACGAACCCACGAACGGGCTTGACCCCGACGGCATCCGCTGGATGCGACGATTCTTGCGCTCGATGGCCGACGAAGGAAGAACTGTCCTCGTGTCCAGCCACATGATGAGCGAGATGCAAGATACTGCCGATGACTTTGTCATTATCGCACAAGGTCGAGTGGTGGCGCAGGGTACGTCCGGCGATGTCAGGGCTGGATACCACTCGCTCGAAAGCGCCTTCTTCGCATTGACCGAAGGGCACGGCGACCATCCGTCGAACGATGCGGGATCGGCGGATACTCCGTGACAGCCCGCAATCTTCTTGCTGCGGAAGCCACAAAGCTCTTCACAACCCGAATAACACTGATCCTCGCCACAGTCACCATTCTGGTGACCTGGCCGATGGCATGGACCAACGCTGCATCCGGTGCGGATCTCCCGGCGGACGATCCACGGCTCTTCTCCTCAGAGCCAATACCAGTCGAATACCAAGGATTCGATATGGCCGGATTCGGCTATGTCCTTATCGTTGCGCTCGGTGCTCTGTGGGCGGGCAGCGAGTATGGCGCCGGCAGGCAGATTCGGACCACTTTGATCGCGTCGCCGAACAGGGCCGCGGTCTTTCTCGTCAAGTCCGCCCTTCTCACCGTCATCATCGGGGCCACTGCATTCCTCACGATGTGGGGCACGATCGTCATCACTCACGCATCCGCCAACAGCGGCGTCAGCCCGTGGGCATTGTCGCCTGCAATCTGGGCGCACATTGCGGGCGTGACTGCAGCGTGGATACTAACCGGACTTATGGCGTTCGCAATCGGTACGCTCGCACGGACAGCGATCCTTCCACTCATCCTGTTGATTCCCTTCGTGATCGGCATAAGTGACCTCCTTACCAGGCTCTGGATTGGTGCTCGTTTTCTGCCGATTGCAGCCGGAGCGGCAATGTACAGTGATCCTGACGGCGGCGCCTATCTGGCCCCACTAGCCGGCGGGATCGTTCAGGCCGCCTGGGCGCTCATCCTCCTGGCCATCTCCTTTACCGTCTTTGTCCGGCGCGACACATGACCGGCCGTTTCCGGAACTCGCTCCATTCCGAGCTCACAAAGGCTCTAACGCTCAGGAGCATTCAGATGACAGTGCTCGCCGCACTGTTACTCCCACCGACTCTCGCTCTCATGTCCGGCCTGGCGTTTGACCCCGACAGCGCGGCCGCGCTCGCCTTTCCAGTTGAGTCCCACGGTTTCGAGACTGCCGGATTCGGTCAGCCCTTGGTGATACTAATGGCGGTTCTCATCTGCGGGACCGAGTACACCGACAACCAACTCTCGACGACTCTGACAGCGACTCCCCAACGCGGGCGGATACTCGCCGCCAAACTCTGCGTCCTCGGGGCGCTGGCGACACTCATCGCGATGATCGCCACCGTCGCGGCAGTCCTCCTCGAACACGCGGCACTTGGTGACCACGGCCTCCCGCTGACAAACTTCACGCCGGGGATGGCCTGGAACCTGCTTGGAGTCGTGGTCAACTACATTCTCATCAGCATCGTCGCTGCCACGATTACTATCGTGACTCGATCACTGATCGCGCCGCTCATCGTTCTTGTGCCGCTCGTTCTCGGGCTCACCATCTCACTCGTGAGCATCGTTCCTATCGTTAGATATCTCCCCGATCTCGCCGGAATTCAGCTCTTGACCGCATACCCAGGAATTGGTCTTCTGGACCCAATCACGGGTGGAGCCGTCATGGCCTGTTGGACTTTCGTCCTTCTCGTCATCGCATCGCTTGCCTTCCGTCATCGAGACATTTGAGGAGGGTAGCAAGACAAACGCGCTTCATTTGGTGACGGACTTAACGCCAAGCTCCCGCGGGCTTACTGGGGCAGCTCATGCGAGTCCTCCCAGGGTTGAGCGGACAGGCAAGCTCCCGCGGGCTTACTGGGGCAGCGCCTCGAGCTGGGTCCACGCGAGCACGGACCTGAAGGCGATAAGCAGGGCGATCACTAGGGCGAGCGGCCGAGGAAACGACGATGGAGAAACGACGGAGAAACGTGGAAACAGACCCGATTCCGCCGCAGATCCGTGCAGATCGACGACGTTGTAGAATCGTCTCAGCACCGTCGCGAAGCGGCCAGTTCCCCCGGAAACTCAGGGAAGCCCGACCGCAGAACGAGGTGGCTTAGACCAGGGGTTCGTGGTCGACTTTGGGAACTTCAGCTTCCCAAGCTGATAACGCGGGTTCGATTCCCGTCATCCACTCTGAGGTAAAACCGCCGGTCAGGGGCAGTTTTATTGGTCGGTATCGCCTCAAGGTGAAAGCGAGCTAAGCCCCTTTCGTGGACTCACGTGCTGAAAACAAGGGGCAATCATGCCGCTCGACACCCGTTCCCGACCAAGGATGAGGCGCAGGCATGGCTCGCGGGCGAGCGCGCCGACCGGACGCGCGGCACGTGACGCGACCCGAGACAGGGGCAGGTGACACTCAGCGAGTACATCAAGACGTGGCTGAGGTCACACTCCCACCCCGCACGCGCGAGCTACTGCGGACGAACTCGGCAGGGACATCCTCTCCCGCCACTCCCACCCCGCACGCGCGAGCTACTGCAGTTCAAGCTAAAGTCGCGGTACCGGGGTGGAGATGGAGGTTGTCTCGACGCTTCGAAAGTTCTGAAGTTGTTGGCTTTTGATCTTGCATGACTTCAAGGGTGAGAATGGACATGCTGTCAACTATTTCGCGGTAAAAGAGAAGCACTCTGCAGCTGAGAGTCTGGTTGCACCTGGCTGTTGCTGTTGCTGGTTTACACTTGACCTGTAGGTTAGCTGATCCGTCGGCGGCCGCGTCGATTTTACACTCTTCATATTCCGTTGTTTGGTTCGTTTATTTTCATAAGACTGGGGTTTTGATTGTCACGAACAAACGTTGCGCGGTGCTGAGGACTCGAAAAACAGTACAGGGATCATCTCGTGGTGGCAGATGTGGCGTTTGGCATCGGCTTGGGTGAGGTTGTCGTAATCGTTGGACCGAACGGTGCGGGAAAGACGACGACGATGGAGATGCTTGTTGGTCTGCGAAGGCCGACGTCGGGGGAATCTCGAATTCTGGATGTCCCGGTGGAACCGGGCGGGCCGCACCGGATTCTGTTGGGGTGCAGCTTCAACAGGCTGGCCTTCCTCGGCGGATCAGAGTGTCCGAAGCCATTGCCGCTGCGCCCTCGCTCTACCGAGCTCCGGTAGCAGCCGAGCAGCTACTTGCGGATATGGGGCTGACCGAGAAGCGCAGGGATTTTATCGAAAAATTGTCTGGTGGGCAGCGTCGGCGGCTGGATGTTGCGCTCGCGTCTGCGGGTGACCCGCCGCTTCTCGTGTTGGATGAACCGACCAGCGGATTCGTATGCGTGGTGCGTCCACTGCGGTATTTGCCCTGCTCACGTCTGCGAGCCTGCGTCGGATAACAGTCGGAGATGTGACCATAGTGATTGGGGAACAGGGAAAGCTTGAACACTTTCGGAGCGAGCTGCTGAAGAGTGCGCACGGCGAAGATACCGATATCCTCTCTTGACCGGTGCGCTTGGAAGATTTTTTCTATCAGACGAGGAGCAAGCCGAAAATGACGAGTGAGGCCACCACACCTCGAAACGCGCCTGTTACTCCGATACCGCGAGGGGTGCTCTTTCGAATACTTGCTGTGTGGACGAAGCAGGAACTTTTACTCCTTGTGCGAGAGCCGATTGCTGTCTTTTTCCGCCTCGCGTTTCCGCTAGTTATCTACATGTTTATCGGATTACCTTACGCGGACAATGAGGTAAGTAGCGGCATCCGCTTCATCGATTTCATGTTCCCCACTCTGATCGGCACAATTGCGGTAAATTTGCTGGTTATGGGTCTTCCGATCTACCTGGCTGAATTGCGAAGAAAAGGAGTAGGTCAACGCTACCGGGTCATGCCAATTCCCGGAGGAATTTTGCTGCCGCAGTAATTCTTGCAACTCTTGCTCTTGTCGTGGCTGCGAGCATAATCATCATCGTTGTAGTCAGTGTCGTTAATGGTCTTCGTCCCGAAGTTTTAGACCCAGCATTTCTCGGTCTAGTTTTGCTGCTCATTTCTTGGCTTTGCTGTATTGGATATTTTCTAGGGAGTCTTCCGACTAGTTCCCGAACAACCCAGCCAATAAGCGCAGCAGTATTTTTCACCATGTTTTTTGGATCTGGTTCAGCAGCACAGATAGACGGTCTACCTGGTTGGCCCAAACCCCTCCTCCAGCTCAACCCCCTGAAACATTTATTCGACCTCTTGCCCGCAATATACACGTCCACACAAATTCCCGGCAACACTCTATGGAAGGCACTCGCCGTCATCCCAATTTCCGGTGCACTCGCATTGTGGGGCCTTCGAATTCAGAAAGGCACAGCCTTTTAGCTCAACTGGAAAAATCTTGTGAAAATCACTTGATATAACATCGCATGCCCTTCTTGCAGCCACACCTCAAAGGCTCCCGTGTATCGAGGTTGTGGTCACGGATGGCCCGACCATCACAACTACCCAAGCGAGGGTGTCCGTGTGACGAGGTTGTGAGGAATATCTTGTCTCCGTCCAACCCGGCGAGCATAGACTGCCCGCATCCCGAGATCATGGCCTAACGCTAGCGGTTCATCGCTCCGAGCCCCGATAGACTGCCCGCATCCTGAGATCTATGGACTTGGTGAGTAGCTTGGCTGTTGAGGCTTCGTTCGCTGAACTGGACCATAGAGGGTGCTTCAGCCAGGATGGCGCGGATAATTTTTGCCCGCAGGTGCTTGTTGTCTGCGAGACTAGCCTTATGACAGGAGCAACCTCGGATCAGCCACCACCCGATCAACAGCCGCAGGAACCGCAGTCTGTGCCGCAGGCACCGCCTTCTCAGCCGGGTCATGCACAACCGCAATATCCACAGGCACCACAACCCGGATACCAGCAGCCGGGTTACGAGCAGCCACACTTCGGGCAGGCACCACAACCCGGGTACTACGCACAACCCGGATACTACGCACAACCGGGTTACACCCACCCCGGTTACCCACAGTCCTACTACAACCAGGCACCACAACCTGGATACTATGCCCAGCCAAGTGCCCAACCGGGCTCCCCACAACCCGGTTACCCACAACCCGGTTACCCACAGCCCGGTTACCCACAATCCGGTTACTACGCCCAGACGGCTCGCGCTCCGCTTGACCCGACAACAGAAATTCAGTTCTCAGTGCTCACGCATGTGCTCGGTATTTTCTTCTGCTGGATCAGTTCGCTGGTTATGTTTCTCACGTACGGCAAGCGCGGGCCGTTCATTCGGGAACACACGAGGAACAACCTCAATTTTCAACTGACAATTGCCCTCACGATAGTCGTCCTGTCAGTCTTCGGAATGATCGCCCTTATCATCACCGTTGCTACGGGTAATGTCGGTATAGCCACCCACTACACGAACGCACATGTGTACGAGTGGTTTAGCGACTCGTCACGCCACCAGGGCGATTACAGTGCCATCGGGCTGGGTTACCTCGTGTTCTGCTTGGCTATCCTGGCAGTCTACGTCTACCAGATAGTTGTCGGCATCAGGGCAACAATGGCCACAAACAGAGGCCAGTACTACCGGTTCCCGTTGACCATTAACTTCATCAAACCGTAATCGCGGCCCTCCATCGGAGCCTTGATCATCACACCGGATGCACGGCACGTCGGCGTTGCGGACTCGGCCGCGCTTCTCATGTAAGATTCAAGCTTCCCCCAGAATTATCATAGTAAACGTAGAAGTAGGTTGATCCACATGTCGTCAGACACCCCAGAGTTCCAAGAGCCAGACCCGTCCGCGGCCGGAACCCCGCAGCCGGGCGTGCAGGCACCCGAGTCCCAGCCCAGTAACTCGCAGCAGCAAGGAAACCCACAAAACCCGCCTGTGGGACACGGTGGACCCCACATTCCACACACACCACAACCCGGGTACACACAACCACAACACACACTGCAACCCGGGTACACACCGCCACCCGGGTACACACCGCAACCCGGGTACACACCGCAACCCGGGTACACACCGCAACCCGGGTACACACCGCAACCCGGGTACACACAACCGCAACCCGGGTACACACAACCGCAACCCGGGTACACACAACCGCAACACACACCCCCCGGTTACAACTACCCTCAGGCCGCAACCCCGCCTCTCAGCCCGGGCGATGAAAAGCAAATAGCTCTGCTCACCCACGTCCTGGGCATCTTCTTCGGGTGGCTTACCTCAACGATCATGTTTCTCGTCTACGGCAAACGCGGGCCATTCGTTCGGTCACACACCGCCACAGATCTCAACTTCCAACTGACCACGACCATCGGGGTCACCCTTGGAACCATCGTCGCGCTCGTTGGTGACGTGATCATTGCCAGCTCCGACCTCGTTTACGGCGCCAACGACACTATCCTTGTCGGCGACGAGAGTGCTCTCGTGACTGGACTTGTCGTGCTCGGGATCGGCGTGCTCATCATCGCCACCCTTCTGATCATCCGCACGATCTTCGGTATCCTGGCGGCTGTGGCGGCAAACCGTGGTCGGTTCTATAAGTTCCCGATGTCAATCCCCTTCATCAGAACGCATGACCGACAGGAATAATGCCTGTGACGAGCCTGCGGCGGCAAGCACCCGCTCTCCAAGATCCGGTGGCAGTTCGGCCAGGGTTGCGGGATGCCACGCAGGCTTCGAGTCTTTGTCAATGATGAGAGCCCGAACACCCTCCTGAAAATCGGGATGCCCCGCAAACCACGTGCCCAGATAAAATTCCTGCTCGAGCACATCCTCCAGCTGCGGCATTCGCCGGGCACACCGGATCGCCGCCAGCGTGATGGCCACCGCAGTGGGGGAGAGTGCCAGCAGTTCGTCGGCGGTGCGGTGCGGTGCGTCCTCTGGAATGGCCCGCAATCGCGCGACGATCTCGGGCACCGTCGGTGCTGAATAGCACGCATCGATCCACGAACGCAAACGTGCAAGTTTAGACGGAGGAGGGGATTCCGTGAACAAAAGTGCGATCTCAGCGGGGTCGCACGAGCCGGCTCGCTCCGCGAGCACCTGCAACAGTGCCGACAGTCGTTCGCGCGGGACGAACACATCGGCGAAGCCCGCGTAGAGCGCGTCCGCGGCATCCATCTCTTCTGAATTGAGGCCGAGGTACAGCCCTGTTTCACCGGGTGCACGGGCCAGGAGCCACGAGCCCCCCGCGTCGGGAGCAAATCCGATCCGAGTCTCGGGCATTGCGATTCGTGACCACTCGGTAACCACCCGCACATCGGCATGACCCGCGATACCGACGCCACCACCCATTGTGATGCCGTCCATGATTGCAACAACCGGCTTCGGGTAGGACGCAATCATCGCATCGAGGCGATATTCATGCCAGAAGAATGATCGGATGCGCTCGAGTTCGCCACGACTAAGTAGTCCGTAGAGTTCGCGCAGATCACCGCCCGCACACAATGCACGCTCGTTGTCACTTGCGAGCACAACGACCGCAACCTCAGGGTCGGTGCGCCACCTCGTCAGGGCATCGGTGAGCGCTGTCACCAGCGCGAAGTTAAGTGCGTTGAGTGCCCGTTGGCGGGTCAACGTCAGGTAGCCGACCCCGTCAGCAACTCGAGTCTGGAGATAGTCAGCCACAGTTCACACTAGCGTGACACGTCGGGCACGGGTTTCCGCCCGCGCCCACCCGCCCCGCCAGAAG
Source organism: Candidatus Lumbricidiphila eiseniae (assembly GCA_002529645.1). Lineage (GTDB taxonomy): Bacteria > Actinomycetota > Actinomycetes > Actinomycetales > Microbacteriaceae > Agromyces > Agromyces eiseniae. Next base: position 18,779 of record NAEP01000018.1, on the reverse strand, counting down.
ACCACAATCTGTCGCAAGATCACCGATGAAACGACAATTTGCAACCGTTTGGTGAGTGGAAGACCGATCCTTCGCTCGGGACGAGCCATCCGGCGATGATACTGAGCAGTGTTGACTTCCCTGACCCTGAAGGGCCGAGTAGCGCATACCGTATTCCGGACTGAAATCGCCTGGTCACCGGGTGGAAAAGAAATCTACCGGTGTCAAATCTGTGCTGTACTCCCTCGAGGACAACCGATGCGGTGGGGTTCTTCATCGGCACTTTAGAGACTTGGGAGGTTTCACATCCAGCGGCACTGGTTGCGTACCCGTGTCGGAGAACACAACGTATGATTTTCCCAGTTCAGATCCGACAATTTTCACCGATACCGGTTTTCCTTCTGCTGATACACAGGCGTCACGACCTGAAATAGCTCCCAACGCTGATGGGGGAACGACCCATGCTTTAATCGCGGTTTCGAGCTCAAGCTTTCCCTTCAGGGAACCTGACTTCTTATTTTGATCGGTTTTATTCTGTTCCCCCATCATTCCCTGTGAAGACTCTCCTCCCTGTGCAAGCGTGCTGAGATAACCAGGAGTCGGCACGAATTTTGTCAATTCGGCGTCTGACACAATGCGACCCCGTTCATCGATAGGAAAACGCGCATCGCCCACAACAAGCAGCCGGGCGCCAGGGAGCAGATCAGATGGAACCTGAGTTTGTACAGACACAATGGGAAGAGTCAGTTCAACAAACGCAGCACCCTGTTGAACAGTTGATCCAAGAACTTCGAGACACCGAGATACTTGGACTGTTGGCGTGGGCAGCCACAGCGGCGTCGCGGTTGCAACGTTGAGCAAAGCACGCCCGTCTAAGGCCACGTGAGAGTGCCACGATTCCATAGCGCGACCTTTTGCGCAGTTCAACGATGTCACAGTTCCAGAACGTGGGAATGTGATTTTAGCGCCCGCGCCCACGGTAACCGTTACTGTGACTCACGACTATCAACGAGGTCGATCTGATTGAGTAAAAAGGTCGTTACGACACCAGGATCTCTTCCCAAAGATGCCGGAACAGACGAGGGAAACGCGAACAAAAGTCCCACCGCAAAGGCACAAACCACGAGCAAAATGACACAAGGAGCGCCAATCCCTGACGTGATCGTCGAAACACCATGACTCTACCTACTCACTCAAACCAAGTGGATCATACTCACACACGTGCAGTGCCTCCCCGCCAGCCTTGTGGTCTACGAACGGATACCTGTTTGGCGAACCGCCGTTAGTAACTTTTAGTGAATCACTTTTAAATTCCTTCAGAGAATACCCTGTCGGAAGAACACCCGAGCGAACCAAACACGAAAATACGATCTCATCCTCATCCAGGTTGTCCGGGTTGCGCCGCATCGCGGAAAATAGACGACCAACAACGTCCTCACTCGATGACCGTGAACAGAACTCGACCACCTCCTGCGTTCGATCACCATCGGGGTTCGGAGAGACGAACTCGAACGAGTCATCAAAACCGTAACTACTGATGGCTATACCCTCGGCACCGAGGCACCGCTGAAAACGATCACGCACCTCCTGGAACTCTTGCTCCGAGATCACCCCGTCCTCAAGAATCTCCCTCGCGAACTCATCAGTTGCTCTATCACGTTCAACAGCGATCTCATTCGCCCAAGAACTCACACTCGACGCAGAAAAATGCCCATCTTCTAACACCGCAGGCGACCGCTCCTTCATCACGCTACACCCAACGAGAAAAGTTACGACAAAACCGACAATGACCATCCTGCCAACACCGCAATTAACAGCCATTGAACTCAACCGAAGCGACCGCAGCAACTGATAAAAATACACCTGCATACAAACGCTCAACCACTGCACTACCCTCACTCTCTGCTGATGGGATGGGGATGATCGCCAGAGTGGTTCCCCTGTGACCCACAGCGCTACGGTACCATATCGGCGAGCCCTGACCTTCCCCTGATTTTTAGAGAATTTGCTGTGTGACTCTCAGATGAGGTGGTGTTTTGGTGTGTGCTACCGGTGAGCGATAACAACACGCCCGTTCCTCAGTGGAACTTCCCGCGAGAACGGCACGATCACGCATCTCCTGGACCTCTTTGTTCCGAGATCACCCCAGATGATCACAGAGTTCACCAGGCGCGTGCTGCGAGTTCGGGGGGAACACCTTCGGCAGCCCACACGCCTTCCCATCCCATGCCCGGCCCCTCCGGTGCGCGCACCATTCCGCGCGCGTCAACTTCCGGTGCTCGAACCACGGGCGAGGATGTCGTGACAAGACTTTCGTAGTAGGTCGTATTGGGGATGGCCATGCACAGGTGTCGGTTCGCGAGCCCGCCACCGTGCACCTCTGCGCGCATAAGAAACGAGTCAGCCAGGTGGGCTGTGCGCAGGGCACCTGTTAGTCCGCCCCGATACGTGGTGCCGGTGCGCACGGCGGTTGCGGCTCCCGCCGCGATAAAGTCCGCCGAGTTCATGTGTGCGCCGTCACTCGTCTCGGCAACGAGCAGCGGAATGTTCACGCGCCTGGAAAGCAGTTTGTACGCGGTAACACTGAATTCCCGCATGGGCTCTTCGTACCAGAGATAGTTGGCTTCGTGCAGCACTCGCCCGAGCGCAATCGCGTCAGCGAGATCAAAACCCGCCGATCCGTCGAACATGAGCGGGATATCTGGACCCACGTGCTCGCGCAACCGCACCGACAGTTCGGCATCCCGTTTCCAGTCGCCCCACGCGTGCAATTTAATAGCGGGAAATCCCAGCCCAAGACACTGATCAGCAACATTTAGATATTCTTCGATCGTGTCAAAAGTGACGGTCGAAGCATACGCCGGAATCTCCTCCCGAAATGACCCGATGAGCTCGTGTACGGGCAGTCCCGCAGCCTTACCGGCAATGTCCCAGAGTGCATCATCGACCGCACCGAGCGTGTAGAGCGGAAACTCTTCAATCCGGTCCAGCTCCCACATTCGGTGCCACAACCACTCTCGCCGCAGCGGATTTACCCCCAGCAGCTCCGATCGAATTCGCCGTTCGACGAGGTCGGCGAGAATGGTTCCGCGCACGGTGAAGGCGTAACCGGTGTGCCCCTCATCGGTTTCAATAACCAGCCAGGCACCGGTGTATGTCCCCTCGGATCCGGGTAACCCAGTGCGCCACCTGAACGGCGGGTTCACCGCCGGGCGAGGTGCGAGAACCACATCGACACGAGTAATTTTCACGTGCTACTCCTTGACTGATCCGGCAAGAATGCCGCGGACGAGATACCGTTGACAGAACACGAAGATAATCGCGATAGGTACCACCACGATGAGGCCCGCGAGGGCTACCTCCGGACGAGTAATGGGCAGTTGACTACCTCCGACCGCCGGTCGGAGCGCGGGAGTGCCCGCAATAAGAGCTCCCAATCCGACCGGGAGATTATAGCGATCTTCCTGGCTCAGCATAACGTAGGGCAGAAAATAGTTGCTCCAGTTCGCCACGAAGCTGAAGAAGGCGAGCAGCCCAACCAGTGGGGTCGCCAGCGGCAGCGCGATTCGAGAAAAAACACGTGACTCGGAGCATCCATCAATTCGCGCTGCTTCCACAAGCCCTCTCGGAAGAGTCGTTGAGAAGTAGATAAATGCAAGATAGACCCCGAACGGGTAGAAGCTTGCGGGCAAAATGACCGATAGCGGAGAGTTAATGAGCTTTGCGTAACTGAACTCAAGAAAAAGTGGTAGCACGAGCGCGGTCGGAGGAATCATCATCGCAACAAGTGTCAAAATTAGGAGCGGCTTTCGCAGCGGGATTCGCGAGACGGCCAGTGAGTATCCCGCCATCAGGCACACTGCAACGGTCACCACGAGCGATGTCACCGAGTACCAAACTGAGTTCCACATCCAGTGGAAAATAACTCCATGGCCGTAATCCACAAGATGCTGCCAGGCCTGCAGATATCCCTCGAACGAGCCAAACGACAGTGGTGGTTCATCGGCCAATCCTGCGTTGCTCTTCGATGGTGCAAGCACGAGCCACAACAGCGGCACAACACAAAACACCGCAAAGGCCAACAACATCATGACCCGGGGAAGTCGCCCGAACATATCGGCCGGTCTCCGTCTCGGTCGCGGCATCTCTGACCCGCCCACTCGCCTGAGCTCACCCACTCCTCTAGACCCGCCCACTCCTCTAGACTCGCTCACTCGTCTACCTCCGTCGAGAAGAAATCCGTTCGGAAGACCATGAAGAGCCCCGCCACAAGGCAGATAATCAACAGGATGATGGCCACTACCGCCGCCGAACTGAAATCACCGTCTTGGAAAGCCAGCGCATATCCAAACTGATTGAGTGACCAGGACGGACTTCCGACGCTCTGTGTTATCGAATAAATCAATTGGGGTTCGACAAACAATTGCACACCATTCGCCAGCGAAAGCACGAGCATATAGAGCACATATTTTGAAACCAGTGGCAGTTTTATTGAGAGCGCCGTGCGAAACGGGCCACTGCCATCGATTGCCGCCGCTTCCAGCACCTCATCCGAGATATTCTGCATGGCACCATACAGAATAATGACCCACTGCCCGACACCCGTGGTGAAGGCAAGCAGGGCGAAGATGGCGGTGAGATTCGCATTGTGAAAAACCTGGGTTCCGGAAGAGAAACCCAGTGCTCGAAGCGCGGGGCCAAACGGGCTCAGCGAGGGGTCAAGCATGCAGTACCAGAGCAGCACGCTGGCAGAGCCCGTCACCGCACCGGGCAAAAAGTACACGAGTCGCATGGCACCAGAAAATCGCCCGCGCCGCTGGTGCAGCAGGAGCGCTAAACCGACGACTCCCACAACCATGACCGGAAGCCATATGAGCAGGTAGATCGTGACATTGGTGAGGGCCGGAAGGAACCGAAAGTCCTGCAACACCCTGACAAAGCTCGCGGCAAACGGAGTCGTCCCCCGAATTCCCACAAAGGCAACCCCAATGGAATAAAGTGCCGGACCAAGACCGAAAAGCAACAGCAGGGCAAGGTAGGGCAGGAGGAACACTCCACCCGTCAGGTCGTACCCGCGTCGGCGCCCTGACGGGGCGGCGGCTCGCGCCACCGCCCCGGTTAGTAACGACTCGGTCATTGTGTGCGTACCGTGTAACCCTTGGTCTTCGCAAGCTGTTCCAGTTGCATCTGCAAATCGGACAGCCCGGATGCAATGGTGCCCCCCGCTTTCACCTTCGCAACAATGGTTGCCGTGATCGGGTCATCAATCACATACTCTGTGTACTTGTCGGCGGGATTGATCAACTGTGCCTGAGCCTGCAAGGCCGGCACCGGGTTGGTCGCGTAGAACGGATCCGTGGCCTTGGCCGCTGCCCACTTCTCCGCGGCGGGTCCATACGCCGGGTAGGTTGGCGCGGTTGCCTGAAACCCGGGGTCGGTTGACATCCACTGTGCGACGGCAGCCGCACCCTTGAGGTTTGCGCTGTGCTTCGACACAAAATACACACCACCACCGGATGCCCCGGAGTAGGCCTTGGTTTCGCCGGGCCAGCTCATGTATGGCGCAGCCGCGAGACGACCCGCGGGCAGCGCATACGATGCGGCGGGTTTGAATACATAGTCCCCGTACCAGGAAGCACCGGGCATCATGAGGATTTTTCCCTCCTTGGCGGTGGCAATGACGTCGGTGTCGAACGGCCCAGAACGGGAGAGAACACCCGCTGCAATGAGCGGGTCGAGTGTGTCAGCGACCCGGGTGCACGTGGGATCCTTTGTGTTGATGGTGACCTGCTTGTCGCCGGTTACCGCCTGCAACGGACACCCGCTCGACCAGAGGAAGTCGTTGTAGATAAATTTGAATCCGGCGGTTCCGATAAGGTATCCGGGATGCTCCGCCGCAACCTTCTTGCCGAGTGCCGCATACTCGTCAAACGTTGTCGGCACCGTGTAACCGAACTGGTCCATGAGGGTCTTGTCATACCACAACACGGTCTGTGCGATGTCGTTTTTGAGGCAGTACAGCTTACCGCCGACGGTGCACTCACCGTTGACGGTGCCAAATCCCTGTTGCACGTCCCGCGGAATGAGGTCGGTGAGATCCTGGGCATAGTTGAACGTGCTACTCGAAAACGCGGCCACATCGTTCGGTGAAGGATCGAAGAGGACATCGGGCCATCCACTGCCGGTCTGATTGAACAGCTGCAGCTTACTGATGAGCACCGTGGGATCGTACGTTTCGATCTTCATCTTGACGCTGGGGTTGGCCTTCTGGAATGCCTCGAATCCGGGTTGCCGAGTAGCGTCAGTCCAGATCAGAAGCGGAGCATTGCTGTCTTGGGCAGACCCGGCGCTGGTACCCGTGCCGGTTTCGGAACAACCGGTGAGAACGACCGCTGAAACGACAACTACTGCTGCTGTGGCTGTGATGCGTCGCGCGGTGCGCGACCAGGGAACAAAGTGCATGAGACTCCTTTGTGACTCTTGTTGTGTGAAACCTGGTGTTGTGTGTGTGCTGGCGCTTACGATATGGGCTGGAAGAACCCTGCTCACACAACCCCCTCTGGTGTCGTACAGGCCCTCACGGTCCGAGCGATACGGTGCTGCTACTCGCACCACTGCGGCAAATGAGGTTTCGTGTACGATTTCACCCATCCTGAAGACCGGAGAATCCCCGGTCAAGCGAAACACCCAACTGAACACGAATCCAGTTCCCGACTCCGTGATCGGATTTGTGAGCCATCCCGCCCGCCCTATGTCAAACGAGACACACATGACCAATCCATCGCCAAACCCGGCAGTTCGGCTCCCGACCCGCAATATGCTCAGCGACGAGGTCTACCAACTGTTGCGCGAACAGCTCTTAAGTCACCGAATCCCCGCTGGATCGCGGCTGAATCTTGACGAGCTCGCCCGGCAACTGCACGTGTCCAACACTCCCGTGCGACAGGCGCTCGCGCAGTTGCTCGCCGATGGTTTTGTTGCACACACGCCCTATCGAGGTTTCACAGCAGCCCCTCTCCTCGACAGGGAACAGATGCGTGAACGGTACGAATTCCGAATCATTGTGGAGCCGGCCGCTGCCGCCCTTGCCGCCCAGCGGCGCACCGGTGATGAGGTCGCCCACATACTCGAGCTCACAGACACGGACCGAATCTCAGCCGCACTCGATGGAGGTGACAATGAAGACGAAATCCTCATGGAGGGAGACTCACGATTGCACCAGGCAGTCACACGAGCCAGTCACAACAGTCTGCTCTGCAGCCAACTCGACCCGGTGTTTCTGCGAATGCGCGAGTACGGCACCTACCGAAACCGCGATTCGTTGCGGCGTGCCTGGGAGGAACACCGCGAAATCGTACTCGCCATCCACCGCAGGGATGCCTCGGCGGCATTCGCCGCCATGCACACCCACCTCACCAACGCGGTCGAACGTTTTCAGACTGCGTTCTCCATCAAATCAGACTAGGGGACTGCTGCACGGGTAGGTGGCAGGTTGTGGTCGCGATGCGTAGCTGTTCACGGGTTGCCCAGCAGCGGTGGTCGAGGATGTTCTTTTGCAGCAGCGTGAAGAAACTCTCCATGGCCTTGTTGTTGCCGGCTGCGGCCATGGGCTCATGGTTCCGGTTCCGCTCGTCCTTGTCGGTCACGGCGCACAGATCATCGTGGACCGGTGAGCCCGGGCTTCTTGCCATTGCGGCCCCCGTTTCTTCCCGAACGCGAACCACCAGCTGTTGCTCGATGCGATCTGCCACGCCGTGCGATCCGACAACGCTTCGCCAGCGTCGCGGGCCTTGTCAGCGAGCAACCCGGTGCCCGAACCCCGGATCATCCTTGTGCGCATCGAACAGCGCGTTCGCCCGATACACCCCCACCACCTCACTCGTAGTGATAGGGCTCTGCCAGCCACCGGTAGTAGGGCTGGCGGGAGAGCGTGAGCACCCGACACGTCACCGTCACAGAGAACCCTGCGCAGGTGCTCTCCTCCACCCGCGCGATATCTCGTGACACGTCACCGTCACAGGGATCCCTGCGGCGGCGAGCTCCGTCACGAGCGGGTACCACCCTTTTCCCAGCAGGTTCGCCTGCAACAGATACCCTGCAGCCCACCGAGGCACCTCGTTCCCCTGCTCCAGCAGCCGGAACCGCTTGCACGCCTCCCGCAACTCCGCAAACTCAGTACGGGTCTGCCCGGGCTTGGCACCCTCATCGATAGCTGCACGACGCATCCACCTCTGCAGCAGCCTATCCCTGTGCCTTCTCCTAGCTAGTTGTACAACCGACGAAGAGGTCGCACGGGTAGGTGACTGTTTGTGGTTACACACCCTGCGCGACCGATAGTCCCATAATTCCCTAGAGCTAAATGTGTGTCACGCACCCTCGGTGTACCCAGCTCGGCTACGACTCCGGCAACGCCTGCAGTTTTAGCTGGTCAATGACGGCTGCTGCGTGCGTGGTGGTCAGCAAGATTCGGGTGTACTCGCCCGCAGACAACTCCAAGACGAGAGCGGGCCGCTTGCCCTTCACAATAACAAAGTCCGTCCCGCCGTGGTAGCGCCAGGTTCCGACCGCGAGCACAAGAGGGAGCTCCGAACCTCGCCTTCGGATGCCCCGCAGCCACACCCACGGGTCTTTCGCAATCGTCGCCGTGCGAATGTCCGTCCGCTGCACGACAAGATCGTCCCTGCGAACCGCCAATACCTTTTCGGCCGCGGTCAGGATCACGTTGATGCGATCAGAGTGAATCCGCAGACTGGCCATGGTTCTATCCTGCCCGACACAACCGCAACTGAGTTCTCGCACACACCTGTGTCGGGGTGGATTCCGCCCACTCGGTTTACGCGGGCGGGCGGGCGGCGGCGGCGGCCCGTGCAGCCGCCGGGAGAGCCGCGCTGATTCGTGCGACTGCGTCCTCATCGTGTGCCGCCGTAACAAACCAGGCCTCGAACGCGGAGGGGGGCAGGTTCACGCGACCCGCGAGCATGGCGTGGAAGAACGGCGGGTACCGCCAGGTCTGCTGCCGAAGCATGTCGGCATAGTCGCGAAGCGGGGTGCCGGGGTCGTCACCGTCGGTGAAGACAATGCTGAAAAGGTTACCCGCGCGCTGAATGCGGTGGGCAACACCCTCGACGGTGAGCGCCGCAGACGCGGCAGCGGCTACGGCGTCGGCGGCGCGGTCAAGGGCGGCGTAGGTCGAGGCATCCGTTGCTCGAAGGGTTGCAAGGCCGGCGGCCACCGCAACCGGATTGCCCGAGAGGGTTCCGGCCTGATACACAGGGCCGAGCGGCGCGAGCAACTCCATGACGTCGGCGCGACCACCGAGAGCGGCAACGGGCATCCCCCCGCCAATGACCTTGCCAAACGTGAAAAGGTCGGGAGTGTAGGGAGCACCACCCTCCTGCTCGAGCTGCCACCAGCCACCGGATGACACCCGGAATCCGGTGAGAACCTCATCAGAAATGACGAGGGCACCGTGCCCGTGGGCGAGTTCGACAAGATCGCGGTTGAAACCGGACACCGGAGCCAGCACGCCCATGTTTGCCGCAGCGGCCTCGGTAATAACGACGGCAATGCGGTCACCGTGCTCGGCGAAGATCGCGCGCAGGGCAGCCGGGTCATTGTAGGGAGCAACCAGCGTGAGGCCAGCGATCGCGTTCGGAACCCCCGCCGAGCCCGGTAGTGCAAATGTCGCAACGCCCGAACCGGCCTCGGCAAGCAGTCCGTCGGAGTGACCGTGGTAGTGTCCGGCGAACTTCACGAGCAGGTCGCGGCCGGTGAACCCGCGAGCCAGCCGGATCGCCGTCATTGTTGCCTCAGTGCCGGTCGACACCAGTCGCAGCCGAGCAACGGGAGGGACACGCGCAGCGATGAGTTCGGCAAGCTCTGTCTCGTCCGAACCGGGGGCACCAAACGAGAGGCCGCGGGCCGCGGCATCCTGCACCGCCCGGATAACCCTTGGGTCCGCGTGCCCGAGAATGGCGGGCCCCCACCCTGCCACGAGATCGACGTAGTCATTCCCTGCGATATCGGTGACGTATGCGCCGCGCCCGGACACGAGGAACCTCGGGGTTCCACCCACCGACCGATACGCGCGAACGGGCGAGTTCACACCTCCGGGAATCCGCACCGCCGCGCGCGCAAACTGCACCTCGTTGCTCGCGAGCGCAGCACCGGAGACACCACCCACAGCACCGGGAGTGCCGCCAACCGGGCCAGGTCCGAGGTCAACCGCAGTCACTCGATATCTCCGGTTCGAATCCAGCCGGCCAGCTCACGTGCCCAGTAGGTGAGTACAACATCGGCACCCGCTCGGTGAATGGCACGCACCGATTCCACAATGGCGCGCCGCCGGTCAATCCACCCCTGTCCGGCAGTGGCCTCCACCATCGCGTACTCGCCCGAAACCTGATACGCCCACACCGGAACATCACTGACGGCCGCAACATTGGCAAGCACATCCAGGTACCATCCGGCGGGCTTCACCATGACCATGTCGGCCCCCTCCGCCAGATCAAGCAGCGCCTCCCGCAGGCCCTCGCGTCGATTGCCCGGATCGAGTTGGTAACTGCGCCGATCACCAATGAGGGTCGATTCAACCGCGTCACGGAACGGCCCGTAGAGCGAGCTCGCGTACTTTGCCGAGTACGCGAGAAGGGCAACATCGGGATGCCCCGCACCATCCAGTGCCGCCCGCACGGCTGTGACCTGACCGTCCATCATCCCGGAGAGCCCGAGCACCTCCGACCCCGCCTGCGCCTGCGCCTGCGCCATACTGGCGTACACCTCGACCGTCGCGTCGTTGTCGACGCGACCACGCTCATCGAGCACACCGCAGTGACCGTGATCGGTGAACTCGTCGAGGCACAGGTCGGTTTGCACAACGAGCGCGCCCGCCGCTGCAGTGACAGCGACCCGGGTGGCGAGATTGAGAATCCCCTCGGGGTCCACGGCGCCGCTGCCACGGGCATCGCGGGTCGCAGGCACCCCGAACAGCATGACGCCACCAATTCCGCTGACTGCGGCATCTGCCACCGCATCAGCGAGGCTTCCGAGCGTGTGCTGCACGACACCGGGCATCGACGCAATCGGCACCGGGGACGCCGCGTTCTCCCGCACGAACATCGGCAATACGAGATGCGCCGCATCGAGCACGGTCTCCGCGGTGAGTCGACGCAGGGCCCTGGTTTCGCGCAGTCGTCGGGGACGGATGGCGCTCACCCGCGCGCCTGTGCCGCGGTTACGACCGCGGCGATGAGGGAGTCGGCACTGCGTTCTCGGGCAACAACATCGACCCGCAGGCCGCAGCGCGCAGCATCCTCTTTTGTTTGCGGCCCGATCGCCGCGACGAGGATACCCCCCGGGATGGGACCCAGCTGGGCCTGCACCTGTTCGGCAACACTGCCGGAGGTAACGAGTACCGCGTGGACCGACCCCGAGTGTACGTCTGCAATGACCTTGGGCGACACCGGAACCCCGATCGTGCGATACGCAACAACCGCATCGACGTGATGACCCGCCCTCTGGAGCCCCACCGAGAGTACCTGTTTCGCAATCTCTGATCGCAGCGCGAGCACGCGCAACGGCACCACTGCGTTGGTAGCCTGTTCCCACTCTTCGAGCAGGCCCTTCGCAGAGTTGTCCTCGGAGGGCACAATCGTGACGTGATACCCGGCGGCAAGGAGGGCCGCGGCCGTCGTCTCACCCACCGCGGCGACCTTCGTAGTGGGCGGAATGACGGCGTTGTAGGAGGAGAGCACGTCAACCGTTGTCGCGCTCGTAATCGTGATCCAGTCGAACTGGTTCCCGGCAAGCCTGCTGATTGCGCGCTCCAGCGCGGGTTGATCATCGGTGGGGGCGAAGTCGATCATTGGCGCAACCAGCGGGGATGCTCCGCGGCTCCGCAACGCGGCGGCGACCCCGTCGCCCCACGGACCGCCGCGCGGCACGAGCACGCGCCATCCGGTCAGGGGTTTGCACGCCGCCGCAGTGAAGGGGGTGCCGGTATCGCTCAGGCTGGTCACACACTACTCCTCTCGGTGCGCAGAAACGGCACAAGCAAGTTCCGCGGCGCCGCTGCCGAGAAGCTCTGCGATGACTCGATGAGCAGAGTCACGCGCAGCGTCGAGCAAATCGGCGATCGACGAACTAGTTGATGTGGCCGCGTGCGAACTCGTGATTCGCTGGGCCCCGTCGGAACTGTACACCGTTGCGCTGAGGAAAAGAAGCCCATCCTCCAAAAATGCTGTGACACCGAGCGGTGCTTGACAGCCCGCTTCCAGCCCCGCGAGCACCCATCGCTCTGCCGAAACGGTGGCCCGGGTCGCCGCGTGATCGAGGCGGGCAAGGGCCTCGTTCAACTTTCTCAGCCGCGACGGCCGAGGGGATGCCCCGGTGCTCTGCACAACCTCAACCGCGAGCGCCCCCTGCCCGGCGGCCGTTGGCCACCGAGCAAGGTCGCAGTAGTCCGTCACCGCATCCAGCCGACCCAGCCGCTCCAACCCCGCTGCCGCGAGGACGACCGCGTCACACCGACCAGATGTGAGGTACCCCAGTCGAGTGTCGATATTGCCACGCACCTCAATGACACACAGGTCTGGGCGCACGGCACGCACCTGTGCAATTCGACGCGGCGATCCCGTGCCCACGGTTGCACCCGGCGGCAACAGGTCAAGCCCACGACCATCCCGGCCGCAGATCACATCGCGCGGGTCAACCCGCTTCGGAATGGACGCAAGCACGAGTTCCTCGTGTACGACAGTCGGCAGGTCTTTCAGCGAGTGCACAATAAAGTCACAGTCACCCGCAAGCAGTGCCTCGCGCAGCGCCGCCACAAACAGGCCCGTGCCCCCGAGTTCCGCGAACGATCTCCGATCGGTGTCGCCCTGTGTCGTGACCGGAACCAGCTCAACCCTCAGCCCGGACAGCCTCTCAACACGGTCGGCGATCTGTCGGCTCTGCGCGATGGCGAGCGCACTGCCGCGTGTACCCAGGCGCAGGCAGTCAACCGCGGTGACACCCGTGGCCCCGCTCACGCGAGCACCCCGGGCAGAGATGCCTCAGCATCATCCACCACACCGCGGGATGTGTCAGCACCGTCCACCACCACACCGTTGGTGATTCGAGCGTGGTCAGGCCAGGGGCCGAGCGCAGTGAGGTGTGGGCGCTGAGCGGGTGGAACGTCGCGGAGCCGTTCGACGAGCAGATCAACGAGTCCGCGCACAAAGTCCGGGTGAACCCCCGGTGTGAGAACCCGTCGGAACCCGAGGTGCACCTCGGCCGCAGTGGCAGCGGCCTCGTGATCGAGATCCCACACGACCTCCATGTGGTCGCTGACGAATCCGATCGGCACAACGATGACAGCGTCAGCGGCCCTGGTTGCCGCGAGATCGCGAATCGTATCGTTAATGTCCGGCTCAAGCCACGGGGTGTAAGGGTCGCCGGAGCGCGACTGGTACACCAACGACCGACCGGCAACCGGAGGAGCAGCGGTGTGAATAACGGATGCTACGGCCTCGTGCTGTGCAACGTAGGCACCTCCCGGGCCGAACTCGGGGCCCGAGGCATCCGCCGCTGCGGTCGGAATCGAGTGGGTGACATACAGGATGTGTATTCGGTCGGCGGCGACCCCGTTGGTCGCGAGTGATTCGACGGCAGCACGCACTCCGTCGATGAACGGTGTCACGAATCCGGGGTGGTCGAAAAACTCGCGCACCCGATCGACCGTGACACCGGTTCCCGCGGTGGCGCGCAGGTAGTCCTCGCGATACTGATCCACGCCCGAGTAGGAGGTGTACGCGCTGGTCACCAGGCCCAACAGTGTGGTGTGGCCGGAGGCCGCGGCATCCCGCACGACATCCGTGAGATACGGCTGCCAGTTGCGGTTTCCCCAGTACACCGGTAGGTCAATGCCGCGTGAGGCCATCTCCGCCTGCAGCGCTGCCTGCAGGGCACGATTCTGCGCGTTGATGGGACTCACTCCGCCGAAGGCCCGGTAGTGGTGTGCAACCTCTTCGAGGCGCTCGTCGGGCACGCCACGACCGGCCGTGACACTGCGCAAAAACGGGATGACATCATCCTGACCTTCCGGTCCCCCGAATGAGGTCAATAACACGGCGTCATACTCTGCCACTACTGCAAAACCTCCACCAGTTCGGCAGTGATGATGCGCCGACCGGTAAAGAACGGCACCTCTTCGCGAACGTGCCGTCGGGCCTGCGTACCGCGAAGATCTCGCATGAGATCGACCAGATCGGTGAGTTCATCGGATTCGAGCGGCAACAGCCACTCGTAGTCGCCGAGCGCGAACGACGCAACGGTGTTCGCGAGCACACCGGTAAACGCCGCTCCCCGCCGACCGTGGTCGGCGAGCATTGTTCGACGCTCATCCTCCGGCAGGAGGTACCAGTCATAACTGCGAACAAACGGGTAGACCGTCAACCACGAGCGGGGCGGGATGCCTCGCAAAAAGCCCGGCACGTGCTCCCTGTTGAACTCCGCATCTCGGTGCACACCCATCGCGTTCCACGTCGGCAACAGCGTGTGGAACAGTCGGGTTCGCCGCAACTCGCGGATGCCCCACTGCAGCGACTCAGCGGTGGGGCCGTGCATCCACACCATGACGTCAGCGTCAGCGCGCAACACCGACACGTCGTACAGGCCGCGGAGGGTGATATCTTCCGCCTCAATGACAGCAATGATGTCATCGAGTTCCGCGACGAAGCGCGGAACTTCGCGACCATCGAGTTCGTCGGGACGGGCGGGATCGCGGCGGAACACGGCAAACACCGTGTAGGGACCGGCACCGGCCGGTGCCGGGATGTCCACCGGTTCACCCTCAGAACCGGTGGAGAGCGCGGAAGAGGTGGGGGCTTGAGACATGCAACCAGTCTGCTCCCTTAGACGCGATCGGCCAAAGTGACAGCACCCGCCGACCACGGCCTGCCCGGCAGGCCGCTGGGTCGGACCTAATCTCTCATTACCGCGCGCACGATGAACCAGACACCCACGCCCGCCGCAACCGCAATGCCGACGACCGCTGCGAGGGCACCGACCGGTTCCCGGTCAGCAAAGGAGCGGAACGAGCTTCGCGCACGCGTCACCCGGATACCGACCTGCTTGGGAACATTGAGCTTGTCTTCCAGGGCCTGCAGCGTCGCGGCGAACTCGGCGCGCGCCTGCGCGGCGGCATCCCGAGCCTGCAACCGAGTGAGGCGCTCGGGTGACACGGTGATCGCGGCACCCGAAGCGTCCCGCCTGGCGGAAGCGCGGGCACCGAACTGGGTCGTCGTCTCAGATGCGACACCCGAAGTGCTCCGGCCGACGGAGTCAGCGGCGGCTGTCATATGCCCCCACCCCCTTCAGTGCGTGCAGATCGGAACGGATGCTCTCAACCGACTCCAGCGGTGTGGCACCCCGTCGGAAGCAGACAACCCCGATGATAACCAGGACTCCGATCAGAAGGATGAGCACGCCGGAGACTATGAGTGCCGCTGCCCAACCCGGTACAACGAGTGAGAGCGCAAGAATAGCGGCGGCAATGAGCGTGCCGAGCAGGAAGATCGCGACAAATGCGGCAGCGGCAAACATTCCCGAGCCGATTCCAAAGTTCTTTGCTTTGTAAGACAGCTCGGTCCTGATCTGCGCAATCTCGGCGCGGATGAGATTGTGAATCGTGTCGGGTAGTTGCCCGAGAATCGTCAACAGCGATCGTTCATCGCTCGGTTGTGACGTGACCATATCGGATGCCCCTAGGAGGCACTGCCGCGCGTGGCACTCTTCGCGGCGTCAGTGACCGTCGGCTCTGCAGTCTTCTTCGAATCATTCACACCGCGAATAGCCCGGTCGAAAAAATCCTTCGCCCCATCGCGGACAGTGGCGGGCAACTCGGCGAGCCGGTCGCCCGCGAATTCTTTCGCTGAGTCAACCCGACTCTGAATAGCGGGATGCCCCCACACCTGCTTTGCCCGCGCGGCAATCTGCTCGTACCGCTCCCGGCCCGCGCGTGTGCCCAACACATACCCGGCCACGAAGCCCACAACCAAACCGATCTTGCCCTTCATGGCGCTCCCCGTTCTCTCAAATTTCGACGTTGCAACCCAGCCTAGTTGTACCCGGTCATGAGGTTGGTGTCAGCCGGCTGGTGTTGTTCGGGTCTGTTGCGGGGTGTGTCAGATTAGCGGTGGATTTGGTCTGGCGCATTTCGGTTGATTTGGCTTTCGAAGGTGGTCGTGAAGGTGTTGGGTGTGGGCTTCGATCTGGTCACCCAGGGTGTCCGACCCTGGCTGGCGGGGTCAGTCGATCGTGTCATGAGATACAAGCGCTTCAACGCCGTGGCGTTATTCGGGAAGCGCCCACGAGCCCTGACCGCGCGGCGGTATCTCGTGTTGAGTGATTCAATCGTGTTCGTTGAGCAGATGATGCGGCGGATCTGGACCTCGTAGTCCAGGAACGGGATGAGCTCGCTCCGGGCGTTCTTCCAGAGCTTGCAGATCGCGGGATACATGCTCGCCTACTTCTTCGCGAACTCCTCGAACCTCGCTTTCGCGGTAGCCTCGATCGGCGCTGTGTAGACCGGCCGTAGGTCGCGGGTGATCTGGTCCCAGTACTTCCGTGACGCGAACTTGAACGTGTTGCAGATCAGGTGAATGATGCAGGTCTGCACGGTCGCGAGCTCCCACGTCGTAGTGATCAACTCCGGTAGCGCCTTTCAGGCTGTCGCAGACCACGATGCATACCTCCTCGATGCCACGGTTCTTTAGTTCGGTGAGCACACTCAGCCAGAACCTCGCGCCCTCACCGCCCTCACCGGCCCAGATACCGAGGATGTCCCGTTCCCCGGCCGTGGTGACGCCCACAGCGACCTAGATGTACTCGGTCATTTCGTTGGTGACACTCGGGTGATTGGGGGTTGGCCTCCGGCGGCGGTGTGGCCTCGAGTGTAGTTGTAGTGGTCGAGCCAGGGTGTGAGGGCGTCGCTGCGTTCCTGGTTCGAGGTGAAGGGCCACCGGTAGGCCCATCCTTCTTGCAGGGTGCGGTTGAAGCGTTCGGCTTTCCCGTTCTGCCAGGGCGAGTGTGGTCGGGTCAGGATGTGTGTTTGTCTGGAGCGCGGCGAGCATGGCCTGGAAGTCGCGGGAGCGACGGTAGTTCAACGCGTTGTCGGTCATGACCTGGCGGATCTGGATGCCGTGGTCGGCGAAGAACTCGGCGGCCTCGGCGAGGAGCGCGGCGCAGGTCGGGCCCTTCTCATCCGGCAGGATGCGGGCGAACGCGAGCCGGGAGTGGTCCTCGACGGCGACGTGGACGTAGTCCATGCCAAGCTTCTTCGACCGGATCCGACCCTTGTTGTGATCGATCGTGTCGGGGCCATCGAGTCGCCAGCCGCCGCCGTCGGGGATACGGCCGAGTTTCTTCACATCGATGTGGACCAGATCCCCGGGCTGTTGGCGTTCATAGCGCAGCTGCGTGCGGCGGGATGCACGGATCCGGATACCCGTCACGGGATCGAGTTCGTGCAGCGCCGGCAGACCAGCGCGGGCGATGATCCGAGACGCCGTCGACGGGCTGAGCCCGACACGACGCGCCAGCTCGTCCCGACCCAGCCGCTCGGCTCGGCGCAGGTCAAGCAGACGAGCCCTGACCTCCCCGGGCGTCGACCGCGGATGCGTCCGGGCGCGCGAGGGCCGATCACGTAACCCCGCGACCCCGAGCAGCCGGAATCGCCTCACCCAACGGTGAGCGCACTGCCCAGACACCCCGAGCTCCTTGGCCACGTGAGACACCGGCCGACCCGAAAGAACCCGCTGGACAAGGACCAAGCAACCGGCCTCAGCCAGCCTCGCGTTACGGTGGACCAAGAGAAGGCCTTCCTTTAGATGACATTAGACACCACCCAGAACGAAGGCCTTCTCCCTACTCCCGCGTCACCAACGCTCTGACCGAGTACACCTAGAACCGCTTGTTGCGGACCTGCCCGTCGCGGACCTTCACCACGATCACGTCGATGAACACCACCGGGTAAACACACTCCAGCAGCCGGTTAGAGCATTCGGTCATCTCCTCGATGAGCTTGTCAGTGATCCTCGAGATCGTGTCCCTCGACACCAAGGCTCCATACACCTCGTCCAAGCGCGCTGCGACCTCACCAGTCATCAACCCGCACGCGCTCAGCAACAGATCGACCCTAATGTCGAGAGTCGGAGCAACGTCGCATCAACCCGCACGCGCTCAGCAACAGAACGATCTCATCGATCCCCTCCAACCACCGCTGCCGCTCGCGGACGATCTCGGGCCGGAACAACCCGTCCCGATCCCTCGGAACCTCAACCTGAACCGCACCGACCTCAGTGAACACCGTCCTGGACCACGTGCCGTTGCACGCGTTCTCACTGTCGATGACCTAGTGCCTCTCGTACCCAAGGCGCTCAGTCATCCCCGCCTCCAGCGCGGTCTCCAACACCGTCTTCATGAGCCCGCCAAGCAGACCACCCAACCCCACGAGACTAACGCCCAGCTCCCTCACCCGCGCGAACAACTGCTCAGCAATCTGCTACTGATCAATGATCTCTCCCGCCACAGGATCAAACATCTCGACGACCTAGCCCATAACCCTTCCTTTCAGTCAAACCAGCCCCAGATCCACCATTTTCCTGACAGTCCCGCAGACCTATCTGTTGCTGGTGTTGTGTGGTGGGGTTATTGGGTAAGTTCTGTGTGTTGGTTGCGAGTTTTGGGGTTTATTGGTCATGGGGTCATAGCTTTCCTGCTTGTTCTCGGGGTTCTGAAAATACCCTCGGAGAGGGGTCAGG
>NAEP01000041.1 GCA_002529645.1 Candidatus Lumbricidiphila eiseniae | reverse complement strand
CCCCAGCACCGCTGGTGCCGTGTCCTCGCGACACCGTGCCGTCCTCCCCAGCGGCGGGGCATCCCCGACTGTTAGGCTCGTTGCAACGAGCAAGTGAGGAACATGTCCGAAGTACCGGCCGGCGAGGAATCCGTGCACCCTGTCGGGATTTCTTGTGTCATGCCGGTGCTCAATGACGTCAGCCATGTCCGCGCAGCAGTCGAATCCATCCTCGCGCAGGACTACTCCGGCCCGCTCGAAGCAATCATCGCGCTCGGCCCCTCAATCGACGGAACCGAAGAACTTGTCCACGACCTCGCGCAACGCGACAACCGAATTTCCGTGCTCGCGAATGACAAGGGCTCCACTCCCGCTGGGCTCAATGTCGGAATTCGCGCGGCGAAGTACCCGGTTATCATCCGTGTTGACGCACACTCGATACTGCCCACTAACTACGCACGCACGGCGGTCGAGATCCTCACTCGCACCGGTGCCGACAATGTTGGCGGAATCATGGACGCCCAGGGAATTGCCCCGTTTAGCAGAGCAGTAGCACTCGCCTACCGCACCCGAGTCGGCCTCGGTGGCTCCACGTTCCACCTTGGAGGCAAGGCCGGGCCCGCTGAAACGGTCTACCTGGGATGCTTCCAACGCAGTTCCCTCGAACGCGTCGGCCTCTTCGACGAATCCATCAAACGCGGCCAGGACTGGGAACTGAATCGCCGCATCCGAGAGTCGGGGGGAACGGTGTGGTTTACCCCGGAACTCGCCGTGCTGTACCGACCCCGTAATTCACTGCGACAGCTTGCGCGGCAAATGTTTGCCACCGGCCTCTGGCGCGGTGAACTCGCGCGACGCTTCCCGTCCGCCAATGGTGTGCGCTATTTTGTGCCACCACTCACCGTGCTCGGCTTCACCATCGGCCTACTCCTTGGACTCGCGGGCCTGGTTGAGTTGCTCACACCAACTCCTGCGTGGTTGCTGCTGGGCTTCGCAACACCCGTCGTCTACCTGCTCTTTGTGCTCGGCGCGACGGTGTTTCACCTCCGACGTTGTGGTCCACGTGCGGCCCTGCGTCTGCCCCTCGTTCTCACCTGCATCCACGTGTGCTGGGGCACCGGCTTCCTTTTCGGATACCTGTCTCTCATGCAAAATATTGCGCGGCACAACGGACGATGAGCTCTGCCAAGAGTGCGGCTTCCGAGCCATCCATAGGCCCGCCGCGGGTCGGAGTTATCGTGCTCACCATGGGAACACGTCCGGACAAACTGGCACGTGCCATTGCGAGCGTACGCGAGCAGCGGGCCGTGAACGTTGACATTGTCTGCGTCGGAAATGGTTGGGACCCGGCCAGGATGTCCCCTCCCCTGCCGCGAGATGTCACGTGCGTGCACCTTCCCGATAACCTCGGCATCCCGGCGGGACGCAACAGGGGGGCAGTGCGTGTGGCCGGTGAGACACTGTTTTTCCTCGACGACGATGCATGCCTGCTCGATCCTGATTTTCTCGCCACCGGGTGCCGGTTGCTGGCGAGTCGCCCCGACATTGGGCTGCTGCAACCACGGATCATTGACCCCGCCGGACATACCACTCCTCGGCGCTGGATCCCCCGCATTCGAAAGGGTGACCCGGGCCGCTCTAGCCCGGTCTTCTCGTGCTGGGAAGGCGCAGTGCTTCTGCCGCGCACCGTGTTCGAGGAGGTTGGTGGGTGGGCCGAACCGTTCTTTTACGCGCACGAGGGCATCGAACTTGCGTGGCGAGTGTGGGAGACCGGGCGAATTGCCTGGTATGCGGGAGATCTGACAGCGGGGCATCCGGTCACCGACCCGGCTCGACACTCGTTCTATTTTCGGCTTAACGCCCGTAACCGGGTGTGGCTCGCGCGGCGTAATCTGCCCGCTCCGCTTGTTCCACTGTACGTGCTGTCGTGGACCGGGATCCAACTGCTGCGGTGGGCACGGCACCCGGGTCAGCTGCGTATCTGGTTTGCCGGGTGGTGGGCAGGATGGCGCGAAGACCCGGGCCCGCGGCATCCTGTGTCATGGCGCACGGTCGCTCGGATGACCCGTGCTGGCCGTCCCCCCGTTGTCTGACTGCTTGCTAAAAATCACTCCGCGCGGAGGGTCTGAGCACCGTGGAGCCCCGTGGCGTAGTGAAATCTCACGCGGGATCCGAGCCAAACCGTGCGGGATGTTTCGATCAGTTCGCCGTCGATTCTCCCGATAGACCAGTCGGCAAAAACCTGGGAGCCCAGGCCCGCCTGCAAGAGTGTGGATTCGGACGAGTTGACAGATCGCACCTCAAGAAAGTGTTCGACCCGGGTCGGCACGAGGCCTACCGCCTCCAGGGTTTTGGAGACCGATGCCTCAATGAGCGGAATGTCCCGCACCGCAGCCACCGCCCTGCCAGCGAGCCATGAGTCGGTCAGGCCAATGGCGCGGCCATTGACCATGTGCAGGCGCTTCTTGTGTAAGCGTTCCGTCTCGCGCTCCGCGACCGGCAACTCGCGAGACAGCTCGTAGGGCTCATTTTCGACCGCCGAATCCTGCAGGTGCACCGATGCTGCCGTCTCACCGGCCGCCCGAAACCGATCACGCCACGGGGTCATCAATCCGAAATCATGCTGTACAAGCCTGGGTCGGTCGGCCACGAAGGTGCCGGTTCCCTGGCGTCGCTCGACATACCCGTGGTCCGCCAATCCGGATAACGCCTGCCTGACGGTAATTCGACTGACGCCATAGATTGACGCCAGTTCGTTTTCGGTGGGAAGTCGCGACCCGATCTCGAGTTTCTGATCAATCAACGCTCGCAGATCACGCTCGACCTGCGCCCACGCCGGCAACGGTGATTTTCGATCGACGACCGTCGCCATGGTGGCAATCGGCTGCACGAAAGATTCGGCGGTCACTCAATCTCCCCAGCGGTTTGGAATTTGTGCTATGACATCATAACCTTTGCGAATTTGCGGGCCGCCGCGACGAGAATTTTAGGTGGAGTAGGGCTCGCCGTCGAGTTTGATGTGCCGAGCGTCCATGTTGACCGCGCCACCTCGAAACGGCGGTCGGTCCCATTGTGCAGCCGCCGCTTCCGCGACGAGCGCTCCGACCGCAGCCCCGGCTATCTCGACGAGCACGGCGGCACGCATATCGTCAGTGGCGCGGCCACCAAAGCACACGGGATGCACCGTCTGTCCCGTGCTTACCAGGGCGGCAGCGAGTCGTTCAAACCGATCCCTCCCGGCCGCCCCCACCAGTTGCAGCACCAGGTGGCTGTCCGGGCCGATGAAGTAGTCCACGTGACCACTCTCTTCAAGCGCAACCGTTCGGACCGTAAGTCCTGTCGCCTCAATAAGTTTGAGCGCCCAGAAGTCTCCCGCCCCGCGAAGTTCCGGAAGGGTGAGAATTGAGATTCCGTTCGGCGCTGACGCGGGCAGTGCATCGACAGTGGTCTGGATCGTGCCGCGATGCGCCGCGATCGTGCGCGCGAGTTCGCTGCTTGCCGCTGCGGTGTCAACGCCGCACACGGCCGCTACCCCCAACCCGAGCATCAAGTGACCAGCGCACGGAACAACCTCAGCAATGGTGAGCGTTGGCACCACCTGGATCTCATCTGCTTCTGTGGCCAGGGGTGAGGCCGGGTTAGAGGTAATAGCAATGGTGCGCTTGCCGACCTCGCGGGCTAGGCGAATCGCCCGCACCGTGGCTCCCGAATTGCCCGAGTGAGAGATTCCGACCACGGTCTGGGTTCCGAATGGAAGGGTGCCGGTCCAGGTGAGGTCGCCCGATGAGAACGCCCGATGCCCAAAGGCGGTCGCCAAGATCCCGGAGGATAGAGAATCGCCCGAGCCAATAAAGATGGTCCCTTCGGAACTCGCGGGTTTTGTGTTCGGACGGATATCGTCAGAACTCTCCAACGAGTCGATGAGCCGGGTGAGATGTTCTAGGTTTATCACGTTCACAGTTCCTGTTTCGATTCGATATTGTTCAAGGGGGCAGTGAGAGGTTTCGAGCGGAGTAGTCCGGAGTGCCCCCAGCCCGACAGAGCAAGTCGGGCAACACTCGCCCCGAAGCGGGCCGCGGTGACTAGGTCTGCTCCGATCGCTAGTGCCGAGACAATCGCGGCGGCCGAGGAGTCACCGGCTCCGGTTGTCTCGACGACGTTAACGGCGGAGTCTCGCACCGACCAATTTCTGTTTGAGGAGACAATGTACATTCCCTCCGTATCCAGCCGGGCAACAACCGGGCCGCCCGTTCGGGCAGCCAGTTCCCTCGCTGCCCGGCGCGGATCCCTGTCCAGCAGGAGCAGGTGCACCCGGCTCGGAAGCAGTACCGAGCCCGGCGGTGTGACACGTTCCACGTAGCCGAATCCTTCGGTCCGCAGTGGAATCTGGTGCGGGTCAATCCCGACGGTTATCGGATGCTCCGGTCGGGGGGCATCAACCGGTGAGCTTTCGAACAGGGCGTCAAGTTGTTGGTAAAACTCGGTCGGCGGATACATGAGCTCACCCTCGTCATCCTTGTCTCCGACCGCGGTTCCACCTTCGATCTCAACACCGCCCGGTGTTGAGATTGCAACGATCCTTCTGCCCTCACGCGCATTGAGGATCCACACCCGTGGAACTTTCGGCACGGTTTGGCAGTATCTAACATCGACACCGAGATCAGCAAAAAGCACTGCGAAACGATTGTCGTCGGCTGGCAGGCTCGCGAAGAGGCTTGTCGAGGTTCCCTCGACCAATCGTGCACCGAGTGTTCCGTATAGCCCTGGACCACCGAGCTGATCAAATCGCGCGCCCCTGTCAACCGTCACCAGATGATCGATCGACAGGCCGGCCCGCACACCGACTGTTGCCATCAGAATGTCTGCACGGCGAACTGCACGGTGCGGTCACGAGGTCCGTCCATTTCGAGGAGATACACGCCCTGGCTGTGCCCGATGCCCAGTTCCCCGTCGATGATAGGAAGCTGTAATGACTGGACACCGAACACACACCGAATGTGTGCGGCCGCGTCTTGCGGGCCGTCGTGGAGGTGGACAAACGGTCGATCAATCGGCACCTGCGATTCCACAAACAGCCGGATGTCCTGCAGCGTTGTGCCGTCAACACCCGAGTTGAAGATCAGGGTGCAGGTGGTGTGCGGAAGAAAGACGTTCAAAAGTCCGTCACCGTGCTCGCCCTTGGCAACCTCCTGAAGCTGTGTAGTGAGGTCAACGTAGTACACCGGGTTCGCAAACCCCTCGGCCGGTTTCGTGTTGATGGGAATGCTGTGCCACTTTCCAGTGGGTGTCATGGTGCTGCCTTTCCTCAATTTATGGTCTAGTCGTGGTTTCAATGGTCAGGAAGTCATGCGATGTGATGTGCCCAGTGCTGGGAACGTGCGGATGATACGATTTGTCAAGTTTGATTACCATCTCAGCCCTTGACCGAACCGTTTGCCATGCCGTCCACCACGAAGCGTTGCAGCGCAACAAACACCGCCAAAATAGGGACAATGAGAATCAATGCACCCGCCATCATTGTGCCGATGTCGGTGCTGAATGTTCCGTTCATTGTAAGAAATCCGAGTGTGAGCGTCTGGTTCTCTGGATTTTGCAGGAACGTAGACGAGATCAAAAACTCGTTCCACGAGTTGAGTCCGATGATGACTCCGACGGTAATGAGTCCGGGTCGGACGATCGGAATCAGCACGCGTCTCACGAGCTGAAACGTGTTTACCCCATCCATTACTGCTGCTTCTTCGATTTCTGACGGCACACTGAGGAAAAAGGTACGCATGAGGAAGGTGGCGAATGGCATGTTGATCGCCGCCAAAATCACACCAACGACGACGACATTGTCGGTGAGATTGAGCGCCGCAACCGCTGAGTACAGCGGAAATATGAACAACTGAATCGGAACGGTCATGGCCATCGTGAAGTAGACCATAATCACCGGCCAGCGTTTTATTTTCTGACCCGCCAGTACGTAACCGGCGAGACTCGAAAAAACAAGCACGACGATGACAGTCGCACCGGTGAGAATAATGCTGTTGATGAATCCATGGCTGAATTTCCCATAGGTCCAGGCCGTCACAAAATTGTCAAAACTGAGCGAACTCGGTAGCTGGAATGGATTCTTCAGCGTCTCGGCGTTTGATTTGAAGCTATTGATCAACACCAGCAGCAACGGGATCAAAGCCAGTATCGCGAATATTGCCAACACCAGGTGTCCCGTCATACTCTTGATGTAGCGCATCATTTTGTCACATCCCTTCTGCTGATCCACGTGTACAGAACCGACGCGATCAGGCCGAAGAAACTCATGATGATGCCAACAGCTGCAGCTTTACCAAACTCAAAAGAAGAGAAGGCAAAAGCGTAGGCGTACGTACCCATGACCTCACTGGAGTGCGCCGGGCCACCCTGCGTGAGCAGGTAGATGTAGTCGAACGCCAGGAACGAAAAGATGACCGCCATAACCCCCATGAGCAGCAGTGTGGGCCGGATGCTCGGCAGGTAGATGTTTCGAAAAACCTGCCAACCGTTCGCACCGTCGACGATCGCCGCCTCTACCTGGTCACCCGGTGTCTGCCGCATCGCCCCGAGGTACACCACGGTGAGGAATCCCCAGTAGTGCCACATGTCCACGGCAGCAGCCGCATAGAGCGAGGTAGCGGCTGATCCGGACGGCGGTTGAATTCCGAACAAACCAAACACACCCCCGTGCGGATTGTAGATAACCGTCTGCCAGATCAGTGCGTTGACGACCGGCGCTAATACGTACGGCATTAGGTAGATCACCTGATAAAAGGTGCGCATCTTCTTGCGGCCCAAGAGTAGCGCCGCCGTCAACAGGCCGATAATCGCGGGCAGCGTGAGAAACAGTACAAGCCATGTGATGTTGTTTCTCAGCGACGTCGCAAAGACCGGGTCGGCGAGAATTTTTTCGAAGTTGTCGATGCCTACAAACTGGAAGTTGAACCCGATTCCGCTCCAGTTTGTGAAGGCCAACAGGAGCGTAAGCGCTCCCGGGATAACAACAACGATAATCGACAGGAGGAGGGCCGGGGCCACGAGCACACAGTTGAGTGCGCTCTTTCGTCGAAGGTAGCTTGCGCGGCGACCGCTAGCTATCCTGTGCGCGGGTGATACCGAGACGGTAGTAACCATGATCCTTCCCTATAGACGACGGGGCACACCGCCCGGTCTCGGCGGCGTGTCCCGTCACATTCTCGGCACTAGTTAGCGGGTTCCGGAAGGGGTGGCACTAGACCCTTGGCCTGTTCCTCCTTGAACGTTTTCTCGATGTTTTGGAGGAAGGTGCTCGCTGTCACCGTTCCCAGCCACACCGAGTCGATATCGGTGAAAGCGGTAGCCGTCGCAGGAGGGAAAAATGTGCCGACAAAAAATCCATAGTTTCCGTCATTTACACCCTTGATTGTGCTTTTGATCGAGTCAACAAACGGTTTTGATAGCCCGGTGTAGTCAGCAGATTTCAGGTCGAAATTCTTCAGCGGAACTGCCCAGTATCCCGGCCAGGTCTTGTTCATTTCCTGTGCAAACGAACTGGTCATCATGTAGTCGATAACCTCGGCGGCACCATCCTTGTCTTTTGACGCTGCGTTGATCGAAAGCGACGCCGTTGTGCCGAGCGTATAGTACGGTGTGGGCAGCGTTGGACTTACCGTTGGGAAAGTCATGTACCCGAGGTCAGCAGTATTTCCTGCCTTATCGTTAAAGTAGTTTGATGCGAATTGAAAGGCAAGGCTCGGACCAATGAAAAATGGGGATTTTTGCTGGCTGAGCAACTGCATCGACTGGTCGAAGTTCAGCGTTGAATAGTCTTTGCCGCCCAGATAGCCCTTCTGATAAAAGTCTGCCGATGCTCTAACTGCTTTTTCAATTCGAGGGTCAGTCCACGGAATTTTGCCCTGTAGTGCGTCATACATGGTCTTGCCACCCGCGACGTGGGACAAGAAGAGTGAAATGTAGTTTTGGTTCACTGGCTTCCAGCCCTGATTCCCGGTAACCGATGGATACAGACCAGCTGCTGCCGCCTTGTCCATCACGGTAATGAACTCGGAATACGTCTGTGGCACTGCGACGCCGAGCTTCTCGAGCACCCTCGTGTTATAGAAAACTCCGATGTCTTCGATGGAGTTGGGGAGGGAGTAGAGCTTGCCGTCTACCGTCCCGGACTGGTACATCGGAGTCAGGATGCGATCTTCCCATCCGTACTTTTTCGCGTAGGCAGTCATGTCTGCGAGCTTGTCCTGCACGGCATACTGGGCAGAGAAAGCTGGCCCAGACCCGTAAACGATGTCCGGTCCTTTGCCCGCGCTGAGGGCGACCTGCACGTTCTTGTCTACCGCGTTGTTGAAGGTTACCTGCAGGGTGTACCTGCTCTGAGACGCGTTGAACCCGTCAACCAGAACCTTTTGCATCGTCTCCTGTTGCTGAGGTGGCGCGCCCCAGAACCACAGTTGCAAGGTTTGACGGCCGCCGGAGCTGCTGCCCCCGACACATCCCGCCATCGTGATAGCGACTGCCGCAGCGATGCTGATAGCAGCGGTGATACTCCTCTTTCGTGTCATTTTGTGACGCTCCTACTCTCGGACCAATGAGACGCAATCCTGCACATCATTGGGATGGTTGTACTGACGCTATAACTTTGAGACCTTTGTGTCAACGGTGCAGCCCAGACTTGTGCCCCCTGCTGGCTCTAGCAACCACCACGGCCTTCTCAACCGAGCCCTCACACGCAGCCCGCACGAACCTCCCGGCCATCGTTCAGTGCCCGACACGAGCCCACATATCCGGGATGTCCGTGTGCCAGAGCCGGACATATCCCCCAACCGACGCCCACCCGATTCCACGGAAGCCGGAATCACTGGAACGCATGACCCCGACGTGATGGGGATGCCCCGCCTCGGGCACCGACCGCCAGATCACCGATGCGCATGACCCCAGCGTGATGGTGATACCCAGTGCACTGCGAATCGACTCGAGAGCACCCGCTCCCGTCATCAGATCGTGCGGAGGGTGAGACTGCCCGCGGACTCTTCCACCCAGTCGCGTTCAGTGTCACTCACGAGCGGTGCCCCCTGCTGTGAGATGACGAGCCCGGCCGAGGCGGCAGCCAGTCGGCCGGCGTCGGCAAGGTTTCCAGAAACTGCAAACGCGGCAATGAACGCGCCCGAGTAACTATTGCCTCCTCCGGTCGGATCAACGACGCGTACCTTCACCGGCGGAATAGCAACAGAGTACGTGCCGTCAACGATCACCGAACCTTCATGCCCGAGGCGAAGGAGAACCGTTGTGCTGAAGTCTCTGAGCCTGTGAATTGTCTCCTCCACCGTAGAAGTAGCCAGCAGCGCGAACGCCTCGGTGCGATTTATTGACACAATATCGACGAGCTGGGCACGCTCCACCACCGTGCCCAGCAGCATCGGAGAACACGAGTCTCTCGATAGTTCCCACAGGATGGGCGATGTGGAACGAGAACGAAAGTCGGAAATCTTCGACCAGTATTCAGATTCGTGCGCATGAAAAAGATACGTCCCACGCAGATCAGTCGGTGCAAACGGAATATGTTCCGGGAGTGGAGTGTGGGCATCGAAATGCTCGAGTCCGAACACCGGTGTCTCGTCCCGCTCACCGTCTGCGTAGTACTCAATGCGAGTTCGTGGACTGTGTTCGGAAGCTACGAACAGGCCAGACGAATCGATCTGCCTGTGAGCGCACCACCCTGAAAGAGCGATCCGATCTTCGCTGCCAACTCCCGACACCAGGGCGCTGTCCCACGCCCTACCCGCAAGGCTCGCACCGATGGCTGCGTATGCTCCCGCTCCGCCCACCTCGGACACCGCACGAAGTGCTCCAGCGGCATAAATCTCGTCGATCACGATGTGCGAAAGGATTGCCGTGTAGCCCACATGGCTCCTTCCCGCCATAATCCTCTTGTTGTTATGCTTACCATACCCCTGGTCATTGGCACCCGAGAATTGCGACTGCCCTGCGAACGAAGGAGCAAGCATGAAAAACGTCCTCATTGACACCGACCCGGGCATGGATGACGCACTTGCGATCTCACTGGCTCTCAAATCGGAGGAGATCAGCGTGCGGGCTATCACGGCTGTGACCGGGAACCTCACCGCTGACCGCACGGCAGCAAATGCACTACGGATCCTCGATATGCTCGATGCGCCAGACATCCCCGTCGCGCAGGGGCCGCTGGTTCCCTCAGGAGGGTCGTACCCGTCGGATCCCTTCTCACACGGCTCGGACGGGCTCGCAGAGTCGAACCTTCCGGACTCGACCCGCCCCCTCGATAACCGGTCAGCAGCACAGCTCATCGTGGACACCGTCAAAGAACACGCTGGCAACATCACCGTGTGCGCCTTGGGCCCGCTCACCAATATTGCCGAAGCACTCCGCCTTGACCCAGAACTCCCGACGAAGATAACCGAACTCATCATCGTCGGCGGGTCCTTCGGAGAGACCCCGTATGCCTGGACGCAGGCGACCGGTGACAATCCGGTCAGCGAGTGGAACATCTTTGTTGACCCGGAGTCGGCCCGCGCCATATTCCACGCGGGATTTAACCTCCTGGCGGTTGGGCTCGATGTCGCGACCCATCCCGGCATTAACTTCGAGCCCGAACACCTACAGATTCTGCGCGCCTCGGAGAAACCGGAAGCAGCACTGGCGGTGCGGGTGGTCGATTTCGTCAACAGGCGCGGCTATCAGTCATACTGCTCACTGATTGACAGCGTGGCGGTAGCCGCAGCAGTGGACGCTTCACTCGTGAAGACCGCGCAGGTCCACTGCGATATTTCGATCAATGATCAGCTCACCAGAGGGATGACCGTGGTTGATCGGCGACACCACCACCGATGGACCGAACTTCCCCTTATCACCATCACCACCGGGCTGGACTTCGGCCGATTCCTCGACCTGGTCACTCAAAAACTCGTGGCGTGACCGGGGAACTGTAACCGCGTCCTCGCGGGTGCTCCGCGCTAACCGTCGAGGAGTCGCCGTGCGCGCCGGACGGGCGCAATATCGGCCATGCTGCCGTCGTTATCAAGATAGTTCCCCACGCCCGAGGCTTCTGCATAGTCGTTATGCGCTCGGCGCACGAAGACGCTGATAGCTCCCACGCCCGAGGCTTCTGCGCATTCGCCCGGCTCCAGGTGTTTTGTGGAACGATAGCTCCTCCCGCCCGAGGTTTCTACAGCTTCGAGCGCTTCGAGCCTCCGTCGGGCGCTGCCAAGCTCGTCAGCGGTCGGGAGAAACGACTGATCTATGGGGTTGATTTGCGCGGGGTGGATGCACACTCGCTGCGTGAATCCCAGCGAGGCACTGCCCTGCAGCGAAGAACTAACCGGCTCCGTGTGCTGGAGTGAGGTGAGCGATCGGTTCACTGATCGGGGCGGAAAGCTCCCCCTCACCGTGCAACCGTGCAACCGTGCAACCGTGCAACCGTGCAACCGTGCAGGGGCATGGTCGATGCCAACACGGCCAACGCCCTGCGTGACATCCTTGACGGCCTCACTCTCACCGGCGCTTGGTGGATCGGCTACGCAGGCACGATGCGCCACGGAAGCCGACGGGGTGAGGACTCAGACTACACACTCAGAACGTTCGATCCCACGAAGTTGCGTGAGGGTATGCAACTACCAGAGTTCTGCTGGGATGACGCCGGAACATTCGAGTGGGGCGGAGGTCTCTGCCCCGACTCGTTCATCGTCGCAGCCGAACAAAGGCTGTATCGCCAGTTCTCCCACGACCCGCGCCTCGACACGGTTGAGGCAATACCGAACCGTGACGTGCTACCGGTTAGCTCCGGTGATTGAGCTGAAAGTTCCGAGCACCCCTCGGTCAGTCCTTGCCCTCTCCCGAATCCCTCGTCGAGATTAGCGTGTGAGCAGAGCCACCCGTCAGACTAGAAACCGTGGTCTGCCCGGTAACGCTCAAGAACGGCGGCAATGGGACCGTCAAGCACGAGACGCCCCTCGTCGAGGTACAGGCCCCGGGTGCAAAATCGCTGTAGGTCGTGCTCGTTGTGTGAGACAAAGAACAGGGTGCGGCCACCGGCGAGGAGTTCCTCGATCCGGTTATAGCACTTCTCGCGATACTGGGCGTCACCGACGGCAAGAACCTCATCGACGAGCAGAATAGGCTCCTCAAGCTGTGAGATCACCGCGAACGCGATCCTCACTTTCATACCGCTGGACAGGTGTTTGTACGGAGTATCGAGGAAACGGCCGATGTCAGCGAAGGCAATGATCTCGTTGAATTTCGAGTCAATATTTGCTCGAGACATCCCGTGCAAACCGGCCGTGAGATATACGTTGTCACGCACGCTCAGCTCATCAACGAACCCACCCGTGATCTCAATAATCGGGGCGACACCCCCGGTCACCTGCACCCGTCCTGCATCCGCAAGCAGAACACCCGCAACGAGCTTCAGCAGCGTGGATTTTCCCTGCCCGTTACGACCCACAACCCCGATTGCTTCGCCGGGATGAACCGTGAGGGAGACATCCCGAATCGCCCAGAATTCTTCGGGGCGAGTCCGACGGTTGCGACCACCGAAGAGGTCTTTGAAGTTCCGGCGGCCAAGCCGGTTGCGACGAAAGCGGATGCCAAGCCCCTCCGTGTGAATGGCGGGGGAAGCCGTCACGGTGAGGTTCAACGTTTCTGTGAGCATCAGATCTCCTTCAGTACCTGCCGCTCGCTGAAGCGGAAAACCCACAATCCCGCTATGAGAACCATAGTAGACATCACGATCGAGACTGCGATGTCACGCCAGACTAGCTCAGAGGGGAAGAATGCCGATCGATATATACAAAAGATACCGGAGAGCGGATTGAATGCAGCCCAGAAATTGTACGGACTCGGCAGGTTTGACACTCCGTAGATGATGGGCGTCGCGTAGAACATGAACCGAAGAGTAAGTTTCACCGCCCGCTCCAGGTCTCGGAAGAACACAACGAGCGGTGCAACGACGAGAGCAAGCCCGGTCGTGAACACCGCCTGCAACACCACCGCGAACGGAAATAGAAGCAGGTGCCATCCCGGTTGCGCACCGGACACGAGCGCGAAGAACGCGAGGACCGGGAGCGCTAACAGAAACTCGATCCCCTTTGACAGCACGATCCGGGTCACCCAAATCGTGCGCGGGATTTCGATTGACCGCACCAGCTTCGCATCTTTCAGGAATGCGCGGGTGGAATCCGAGATGGCACCGTTGAACCACATCCACGGCAGCAGCGCAGACAGCAGGAAGACGATGTACGGTTGCGTGCCGACCGGGCGATTGAAAACCTGGGTGAATACGAACCAGTAGATACCGGCCATCACGAGCGGGTCCAACACTGACCAGAGGTAGCCGAGCGCTGAGGTGGAGTACCGTACCTTCAGATCACGGAGGGTGAGCAGCCAGAGCGAATGTCGGTATCTGGCGAGGGTTGTCACACCCCTTATCGTACCGGTGTGCCGAGGCATGATCTGCGGTCCCGGACTCGCTAGAACCGAGAGAAACTCGGCATCTCAGCTCACGTACAGTGGTTTCAATGGTTGATAGGTTGTAGCTTGTGACCAATCCGCCCGACGATGCCACCGCTGCAAAGGATGCCACCGCTGCGAAGAAGGTCACAAACCGATCGCGCACCCCTGCGGCAGCGCGGCTACCGACCACACGCACAACCCCGCGTACGAACAAGACCCCCGGCGCGCAGGCGGAAAACACGCCCACAGCAGAAAAAACCTCGGCGCCGGTGGCAAAGCCGATTGCGAGCAAAAACTCAGCGAGATCGACGGCCAGGCCGATTGCGAACAAGAGCTCAGCGGGGTCAACCCTGCCCAAGAAGACGGGCGCGTCCGCCACGAAACCAGCACCGGCCACCACAACCGTTGCAGACGCGAAGACCGCCTCTGCTACGCCTGCCGCCCGCACCAAAGCCACCACCGCGACTCGCACCAAAGCCACCACCAGGCCCACCACCACCCGCACCAAAGCCACCACCGAAACAGCACCATCATCCACGACCACACCGTCAACACCGCCGGTGAAGGCAACTAGCCCGACAGGAAAACCAACCCCGACAAGAAAACCAACCGCAGCCGCACCGGTGACACCACAGTCAGAGACAGTTGCCCCTGACGCAACCGTTCCGCGGGTTTTGCGTGCAACCGGCCTCGTCAAGCACTTTGGTGACACCGCTGCTGTTGGCGAGGTCAGCTTTGAGGTTGCCGCGGGTTCGTTCTTCGGCCTTGTTGGTCCCCACGGTGCCGGTAAGACGATAACCCTCTCCATGATCACCGGGCTACTTCGCCCGGATGAGGGCACGGTTCTCATCAATGACATTGACCTCTGGCAAAACCCGAATGCCGCAAAACGCATGATCGGTGTTCTCCCCGACCGGGTGCGCATCTTTGATCGGCTCACCGGCGCACAGTTGCTCTACTACTCGGGCATCCTGCGCGGGCTCGATAAAGACACCGTCAGTCAACGTAGCGACGATCTCATTCACGCCTTCGGCTTGGAGGACTCGGTCAGTCGGCTCATCGTTGATTACTCAACGGGCATGACAAAGAAAATCGCGCTCGCGTGCGCGATGATTCACTCTCCGCAACTGCTCATCCTCGACGAGCCGGTCGAATCAGTTGACCCGGTATCAGCGGCCAACCTCACCGACATCCTCAAACGCTACGTTGCCGGTGGTGGGACTGTTGTGCTCTCCAGCCACAGCATGGAGCTCATAGAGCGAGTGTGTGACTCGGTGGCCATCATCGTTGGTGGTCGGGTTCGTGCTGCAGGAACACTCGATGAGGTGCGGGCCGGGAAGACGCTGGAAGAACGATTCACAGAGGTCGCCGGTGGTCGGAAAGTCGCGGAGGGGATGGAATGGTTGCACAGCTTTTCGCGCTAAAACTGCGGCTACTGGCTAACAACTTTCGGCGCACCCGCTGGCAGAGTTGTGGGCTCATCACCGGTGTTGCGATCATCCTCGCGCTGGCTGGACTCGTGTGTGCTGCACTCATCGCGCGTCGATCTGCCGAAGATATCGCGGTCACACGGGACATCCTCACCGTGGCTGGCGCGGTTGTAATGATCGGGTTTCTTGTCGCACCGATCATCATCGGAGTGAACGACCGAATGGATCCGCGGCGGTTCGCCCTGTTCGGGTTAGAACAGCGAACGCTGTCGTGGGGACTGGCCCTGTGTGGCCTGCTCGGGGTTCCAACGCTCGCACTCACCGCAGTGCTCATCAGCACGGTCATCGTGTGGTCGAGTAGTGCGGCAGCGACGGTGGTGGCCTCTGTTGCCGCGCTCCTCGCCCTCGCCACGTGCGTGCTGGGCACCCGGATCATGGTTGTGCTCAGGTCGCTTCTGATCACCACCGGCCAAGCTCGCATAATCACCGGTCTTATCGGTATCTTTCTCCTGCTCATGCTCAGCCCGGCAACCGTTGCGCTCACAACGGTTGAGTGGGAGACATCCGGCTTCACCGTCCTTGGCAACATTGCGGCGGTCGTGCGGTGGACGCCGTTTGGCGCGGCGTTTGCGGCACCGGGAAACATCGCGACCGGCACGTGGGTAACGGCCATCCTGCAGTTATTCATTGCCGTTATAACCCTCTTCCTCACGTGGTGGACGTGGCGGCGGGTGCTCTCCCGAGCTCTGGCAACACCCGGACGAAACCTCTCAACGAAAGCCCATCGCAGACTGGGATGGTTCACCCTCATGCCACACGGAGAAATCGGGGTCATCGCGGCGCGAAGCACAACCTACTGGCTTCGTGACTCGCGGTACTGGGTGTCGGTGGTTGCGGTCCTCATTACTCCGCTTGTCGTGCTCGTGGTTCTCGCGTGTGCCGGGGTTCCACCACGGCTAGCCGCGCTGCTGCCGGTTCCGATTATGGCTCTGTTTCTCGGCTGGTCGCTCCACAATGACACAGCCCATGATTCGACCGCAATCTGGTTGCACGTGGTATCTGGAACAAGGGGTATGAACGACCGAATCGGACGGATCGTTCCCGTGCTCGCAACGGGAATTGCGGTCATTGTCGCCGGAAGCGCACTGAGCGTGTACCTTGTGGATGAATGGTGGCTACTGCCACCCCTGCTGGGGGCAAGCGCCGCACTGCTGTTAGGGGGTCTGGGAGTGGGGTCAATTTCGTCCGCCCGATTCCCCTATCCCGCCGTGCGGCCCGGAGACAGCCCCTTTCAACAACCACAGTCAACAGATATGAGAAGCGCCATGGTGCAGGCACTCACCCTTATCATCCCGGTGTTAATCGCGCTTCCCGCCCTTGTTTTTGGCGTCATTGGGATAGCCCACGGTGCGGGTTGGCTTCTCGCCTCGCTGGCCGTCGGTATCGTGTCCGGCGTGATAGCCCTCGTGATCGGCGTCGCTGTCGGTGGGAAAATTTTCGACCGCCGCGGACCAGAGATTCTCGCCGCCGCACTTCACCCACAGGCCCACGGCACGTAAACTCGTCTGTATGAGTCAGGTTGTGTGGTCACGACAGACAGATCCCGACGGCACCGGTGGCGGAACAGCGATTCTCGACCGTGAGCTTGAGAAACTCCTCGATGAAGAGTCCCTCGACCCGGGCGATCACGAGCTCTTTTCCCACTATGTGCCAAAAGACAAAATTGTCGAGTCCGCGGTGACCGGTAAACCGGTGCGCGCACTCTGTGGCAAGAAGTGGACACCGGGTCGTGATCCGGAGAAATTTCCGATCTGCCCCTCCTGCAAAAAAATCTACGAACGAATGCGGGCTGAGTAGGCCCACCTCACCGGAAGTGCGTCGGGATCACCGGCTCGCCACGACCCAGCCGAAACGCATCGGCAGGCAGTTCCGCGAGCGCCACCGCACAGTGTTCACGAGCGGCCCGCGTCCCCGCGACACCGAGGGCGTCGGGTGCGGCGGTGCCCGCTGACATGAGTGGCACCATGAGGGGGCGCAGTTGGTCGCCCGGCTCAAGCTCGTCGGCACCGCCGGGGCCATCCCCGATATAAACAAGCTCCTCTCGCGCAGTTCGAGCGGCACCGATCACCCGGGCCGCATTCTTACGACCGGCAATGGATGCCTTCTGCTGTGATGCCTTAGCAACGGGCACCCACTCACCGTCGTTGCCCTGTCGCGCAACCATTTTGTACACCAACCGAGCCGCAGGATGTCCCGACCCGGTCACCACCGACGTTCCTACCCCGTACGAATCGACCGGCCCGCGTGCAAGGTTCGCGATCGTGTACTCGTCCAGATCACCCGTGACGGTAATTGTCGTGCCGTGCGCACCGAGCGCATCAAGCTGCGCGCGCACCCGGGCGACAACGCTCGGCAGATCCCCCGAATCGATCCGCACCGCACCAAGTTCCGGCCCCGCCGCAGCGACCGCAAGCGCAACGCCGTGCTCAATGTCGTACGTATCAACGAGCAGGGTTGTCTGTGAGCCAAGCGCGGCAACCTGAGCGCGAAAAGCGTCCTCCTCCGAATCGTGCAGCATCGTGAACGAGTGCGCGGCGGTTCCCATGGTCGGGATGCCCCAGCGCCGCCCTGCCGCGAGGTTGGAGGTTGCAGCAAACCCCGCAATGTACGCGGCTCGGGCCGCCGCAATCGCAGATTCCTCGTGGGTGCGACGCCCGCCCATTTCGGCGATCGGCCGTCCGAGCGCGACCGACACCATGCGTGCGGCGGCGCTCGCCACGGCGGAGTCGTAGTTGAGGACGGAGAGCACGAGAGTTTCCAGCACGACAGCCTCGGCAAAGGTGCCCTGCACGGTAAAAATCGGCGATCCTGGGAAATATACCTCCCCCTCCCGGTATCCCCAGATATCACCCGTAAATCGGTAATCGGCAAGCCAGTCCACCACGGTCGGCCGCACGATTGCACTCTCGCTCAACCACAACAGCTCCGCCTCCCCAAACCGGAACTGCGTAATAAGTTCGAGCAGTCGCCCGGTGCCCGCGACAACCCCGAACCGTCGCCCCTCCGGAAAACCTCGAGCGAACACCTCGAAGAGGCACTGCCGCTGCGCGGTACCGTCTTGCAACGCGGCATCCACCATTGTCAGTTCGTAGCGGTCAGTGTGCAGCGCAGTTGAGCCAGTCACGCAGGTGAGTTTATCCCGCTCCCTGCACTCGGGGTTGTACAAACGTGGTTCGAGGTTGAGTGCGGTGGCTCTGTCCCGCCCCCCGCACTCGGGGTTGTATAGTTTTGGCTGGCCGCCCGACGGGTCACCGAATCCTGCCCCCTACACTTGGGTGTCGTGAGTGATGCAGCGATCGGGATATTTGACTCCGGTGTCGGCGGCCTCACGGTCGCACGCGCGATCAAAGAGCAGGTGCCGCACGAGTCAATTCACTACATCGGTGACCTTGCCCATTCGCCGTACGGACCTAAGCCCATCGCCCAGGTGCGCGAGTATGCGCTGGCGGTACTCGATGGGCTCGTTGCTGAGGGGGTCAAACTCCTGGTCATTGCGTGCAATACCGCCTCTGCGGCCATGCTTCGGGATGCCCGCGAACGCTACCCGATCCCGGTTGTTGAGGTGATTCAGCCCGCCGTGCGCCGTGCGGTCTCGACGACTCGCAGTGGTCGCATCGGTGTCATCGGCACCGCCGGGACCATCCAGTCCCGTGCCTACCAGGACGCGTTCGCCGCCGCGCCCCATCTCGAACTCTTCACCGCCGCGTGCCCACGGTTCGTGGAACTGGTTGAGGCGGGGGTCACCTCCGGCGAGGAACTGCTCGCAGTCGCCAATGACTACCTTGCACCGATACGGGCTGCCCGCATTGACACCCTCGTGCTGGGGTGCACCCACTACCCGTTCCTCAGGGGTGCGATCTCCTACGTCATGGGTGAGGATGTCACGCTCGTCGCGAGCGATGTGGAAACCGCGAATGACGTCTACCGAATTCTCGTATCAACGGGTATTGAACGCCGCTCGGATAGTCCCGCCAGCTACCGTTATGAGGCGACCGGTCAGCACAGTGCCGATTTTTTATCCCTCGCGGAGCGTCTTATCGGTGTGCCTGAACTGCACCATACCTACACGCGGTAACCCGGCCCTTTGCACGAACCCTGCCCACCTCCCACGCCACGATTGGAACACCATGACCAGCTCCTCCACTGCAGACTCCGCCGCTGCCGATTCTGCTCTCCGCGCCGACGGTCGAGCCCCCGGTGACCTTCGCGACGTCACGATCGAGCGAGGATGGAGTGCGCACGCTGAGGGCAGCGCACTCATCTCGTTCGGTCGCACGAAGGTGCTCTGCACGGCCTCGTTTACAAACGGTGTACCGCGGTGGATGATGGGTTCCGGCAAGGGATGGGTAACCGCGGAGTATGCGATGCTCCCCCGTTCGACGAACACTCGCAATGATCGCGAATCGGTGAGGGGAAAGATCGGCGGTCGCACGCACGAGATTAGCCGCCTCATCGGACGGAGCCTGCGCGCGGTCGTTGACACAAAAGCGATCGGCGAGAACACCGTGCAGATCGACTGTGATGTGCTGCAGGCCGACGGGGGTACCCGCACCGCAGCGATTACCGGAGCGTATGTCGCCCTCGCGGATGCCATTGAGTGGGCACGAGAACGGCAGTTTGTGGGGCAACGGTCGGTGCCGCTTATCGACACCGTGTCTGCTGTCTCCGTCGGTATGATCGACGGCACACCCATGCTCGACCTGGCCTACGTTGAGGATGTCCGTGCCGAGACGGACATGAACGTTGTGGTGACCGGTCGCGGCCTGTTCGTGGAGGTGCAGGGAACCGCCGAGGGTGCACCGTTTGACCGCAGCGAACTCGATGCGCTGCTCGACCTCGCGCTGGGTGGCACTGCTGCGCTCACCGCCATCCAGCTTGCCGCGCTCGATCGCCAGGGCGAATAGGATGCTCCGGGAGATCGTTCTGGCCACACACAACCCGCACAAGGTGGTTGAATTCCAGGAGATCCTCGGCGCTGCCGCGCCGGGGATTGTTGTGCTCCCGTACGACGGGCCGGAACCGAGTGAAGACGGGACATCCTTCGGTGATAATGCCCTCATCAAGGCCCGGGCGGCCGCCCGTCACACCGATCGCGTCGCCCTTGCGGATGATTCCGGGCTCGCCGTGGAAGTCATGGGCGGTGCGCCCGGGATCTTCTCCGCTCGGTGGGCGGGTCGGGCGGCCAACGATGAACGCAACCGGGAACTTCTGCTCGAACAACTGGCGGATATCCGTGATCCACATCGATGCGCACAGTTCGTGTGCGCGATCGCGGTGGTGGTTCCCGGCCGTGACGAGAAGATTTTTCTCGGCCAGTGGCCGGGAAAAATTGCACTCACGGCCAGGGGCGATGCGGGTTTCGGATACGATTCAATCTTTATCCCCGACGGAGCCACTATCACGGCGGCCGAGATGAACCCGGGTGAGAAGAATGCACACAGCCATCGCGCTCGTGCGGTTACGGCATTACATCCGTATATTCAACAGCTCAACAATCGGGTGCCGTAATCTCGAACGCTCGCCGTCATGTGCTAATGACGATCATTCCGATCAAGGAAAATGACAAGATTTTCAGCGTACGGTTAAACGCATGGGCCACTTTCACGATCACAAAGTCCAACTCACCCACCGCGGTCGGCTGTGCTGGAGCATCGCGATTGTCGCGACGGTTCTTGTGATCGAGATTGTCGGTGGCTGGTTGAGCGGATCGCTGGCGCTAGTCGCTGACGCTGGCCACATGGTGTCCGACCTTATTGGCCTGATCATCGCTCTTGTTGCCTCGATCATTGCCGCGCAACCAGCGACTGATCGACAAACATTCGGCTACCGTCGAGTTGAAGTCTTTGCGGCGCTGATCAACGGGGTTATCTTGCTTGTTGTCGCGGTGTCGGTCACCGTGGGTGCCCTCGAAAGACTCACGACAAACCAGCCGGGCGAGGTGCAGAGCGGTCCTATGCTTGTGGTTGCCGTGGTCGGTCTCATGGCTAATGCACTCGCCCTGCTCCTGCTACGCTCGGGTGCCCGACAGTCGCTCAACCTCCGCGGTGCCTACCTTGAGGTGTTCGGTGATCTCATCGGGTCGGTCGCCGTCATTTTTGCGGCTCTTGTTATCCTCTTCACCGGGTTCCGGCAGGCCGATGCCCTCGCGTCACTGTTCATTGCCGCGTGTATCGTGCCCCGTGCGGTTATTCTGCTTCGCGATGTCGTGCGCATCTTCAGTGAAGCAGTGCCGCAGGGTACGGATGTCGCGGACGTCCGCAACCATATCCTGAACACAGCCGGGGTGACTGCCGTGCACGATGTGCACGTCTGGGCGATCACGAGCGGTTCGAACGTGTTTAGCGCTCACGTTGAAGTTGCACCAACCATTTTTACACGCGGCCAGTCGGGCGAGCTTCTCACGCAACTGTCTGAGTGTCTTCGCGATCACTTCGATGTTGACCATTCCACCTTTCAATTGGAACCCGCCGGCCATGGTAAACAAGAGCACCCACCTCTTTGCTAGCGCGGGTAGTCGCTCCGGTCGCGGGAAAACTCCTGGGTAAGCTTGAAGATCATGGGCAGACATTCGGTAGATAAGAGAAAAAAACTGCATCCAGACCGGCCGCGGCGATCCAGGCCGCCCACAACAGCCAGTGGAGACGACACATTATCCTCTGAAACTACCCCTCATCTCACGTCTCCGACGCTCCTGTCGGGGGCCAGCACATCACCCTCTGAAACCAGCCCTCACACTGGTCCTGCAACCGCCGCTCACGGCCGCCACACCGCTACCCACGGCCGCCACGGCGCCGCTCACGACCGCCACCACACCGCCACTCACGGCCGCCACACCGCCGCACAACCCGGCTCACGACGACACGACGGGCTCGGTGTTGTAGCCCTCATACTCGCGATCAGCGCATTCGCCGCAGCCGGGCTACGCCTCTGGCAGATTGGCGGAATTCCGCTCGCTCTCACCCTGATACCGGGTGCCGAGTTCGGAAATAGCCCACTGTTGAGCATCGGGGCGGCAATCGTCGCAGCGATGGCTCTTGTGCTCGGCGTTGTTGTCCTGTGTCTTCGTGGAACACGCAAGGTCATGGTCACCATCGGGGTTTCCCTCGCGTTGATCGCACTGGTCGGCATTACCACCAGTTGGGGGATGAAGATAGTCTTCTACGAAGTTACCGGGGTTTCTCGGAACACTGCCGTTAACTTTGTCGAATTCGACAATGGAAATCGAGTCTTTAAGCGTGCAACCGGCCAAACTCTTCCGTGGATGCAACGAGTCGTCGTCCCCGGTAGTACTGACCTCAGCAAGGTGTTCCTCGATGCAAGCAAAGACCCTGCTAGCGGGAATAAAGTCAGCTGCAAAATTATGATTGACGGCAAAGTTGTATCGCAGTCTACGGCCACGGGTGAAGCTGTGAACGTGGAGTGCTTCCAGCGGCAGGCTCAGTAAACCGCTCAGTTCTGCCGGTCGCTGTCGACTCGACCGAACACGTCCGGGTCGAGGGCAAGCTTTTCCGCGTGT
The DNA here is from genome assembly GCA_002529645.1 of Candidatus Lumbricidiphila eiseniae. Taxonomy (GTDB): domain Bacteria; phylum Actinomycetota; class Actinomycetes; order Actinomycetales; family Microbacteriaceae; genus Agromyces; species Agromyces eiseniae. The sequence continues at coordinate 52,848 of NAEP01000041.1, read as the reverse complement.
TCCCGGTCGGTTGCCGCAGCAGCACCGGAGGCGAGTGCTCGCTTGGCGCTCCGTGACGCTTGAACGTAGTGCAATACCGTCGGAATGATAGCAACCGCAACCGCCCCGAGCAGGATCACATCGATGTACTTCTGCACGAAGGTCGCAATCGGCTCGATAAACCCGATGAAGTAGCCGAAGAGGGTAACCCCTACTCCCCAGATGATCGCTCCGACGAGGTTATAAAGCGAATACTTCCGGCGGTTCATGTGTCCCACACCCGCGGCGATGGGAACGAAGGTGCGAACGATGGGCACAAAGCGAGCGAGGATAACCGCGAGCGCTCCAAAGCGCTCAAAAAAGAGGTTCGTGCGCTCAACGTTCTTCACACTAAAGATGCCGGATTCTTTTCGCTCGAACACCGTCGGGCCCAACCGGTGCCCAATCTGATACCCCACCTCCCCGCCCACGATGGCAGAACCCGCGATGACCAGGCACACCCACCACACATCGAGACCAAACGCACTGACATGCCCCGGAGTGACCTGCGGATTGGACAGCAACCCGGAAATGAGCAGCAGCGTATCGCCCGGGAAGAGGAACCCAATCAACAGTCCGGTCTCGGCAAAAACAATGAGCGCTACCACAGCCAATGCCCACGGACCGGTCGCGGCAATAATGCTCGTGGGGTCAAGCCAGGGGATGAGCACAGTGTGCAACATAGTGGAACTCCCGTCGTAGACACAGCTGACGCCGGTCGGCGGTGGTGTGCTTTTCGGCCAGTCTAATAGCCCGGTCTGCAGCATCCACTGATCAGGTGTGTAGAGCGAAGCCTGCCCTGTTCGTGCTGAGTTCTCCGACGGTGGGTCGCAACCGGTCCCGCACCCGCCAGGAGTACGTCACGCCGCAGGCACCGATGGTGACCGGGGCATCCATAGATTCGCCGCGTTTCAGGACCAACGCGCCACTGCAAAGTTCGCGCCCTGCCCCGATGAGGTGCATGTAGCTTCGACGAGAGCACCACCGATAAAAGTCACTGTGATCGCAGTGATTTCTGAGTATCAACTCAGTGCGGAAGGCGGGACTTGAACCCGCACGCCCAAAGGCACAGGAACCTAAATCCTGCGTGTCTGCCAGTTTCACCACTCCCGCTGACGGTGACCAGTCTACGGTGTCTCGCAACTCCCGTAGGCTTGGGGAGCCATGTTGGACCTAGACCTTTCCGCGCAGATCGCTGCGCTGCGCGCGACTTTTCGCGACATCCGAACCGTTATTGACACCGAGTCGTTGCAGATCGAGATCGCGAGACTCTCGAAACAGGCAGGAGCACAAGACCTCTGGGATGACCCGACCAATGCCCAAAAGGTAACAAGCGCTCTCAGCCATCGACAGTCCGAGCTCACCCGTATCACCCGCATCGAGTCACGGCTTGATGATCTGGAGGTGCTCATTGAGCTGGCCAACGAGGCACACGATGAAGAATCGGCAGCCGAGGCGCGCACCGAACTCACCTCGCTGCAACAAACCATTGGCGATCTGGAAGTACAAACCCTGCTTGATGGTGAATGGGACGCCAGACCGGCCGTCATCACAATCCGGTCTGGTGCTGGGGGGGTGGACGCGGCGGACTTCGCAGAAATGTTGCTGCGAATGTACCTACGCTGGGCGGAAAAGCGTGGATACCCCGCAGCCGTCATGGACACCAGCTACGCCGAAGAAGCCGGCATTAAATCCGCGACGTTTGAGATCAATGCCCCCTACGCCTTCGGCACCCTCTCGGTCGAGGCGGGAACCCATCGTCTCGTGCGGATGAGTCCGTTCGGCGCGGCCGGCAAACGGCAAACAAGCTTCGCAGCGGTGGAAGTTATTCCGCTTATTGAGGAAACTGACACGATCGAAATCCCTGACGGTGACATCCGCGTTGATGTCTTCCGATCGTCGGGGCCAGGCGGTCAGTCAGTGAACACAACGGACTCCGCCGTGCGGTTAACACACCTGCCCACCGGCACCGTCGTGTCGATGCAGAACGAAAAGTCGCAGATCCAAAACCGGGCGGCGGCGATGCGAGTGCTGCAATCACGCCTCTTGCTGCTGCAGCGCGAGCAAGAGGCGGCTCAAAAGAAGGAACTCGCGGGCACCATTACCGCGAGTTGGGGCGATCAAATGCGCTCATACGTGTTGGCGCCCTACCAAATGGTGAAGGATCTGCGCACAGAGTTCGAGGTCAACAATCCGTCTGCGGTTTTCGATGGCGAACTCGACGGCTTCATCGCGGCCGGCATTAGATGGCGCAAACAGCGGGTCTCATAACAAGCAGCGGCCTGATGCTCTCGCCTTCCACACACCGCAGTTCCGGAGCCCACGGCGCGGGATCTGCGGCCCACGGCGCGGGATCTGCGGCCCACGGCGCGGGATCTGCGGCCCACGGCGCGGGATCTGCGACCCACACCGCACACACAGCCTCGGCAATCCGCAGTGTCGCTGCAAAGATTCTTCGGCGCGATCCATAAGCTCAAACCGATGATACGTTTTGACACGGTTACAAAAACCTACTCCGGCCAGTCTAAGTCGGCGCTCGACACCATCAACGTCGAGATTCTGCGCGGCGAGTTCGTGTTTCTGGTCGGGGCATCCGGCTCGGGAAAATCCAGCTTCATTCGACTGATCCTGAAGGAAGACCGCCCAACTTCGGGTTCTATCCACGTGCTCGGGCAGGACCTGCTCTCGATCTCCACCGGAAAACTGCCTTTCTTCCGACGCAATCTCGGCGTCGTCTTCCAAGACTTCCGCCTCCTGCCCAACAAAACTGTCTATGAGAACGTCGCTTTCACGCTGCGGGTTATTGGCAAGTCACGCGGTTACATCCAATCGGCAGTGCCAGACACACTCAAGCTGGTCGGGCTTGACGGCAAAGATAAGCGAATGCCCCATGAACTTTCCGGTGGTGAGCAACAGCGGGTCGCAATCGCCCGCGCGATCGTAAACAAGCCCCAGATCCTGCTTGCCGACGAACCCACAGGCAACCTTGACCCGATGACAAGCGCCGGAATCATGACACTGCTGGAACGAATCAGCACGAGCGGCACAACCATCGTGATGGCCACGCACGAGGCTGGAATCGTCGATCAAATGCAGCGGCGCGTCATTGAACTCTCTGCCGGACGCATTGTGCGCGACGAACGCGACGCCGGGTATGGTGGGCGCACTGTCAACAAGCCGCGGGTGCAATTGCCGGATGGCTCAACCCCGGTTGCTGCCCCCAAGGTCAATGCCGACACCATGCGCGAGGCACAGCCGCTGTACATTGAGCCAGAGGTCACCGATGCGGTTACGGATGCCGCGGCAGCGATCTCCCTCGCAGCCACAGGCGCAGTTCCGCGATTGCCACGACCGGTTGAACTCCCCTCACAGTCGCTCGTTGAAAGACTGGGATTAACGGGCGCGGGTGGGCCGCGCGAGGGCGATGACGGCCAGGATGTGGGGCCCACGCGATGAGAATCGGCCTCATGCTATCGGAGGCTTTCAATGGTCTCCGGCGCAATGCAACAATGGTCATTTCGGTCATTCTTGTCACGTTTATTTCGCTGACCTTTGTCGGTGCTGCTGTGCTGCTGCAGGTGCAGATCGGACTCATGAAAGGCTACTGGTACGACCGTGCAGAAGTGACGGTCTACCTCTGCAACACGGTATCCAGTGCAGCAGGATGCAGCGGCGGAGCGATAACCGACGAGCAGAAGACAGCCGTGCAAGACCGACTTGCTTCAGCAACACTGGCACCGTACGTCCAGAAGTTGTACTTCGTAGATCAGCAGACTGCGTACAAAGACTTCACACGACAATTCTCTGGGGCCCCTAACCTCGCGTTCGTCACTCCAGACCTTTTACCGGCCCAGTTTCACCTCAAACTTGTGAACCCAAACAAGTCGGGTGTTATCAAGGAAGGCTTGGCCGGGATGGCCGGGGTTGACGATGTCACTGACCAGCGGGCGCTGCTGGGCCCCGTGTTCTCGCTGCTCAACACAGCGAGCTACACGGCACTTGCACTCGCGGCCATCATGCTCGTTGCGGCGATGCTGCTCATCGCTACAACAATTCGACTGTCGGCGTTTTCGCGTCGGCGCGAGTTGGGCATCATGCGACTGGTCGGGGCATCCAATCGCTTTATTCAAACCCCGTTTGTGCTTGAGGGTGTATTCGCGGGCTTGGTCGGTTCGCTCCTCGCCGGCGGCGCCATCGTCGCGATTGTGCGTTTCTTCATCGTGCCAAACACGGCCACCAACCCCCTGGTCGCGTATGTCGGAACGCACGACGCGCTCCTGGCTGTGCCGTTGCTTGTCGGCGTGGGCGTACTGCTCGCGGCTGTCTCCGCGAGTATTGCAATCCGTCGCTACCTAAAGGTATAGCGCTGCGTTGTGGCAGGAAGTCCGACCATACTTCGCACACCATCAAGAAACACAGCGCGAACACAGCGCCCGCTGCCGCATCCAGCTACGAACCGTCAGAAGCCGCTACGAAAGCCAAACTCACTGCAATACCAGGGCATTTTGACCCACAACGTGCGGCAACGGCGCTGGTGGAGATGGGGGGAATTGAACCCCCGTCCATCGCTGTGATTCCACGCCTTCTCCGGGCGCAGCCTGTGTTGGCGTTCTACTCGGCCCCGACCTTTGCCACAGGCACCTAAGTCGACGGGTCCAGCCTGAATAAAGTCCCGCACGTCGCTCAGGCGACGACGTGCAGCAAGTTCCCTAGATGACGCCAGCGACCGGGGCGGAAACAAACCCGGGCTGACGGACTATCGGGCTCGCCTATGCGGCGAGGGCGAAGTCAGTGCGCTTTGCGTTGGCACTTATATTGTGCAGAGATCGTTTGCGAGATAACCCTGCATCCTCGGCCCGCTTCTCGTGGGTTCGCAGGCGATGTCGAAACCGATCATCCCCGTGTGGGCCGTTGTCGCACGCTGTGGAGTTGTCAACTGCACGAGGCATCCTGAGATGTCGTAAACTCCAGGATAACACCGGATGAGCCCAACCAACCCCGACCATCAACCGGATCAGGGCAGACCCCGGTGATAGCAGTGGATGACTCGGATCAGTCGCCGAGATGGCGGCGGCTGGCCATCGCTCGATCCGCCTCACGCTTATCTTGTCGTTCACGCAGTGCTTGCCGTTTGTCGTAGTCGCGCTTGCCCTTGGCGAGGGCGATCTCGACCTTCGCTTTCCCGTCGGAGAAGTAGATCGAGAGTGGAACGAGGGTGTACCCACCCTCTTTCGTGCGGTGGCTGAGCTTGATGAGCTCTTGTTTGTGCAGCAGCAGTTTTCGTTTGCGGCGCGGGGCGTGGTTGGTCCACGTCCCCTGCGTGTACTCGGGGATGTGCACCGCATCAAGCCACAGTTCACCGCCCTCAAAGAAGGCGTATCCGTCAACAAGCGAGGCACGTCCGGCGCGCAACGATTTCACCTCGGTGCCAACGAGCACGACACCGGCTTCGTACGTATCCTCTATGGAATAGTCGTGGCGGGCTTTCCGATTCGTCGCGACGACCGTTCGGCCTCGTTCCCTGGGCACGACTTACTCCTTGGTTCTGAGCGAGTAGACACGGTTCGGGATGGCCCGACCGAGGCATCCTGAATGCAGTGTCTATCGGAGCTCACACTCTAGCCGACAACCGTGCAGCAATCGCTCAGATACAAGCCGAACCTGCAGGTCTCGCGGCGGGCACGCCCGTCCCGACGCTGCGACACGCCATCCAGGCTTCGACACAATTTCTTACGAGGCAAGCGCGCGAAGCACCTCACCGTGGAGCATCCCATTGGTTGCCAGCGCGCTGCCGTGCCACGGCCCTGGCTCGCCGGTGACCGAGGTGAATCGACCACCCGCCTCTTCGACAATCGGAATGAGGGCGGCGATGTCATAGGGGTGGATCCCATACTCGGTCGTAATGTCGAGCAGGCCCTCCGCGAGCAGGGTATACGGCCACAGGTCGCCGTAGGCGCGGTCGCGCCACACCCGTGCAGCCAGATTGAGAATCGTGGCGAGTTGCCCTGCGTCTCGCCACTGCGCGAGACTCTGAAAACTCAGGGATGCATCGGTGAGCTCCGTCACGCCCGATACCGAAATTCGGCGTGCGGCGGTTGTGACAAACGGGCTGGCCGGACTTGCAGCATCCGCTATGTCGTTCGCATCCTGCGAGCGTGCCTCCCTGTCCATACCGTGTGTTCCACCCACGCCATTCATCACGTTTGTCCACGCACCGTGGCCTCGCGCAGCCCACCACCGTCGGCCGAGAGCAGGTGCCGATGCCACGCCAACCACCGGGTTGCCGTCCATCGCAAGTGCGATGAGGGTGCCCCACACCGGGACTCCACGAAGAAAGTTGGCTGTCCCATCGATGGGGTCGATGATCCACGTGCGGGCCGCGCTGCGCGCGCGCGCCTGATCCTCGGTGCCACCAAACTCCTCGCCAAAGATCACATCAGCCGGTCGAACTACCGACAGTCGATCCCGGATGGCCCGCTCCACCGCGAGATCCGCCTCCGTCACCGGGCTCCGGTCGGGTTTGGTGTCCACCTTCAGATCCACGGCCCGGAACCGGCTCAGCGACAGTGAATCCGCGATGTCGGCGAGTTCCTGTGCAAGATCAAGATCGGCAGCGAGGTCGCAGCTATTGGCAGGGTCAAGACGGGGAACATCCGCCGGAATACTCTTCATGCCCGCCAGACTAGCGATCTTTCCGAGATATTCCCCCTCCTCTGGTCGGTTCGTGCGAGACGGTTCCATGGGGCCGACTCAGGTTGCCCGCCCTGTACACCCCTCGTTCGATTCGCACGAGGCGGCTCCAAACACCAACGACTGCGGTATCACTCCGTGTTCTTTCGCCGATTCGCGCGAGTCGCTTCCCGCCTGATAGCTTTGACAGCGGTTCCGGATGCTCGGAGCCGCTGCGCCTCTAGCTCAATCGGTAGAGCAACTGACTCTTAATCAGTGGGTTCCGGGTTCGAGTCCCGGGGGGCGCACCGGGGCTACCGCGTTTCCGCCGCTGTTGGGGCAAGGGTGGTGTGCGAGAGCGGTGCTGGCGGAGTGGGCCGCGCGCAGACGCGCGATCGGACTGGTCCTGAACAAATTGACCGGAGTCCTGAAAATCAACCCCGCACCGCACGCGGCTTCGAACAACCCGACCTCAAACACACCCTCAGCCCAGGACTCTGCGCCGCGATGGACGACCTTGTCGCAGAGCACACCCGCCAAACCCAAGCACTCGCAGGCTCTTCCGACCTAATCCGACTACCCCGCACCAACAGCACACCCCCAGGCACCGGCAACTCCGCAGGATGGCACCTCACCATCGCAGCACGACCCACCCACACCCGACCCCACCACATTTCGTGACATATTTAGGACAGATATCTAGAGGCACCAGAGGTGCCAAGGACCAACCTGCTCTACTGAGAGACGGTACCGAGTCCAATGCCGGAAAGTTGCGCCATCCAAGCTGCGAGTTCCGCATCCCGTCCTGTCTTGTACTGGTAGTGGGGCGCAACGGTGATGTTTGAGTGCCCGGCCCGCGCTAACAGTTCACAAGTAGCCGCACCGGCCTGAGCGAACCGGGTTAACCCGTAGTGGCGCAGCGCATGCAATGGCATGCCTGATCTGCCGACCAACAATGGAATCGTCCCAGGACTCCTAATCGAAGGATCGCAATGTGTCGGTGTCAGTGAGGGGCTCCGTCGGATCACTCCACTCACAGCCGCCTCGGCGGTGTCAGCTCAGTGTTCCTCAACGAAAGGTTCCGTCCTGCCCTCCAAACTAACCCGATACTCATAGCGATGCGCAGCGGACACAACGAATCCCACTTCAGCAAGCCTGCCGACCTCGTTCCATGACCGACGTGCGGTGCACAATACTGGATCGCCAACAGCAATCTCCAACCGCTCGCTCGCCTCAGATCCACTGAGTTCAGCAGTCACCACGTCTTCGGCACGTACCAGCTGAACTCCAACGAGCCGCAATGCTTCGTACAGCGAGCCGTTTTGCAACTCGACAACTCGAAGGTTCTCTGCCAGATCCTTCGGAAGATAATTTTGCATCCACGAAATGGGGACACCATCAGCCAAGCGAACGCGATCTATTACCATCACCTCTTCAGACTCCGGCATGCCAAGCTCAACCACCCGGGGAGGAGCAGTCTCAAAGCTGACCCTGAGTGACCTCGTTCCGGCTCTCACACCAGTGGCTCGCAGTTGATCGGTCCAGCTACTGAGTCCACTGAGGTTATGAACAAGGCGACGGTGATGAGTGTATGTCCCACGACCTCGTTGGCGTTTGATCACTCCTTCACGCTCAAGAATGTCTAGGGCATGGCGGAGCGTGGCTCTACTGACCTCCAATTCCGCCTGAAGGACCGGTTCGGAAGGCACCAACGTCTCGGGTGGGAGCAACCGGAATCGAGACCGTAGTGTCTCCGCAGTCCGAAGGTAGAGGGAAGTCGTCGTCGCCATACCTCAATTATGGTCACCAGAGATATAGGCACACTGATACAGCCAGTTGACATACGAACGTCCGTATGTTTATATGTCAACTGTGAGCACAGGGAAGTTCTTCGACGCGAATGCGCGCATCCACGAGCAGATTCGTGTGACCCAGTCCGAGACCATGCACCGTGTGGCATCACTAATGGCCGAGGTGATCGCACGGGGTGGCATCGTTCATCTGTTCGGCTCCGGTCACTCATCACTGGTCGTGCAAGAAATGTTCCCGCGCATCGGCTCGTTCGCGGGATTCAATCCAATCGTGGATCTCCCGCTCTCACGTTTTACATCGATGACAGGCGGCGGAGACACCACACACCGCGCAAATCTCTTTCTCTCAACCATCGAAACCTACGGTCGAATTATCTTCGAAGACCAAGACATTCGCCCCGGCGATGTGCTGCTGTGCTCAACCGCTACCGGAATCAACGCAGTGACGGTTGATCTTGCCATCTGTGCGAAAGAGGTTGGTGCCACTACCATCGCGCTAACCTCCATTGCACACGCGATGGCATCTGAACCATCTCATTCGTCAGGCAAGAGGCTTCATGAAGCATGCGATGTGGTGATTGACCTGTGCACGCCTGCGGGTGATGCGGCTGTGCATATCGACGGACTCAATGCACCCGTCGGGGGAACTTCAACCATCGCTGCCTGTCTAATCGGAAATGCACTCGTCGTTGAGGTCGCGTTCATTCTTACCTCGCGTGGAAAGCCTCCTGAGGTCATGCCATCGGCCTTTTACGCGGGTGAAGTGCAGCGGAAAAAACGCGAGAATGCCAGAAAAATCTATGAACGAATTTGGGCAGAGTCAAGTCACCGTGGGAGGAGAAAATGAACCCGTACACTATTGGCGTTGACCTCGGAACTTCATCAACGAGAGTCATAGCATTCGACCTTCACGGGCACGAGCTCGCTGTTTCAATACAAACTCCGACCGTTATGAACTCCGCTCCTGATGCCATCGAGGCAGACCCGAACGCAGTATTTCAATCGGTTGTGGCAGGACTGACCGACCTTGCCCAAAGTGGCTACAGCACGCCCGAAGCCATAGGCGTAACAGGGCAAATTGGCGGCGCGATTGCGATCGATGCAGCCGGGAATCCGATAGGTGCCTACGAATCCTACCTAGACGAACGAGCGACTGTGTATCGCGATGCGAGAAGCAATCAGGAAAAACAACAGGCACGGGCGTTGTCGGGAATCGATCCGTATGTGATGCCTCGAATACTGCGGTGGAAAGATCAGGATGTTTCCCGCGCTGATATGGCCGCAAAGGTCACTATGCTGCCTTCGTGGGTGACGTGGATGTTGAGCGACTCGTCCGTTTCAGAACTGTGCATCGACTCGACATCGGTTGGCTTGTACGGTGGTGCGAATATCAAGACTGCACAGTGGGACGAGGATGCAGTGAGGTCTTGGGGTGTTTCAGCCGATGTCCTTCCGATGATCGTGCGACCAGAGCATATTGTCGGCAAGCTGAGCCAAAAAGTCTCCGCGGCAACCCGAATTCTTGCGGGAACACCACTCGTCGCAGGCTTAGGGGATGCCTCAGCCGGATGGCTCGGGGCTGGTGCCATCGCTCCCGGTGACGCGGTTGATACTGCCGGAACCACGAATCATTTCTCGGTTGTAACAGACACCTTTTTTGCAGATTTAGATGGGGCTCTCGCAACCGTTCCATCAGCACTCGAGGGTGTGTTTCACCTGCTTGGATATACCGCAGGAGCTGGGCTGAGCCACCGGTGGTTCATGACAAACATCCTTGGTGACCCCGGGCTTTATAGGACATTCGAAGAACTAAATAATGCAGCTGGCAAGACGATGCGAACTCCCTCAGATCTCCTCTTCATTCCGCACCTTGGAGGCAGAGTGTGTCCCACCGAGCCAGAAATCCGCGGTGCCTGGATAGGGCTCAAGTGGAGCCACACACAGGCGCATCTCTATCAGGCAATACTTGAAGCCGTACCGCTTGAGTACTCACTGTATATTAGCCGCATGAAAAATATTGGTCTAAAAACCAAACCTCAACGTGTCTTGGGTGTCGGTGGAGGAGCCAAAAGTTCAGTGTGGAATCAACTGAAATCTGATGTGTTGGGTCTTGAATACCTTGTCACTGACCGCGAGCACACAGCCAGTTGGGGTGCAGCGCTCCTTGCAGCTCACGCCGTTGGCCGTGTGCCTGACCTTGCCGATGCAGCAGTTCGTGGTCTTGAAAATATTTCTTCGGTTGTTCCACATCTCACAAAAATGGCGCACTACAGGCATCTCTCAGATATATATGCAAACGCAATACAGGCTCTACGACCAACCTTTTGCGAACTCCGTGAAAATGACTCAATAATACTAGGAGGCAATGATGATTCCCAAACTATATAAGTACCCGGTTCTGCTCATGCTCGTCGCAACAACTCTCATTGGGTGCGCCACAACAAAAACTGAACAAACCACTCCCACAGTGGCGGCGGAGGGGCCGACCGATGGTGTGTTCGGTCCTGACGCTCTTAAAAAATTAACTCCGTCATGCCGTGGAGACAAGGCTTTGAACATCGCCTTCTTTCTTAACACGCAAAACAACACGTTTGTTCAGGCAATGAAATCTGGTGCAGAGCAAGCTGCAAAAGAGTGCAATATCAAACTCGATGTATTTGATGCAAAGTTCGATACAACCACTCAGATCAATCAGATTGAGGATGCGATTACGGCGGGTAAGTACACTGCCTTTGTCATCCAGCCTGTTGACTCCGTTCCAATCGTAGAGTCTGCTAAAAATGCTATCGATCACAAAATAATTGTTTCCGTCACGAATAGTCCGTTGGGTGATGCTGCTGATCGCTATCCAGGAACCATAACTTACGTCGGGCACAAGGAAATAGAGGTTGGCAAGCAGGCCGGTCAAATGGCACTTGATGCGCTCGGTGAGAAATGTGGCAAAATCCTCATTGTCAGCGGCTTGGCAGCTTCACCTATCACACAAAATAGAACCAACGGCTTCGCAAAGAATATGAGCAGGAATCCCAATTGTAAAATTGTATCTGATCAGCCCGCGGACTTCGATGAGGGTAAAGCTCAGTCGGTTATTGAAAATCTGATTCAGGCACATCCTGATGCTGCGCTAGTCTATGCACACTCAGATAACATGGCCTCTGGAGCGATTACTGCGCTCAAGGCTGCTGGAAAACAACTCAAGGTTGTCTCAGTGGGCGCGAGCGAGCAAGGTTTAAAACTCATTGCAAGCGGAGAGATGTACGGCACGATCTACTTCCGTCCGTTTATTCAGGGTCAGCTTCCGACAGTCGCTGCCGCGGTGGTAGCTCGCGGCGCAGCAATTGCCGATATTGCACCGTACTACAACGACTCTGGTAACCAGATCATCACACGACAGAACGTTACTGACTTCAGGGCTGAATGGTGACTGGAATCCCGGTGTTAGCTGCCCGGGGAGTGTATAAACGCTTCCCGGGCAGTCTCGCCCTGTCAGATGTGACGGTCGAATTTCCTGTCGGGAATGTCACCGCACTGGTCGGAGAGAATGGTGCCGGCAAATCGACTCTCATGCGAATACTTGCCGGACTCGACCGTCCAGACAGCGGAATAGTTGAACGGGCAGGTGTCGCTGTTGATCTCACTGAAACTGCAACCCTGAACCACGGAATAGCACTCATACCTCAAGAAATAAACCTCGCACTAGCACTGACAGCAACGGAAAACATTCTCATAAATCACGAGCCAAATGCAGGTCTGTTGGTCAATTCTCAAAAAGAACGTGAGACTGTGAAAACACTCATGGAGCGGGTTGGGTTCTCCGTGCCTCTCGATATTCCAACACGCCATTTGGATGTGGCCCAGCAACGTATCGTTGAGATTCTTCGAGCACTCTCACGTGATGCTGATATCATCATTATGGACGAGGCCACCGCTTCACTTGGGTTTGAAGCTGCTCGTACACTTCGAGTTACCACACGGGCACTTGTAGCAACTGGTAAAACCGTGATCTACGTCTCACATTACCTGGACGAGGTTTTGGCAATTGCCGATCAGATCATCGTTCTGCGTGATGGTCAGGTCGTTGCGATTCGCACCCCGTCTGAAACCGATTCAGCTGAGCTCACAGAATTGATGCTAGGACGCCCACTCTCGAAGTTTATTACTAAGAAGAAAAATTTTCACCCGGGAAAACAAATTGCTAAAGTTTCGAATTTGTCAAAAACTCGGTGCTATTCTAATGTAAACTTTGAACTTCGTTGCGGTGAAATCGTTGGAATCACCGGATTAGTTGGATCTGGAGTGTCACACGTTGTGCGGTCGCTTGCTGGCGTGAATCGCTCAGATAGTGGTCACATTTTAGTCGACGGGATAGCTCCAAAGAACGGGTCATTAAAAGCGCATATTGATGCAGGGGTAGCCCTGGTTCCAGGTGATCGAAAGGCCGAGGGATTGCTCCTGGAAAAGTCTGTATCATGGAATATTTCACTGCCTTCCATTGCAATGACTCGACCTCGTGTGATCATAAATCTGACATGGATGCACACAACTGCACAGACTGTCATGACCCGCCTCAAAATAAAAGCTCCTCATCCAGCAACTCTGGTTCGGAATCTTTCTGGCGGAAACCAGCAAAAAATCGTCATTGGACGTTGGCTCATGTCGGATCCAAAGATCCTTATCCTTGATGAGCCAACAAGAGGCATAGATGTCGGAGCTAAAGAGGAAATTTTTGGGGTGATCCGCACCTTCGCAGAAGAAGGAAAGGTGGTGCTGTATGCATCATCGGAGTTCGCGGAAATAGCAACAGTGTGCGATCGGGTCTTGGTCATGTCACATGGGCATATCATCGCGCAACTCCAGGGCGACGATATGAACGAACACAATATACTTTTAGCAGCCTATGAACAGAAACGAATCGAGAACGCTGATGAATGCTAAATCCACACACTTGGACAGCGATACCGTGTACATAAATTCCAATCAGAGCAACCGTATCGCGGTCATTCTCAGGAACTATGCTGTTGTCGCTGCAGTCGTTATACTATTTATAGTACTGGCAATCACTAGCCCGGGGTTCTTGTCAATTGAGAATATTCTCAATATCATCCGCCAAGCGTCTATCGTCGCAATCATTGCGTTTGCAATGACCTTTGTGTTCATTGCTGGTGGGTTTGATCTGTCGGTTGGCTCAGTGTTTGCCTTAGGTGGCGCACTGGCCGCCGGATTGTCTCACGTATTTACTGTACCAATTGCAATGCTTATTGCGGTACTGGCTGGCGGTCTAGTGGGCTTCATTAACGGCACCATCATCACAAAACTGGGAATAAATGCGTTTGTCACGACGCTCGCATCACTGCAAATAGTCAGAGGACTCGCACTGTTGTATACCGATGCCGCTCCAATACGTGTACCCGACCCCGCATTCCGCTGGCTCGGGGCAGGAAATATTGCCGGGGTTCCAGTTCCTGTGATTCTCATGATTACCATATTTTCTTTCGCGTGGTTTGTTCTTTCAAAAACAAAGTATGGACGATTTGTCTACTCGACCGGATCCAACTCTATAGCGAGCAAAATTGCTGGAGTGAGAGTCGATCGGATCGTAGTGAGTACCTACGTTCTCACCGGTCTCATGGCTGCCTTTGCAGGTCTTATATTTGCTGCAAGGATCGGTGTCGGAGCTGCAGATGTTGGTCAGGGGCTTGAGCTCTCGGTCATTGCGGCAGTGCTTGTTGGCGGCACAAGCCTTGCCGGTGGTGAAGGTTCAATGTGGCGCACTGCCGCGGGAGCAGTGTTCTTTGCTTTGCTCGCAAACGGATTCAATTTACTAAATGTGCCATCTTTTTGGCAAAATGTGGCATCTGGGGTCATTATTCTCGTGATGGTTGCGGTAGATTCCTACAACAGAAAGAGGAGGGATTCAGCTTGACCTATTCCACATATCCTACAGGGAAAGTACGCACGGTCACTGGTGATGTTAGTCCGGATTCCCTTGGAACCGTGAGCGCACACGAACACCTGTGGGTTGGTCCGAGTCTGATGACATCGCTCGAACCCGAGTTTCTGCTTAACGATCTTGAGCGCACAGTCACCGGAGTCAAGCAGTTCATCCATAGCGGTGGTAAGGCACTTGTGGACGCACTCCCCCTGATTGAGGGGAGATCCGCCAGAGCGCTTCGGGAAATATCCAACCGAACAAGAGTTCCGCTCATAGCAATGACTGGATTCCACCGCTTGAAATACTACTCCGGAGGGCATTGGATTCATAGTCAGAGCGCAAATGAGCTGGCAGAAATACTGATCTGTGAACTTCAAAACGGTATGGATGAGCGCTGCAGTCTCGGTCCCAAGCCCGTACCTACTGACATCCGCGCGGGAGCACTCAAAATTGCGACAGAATTTCACCATGTTCCGAATCGAACGGAAGTACTCATTGAGGCAGTGATTTTGGCCCACCACGCCACTGGGTCACCAATCATGATTCACATTGAACAGGGAACTGCAGCCCATGCAGCACTGGACCTCTTCGAATCACACGATGTTCCTCTTGAGGCGATTATGCTTTCGCACGCCGACCGCAATCCTGACCGGGTGCTTCACAAGGAACTAGCAAGTCGTAACTGCTATCTCGGATACGACTGGATGGGGCGGATTAAGGTGCGACCTGATTCGGTTGTGTACGAGCTAATTTCTGAGCTGACTACTGCAGGTTATGCAAATCGAATTACGCTTGGTCTTGACCTGGTACGACGCACCTATTGGCCCTCTTACGGTGGTGGTCCTGGTCTGCAATATCTTTTTGGTGAATTTGTCCCGCGCCTACGAAGTTTTGGAATTTCTGACGGTGATATCCAGCTTATTTCAGCCACCAATCCGCAGAAATGGCTGACATTCCGCGCACCATTGAATTTACCAAGAGAGAAGTAGATATCTCATAGGAAAATAGGCACTCCACGGGAAAAGCAGAACCTTCACGAGAAATATGCCTTCAAGAAAAGTAAGCAATTCACACGAAACCAGGCATCCACGAGAAACTTGGAATTTCGAGAGAAAGAGAACACTATGAATGAATGGATTTCAGGCCTCCCAATCATTACCGAGGCAGATGTCTTGGTAGTGGGTTCTGGGTCAGCTGGTGTACCAGCCGCAATCGCAGCTGCCCGCAGCGGAGCTTCTGTTGTGCTAGTGGAAAAAATGGGCTTTCTCGGCGGGACGAGCACAGCAGTCCTTGACACATTCTACGGCTTCTACACACCGGGAGATACACCGCGCCGGGTTGTCGCTGGCATTGGATCGGAAGTGGTTGATGAACTTCGCAAGCTTGGGCCAGTTTTGGAGCGCCCGAACACTTTTGGAGCCGGAACTGGAATTACCTACCACCCAGAACACCTCAAAGTTGCGTGGGAAAACATGGCGCTCACCGCCGGAGTTACGGTCTTGCTTCACACCGTGCTCCAAGCTGTTCGAATTGAAAATGGCCGCATTCTTGACGTTGCCGTCGCGACCAAGGCTGGCCTTCAACGTATCTCGACACGTGTCGTCGTGGACGCCACTGGTGATGCCGATGTGTGTTTTCATGCAGGATTGAAATTCGAAACTGCCGGGCATATTTTTCCTGCTCAAACTCTGACAACAACCTTCCGAATGGGGAATGTTGATGTGACAAGAAGAAAGACGATTACGAAAGAAACACTGCACGATTTGATGAAATCAGCTGCCGCAACTGGAAGGTATGAGATGCCGCGCCACGAAGGATCTGACCACGTCACCCCGGTTGACGGAGTGATGGCAACGATTATGACCCGGTTACCGTCAACCAAGATGCGAGATGGCAAACAAGTAAACGCTACGGATCCGATCTTCCTGTCCGCCGCAGAGATTGAGGGACGTAAACAAGCACTCGAGTACGTGCGGTTCCTCAAGGATATGGTTCCAGGCTACGAACACGCGGACCTCGTGTGGATGGGAACACAGATTGGTGTCCGCGAAACTCGACGGATTCAAGGCCTCGCACGCTTGACGAAGGAAGACGTGCTCTCGGCACGCCAGTTTGAAGATCAAATCGCGCTCTGCGGTGCTCCAATTGAAGATCATCACGAGGGTACCGATACGCGATGGCACTATATCCCGAACGGTGGGGTGGTGGGAATTCCATATCGAACGCTGGTTCCGGAAGGGGCACAAAATATCGTCGTTGCGGGGCGATGCTTCTCGGCCACGCACGACGGACATGCATCCGTCCGATCAATGGCGCAGTGTATGGCAATGGGTGAGGCCGCAGGAACGGCTGCTGCAATGAGTTCGCGACAAGACTGCTCGGTTGCAGACATCGACACTGATGAGTTGCGGCACACACTCCGTTCTCAGGGCGCAATCGTCGAGGAGCTGACATGATCAATGCACGTAGATACACGGGCCAGTTTGCCGTCATCTCAGGTGCCGCTGCTGGGATCGGTGCAGCGACTGTCGCCAGGTTTATTGCAGAGGGTGCAACGGTCATTGGAGTTGACGTTGATGACCCATCGCTAAAAACTCTCACCGAACAGTACAGTAATTCATTTATCCCGGTGGTTGGAGATGTGTCTGACGAAAGCACATGGGTTTCTGTTTCTGACCGCGTAGGAGATGCGGGTGTCATCTCGCTCGTGTGCAACGCCTACTCAATCGCTCGGCAAAGAATCGGAGAGATTGATTTTGATGCCTGGGATCGACAGTGGGCGGTGAATGTAACCGGAGCCGTTCGTGCCGTTCGAGTGTGTCTTGATGCAATTCGACGGGCACAGGGAAGTGTGACGTTGATCTCATCTGTTCACGTCACTAGATCGGCCGCGGGGCACGCGGGGTATGCATCCTCAAAAGCAGCGCTCGAGGGTCTTGCCAGACAGCTAGCCATCGAGTTAGCACCCGATGTGCGAGTCAACACGGTGCGGGTAGGTCCAGTAGATACACACGCATGGCAAGGGCAGCCTGATGGAGCAAAAGAGCGCTCAGCCGCGAGGACACTGTTGCAACGCCTCGGAGCTCCGCAAGATATTGCTAGCACGGTCAATTTTCTTGCGTCGAATGAAGCGAGTTGGATTACTGGTGCAACCCTGGTGGTAGATGGTGGGCGAGAACTGCATTCAGGAACGCTTGCACTCTAGGATCACAGCCTCTCCACACCTGCAACACCAACCCAGCAAACAGCACCTCAGACCTGCGGTGACTGGCCGCGGTGTGCCCGCCGATATTCAGAGGGGCTGATACCGACATACCGTCGAAACGCGGTGCCGAAGTGTTGGCTTGAACTGAATCCCAGGCGGTGTGCAATATCGGTAATGGTTGCCTCACCCTCCGAGAGGAATGCTTCGGCCCGACTAATTTTCACACGCAGAATGTGATCTTTGGGACTCGTGCCACAGGAACGCTTGAACTCTTGGTAGAAATGCGTTGTCGAGAGGTCAGAAATTTCAACGAGTTGCGTAACCGTCACGGTTTCTTCGAGATGGTCATCAAGCCACCGCAGCGACCGTCGAATCCCAGGATGCACCGATTCATTCTCGGGCTTCCGACGAAGACCAAACGTGGCAAGTTCGATGAGCGCCGTGGCGCAGAAGAAGTGCTGCCGTAGTCGTGCGAATTCAGTGTTGACGGGGACATCCATGAACGCACGACGAAGTAGATCTGCAGAAGCTACCGGCGCCTGCCACACGCTCACTCCCAGGTCGGCTAGTTCGCCGATCACCCGGGCAAGCGCACCGTCGAGCGGTCCACGACGATCCAAACATGCTGATGTTTCGATCAGCAGCCACAACAGTTCACCACGCGGCATTGATTCCACACCAATGCGGTACACATGGCGAGGGGGAACGACAAGCACCTGCTTGGTTTGAACCTCGTAGTCGGCGCCATCAACAACGACCTCAAAGGATCCTCGCTGCGGGAACGCAAGCCAGAGAAACCCCGTGTGGTGCTGCTCTGGAATCGGATCGCGCGCCGTGAGATGGCGCAGCCAACCAAGACTGACAAAGGGCGGACGGCTTCGGAGATCGACAATGGTTCGCTCATCCGTATCTCCTAATTCTGGCGTGTCGGTTGGTGGGATACCCCCCACCACCGGAGCGAGCGTTGAACACATGAAAATATCCTATGAAAGAAACACGATGGCCTTCGCGGCATCCCGTGTAAGCATTGGGTCAATTGCCGTCGAAGCTAATTCTAGGCTCCGACATCTTCCTCGACACAAGGAGCTGGATTTTTCAGATGTAGAGTACCTTTGCATAAAGACATCTTCCCTCGACACAAGGAGCTGGAGTGGACCAGCAAGAAGACGAAGCGGTGCGGGCACCGCGAAACAGGGTGAGCCAAGCACCACAAGACGAAGCGGTGCAGACACCGCAAAACGACCCGGCGCGCCTTATCGTGGTCACCGGTGGGGCAGGGGGCGGAATCGGTCAAGGCATTTCCCGTGCACTCGCGGTCGAGGGCTGGAGCGTCGTGATTGCTGACCGCGAGGAAAAAGAAGCCATCGCACTCGCAGACCAACTTGTCGCAGAAGGGTTGTCCGCCCTCGGAACATACCTTGATGTTGTAGATGAATCGACCGTCAACACCCTATTCCGCGAATTTGTACCGAAGAACGGGAAACTTTGTGGGCTCGTCAACAGCGCAGGAGTCGGGTTGGTCAAGACTCTCGGGGATGTCTCGACGGCAGAGTGGGACCGAATTCACACCGTGAATCTCCGGGGTGCGTTCCTGTGCGCGCGCGAAGCTATCGCACACTTCCGAACGCACGGGGGCGGTTCCATTGTGAACATCGGATCGGTGCAAGCCATCGCCCCCGAAGTCGGATACTCGACCTATTCTGCTGCAAAGACGGGGATGATTGGCCTCACACGAGGCATTGCTGCAGACCATGGGCGCGAAAATATTCGCTGCAACATTATTCACCCGGGCTTGGTTGACAGCCCACTAAACCGGCAACTGATTGCGCAGTGGGGCGATCCGGAAGCCTGGATTCGAAACTTCGCTGAATCGCGACAAATGCTACCCTCGACCATTACCCCCGAGGAGATCGGTGCAGCCGTTGCCTTCTTGATGTCACACAAAAGTCGGAGCATTACCGGTGTCGAGCTCCCCATTGACGGAGGGAACTCAATCTGGCAGGGCCTGAACGCGATCAACGAGGAACAAGCCAATACCGGAGGCACAGCATGAAACTTGTTTCAATCGAGATTATTGAGGTTGTCGTTCCAGCGAACCCGGGAACGGTAAACTCCGTTGGGCTCAACATCCCATTGCACAAGCTGGTGTCCGGTGCGGATGCCGCGTGGACGAAGCAGTTTGATGAATTCTCGAAGTTCATGCTCATCGGAACGACCGATGAGGGAATCATTGGGTTCGGTGAATCACTCCGCGACACAAGCCTCGAGGTCACGAAGGCTATGGCACGACAACTCATCGGTGTCGATCTGACAAAACTCGCGTGGCAGGCACTCCCGCTTGTGAAAAACCGCGAATACGACGGCTTCGAGCTCTTGGTTCTCGACCTGCTGGGCAAGCGTACTGGCGTTTCGGTGTCGTCCCTCATTGGGGGTGCGCTTCGTTCCGAGGTGAACGTTGGCGCCTGGACAAGTCACCGCTTTGCGGAGGATGCCGGGAAGGTGGCACAAGCAGCGCAGGAGCGAGGTGCGACATCCCTGAAGCTGAAGTGCGATGTCCATGACGACGTGGGGGGAATTGCACAGTCGGTACTCGATGCGTGTGGGCCAAGTTTCGGACTTATTTTTGACCCAAACGAACGATTTGTCGAGCTCCGGCACGCGGTGAAAATCGCAAAAGATTTAGAAAAAGTCGGCAATGTCATCTGCTTAGAAGACCCCTTGCCCCGCTGGGATCTCGGGTCGTACGCCGAGCTGCGGGCACGCACCACCGTTCCGATCGCCGTGCACGTTGCGCTCGGATACATCGCGCACGGGCAACGAATATCTGATGTTCTCACAGCAATCACAATGCGAGCAACTGATGTGTTCAACCTCAGCTCAGGCATCGGCGACTTCATACGAATGGCACACATCGCCGATGCAGCCCAGCGCCCGTACTGGCACGGATCAGAAGTAGACCTCGGCATTATGGAGGCCGGCTATGTGCACGTCACCGCTGCCTCGCACGGTGGAACACTCCCGAGTGACATCTTTGGTCGACACATCCGTTCAAGTGACCTGCTCGTTGAAGGTCTCGAGTTGAACGGCGCAACTGTGAAAGTTCCGACCGGGCCCGGTCTTGGTGTAGAGCTTGACCTTGACGCGGTTGACAAGCACGCGATTTCGCACAGCACCGTCTCGGAGGAGGTCAAGGACTAATGGATGATACAGCAGCGATTCACAACATCCTGTTAGAGCGCGACGCGGTTGGATTCGTCGCCCGTGACTGGAATCTCGTCAAGGACGACTTTGATGATGATATGTTCATGGGTTCGAGCGCTGAAAACGGCCCGCTCCGGCTCATCTATCCCACCCTTGAAAGCTACCGAGACTCGTGGCTCCGTCAGGCGAGGGAATTGGAGGGCTGCGATCCGGTCACTCTGAAGCGACAACTACTCGAAGCCATGTCACTGCGAACGGTTGAAATTTTACACGGTCGGGCACTGGTCACGAAGGTTATTAAGGGGCAACTGGATGGCCCGGCAGGACCCATCAAACTGGACTGGGTGACCTACTACTTCTTGCGATGTGATCAACGGGTAAACCGGTGGAAAATCACCGGATTCGTCGGCTACCTCGCACACGACTGGAAGGTTAGCACCTCATGACCCGCATCACCTCTTATACGGATGCAACACAACACCGCAAAGCAGGACCTTACTCGCCGGTGCTGCGGATCTCAGCCGGCGACCTTATCGTCATTAGTGGTCAAGGACCACTTAACGACGACGGTGAACTCATCGGCTCCAACATTGCTGAACAGACCCGTGCGACGCTCGCAAACTGTGCAAAAGCACTCGCGGAAGCCGGGGTAACACTCGACGACGTGTTTAAGGTGAATGTCTTCCTCGCTGACCTTGACGACTGGCCCGCATTCAACACGGAGTATGTCACACACTTCTCGGAACCACTGCCGGTGCGAACAGCTGTCGGCACCAAACTGCTCCTGGGCATGCTCGTTGAAATTGAGATGTGGGCGGCAGGATGAAACTCGCTCTCCTGCGTTCCGATCAGTGCAGGTTCGGCGAGAATGACAAACCGGTACTTGTTATCCCGATCGGTGCCGTCGAACAACACAGTCGGCATCTGCCGCTTGGAACCGATGCACTCATAGTTGAACATATTGCGCGCGCGCTTGAAGAAACACACCCCGCACTGGTTCTGCTTGCACCAACAGTGTGGATTGGTGCAAGCAATCACCACCTCGCTCTACCGGGATCGGCCTCGGTCGGAACCCTCACCATCACCGAGGTTGTGACCCGACAGGTACTGAGCCTGGTCGCAAGTACGGGTATCGATCGAATATTGATCCTCAATGGACACGGCGGGAACCAACCGGCAGTGCGTCTTGCGCTCGAGCACATTCACGAAAAGCAGCCGCAGGTGCTTGGGTTCGGGGTGGACTATTGGGCTCTCATGTTTGATGCACTGGATGTCGTTGGCATTGATCGCCCGCCTTTCATGGGGCACGCGGACATTATCGAGACATCCATTCTGCTCGCAAAACACCCCGAACTCGTCGCTATGGAGCGAGCTGAAGATGACGGATACGGAGACGGAATCGGACTCCATATCGCAACAACCGAAGGGATCCCCGAGCGAAGCCGTCACGGCGGTGTCGGTGATCCCCGCGGTGCCACAGTCACCCGAGGTCATGAATTCTTCGACGCCGCTGTTCGAGGTGCGGCCGACCTTGTTACACGCATAGCAACATTCACATCGACCAACCAACGGCACACGACATAGATAGACCGTGTAGCCGAAACACAGTTGGTATCGATAGATTCCCAGCACTACAGCCAATTGCAAAAAACACCAAGAAACTATCGAGAGGAAGCAACACATGAAACAAACACTTCGAATCGGAGCAGCAGCCTTTTCCGTCGTGGCTGCGCTCGCATTTTCTGGATGTGCCTCCGGTCCCTCATCAAACGCAGGGAGCGGATCAACGAGCTTAAACCTCCTTGTTCCCACGTACGATGATAAAACAAAAGGGCTATGGCAAGATGTCATCACAGGCTTCGAAGCCAAAAATCCCACCATCAAGGTCAACCTGGAGGTCCAGTCGTGGGATGCCATTGATGGTGTCATGAAAACCAAGATCCAGGGCAACCAAGCGCCGGACATTTTCAACGGTGGCCCATTTGCTTCCTATGCAACCGACGACCTCATCTACAAAGCTGAGGAGATTGCCTCTCCTGGAACCTTCGCTGACTTCCAAGAGTCGTTCATCAAAAATGAGCAGCTCAACGGTACCACCTACGCTCTCCCGCTCATCGCATCTGCCCGCGCACTCTTTGTCAATAACACACTGCTGAAGCAGGCTGGCGTGGCAGCTGCTCCGAAAACCTGGGATGAGTTGCTCGACGCAGCAAAAAAGATTACCTCACTCGGTAACGGCATCAAGGGGTACGGAATGCCGCTGGGCTCTGAAGAAACCCAGGGTGAGGCTGCAATCTGGCTCTGGGGTGGCGGTGGAACTTTCGGTAACGAAACCACGTTGAAGATCGACGATCCTTCGAATCTTGTCGGCGCTGAGCAGATGAAGAAAATGATTGACGCCGGAGTAACCGAAGAAAATCCAGGTTCGATGAACAGATCAACACTCACCGATGTCTTTATTCAGGGCAAGATCGGCATGCAGGTACTCCTGCCACCTATCGTTGGTCAGATCAAAGAAAAAAACCCGGCGCTGGACTACTCGATCGTTCCAATCCCGACCAAGGATGGCGCACCGCTGACCCTTGGCGTTGCTGATCGACTCATGGCGTTCAAGAACAAGGGAGACAAACAGAGTGCGATCACAAAATTCATGGATTACTTCTACCAAGCCGATGTCTACACAGCGTGGGTGAAAGCAGAGGGTTTCTTGCCCACGACCAAGTCTGGCTCAGTCGCTCTCTCGAGCCTACCCGAGCTCAAACCATTCTTGGATGTCCTCCCGAGCGCGAGGTTCTACCCGACGACAAATGCAAAATGGGCAGCTGCTGACGCAGCGTTCAAGTCGCTCTTCGGAAAGATCCAGACCGACCCTGCGGCACAGGTTCTGACGAGTGTGCAAAAGCAAGCGATGGCCGGATAACCGGCCTGCGGTCGAGTAGAGACGAACCATGAACTCTCTGCCTAACACCTCGGCGGGAGTGGACAAGCGCCACTCCCGCCGGGGTTCTTCCGCACGGTCCACAGAAGCGCACAACCGCAGGTGGGCCGATCTGGTTGCTGCCCTCCCCTGGATCACACCCGCGCTGATCATGATTTTCGGCGTTGTGCTTTTTCCAGCCGGACTGATGTTCTACAATTCGACGCGTGTTATTAGTCGGTCAGGACTCGATAAAGGAACAGCTGGATTCGGTAATTTTGCGCAAATATTCGCATTCCCCGACTTTGGACCAATCGTCGTCCGGACATTTGTTTGGGTAATTTTAGTGGTTGTCCTCACCGTCCTTATCTCACTGGCACTTGCGCAACTTCTCTATAAGGAATTCCCAGGACGGCGCCTCGTTCGCCTCGCAGTTATTGTTCCCTGGGCGGCAAGTGTTGTTATGACAACGCTTGTGGTTTACTTCGGACTCGAACCCTATTTTGGCATTTTCAATAAACTCTTTATTGACTTAGGGATTATCCACGATCCCGCAGGATTCGGTTGGACGAAGCAACCCGAGACTGCCTTCCTCTGGGCAATTGCGGTAGCCGTGTTTGTCTCCCTCCCGTTTACCACATACACCATTCTTGCGGGGTTGCAAACAGTGTCTGTCGATACATTAGAAGCGGCAAAAATGGATGGAGCACGACCAGCTCGAATCTACGTCAACATCACTCTTCCACAACTCCGTGGGGCGATCTCCATTGCAATTCTTATTAACATCATCAACGTATTCAACTCCCTTCCGATTCTCCGTACAATGACAAACAGTATCCCCGGATATGACGCGGACACAATAATGACAATGATCTTCAAATACATCCAGGTGCAGGGCCGGGTCGATTATGCGAGTGCACTCAGCGTCATTGCATTCATTATTGTTCTCATCGTCGTCGCACTCTACGTCCGGGTTGTCAAGCCCATGAAGGAGGTGTAACAATGACATCAGCCACTGTCCGGGCCACTCAACCCCGTTCGCGACGCTACACCAAAGACAGCATTTCACTCGGACGAGTCATCGCGCGAATGGCCACCGGTCTTATCGTGCTACTCATATTCTTGTTGCCATATATTACGATGCTCTTTGCTTCCGTAAAGTCCAAAGCAGAAATACGCTCAGTTGACCCGACGTACTTTCCCCAGGAATGGCACTGGGAAAACTTTGTCGCTATGTGGACAACTCCAGAAACACCGCTTGTTCAAAATCTCCTGTCCACTGTCATCATCGCGGTGTTCGGAACACTTCTTGTGCTGCTGGTCGCGCTTCCTGCCGCGTACTATACGGCGCGGTTCCGATTTCCCGGACGCATGGTCTTCTTGTTTCTTGTCATCGTCAGCCAGATGCTCCAACCAGCTGTTCTCACATCTGGAATCTTCCGAGAATTTCTTGCACTTGGACTTATTGACACATGGCTGGCAATGATCATCGTCAATGCCGCCTTTAACCTCTCGTTCGCCGTGTGGATAATGCATGCTTTTTTTGCCGGTGTGCCGAAAGAAGTAGACGAAGCTGCCCAGCTTGACGGTGCGGGCAGGCTGGCCACCCTGTTTCGAATCAACCTGCCGTTGGTTTGGCCAGGAATTGTAACCGCGATTGTCTTTACTTTTGTGTCCTGTTGGAACGAGTTTGCGGCGTCCCTTGTGGTGCTACAAACCGCCGGAAATCAGCCGCTCTCCGTTGCTCTCACGAAGTTTGTCGGGCAGCATGAGACAAGCTGGCACTTTGTATTCGGGGTCTCAATCGTCGCAATCCTGCCCGTGGTGATCTTGTTCATGCTCATTGAAAAGCGCCTCATCGGCGGGCTCACCGCGGGCAGCGTGAAGTAGGTGCGATATCACTTCTGCACCCACCTCCGGTACCCGCAACCGCGGGAGCCGTGTACGGGGCCATTCCGTGCACCTACACCGCCGACACCGGTACCCGCACCGCGGGAGCCATGTACGGCGGATTGGCGGGGTGCAGAACCACACACACTCCGGTACCCGCAACCGCAGGAGCCGTAGCACCTGCTCACGACCGCCGACTATTGCGTCCCGGCTGACGGTGACGGAGTCGGCGTCGCAACCGCCGGAGCCGGATTGAGGGCGACAAGCTGGTTGATGACTTCGGTGAGCTTCGTATCGGCGGCACCGTAGGCGGCCCAATCACCGGCGGCGAGTGCCGCCTGCTTTGCTTTTAGCTGCACGGATGCCTGCTGCAGCAACGATTGCGTAGTGACGGACGCAGCACCCGGAGCGGGTGAATCCTGTGCTGCTCCGGGAACAGAAGGCGGTGCAGGCAGGGTCGTAGACGGAGAAGCCGTCGTCGAGTCACCGGCGCTCGCGCCGGAATCACCACCGAAAAGAACATCCAGCGCAGTATTAAGAGTGTCTTCGAAGGCAATCCGGTCACCGAATGCAACAAGCACCTTCTGCAGTAGTGGGTAGCTCGTACTTCCCGTTGATTTCACATAGACCGGTTGCACATACAAGAGACCACCGCCAACCGGAATGGTCAAGAGATTTCCGTTAATGACCGAAGACTGCCCCTGCTTGAGGATATTGAGCTTCTGCCCCACGGTGGGATCGGAGTTGAATGTGTTCTGCACCTGACCGGGGCCGGGAACGTTGTCCCCTTCTGGCAGAATCAGAAGGCGCAGCTTGCCATAGTCACCGGACCGTTGACCATCCTGGGTACCGGCATCCGAATTGACGGCAAGATATCCACGCAGCACATTTCGGCTCTGCTCACCACGCGCCTCCGGAATAAATGTCGAATACAACGAGTAACTCGGCACAGTTTGACCGGGCATCTGCATCGTCAGGTAATACGGCGGCTGCAGCAGCGCTTTGCTTGATTCTTCGGTCGGGTCTTTCGGCGTCGTCCATGCGTCCTCCCGCTGGTAGAACGGCACTGACTGCGTGACGTGGTACCGTCCGAGCATATAGCGCTGCACCTTGAACAAATCAGACGGGTACCGAACATGGCTCATGAGTTGGCCCGACATGGCGCTCATCGGCTTCACCGTTGAGGGAAACACCTTCTCCCACGTTTTCAGAATCGGATCCGACTCATCCCACGAATACAGCGTGACCTTACCGTCGTACGCGTCTACCGTCGCCTTCACCGAATTCCGAATATAGTTGATCTGGTTCTGCGATCCCCGCGACGTGAGCACTGTCTCACTGTCGGCGATCGCGTCATCCATTTTTACTTGGTTTGAGTAGGGGAACTGATTTGTCGTGGTGTAACCGTCGACAATCCACACTATCCGTCCGTCAACAACAGACGGATAGGTATCGCTGTCCAACCGCAGATACGGTGCGACCTTCGCCACGCGCTGCAACGGGTCACGGTCGTAGAGAATCTGAGAATCATTTGTCACCTTATCCGACAGCACAATCTGCTCGGACTGGAATTTTAGAGCGTAGACAAGTCTCGTGAAGATGTTGTCGAGCTTCGGTCCACCGTTACCGGTAAAGGTTGTCTGGGTCCGGTCATCGGTCCCACCGGCCGGATAATCTAGCTCAATAGATGAGCCACCCGCGGGTGCCCCGACGATCGAATAATCGGGCGAGTATTGCCCAAAATAAATGCGCGGCTCAAACGTGCCCAGCGAGCCCGCGGAGGGGATACCAGACTGAATAAAGACAGGCTGACCGTCGCTCGCGCGCTGGTTACCAGCCGCTGCCACCAAACCGTACCCGTGGGTGTACACCAGATGCGAGTTATACCACGTTCTCGCATTGCCAAGTCCCTGCAGATTGAGGTCACGCACCGAAATAACCGTGTCCTGGGTTTTGCCGTTGATTTGATACCTATCAACGTCAAGATCAGAGGGAAACTGGTAGTACTGGCGATACTGCTCAAGCTGCTGGAACGCCGGGGATATCTTCGTCGGATCCATCAGTCGAATGTTCGCGGTGGTTGCCGCATCGGAGCGCAGAGCACCGGGCTGAGCAGTTGACTTCGCCTGGTATGGCACCTCTTCGATTGCAGACAGGCCGTAGGCGCCCCGTGTCGAATCAATATTGCGCTGAATGTACGGCTCTTCCAATGCAGCCTCACTGGGAACCACCTGGAAGCGCTGCACAACCCAGGGGTAGAGTGAACCAAGAACAAGGCTTGCGACCACGAGCAGAGCGGTTCCGATGAGCGGGAATCGCCACCGACCGATCACCGCGGTGACAAAGAACAACACGGCCACCAAGAGTGCAACAATCGCGAGAATCTGCTGCCCCGGGATTGTTGCGTGCACCCCGGCATACGTTGCCCCCGTGATGAGCTGACCGGTCTGAGTCACCGAGCTGAACTGGTCCAGCAAGATGCTGCCTGCCTGCACGAGCACATACAGTCCCGCTGCGGTAGAAATTTGCACCCTCGCTGACTTAGAGATAATCAGATCCTTGCCGCTAACTCGAACAGCACCGTAGAGGTAGTTCGTCGCAATGAGCAGGACGCCAGCCAACAACAGGGCCGCCGACACGAGTCCAAGAACGCCGCGATAGAACGGTAGTTCGAACACGTAGAAACTCGCATCCAACCCAAACTGCGGATCTTTTGTGCCAAACGGCGTGCGGTTAAGCCAGGCTAACGCGACATCCCACCGGCTACCCGAGGCCACCGCCGCAAAGACACCGAGCAGTGTGGGAATCCCGTACAGCGCAAGCCGACGCAGCGGCTCGAACACGGTCTGGTACCGATTGAGTTGCGCGTTTAATCTCGTGTACACCGGTCGCGCCCGGTACGCGATCTGCATCGCCGCCCATGTCGGCACCGCCATGGTGACAAAACCAATCGCTGCAAGCGCAAGGATCGAAGCCCAGCGGGTTGTGAGCACCTGAAGGAACCCCAGCTGCTGGTACCACAGCACATCGGCATACACACCCGCAAACGCAAAGAATCCGACAACAAGCGCCGCAATGATCGCGATCGTAATCATGATCGGGGCACGGAAGCGGGATGTCGGCTGGGTGTCACTCACGGTCACGGTCTCGTCGCTCACTCTGGCCTCAACTTCACTCGGTAACTAGCGGCTGCGTTCAATACTAAAGCGCATGCCGACCGCAGCAGCACGATGACAGCAACACCGCGCTACCCGCCGCGGGTCACGCCGCCTCGAGAAACGGTGTCAGAAACGAGCTCGAGGGCTGCAATCAGCGCGCAGGACAGGTGCTCAAGGACACGCTCATCCTCATCAACTCGCAAGGGCTGCAATCAGCGCGCAGGACAGATAGGGAGCGAGTCGGAGGCCGTGCCATCCGCTATGTCTTCGACAACCGCGCGAGCCTGGGCGAGAGTCGCCACGGCAAAGACACGCAAGCCCGGTGGAACCCTGCCGACCACCTCGGGACAGTCGGACCGTGGCGCAAGAAACCACTTTGTACCCGCCCGCTGAGCCGCCCACATCTTCTGAGAGATACCACCAATCGGTCCGACATACCCGGATGCATCGATTGTGCCGGTTCCCGCGACGGACTGACCACCGGTCAGCGGGGTAGGAGTGAGCCTGTCAATGATCCCGAGCGCAAACATCATGCCGGCACTGGGACCACCAACATTGTCAAGCTGAAGTTTGACATCAACCGGGAACGTACTTCCTTTACGCACGGCGGTGCCGACCGCAATCCCGAGCGCCGGTGACCCCTGGATGCTCCGGGGTGTGACCTGCACTGTCGTGTTCTGCCCGCCGCGCATGAGCACAACAGTGGCAGCGGTGGATGTCCCGTTTGTCCGCACCGCGGTGCGGACCTCCTCGGTGCCTGTCATCACCGCACCATTCACCGAGACGATGATGTCTCCCGGTTGCAAGATGCCATCCGCCGGGGAACCGGTACTCACCCCCGCAACGATGACATCGAGCGGAATCGAGTACCCGAGAGAAACAAGGGCCGCGGCAATGGCATCCTGCTGCGAATCGACCATGTCGGTCTGGGACTGTTCCTCGACCTGTTTTTGACTGACGCCGGGCGGAAAAAAGAGATCCATCGGCCGGACGGTTTGGGTGGGATCGATCCACGCGCCAATCACGTTCCACCAGCTTGGCGGACGGTCTGGAGTGCCACTGAGGCTGACCGTGAGCAGGTTGAGGGAACCGGTCGTGGGGTAGACCGTTGTTCCGGTGATGGACATGAGCGGCACCTGTTTGCCCGATTCGTCCGCAGCAGTACCGAGTGTGTTGTAGACCGGCCCCGGTGACTCCAGAACATACGGTGCGGGAAGCACGAGCAGAACCATCCCAATGAGGGTTGCAACAAGGGTGGCGATCGACGCGGCACGCTCGGTTCCGGTTCGATAACGGGGACGGTTCACCCGCAGTGGCGGGGCAACATCAGCACCCTCAGAGTAGAGGCTCATTGAGCAAAAATGTCCTTTCTTCAACTGCCGCCGTAGAGCACGGCGTACCTGTTCGCGAAGGGCGGACGCCTGGAGCGCCAGCCTACGACATTTTCTCTGCGTCTCGCGCGTTACACCACTACGGTTGAAAGAACCGAAGCGGAGGTCCACGGACGTGAACGACAATTTTGACGATCCATACGGCGACGATTCCGAAAAAGAGCTCCGGGATCTCCTGAACGAACTGCTCTCAGGGGGTGGCACCATTTCACCGGAGCACCTCGCGAAGGCAGCCGGATTGCCTCATGATCCGGCGACGCTCAGCGCTCTCATCACGCAGTTGCAGGACGCCATTCAGAACGCCGATGGTGGCATTGATTGGTCGGTTGCGATGCGGCAGGCAGAAGAGCGCGCGACATCCGCTCAGGAACAGGTCTCGGCTGAGCAGCGAACCCGATTCGACCGGGCATTCGGTGTTGCCTCACTGTGGTTAGACGAGGCCGTCGATTTTTCGGCCTCGCAGACACAACCGGAACTGCTGACGCGCCGCGCGTGGGTCGCGGCATCCATGCCTACCTGGATCCAACTATCGGAACCAGTGGCCATCTCAATCTCGGATTCGCTCACGCGGGTCATCAGCGAGAATGCCCCGGAAGAGATGCGGGACATCGTCGCCGGCGCGGGAAAGGTGATCCGCGGCGCCGGGGGTGCCCTGTTTGCGATGCAACTCGGACAGGTCGTGGGGCAACTCTCCGCCGAAGTGGTCTCGGGTGGGGATATCGGTATTCCGCTGCTTGCGGACGGCCACGGGGCGATCCTGCCGCAAAACGCGAGCGAATTCGGAGCGGGGCTTGACCTACCTCACGACGAGATCGATCTGTATCTTGCCGTACGCGAACTCGCCTACGCGCGACTGTTCCGACACGCACGCTGGTTGCGGCTACACCTCATCACGTCGATCACGGCCTTCGCCAGGGGAATTAGCGTGAACACCGACGAGTTGGAGCGACTCGCCGACAGATTCGACCCCAGCGATACCGAAGAACTGCGCCAGGCCGTCGCCAGCGGCTCCCTCATCCGCTCCCAGAGCGATGGACAGAACACGGCACTCATAAGCCTTGAAACGCTGCTCGCTCTCGTTGAAGGGTGGGTGGATGCCGTGACCGCCGATGCGACCAGTCGCCTGCCGCGCTCGGATGCCATCGCCGAATCTATCCGTCGCCGCCGTGCGACGGGAGGGCCCGCGGAGTCGGCTTTCGCCTCACTGGTGGGACTCGAACTGCGGCCGCGACGACTGCGCGATGCAGCTGCCCTCTGGCGGGCGGTCACCAACGCCGTGGGAATCGTCGAGCGGGACGGGTTATGGGGACATCCTGATCTACTCCCCGGCCCTGATGATTTGGATGACCCGAGTGCTCTCATCACGCGCCTCACACACGCCGATGGTGCGGAGGTTGCGGCAGACCAGGAGTTTGATCGAGCGCTCGACGAACTGCTGCGTGGCGCCACTCCGGCGGCACCGGGCGAGCACGGAACGGAACGGTCGGGAACCGACACCCGAGACGGTGCAGGGCCGGATGCCGAGAGTGCGGGGGCGGGAGATCGGAATTCAGGCGATGCGGACGCGGAAGGGCAGAATGATGCGGGGTCGGGGGGTGCGGGGGCGGAAAATCAGAACCTGGGCGATGCGGGCGCGAAAGATCAGGATGATGCGCAGTCGCGTGACCGGAACAAGGATTCGCCCGGGGCGAATCCGGACAACTGACGGTAAAACAACCCCGCGGATCGATCCGCGGGACGAGGGGGACAACCCCATTGCGCGTTCTACTTCTGCCGCACATCAGGATCGAGCCACGGGACGAGGGGGACAGCCCTGCCCCCTGCCCCTATCCGGCCGCAAAACAGCCGTACGGGTCGAGCGTTCAACTGTTGGCGCGGTCGGAGCCTGCCTGTGGATAACCTTCGACACTGATCTGTCAAATAGGGCATTATCTCGGGAATGGCCCCACGACTTGACCCGAATCTTCCGATTGTGTGGCGCACACCGTACAAGTTGCAACTCGGTTCGTTCACACCCGTCTGCGTGCTCGACAACCCCGGACGTGCCGAGTGTGAACTGCTCGAACTGTTGCAGGTGGGCGCGAGCACGGCAACGCTGTTTGCGCTCGGACGAAGTCGCGGGGCGAGCGATGCCGAGATCGCACACCTCGTGGGTCAAGTTACCCCGGCCTTTGATCGACAGTGGCAGGAGGACGCGGTAACCGCAGCACAAGCGCTGGCCGCAACACACGACGAGAGCACGAACGGCACCGGTGCCACACACAGGGCGCACAGTACGGGTGATCTCGGTTGCGCGCACCGCCCACGCAGTGTGAGTAATGCCGACGGAACAAACGCCACGGATGTGACAAGTACACCACCGCTGGTGCTGCTTGATTCAACCGAACCGACGCTTGCGGCGGGGCTGCTCCCGTTCCTCACGGGACTCGGCATCCGTGCCCGGGGTATCCCGGGCGAGCGCGACAGCATCCCGCCACATCACGAACACGGCACGGGACATCCTGTGCTTGTTGTCATCGTGTCACCGTGGGCTATCGCTCCCGCGCGCCACCGTCGGTGGGTGCGACAGGATCAGGCACACCTCGCGATCGTGACCGACGAGCGCGGCATCAGAATCGGACCACTGGTGGAACCCGGTCGGGGGCCGTGTCTGCGATGCCTTGACCTCGCACAGTGCGCGCGTGACCCTGCCTGGCCCGCCATTGCCAGCCAACTGTCCGGACGGCCGGGGCCGAGACATCCCGCCCGAATTCGGCATGACGCGCTCGCGTTCGCCGCAGCGGTGATTGATGACTTTGTCACGACCGAACGTCGACCGCTGCGGGCGTGTGCGGTGCGCTTTACCGGTGGCGGCGGACATCCGAACGCTGTGTCCGAGGCCCCCCCGAGGAACGCGAATGTGATGCGAAACCCGGAGAGAGTGCTTCGCCACTCCGACTGTGGGTGCCACTCTCTTGCAGAAATCGCGACGGCTCACGAAGGTTACGATGACCTCCGTCCCGCGCCCAGCTCAGGCTCAGGCGATGCTTCGCGCGGGTGATGCCGACGTAGAGCAGGCGACGCTCCTCGTCGATGGCCTCCGGGCTCTGCGCGTAACTGATCGGCAGCAGGCCCTCCGACAGGCCGATGATGTACACCTCGTCCCACTCCAGGCCCTTCGCGCCGTGCAGAGTGGCCAGTGTGACAGCCTGCACCGGCGGCTCGTGGTGGGCCTCAGCGCGACGGCGCAGCTCGTCGGCGAACTCGCGCAGTGTCGTCGTGGCAGGGATGTCATCGACGAGTTTTATGATGGCGTTGAGTTCCTCCCACTCCGCACGCACTGCACCGGGCCCCTCCGGGGGCTGCGATGTCCACCCCGCGCCCCGCATGGCGTCACTGACGAGCTGAAAAAGCGGCGCACTGTCAGGCGTGGTCAACGCGGATGCACGGAGCACATCAATCGCCCTGCGCACAACGGGCTGATCAAAAAAACGGGCACCGCCCTGCATTCGTGCCCCAATCTGTGCCTCATCGAGAGCCTGCATGACAATCGCGGACTGAGAATTCATTCGCAGCAGGACTGCGATGTTCTCCGGCGAGACACCCGCCGCAAGACGGCTCTGGATGTCGCGGGCGACGCCGCGCGCCTCGGCACGTTCGTCGGGGTATTCGGTGGCGGTGGGTGCCGGCACCGTGGAGGGTTGCGAAGAGGCCTCCGGTACCGTGGTCGGGACGGGCACGGTACGTGCCCCGTACGAACCATCGGCTAGGCCATCGTGCCCGATCGGCACCGGATTCGTCACAGTGGCGGCAGTGAGCCGAAGGGCACCGGGGCGTCCGCGCATGAGGCTGTTCGCGACATCCACGATCGCAGAGGTTGAACGGTAATTGCGTTCGAGCCGCACGACGAGCGCAGGGTCATAGCGACGGCTGAAGTCGAGCAGATACTGCGGACTCGCACCGGCGAACGAGTAGATCGTCTGGCTGGCGTCACCGACAACGCAGAGTTCGCGGCGGTCGCCGAGCCACAGGTCCAGCAGATGCTGCTGCACCGGCGAGACATCCTGATACTCATCAACGACAAAATAACGGTACATTTCACGAACCTGAACGGCGACGGATGGCTCGGCCTCGATCATCCCCGCTGTGGCAAGCAGCACATCCTCAAAGTCAATCATCCGCCGCTCATCTTTGAGCGTTTCGTAGGCGGTTGCGAGGGTCACGTATTGATCGACCGTGAGCCTACCCGGAGCGCCCCGCGACTCCAGGCGAGCGTGGTGGTGTGCTTCGTCGGTCAGTGACACTTTCCGCCACTCGACTTCGGCCGCGACATCCCGGAGCATGGCCTGGTCAACACGGATGCGACACCGTTCAGCGGCCTGCGCGAGGAGCCGACCCTTGCTCTCAAGAATGTGTGGCGCCGGGCCACCAACCAGTTGTGGCCAAAAATGGTTGAGCTGTGCGAGAGCCGCAGCGTGAAAAGTGCGGGCTGCCACGGCTCCAGCACCGAGCGGCCGAAGACGATTACGCAGCTCAGCGGCTGCCCGGGAGGTGAAGGTAAGCGCCATGACCCGACTCGGATCAAAGGCTCCGGTGGCGACACCGTAGGCGATGCGGTGGGTGATCGCCCGGGTTTTGCCGGTGCCAGCGCCCGCAAGGACACAGATCGGGCCGTGCAGCGACTCCGCGACAGTGCGCTGTTCGTCGTCAAGCACGGTGAGAAGAGAATCGATCGGGTCAGTCATGTCGGTGGGGCGGGGGTGAGGTGGGGTGGGGCGAAATGGCGGTGAGATGGGGTGAGGCGGCACTGGGGTGGCGGTGTGGGGATGTCGCGGGGTGATGTGACCGGATGGATGCGAACACAGCACCTTCCTCACCGGGTATGACACAGGAGATACGACAGAAGGCGTGGCGTACCCGGCCAGTCGCGGCGAGTCTGCTTAGGCTGAGTGCCATGGCACGACCTTCCCTCACTCTAGCGGCGTTGGCGACGGCCGCGGTGCCGGGGCTGCGGGTGCAGGCAGCCCGAGCGCACACCCGAGCCGGTGCAGGCCTGTATGACGCGGTCGTGGTCACCGATACCCAGGGTCATGAGTTGCTCGTTCGGATCCCGACCTCGGCTGTGGCCGAGGTCGAGCAGTCCGCCGACCTGGGAGCGTTGCGTGCATTGACACCGGGCATCCGATCGCTGTTGCCGTTCACGGTGCCACGGTACGTCGGCCAAATTCCTACCGAGGATACCCGCGCTGTTGTCACGGATTTCCTCGCGGGCTCGGTGTTTAGCGCGGATGAGCTCACGGCCACGAATCGGCTGGCGGAATCGATTGGTCAGATGATCGCCGCGATCCACGCTCTCCCAACCGGGTTCGTGATCGAGTCTGGCTTGCCGCAGCATCGGGCCACTAACGCCCGCTCCACGGTTATTGAGCTCATTGGCCGAGCCGCCGATACCGGGCGCATTCCTGCCGCACTCATCCGTCGCTGGGAGGAAGCCACCGACGATGCGATGCTCTGGCACTTCCACGAGACCGTCGTCAATGGCACTCTTTCTGCGGATTCGATACTCGTTTACGGGCACACTGTTGTTGGCGTTGTCGGTTGGTCGGGCCTGTCGGTGGATGATCCAGCTCGTGATCTGCACTGGCTAATGACCTCGTCTGGGACCGCGACCGAACACGCGCTCACAACGTACCTCGCGGCACGCGGCGGTGATGTCGACGAAAATATCACTCGGCGGGCACTTCTCTACGCGGAGCTCGAACTCGCGCGGTGGTTGCTACACGGAATCGATACGCATGATCTTGCCGTTACTAACGATGCGGTGGTTCTGCTTGATGCTCTCGTATCACAGGTTCATGACCGAGTCAGTGACACACTCCTCTCAGATAGCGGTGAGGCCCTCAGCGTCGACGAGGTGGAGCGGTTGCTCACCAGGGTTCCACAGAACCTTCACCCCGATGCGCAAAACCGTCGCACCGATACCCAGAGCTTCCACCCCGAGGATTCCGGCACAGCAATGCTGACCGACAGCTATTCGTTCCCAGACCTCGAATCGACCACCCCCTTAGTGCTTGATCTCGCGAATTGGGATGAGGAAACATCAGACACTGATGAGGGTGAAAAAGCGGTGGCAAGCGGCGACGAGACTGTATTTTCGACCGCTTCCCAGGCTTCCCGCAGCTCATCCTCATCGTAGAGTCGTTCTGGACGAACAACCAGGTCGTCATCGACGTGGTAGAACACCGCGTCAACGGTGTCGGGGCTGATACCGCGCCACCGAGCGTAGGCCGCACGGTATAGCGCAAGCTGGGTCTGCCGAAGTTCTTGTTCACGCGGATCCCGCGGCGCACGACCGGTTTTCCAGTCCACGATCTGTTCACGGATGCCGCGTGCGGCAAGCTCTGAGTCGGCGGGCACGTCATAGACAGCGTCCAGTTTGCACACGAAAATACGGCCCGCGAGGGGAAGGTGTAGTTCCAGTTCCACGTGTGTCGGCCGACGCTGGCCCCACTCGGATGCTGCAAAGGTGCGTTGGAGAACACCAAGACGCTCCTCAGTGCTGGACTTTTCTGGAGTGACATCCGCTGTACCGAGCCGTGCGTCATCAGCGCTATCCGATACCCCATCGAATGAAACATCCCGTGCCACGGCACGCTCTTCCACCCACTGATGGAAGATAGTGCCGATCCGGGCCGCTCGGAACGGACGACGGGGCAGAGGCCGAGTAAGCGCCAGCACCTGGGCGGCTGGATTATCGAGGTAGTTCTTCATGTGCGATGCCGGGATCCGAATCGGCAGAGTCGTGGCACCAATTGGGTCATACCCGTTCAGATGCTCGGCGAGCAGTAGATCAAGGTGCTCGGCGAGGTCGGGATGCACAAGGTTACGCCCGGGATGTTCAATGGCTGCGGTAACCGCGGCGGCGGCGGTCTCCACCGCTGAACGACGCTCACCGAGCGGATCAAGCGGCCACTGCAGACGTGCCTCAGAGCTGGTACGGGGATTCGTCGACGATTCTGGGATTGACGGCAATTGCGTTGCACCAAGAACGCCACTTTTCACAAGTTCACTCAAAAACTGGCCCGGTCCGCGTGGTTTTTTCTGTCCCGCCCACCACGAGCCCGACAGCAACAAT
The DNA here is from genome assembly GCA_002529645.1 of Candidatus Lumbricidiphila eiseniae. Lineage (GTDB taxonomy): Bacteria > Actinomycetota > Actinomycetes > Actinomycetales > Microbacteriaceae > Agromyces > Agromyces eiseniae. Next base: position 15,542 of record NAEP01000041.1, on the reverse strand, counting down.
TCTGACCGGGCTCTCGTGATGGCAACATAGGCGAGGCGGCGTTCTTCTTCGGCGTAGCGTTGGCTGTTGGCACGCTTGTAGTCACTGATCGCGGTGTCAAGTTCGGCTTGGGTTGATACGCCACGCCAGGCGAGTTCGGGGAGCTCACGATGGTCACCCCGAAAGTCGTGGGGCAGTTGCCCAAATTGTAACCACCCGTTTGTCGATCGTGGCGCACACGGAAGTTCTGCGGCAACCATCCGTGGAACCGCAACGAGGTCCCATTCCAGCCCCTTAGCGCCGTGAATGGTGAGCAGTTGCACAGAGCCCGGCTCCGGTTCTTCGGCTCGCGGGCTGAGTCGGTCACGGCGTTCTGCTTCTCGCAACCACGAGAGGAAACCACCGAGCGTGTGGTTCTCTGAGACATCCAGATACGAGGACACAAGATCGTCAACCGCATCAAGGCTTCGCGGGCCGAGCGGCTGCTGTGGGTTTGCGGCCGCTTCAATGTCGAGGAGCAGTTCGTGTTGCACGAGGTGGACAAGTTCGGGCAGATCGAGGCCCGGTCGGCGTCGCAGGGACTGTAGTTGCGCCCCGGCACGGCGAATTCGTATTAGTCCCGTCGCACTGAAATCGCGTAATTGTGGGTGACTGTCGGGCGCGGTGAGGAGGAAATCGACGGCGTCAACGAGGGAGAGTGACTCGTCTCGGGTGAGGGATTCGCGCAGCCGGGCGCTCACCTCGGGTGGTAGTTGTCGGGATGTCGCGTCGCGGTGTGCCACCCACCGCGCCACGCTGCGGAGCGCGACGAGATCGGCCACACCAATGTGCCAGCGCGCACCCGCGAGTAGGCGCACGAGTTCGGATCCGGCGGTGGGGTCATTGATGACTCGAAGTGTGCATATCAGGTCGACAACGACCGGTTGGGTGAGAAGTCCGGAAACTCCGAGCACGTGAACAGGCACGCCGCCAGAACGCAGGGCCGATGCGAAGGTTTCCAGGTGTTTGGTCGTGCGGCAGAGCACTGCACCGCTGGGCGGGGTGGGAAGGTTCGCGTCGTGCTGCCCGATTTCCAGACCGGGAGCGGGACGCAACCGGGTTGCAAACCATTCGGCAACCGCTGCGGCCTCCTCTTCGATGGTGTTGCTCCACGACACCTCACATCGCCCAGCAACAGCGTTGGGGGCGGGCTGCAGCGGTTTTCGGATACGACCCGAATCGTTCGCGCCGATGATCGTGTTGGCAGCGGCAAGCACCGATGTTGGGTTCCGCCAGCTCACAGAGAGGTTAAATTCCATGACCTCTTTTCCCGATTCGGTTGCCCTCTTCTGCTTCTGGGCACTCCGGTGTGGCTCCGAAACGACGGCTCTGGTGGAAAAATCTTGTGCGAAGCGGGCGAGGTTTGCGGCGCTTGCGCCCCGCCATCCGTAGATTGATTGATCGGGGTCGCCGACCGCCATGACCGGGTGATCGCGGAACAGTGTTGCAAGCAAACGTGTTTGCACAACGCTGGTGTCCTGGTATTCGTCGAGCAGCACGGTTCGGTACCGAGCGCGATACGAGGCAACAACCTCGGGGTGTTTTTCACATATCTGCAGGGCAAGTGCCACTTGATCGGAGAATTCAACAAAACCGCGTTCACGTTTTAGCGCAGCGAACCGCTCCGCTAAATCTAGCAACGGCGGCAGCGCCTGCACGGTGGTAATCGCCCCGAGGAACGAGTCATAGTGGGGGCGAGTCATCCGATCATTGCCGCGCGGCAGGTTCGATAGTTGGAGGAATTCTCGCGCCATGGCGGCGACATCCGTTTCGATCGTGACGTTGTCGGCAAGCGCACGACTGAGGCAAAGCACTGCCTCAGTGACCTTGTCGGGGGTGAGAGCGACATCGAGGTCAACCAGACGAGGGTCAGTCGTACCGATCACGAGCGACCGTGCCAGCTGCCATGCCGCCGCTTCCCCCAGTACTAGGGCGTCGGGTTCGTGGCCGATGAGCAGCGCATTTTCACGATATATCGTGCTCGCAAACGAGTGATACGTGCTCATTGCAGCGGACTCATACGGATCGTGCTCAAGCGAGGTTAGTCCCGATGCCACAAGCTGTCGGACCCGGTCACGCACCCTGCAGGCCAGCTCGCTCGCGGCCTTGCGAGTGTACGTGAGACCAAGCACCTCCGAAATGGCAACGTGCGAATTTGCCAGCAGCCAGACGACGCGATGAGCCATGGTCTCGGTTTTGCCGCTGCCCGCACCCGCCACCACAATTGCGGTCGCGTGGGGATCGGCTTCGATCACCATGCGCTGTTCGGGGGTTGGACGGTGCAACCCCAGCGCGTCCGCAATTGTGTCGGCAGAAAGGGGCGTTGGTGGAACGCCGGGATCCGCGCCGAGAGTTCCAGCTGACTGGTTTCTGCCGGGAGATCGGACGGAATCAGGTTCACCACGGGGGCGAACAGGATGGCTCGTGTCAGGAGCCGAGGCACACAGTTGTCGCACATCAGACACGGGTATTTCTCAGCCTTCCTCGTCGAGTATGCACGGCTGTTCCGCAGCGGACACCGCCGGTAGGGTGTGAATCCAGAACTCCCACGATCCCAACGGCGAATGGATGTCTCGTTCGACGGGTGTGGTGAAAGTGGTGCCCGACACTGCCCGGACGACAGCGCCCAGCCGGGCACGGAACTCTGCTTCCGCTTCGGGAGTGAGCGGCTGCTGTGCCCGCACTGTAAAGCCGGGTTCTTTCGCGTCCGGTCTTGCCGTCGTGGTCTCAAGGAACACGAGTTTCGCGCCGCCGATGCGACGGTCAGCAAGGTCAGCGCTCTCGCGCACCGCGAGCTGGTATGCCGCTAGTTGGGCGTGTCGCGCGGTTTCGGCCACCGAGGACTTCGTGCTGGAGGTTTTCAGGTCAACAATCTGAAGACTACCGTCGGCGGAGATCTCTACCCGATCAATCGTGCCGGTGAGACAGGCCCGGTCGATGACCGCCGTGAATCGGTGCTCGGAAACCAAGAGTTGTCGTCCTTCGTCAACGCACGCGGTTAGGTAGGCGGCAGCCGATGCGGCAAGCTGTCGGATTCGTGCGCGGTCACGCTCGGAGGCCCAACCGCTCTCGAGACGAAGCTCCTGCCAACGCCGGTCAACCGCACTGAGGAGCGCCACGTCGAAGGGAGCCCCGTCGGTACGCGCTGCTATCTCTTCTACCGCTGCGTGCACAATGGTGCCCATCGCCGCGGGGAGCCCCGATGCCGGAGCGGCGATGTAGGTGACAAACCACGCCAGCGAGGACTCCTCTACCCGCGCGATCTGCGAAGGCGACACACTCACAAGCACATTGGGATCGTCAAGGTCAGCTAGCGGTGCCGTCGTCGATGGTGCTGCCAGCCCGTACCAGTCTGCGGGGTGCGCCCCCGGAATACCCGCCACAGCGAGTCTCGCGAGTGCCTCGCTCGCGACACTCGCGCTCGCCCCGGCACCTGCCACCGCCTCCCGACGCAGCGCGGCAACCAGTTCCCGCAGGTGCAATGGCCAGCGCGGAGTCGCAGCCCGCCGCGCCGCGACAATGCTCATCAGCGGTGACGGTTGCTCCTCCTCGTTCGCGGTGCATGTGAGGACAAGTTGCCGACGAGCGCGCGATACCGCGAGCGCAAAGAGTCGCAGTTCATCGGTGCGGACAAGGGCGCGTTCTTCGCTGTATTCCGGCAGGTGTGGGCAGGGTTCGCCCGCCCGCGCAGCCGACCGAACGAGCGGAAGCATCGGTGCGTGAAGCAACTGCCCGCGCGGTCGGAGGTTTGGCCACACTCCCTCTTGCAGTCCGGCGATGACGACAATGTCAAACTCGCGTCCGAGCACAGCGGCGGGGGTTGCCACGAGTACGCTCTCGGTTCGACGGGTGGGTGCCAATGAATCTTCCGGCAGATCATTTCCCATGACTGTCTCGAGGAATCGTGTGGGAGGAGCGTCGGGTTCCCGTTCCACGAATCGCTGTGCAACGGCGAACAGTGCAACTGTCGCGTCGAGTGCTCGATGCGATTCCTCGGCGAGCATTCCGTTGTGCGCGGTGTGTTGTTCCCAGTGGGTCGCCAGAGCGCTGCCGTGCCAAAGGTGCCAGAGGATCTCATCAATTGATCCACCCTCGGTGGCGAGTCGACGAGCACCCGTGATGAGAACGGCAAGTTTCGCCGCTCGGCGCCCCGCCGACGATCTGAGGGTTTCACAACCACCGGGTGCAGCGAAGGCCTCGACGAGTAACTCATCCGCTGTCCGGGTACCACCCGCAGCGAGTTCCTCGTGTCGCAATGCCAGTCTCAGTCGTCGCAGTGACATGCCGTCGAGTCCCCCGTAAGGTCCGAGCAGCACCGTTTCGATCTGGTCAACCGTGGCTACCTCGTTGCAGAGGGCGAGACTGGTCACCGCGAGCAGAGCCGCAGCGGCTGGTGACTCTCGCAGCGCACCGTGTGGTCGCCCGGTTGTCGCGGGAACATCTCCCGCGTTGAGTCGACGCACGAGAGCGGGGATCTCTCGACCGGACCGAACAAGAACGACCATCGAAGACCAGGGCACGCCGTTGCGCAATCGATGCTCACGCAGCAGTGTCGCAATCTGCTGGCACTCAACCTGTCGCGAGGGCGCTTCAATTCCCAGCAGCGGTGGCAGCCGGTCGGCAAACGAGGGTGTGACCGACTCGACAGTAGTACTGCCCCCTGACGGCACCTCCGATTCGGTCGAGGAAGTGTCCGGGTGCACGGTTGGCTCGGGGGTGACTGAGCCATTCTCCACACCCTGCGACTCGGCATCGCCCCGGAATTGCACGACCCGGTGAGTGCCTCCCAGGGCCGCCCCGATGAGGGATGTTGTCTCCGAGACGACGGCGCGCAATTCAGGCCGCCCTCGCCACACAGTGGGCAGTTCAATTCGTCGGACAGTGCGATCCAGCACCTGTGGAAGCGACCCGAGCAGATCGGGCCGCCCCCCGCGAAAGCCATTGCTTGCAATGTCGGGATCACCAAAGGCAACCACCGAGCAGCCACGCTGGGCGAATGCGCCGAGCAGCGCAGCGGTCGATTCAGTGGCTTCTTGCGCATCATCAACAACTAACAACCGAAGACCCGCGAGTGACCCCAGCGCTGCCTCTGCCGTCGGGTCACCACCACTGCGCCGCACAATGTCTGCGGCAAACATGACAAGTTCAACCGAGTCGTACTGGGTCGGCCGCACATCGGCCTTGATGTTCTCATACTCCGTCAAAAAAGCGGCAGCGGCAACCCATTCTGGGCGCTGCGCCCACTCTCCAAGCTGCGCCAATTCCTCCGCGTCCATCCCCTGTTCGGTGACCCGCATGAGCAAATCACGCAATTCGCCACGAAATCCTGACAACACCCGCACGGCAGGTCCCAGTTCATCGGGCCACTGCGGACCAAAGCCGTCCCGGATGCCACTGTCCACAAGCTCGGCGATGAGCTGATCCTGTTCCGCCCCCGTGAGCAGCGTGATCTTCTGCCCGGTAAATGTTTTCACGATGTCAAATGCGACCGAGACAGCCGACCGCGCGCGCGAACCTCGGCCGGGCACTCCGAGCCGCAATTCAATGCGGTCGCGTAGTTCGCTCGCCGCCACACGACTGGCTGACAGCACGAGAATTTCATCACTCGAATAGCCTCGCCGGTGCACGCGATCAGCAACAAGCTCGACAATAGCCCGCGTCTTACCGCTGCCCGGAACACCAAACACGGCCGCATGCTCACCCGGAGCCAAGGCCAGAACCTGCACCAAACCGGCGTCCACCTCGCTGGTCACCTCCGGGGACATCACTTCCACCATCTGCTCCACAACACACCCGTCTTCCCGCTCCCCCGCACCGCGGGAAAGAGCACCAATTCCATGGCCTGTGGCAGTGTGATCGGTGGTGATGATTGACATGGGGATCACGGTACATCCAGCCACCGACACTCGGCCCCGGATTCCAGTCCTAAACTTCCAGCCCTAACAACCCAGTCTCGGCCAGGCCCACTCCCCAAAGTACGCTCTCAGCACCATCCTGTTTGCCCACACTCAGCCGAGATACATCCGACAGTCCCCACGGTGTCGTAGGGTGTCTCTGACGAAGAAAGGCGCTCACGTGGACGTTCGAATTGGGATCCAACACTCCTCCAGGGAACTGAGCTTCGCAAGTTCCCTCCCCGCAGCAGAGGTGCAGAAGAAGGTTGATGCCGCACTGCAGGGCAGTTCGCAGACGCTCAGCCTCACCGATGAAAAGGGCACAATTTACGTGATCCCCACTGCGTCGTTGGCGTATGTCGAGATCGGGTCCGAAGAGTCCCGTCGTGTGGGCTTCGTGGCCTGACATGGAACTTCTGTTTGTGACGATTGGCGGTGCCATCCTGGGCCTCATCGCCCGTGGTGTCTTGCCGTGGCGGCCCACCTATGGGGTCGCCATCCTTCCCACCATCGGTGCCTTTGTGACCGGCCCGGTGTGGGTGGGGTGTACCTGGCTTGGCTGGAAATGGGACGGCGGATGGATTTGGGCCGTCTCCCTCCTCGCGGGTGGACTGGCCACACTCGTCGTCGGAATCTTCCTCGGCCCCCGACGCGAACGGGCCGATACGGCTCTCTTCGAGAGGCTCGCGCACCCCGGTCACTAACCAGCGACGGGGCCGATGCCCGGAAGCGAATTCAACTGCCGGAAGCACATCCGGCCCCCGGAGGCGAATTCGACAACTGCCAACGCGCGATCCGCCGAGCTGATTGGCCGGCGGGCACCGCGCAGAGCCCCTCGTCCTACGCAGTCAATCCCAGCGCATCCATCCGCTGGCTGTGCCGCGTAATGACGTGGGTAAAACCCTGCACCGTAGCATCCGGTGCGCTCACCGCACCCCGCAGCGACCGCACAATCAGGAGCGCATCACCCACAAGGCTTCGCCCCCACAGCGCACATCGATTCTTCCGCTCGGGATGCTCCGCGAGCACCGCTTGCAACTCCGCCTCAATAACCACCGACGCGGACGAAACAGCCAACACCTCGCGCATCCGCGCACCGCTATCACCGGGCATCGCTACCGCACACTCCAACAGGGCATCGTCAATGATGCCCTGCACAACGTACACGCCAAGCAACCGCTCACACTCATCATCAAGGTCACTGATCCGCTGCACCCGCGAGAGCCACTCGTCAGCGAGCAAAAAAGTCACACCGGGATCCGCCCCGAGCCCGCGCAGTTCCGCCGCGACCTGCTCGCGCCGACGCAGCACGAGCGTCGCGGCATCCGCCAATCGATTCTTGCGAACACTCTCACTGCTGCGCCGACACGCATCGGCGAGAGCCTCAAAATACACCAGCTGCAGTGCCGCCGCATGTACGAGGAAAACAACAGGGTCGGGCGGTGTCTCAACGCCGGAACTTTTCGTCTCTTTCTTCGGCCAACCCACCACGCCCTCAGTCTAGCGGCCGCTGTTGGCTATAGTCCGATAAGCTGGGCGCAAACGTGGGCACTGGACTCGCGTGTAGCGCCTGAGATGAAACCGGCGCCCTCTTGACTGGCTGTCACCGATTCATCCGTTCTGATGACGCACACAGCCCATAACCGACAGGCACAACTTGACAACATTTTCTGAGCTTGGCGTTGCCGATGACATCGTCTACGCACTCGCCGAGAAGGGCATCCATGATGCCTTCCCCATCCAAGAGCAAACCATTCCGCTCGCCCTTTCGGGCCAAGACATTATCGGCCAGGCCAAGACCGGCACCGGTAAAACCTTTGGGTTCGGGTTGCCGCTTGTGCAGCGACTGGGGGATGCCCCAACCCCGGGTGTGCAGGCACTCATCGTGGTCCCCACCCGTGAACTCGCGGTGCAGGTCACGGAAGATATGGAGCTTGCAACGAGCAACCGTCCCACCAAGATCGTCTCCATCTACGGCGGTAAGGCCTATGAGGGGCAGGTTGAACAGCTGAAAGCTGGCGCACAAATTGTTGTCGGCACACCGGGGCGTCTGCTTGACCTCGCGGGACAGCGATTGCTCTCGCTCAAAACCGTGGTCGAGGTTGTTCTCGATGAGGCCGACAAAATGCTTGACCTAGGATTCCTCGCCGACATCGAGAAACTCTTCTCACAGATCCCCGCGACTCGACACACGATGCTCTTCTCCGCGACGATGCCCGGGCCAATCGTGACACTCGCTCGCCGTTTTATGGTGAAGCCGATCCATATTCGGGCAACTGACCCTGATGAGGGACTGACCCAGGCGAACATTAAACACCTCATTTACCGGGCGCATTCGCTCGACAAAGACGAGGTGGTTGCCCGCATCCTGCAGGCCGAAGGGCGCGGCAAAACCGTCATATTTACCCGCACGAAGCGGGCCGCTGCCCGGCTCGTGGAAGAGCTCAATGACCGCGGATTCAACGCGGCCGCGGTCCACGGTGACCTTAATCAGGATCAGCGCGAACGAGCGATGGCCGCGTTCAAGGCGGGCAAAAAAGACATCCTTATTGCCACGGATGTCGCGGCGCGCGGCATCGATGTTGACGACGTCACCCACGTCATCAACCACACCATCCCCGAGGATGAAAAAACGTATCTGCACCGCGCGGGTCGCACCGGGCGAGCGGGCAAGACCGGCATCGCGGTGACGTTCGTAGACTGGGACGATCTGCACAAGTGGGCGCTCATCAACCGGGCATTGGAGTTCGGCCAGCCGGAACCCACTGAGACCTATTCGTCGAGTCCGCACCTCTTCACCGACCTGGACATCCCGACCGGAACGAAGGGGCGGCTGGTCGGTGCGGTCAGTTCCGGGGCACATTCTGCAGGCGCTACCGGTTCGGTAGGTTATTCCGGGACGAGAGCTTCACGCTCGGCAACCGCCGGACGAAGCGAGCGGGATGCCTCGGGCAAAAACGCGAACGAAACATCGCGCTCCTCGCGCTCCCGCCAGCGCACTCGTGGTGGCGGCACTACCGAGGCATCCAACGCCGCGGCGAAGACGGATACCGACACTGCGCGCTCCCCCGGTGCGGGCACCCACGACGGCACCGGCCCGGGGTACCGCGACGGCAATGCCGCCCCGCGCCGTCGTCGGCGCACCGGCGGGGGCGCGGCAACATCCGCATGAACCAACGCCCGAGCTAACCCTGCACTCGGTGAAACTCGGCTCGGCACAGCCCACTCCCCGCGCGCAGAAAGCCCCGCAAACAGGGTGCGGAGGAACAGCGTCTCGTCGGCGCCACTCCGCACGCGCCGCGCCCTACGCTGGTCATATGAGAATCGGCATTATCGGAGCGGGCGCGCTCGGCGGTACTTTTGCGGCGCTGCTCACCCGAGCTGGGCACGAGGTCGTGGTCACGGCACGCGGCGCCAGCCTGACCGCGATCCGTGAGCGAGGCATCCGTCTTACCGGCGGGTATGGCACCATTGACGCGCGAGTATCGGTTGACGCGGCGCTGCGGGCCCAACCCGATCTCGCGCTGCTGTGCACGAAGGCGCAGGATGCCCCGACTGCCCTCGCCGCGAACGCCGCTTTCCTCGACGGAACCACGGTCGTGGTCATTCAGAACGGCCTTACTGGCGTCGACACGGCACAGCGGGTCCTGCCCAATTCGGACTGTTTTGGCCTGCTCTCGCTGATCGCGGCAAACTGCACGGAACCCGGGTTGGTGCGGGTCACGACGACCCAGACGAGCTACCTTGGTCGCGGCACCGATCCCGCCGACGCGCGCACTCACGAACTGGCAACAATCCTCACCGGTGCTGTCCCGGTCGTCGCGATCGATAATTTCCGGGGTGCCCAGTGGACGAAACTTGTTGTCAATATGGTCAACGCGGTGCCCGCGATCCTCGGGCGCACCGTGCAGGAGGTCATCGATGATCCCGGGCTGCGCCGAGTCGTGACGGCACAGATGCGCGAGTGCGTGCGAGTGGGGATGGCCGGGGGCATCCGGTTTGGATCGCTGCAGGGGTTGAGCGACCGAAGCCTGCGCCTGTTCGCGCGGATGCCGCTCGCGCTCGGGCAGGTGGTACCGTGGGCGATTCGCCGCCGCATGGGCGTGGAACCGAACCTCGGTTCCACGCAACAAAGCCTTCGCCGCGATCAGCCCACGGAGATCGACTTCCTCAACGGTGCCGTCGTGCGCGAAGCATCCCTCGCTGGCAGGGATGCCCCGATCAACCGTACGCTCACAGCCCTCGTGCACGAGGTCGAAGTAGCGGGCGAGCCGCTCTTACCAGAACGGGTGCTCAGCGCACTCCCAACGCGTCACTCCCGATGAACCCCGCCACCGGCGCCCCCGCCACCCGCACCACCACGATCGCCCCGATCCTTGTCGGCTGGTACCCTACAGCCGCCCGCCCGCTCCCCTGGCGTGAACCGGGTGTGACGCCGTGGGGTATTCTCGTCAGCGAGTTCATGGCACAGCAAACTCCCGTCGCGCGGGTCACTCCGCACTGGCGCGAATGGATGTCCCGCTGGCCCACTCCCGCCTGTCTTGCTGCCGAGTCACCAGCGACCGCTGTTCGAGCGTGGGATCGCCTCGGCTACCCGCGAAGAGCGCTGTGGCTGCACCGCACCGCGACGATCATCACCACCGAATGCAACGGGGATGTCCCGCGAGAGATCGCCACGCTTCTCACCCTGCCCGGAGTTGGCCCCTACACCGCCCGGGCTGTGGCAGCGTTCGCCTTCGGCGACCGCCATCCCGTTGTCGACACCAACACACGACGGGTCATTGCCCGTGCCGTCCACGGCCAGGCCGAGGCCGGATCACCCCGCACTGCCGCCGATCTCGCGGACATGCTGGCCCTCCTCCCGATCACCGCATCCGATGCGCAAACCTTCAACGCCGCGATCATGGAACTCGGCGCGACCGTGTGCACCGCGGCATCCCCCGCCTGCGGCGCGTGCCCTATCGCCGCACACTGCGCCTGGCAACAGGCCGGATGTCCCGCCCACCGTGGACCGCGCGCCGCACGCCAAGCTCGCTACGAAGGATCAGACCGTGAGGTTCGCGGGCTCATCATGAGCGCGCTCCGGCACACCCACCGCCCGGTCCCCCGTATCGAACTCGCCGCACTGTGGCAGGATGCCGCGCAGTTCACCCGCGCCCTCGTGAGCCTGGTGTCAGACGGCCTCGCGGTCGAGCACCGGGATGGTTTCACCCTGCCCGAAACCTAACTTTTCTGACAGTGAGATCCTCGGGTGTTGTCGGGATTCGATTTTTCCGCCTGGTACGCAACTAACCCACAGGTCGGTACCCTGTCCTGTTTCCCGAGCGCCCGTAAACAGGTTTGTGCGTGTTATCGTTCAGCACTGGTTTGTGGCCGGAGTGATGATCCTGTGAAGAGCCACGGGGGAGCAAGATAGGGACTGCTGCACGGGTAGGTGGCATCTGATCTGGCTTGCCTGAGGGGTGGGTCTGGAGGGATGTTGCTGTGCTCAAGTGCGGAACGGCACCACAGGAACCGACGAGCACCACAACGCTCGGATCCAAGGCTACCTACCCACACGCACCGACTTTCAAACCATAACCGGCAAAGAGCTCCGGGAGATCATCACCGAGATCAACAACCAACCCCGAAAACACCTCAACCAGGAAACACCAGCAGAAACCTACCAACACCCCACACAACCACACAACCACACAACCACACAACCACAGTGCTGTACTTCAAACTTGAACACGGGCTTTACCCCCGTGTGGTTCCTACGCCTCACATCGCAAGGTGTTCCTTGCGGGCATCCCGATTCCACGCCTGACTGACGTACAGCAGACCTCGATCAAAGATCGAGTCTTGAGCTTCACCGAATCACGATATCGCTCCGAAACGAGACCGACACCAAATTAGTGCGCACCCTGATAAACGTCGAGAGATTATTTCCCAGTAGCTGTGCTCGATGGTCATCTGATCTTGATGAGACGGCCAAGTTCTTTCAAAGGGATTGGTTCCGACAGAAAGAGCCAATAATCGTAGGTATCGATGCGGGGAAAACCACTCGGCCAAAACACACCACATCGGGTTTACCGAACTGGCAGGCTATCCGACCCGTCCGCCCATAGCCATGCTGGACTGCACTTGTTTGCGAAGAAATAGGTAGACAATAACTGGCGGCAGTGTCGCAATAGAAATAGCGGCGAATAGAAGATCGTATCGCACCACATTTGCACCGTTGAATTGCAACAGCGCGACCGGAAGAGTTCGCCATGATGGGTCGTTGTTGAGAACCAAAGCAAACACAAAGTCATTGTAGGAATGAATGAACGTCAAGATCACAAACGTCGCAATCGACGGTCTCATGATAGGCAAAAATAAACTAATGAGCATTCGCGGAACCGAGGCACCATCAAGAGAGGCCGCTTCCATATATTCCCGTGGTACTGCATCGAATGCTCCCTTAAAGAGAAATACTCCGAGCGAAATACTAAACCCAGCATTGACCAGAACAAGCCCCAGACGATGTGACACCAAATTTGCTGATTGGAACTGCAACAAAATCGGAAATAATAGGCTGAATGTGGGAATCATCAGTCCCGCTAGGAAGAAAGTAAAAATGGCACCAGAGAACGGCAGTGACCCACGCGAAAGAGCGAACCCAATGAGAAATGTGCACACGCCTCCGAGTAGTACAGCTGCAACCGAAACAGTGAGCGAACTAACCATCGCTGAACCGAGATCCACAAAGTTCCACGCGTCCGGATAGTTCGTGATCTTGTCAAGGTGGGGCAGTCCGATCGGTGCCGAAAAAATCTCGTCCTTGCTCCGGAAGCTGTTCATGAGCATCCACAGCAGAGGTCCGACCGAGAGCACGGCCCAGAAACCCAGTACGGCGTAGAACATGATCGACACTGCAGACAGTTTTGGCCGTCTCCCGCGGCTCGTGTCTTCGTCACGGGAAACCAGTGTGGAGGACGCAAGGGGCATGGCATGTGTCATCGTTATTCCTAACTTTAGAACCTTTAACCGAGTTCCAGTGGTTCCCTCCGGAACACGCGTTGTAATCCGATGGCCAAAATAAGATTCACGACAAGCATGACTGTTGCCACTGCTCCCGCATAACCGAGCCGCGACTCTTGCAAACCCTTGATGAACATGTAGGAGGCAAGTACTGATGAGGAGTTTGCCGGCCCTCCCTGCGTCATGGCCCAAATCAGGTTGAAGTACTGCACCGCACCGGTAACAACCAGGATAACTGAAAGTTTCAGCGTATCGATTACCAGGGGTGCAGTGATCGATTTGAGTTGACGCACCCCCACGGCACCATCAATTTCAGCGGCCTCAAATATCGAGTGAGGAATTCGTTGCAGCGCCGCCAAAAAAATCAACATATAAAGACCAACATACTGCCAACCTACGACCACAACAACCGATATTAGTGAAGAGCTTGAGTCTCCTAACCATGGTCGCGTAAGGTCGCCAAGCCCAACCGCGCGAAGTAGCGAATTGAGTAACCCGAAATCCTGGTTATACACCTGTGTCCATAACAGAGCAATCACAACCGATGACAGCACCATTGGAATAAAGAAAACCGTCTGGAAGAATGCACTACCGATATAACGTCGAAAGATTAAGTATGCAAAAATAAATCCGAGCGGAATCTGGATGATCATAGCCCCAATAAGGAGCACGAAGGTATGCAGCAATGCATCCCGAAAACTGGGATCTGCAAACATCTGAGTGAAATTATTCAGTCCAACAAATGTTCCCACCTGACCGGGCGACCAGTTGTACATGCTGCTATTAATAACCTGAATGGTCGGCAAGACCACAATGTAGATAAAAAGCGCAAGACCCGGCAATAGGAAAATAAGCGACCAGATTCGGAGGTTTCGAATCATCCTAATTCTCTCTCCTATGTGTTCCATAACATGCAACAAATTAGTGGACAGATAGTGAAAGTAACGCTGCGACCCTGCCCTCACAAAGCCGCAGCGCTGCCACTATTTCTTCATATATGCTGCAAACTGATCCATCATCTGCTGCGGCGTGATCTTCCCCTCTGCGAGCGAGTTGTTGAGATCTGTGAATTTCGTGTTGTCTTCCGGCTTCAACAACTCATTCCAGAAGAGATTGAATCCGGTAGCTTTGGCGAGTTGGTCAACATGGTCATTGTAGATCGCCGGGACGGTGCTCCGGTCATACCGAATCTTGTTTGGCACAAGAACGAGTGTTCCGGTTGCCACCTGGGATGCGTGCTCAACCGAAGTGTATCCCTTGATAAACTCCCAGGCGATATCGGCCATCTTGGATTTTGTGGAAATACCCAGGGCTCCGTTGGGTCCGCCCTGCAGTTCCGTCAACGTTCCTTTCCCGCCCGCGGTGAGCGGGAACGGAACATAGTCAACCTTGTCGATAAGGGTTTTATCGTCAGCACTGACCACGCTGTTAAGGGTCCAACTGCCAAAAATGTACATGGCTGCCTTGCCCGTCATGAAACGAGCGTCTGCCGCCGCGGTATCGTCGGCCAACCAGCCGTCCGCAAAGGCTCCAGCGTCAATGAGCTGTCGAAGCTGAGTGCCCGCCAACACAAAGGCCGGATCGGTCCACGGCCTCTTCCCAGACAGAGCGTCAAAAATGAGGCCTGCTCCACCGTTTCGCATAGCGAGATATGTATAAACCTCCTGCAACGGCCACCCATCTTTTCCGTTAATCGAAATAGGAGTGACACCCTTCGCCCTGAGCGCCTTCACCGCTGCGAGAAGATCTTCAAACGTACCGGGCGGCTGTGAGATACCAGTCTGCGAAAGAAGATCCCTGTTGTAGTACAGCTGCACAGTGGATGCATCGGTGGGAGCCGCATAAATCTTGCCGCTGAATGTGTAGTTCTTCGACCAGTTATCAATGAGACCGCTCTGCCAGTCGCCGCTGCCGCCGATGTACGAATCGAGCGGGCGAAGCGCATTCGCCGTGATGAGCGGTTCCATGAAGCTGCCGCCCCACCACTGGACAACATCCGGCAAGTCACCGGAAACAAGCGCTGCTTGGACTTTCTGCTTGTGCTGAGCCCCGGTCCACACAACACTAACCTTGACACCGGGGTGTCCCGACTCAAAACTTGCAACATACGCACTCAAAATACTGCCCTCTTTCCCGACGGGGTCACCGCCGAGCCAGAACGTCAAAGTGCCGGTCTTCGAACCACCCCCCTGACCCCCACCACCTGTTGAGGCCCCCGGAGCGCACCCGGCGAGAGCAACAGCAAGCAGGGTCGCTATTCCCCCTCCCAACATCCGCCTCATAGATTTCGTGATCTTCATTGACACTCCTCTTCGGTGTGGTTTCGCAACGCTCACACGTCTACCTCATCAGAACGGTCGTGTGCGGCGTGGTCACAAACTGGTCTGACCAGTATGGCCAGTAGTACCACTATTGAGTCAAAGCGCACGATTGTCAAGCCAGCCGAACAATCACGTTCTGCGTGCGAGCAACCAGACTAAGCCTCACGAACTTTCCAGCACACCACCACGCGTACCACCGCGTAAACCCGCTACCACAGACACCCAGCTGACACAGCACCTCATCATTTCGCACCCGCACCCGCACCCGCACCCGCACCCGCACCCGCACCCGCACCCGCACCCG
>NAEP01000046.1 GCA_002529645.1 Candidatus Lumbricidiphila eiseniae | reverse complement strand
GACGCCTTGTCGATAACCAACAATGTGTTTCCTTCCGTAAGGAGACCCACCCCTTACACACACCATTTGACACGCTCACCGACGGTCGTGCTCTCGGTGGATGAAAACAGCCAGGCACAGACACACGCGGTTGTAGTCAGTATTCCCGATGATGCCTAACATGCCCCCGGGAAAAACACACCCACGACTACCTCCAGCACCCCACCACGAGCTTGGTTTCGGCGATGAACACCGAAAGAGAGCACCGTGATCGCATCCGACCACCGCAGGCATCGAGCCACCAATGTTCAAAAAGTTCCTGACCACAAGATCAATAAATTGAGGTGCCCGAGCACCTCAATATCCACGTAGTCTGCGGCAACTACAGCACACACAAACACCCAACAAAGTGACACCCTGGCCGGACGCGCACGCTCGGTTCCACATACACCTCACCCCCACGTACGCCTCATCGGATCAACCAAGCCGAACACCTCTTCACCAACCCCACCCACGACCTGCCCCAACACTCCGACCACCACAACCTCCAAACCCCGGAAAAAGACCTACGCAACCAGGTCACAGCATGGAACAAAAACCCACACCCTTCATCTAGACCAAAACCACCACCCAGATGGGTCTGATGCCAGGGGTTGGTGGCAATTGATTTTTAGGGCTGGGGGCTCTGGGTGAGGATGTCGCTATGCCTAGAGCGTATCTGTGTGAGTTGCGTGATGATGTTGTCGTGGTTGCTGGCCGACGCGAGTCTGGGGTGTTGTGGAAGCAGATCGCTGAGGATTCCGGGATCGCTGAGGCGTCGCTGAGGAACTGGTTGAAGCGGGCTGACATTGAGGGCAGTCGCCCTGGTCAGGCTCGAGACGAGACTGACCAGGTGCGTGAGCTGCGAGGCGGGGCCGCGTGGGCGTTGGCTTCTCAGGTTAGCGCGGTCTCGAGCTCGCAGCGCACCAAGCAAGGCAAGAGCAAGAAGACTGGCCCACCCGTGTTCGATGATCTGGTCACACAACTGTTCACCGCGGATGCGCCAAACCGGCTCTGACTCACGGATCTGACGGAGCATTGCACAGCAGAAGGCAAGCCCTACTGCTGCATGATCACAGACACCCGCCCCAACCAGATCGTGAGCTACTCGATCAACTCGACAAAGCACACAAACATCGTCGTTGACCCGATCAAGCACGCCATTCAGCGGCGCGGTGATATCACCGACTGCACGCAGATCACGCAAACCAGTCTCGCTCGCAGGCGCTCACCAGGACTTTGCCTACGTCGGCATAACATAGTCGGATCGATAGGGCGACTCAGATCAGCGACCGACAACGCCGCGATGAAGTCATTCTGATCACTGCCGCAGAAGAACCTCCTCAACCAACAACACCGATAGGCAACCCCTCAAAACCTACGCTTAACGATCATGACCTGAACTAAGCACCGCTACCACCAGCAACCAGAACAAGACAACCTCGACAGACTGACCCCCACCAAGTTCAAGACCACAATAGAACCCACCTCGACCCTCACGACCCAAACCAAAACTCTCACCAGAACCTACATCAAACCCTTTTGCGGTGCCGGGGTTGTTCGTTTTCACGGTCGGGACGGATCAGGCAGGCGTTGAGTTGTTCGGTGATGAAGGTGTCAAACCTTGTTCCAGCGAATCCTTTATCACCGATGATCACCTGCCCGGGGCAGATCAGATGCCGCCCCTTGATGAAATATCGCTTTAGCGGCGTCTGGTTCGCCGATTGTCGGGTTGGCCAGTGCCCAGGCGATGAGCATGCCGTCCAGGGTGCAGAGTAGGTAGAGACGAAATCCCCAAAAACATCGGGAATGTGAGACAGAGCACCCGTACCCGGCGTATCCGGCGAGGTTGGAGCGTTTCACTGTTTCTCGGGACAGCCCACACGGTACCGGGCTGGAGTCAATCAACCGGGTACTCTCATCCCAGAACAGGGAGGTCTTGAGCCAGGGCAGTGATCACAACACAGAGCAACCCACTTGGCCTGACGGACACGTTTGCCCCATCCTGACTACTGCGGCAGGCGAGGGAACATGTCTGTGAAATGCTTATGCGCGCAGCAGATCCATCTCCGATCAGAGGCAATACCCAGCAGATGCTGCGCCACCAGCAGACAGATCAACTCCACATCACTCAAACGCGGCTTCCGACCCGGGTGATGATCCCGTGAAAAACCAAGAACAGGCAAGATACGATCATCAAACACCACGTAGAGTGTGATCAAGAGGGTGCCTAAATCGGTTTTCATACACAGGGTTCAACGCCCCCACCCCACAACAATAGCCCCACACAGACAACGCCAATTAGAGCTCACCCATCTAGTGAGCCGCAATGTCCCAGTTGCTGCCCCGCCCGAGTTGCACATCAAGCGGGACGCTGAGAACGGCGGCGTGGGACATCCGGTCGCTGACAATCGCGGTGAACGCGTCTTCTTCGCCGGCGGCTAATTCGAACACCAGTTCGTCGTGAACCTGCATGAGCATCCGGCTTCGGAGGCCCTGCACTGTGGCGTCCGCTTCGATTCCCACCATCGCGATCTTGACAATGTCGGCGGCCGTGCCCTGAATGGGTGAGTTAAGCGCAGCGCGCTCAGCATTTTCGCGATGCACCCGGTTGGGGCTTTGCAGGTCGGGGAAGGGGCGCCGCCGACCAAAGATGGTCTCGGTGTAACCGACAGTGCGCGCCTGCTCTACAACACCGCGCAGGTAGTCACGCACGGCCCCGAAACGTTGGAAGTATTCCGCCATGAGTAACTTTGCCTCGGACTGGTCGATCCGAAGCTGCTTCGATAGACCAAACGCACTCAGTCCATAGGCCAAACCGTAGGACATCGCTTTCACTTTCGTGCGCATGAGGTGCGTCACGTCTGCCGGGTCAACACCAAACACTCGTGCGCCGACAAAACGGTGCAGATCTTCACCGGACTGGAATGCCTCAATGAGCCCGGCATCGTCAGACAAGTGCGCCATGATCCGCATCTCAATCTGCGAATAGTCGGCGGTGAGAAGCTCGGAATACCCCTCGCCGTTGCAGAAGGCCGCGCGAATACGACGCCCCTCTTCGGTGCGGATGGGAATGTTCTGCAGATTGGGATCGTTCGAACTCATCCGACCCGTTGCAGCGCCAAGCTGACCGTACGTCGTGTGAACACGTCCGTCGGTGCCAATCGCACGGTCAAGAGTCTCGACGATTTGCCGTAGTTTCGTCGCGTCCCGATGCTCAAGGAGGTAACCCAAAAACGGGTGCGGGTGGGATGCCTGCAGGTCGACGAGTGCACTCGCATCGGTGGTGTGTCCGGTTTTTGTCGCCCGAGTTTTGGGCATGCCGAGCTGACCAAACAAAACCTCCTGCAACTGTTTTGGCGAGGCCAGGTTTACCTCGCGACCAATTTCCGCGTACGCGGATGCAGCGAGCGAAGCAATTCGCTCGGCCAACTCTGCAGACAGCACAGTCAGCTGCGATCGATCAACGGCAACCCCGCGCAATTCCATCTCAGCAAGCACAGCAACCAGAGGAATCTCCACCTCCGTCAAAAGGCGACGGGATGCCTCCGGCAGAGCCGAGAGCACAACCGGCGCTAGCCGTACGCAATACCAGGCGTGTCCCGCCGCACCCACATCACTGTCGTCCTCAGGAACAAGCTGCGCGGGATCGGGCTGGGGCATGTGCTCACCGAGATAGTGCCACACGAGCTCACCGAGCGACGCACTGGGTTGCTGTGGGTTCAGCATGCCAGCAGCAAGCTGCACATCAAGCACAAGCCCCTCACACGCGAGGCCGCTGCGACGCAGTGCCTTGAGTTGCGGTTTCGCGTCTGTCATGATCTTCGGAGCATCACTGCTCAACCAGCGTTCAAACGCGAGCAGATCGGAGTTGCCAGCGGACCACGAAAACTGAACAGTCTCGTCGCCGCTCGCGACACCGGCACCTATCACCTGGCCGTCAAGCACCTCGAGTTCGAGGCCAAGCCCGGACGGAGTCGCGGCAGTTACCCGCGCGAACCAGTCGGCAAGAGCCGCCCCGACCACAACACGAGGGGTCGGGGCCGGTGGCGCGAGCGGCGCGCCGCCCTCCACCCCCGGGTCACCGTCAACCGGTGCACCGTGCACCGCAGTGGTACGGAGCCCAGAGCCATCCAGCGCGGTAGCACCACCCGCTGACACCTTCGCCACTGCCAGCTTCCGCAGCCGATCAAGCAGGGTCTTGAACTCAAGCCGCTCAAACACGGGAGTGACCGCGGCGAGATTGATCGGACAGGCAGCAAGCTCGTCGAGGGTGACCTCCAGCGGAACGTCCCGCACCAGTTCATTGAGCCGCCGGTTTCGGATCGCGTTCTCTTTCTGATCGCGCAAATTCTGCCCAACCACCCCGGTGATCTCCTCGGCATGCGCGAGGATGCCCGCAAGATCACCGTATTTCTCAAGCCACTTGACGGCGGTTTTCTCCCCCACCTTGTCGATGCCAATGAGGTTGTCGCTCGATTCGCCGACAAGGGCCGCGATGTCTGGATACTGCTCGGGTCGAACGCCGTACCGCTCGGTGACCGCGGCCGGATCGTACCGCTTGAGCTGCGACACGCCCTGTGTGTTGGGGTAGAGCAGCGTGACATTGTCGGTCACAAGTTGGATCGAATCGCGATCACCCGAGACGAGCAACACTCGGAAACCCTCGGTCTCTGCCCGGTGAGCGAGCGTTGCAAGGATGTCGTCCGCCTCGAAGTTCTCTTTCACAAGAATGGTGATTCCCATCGCCTGCAGCGCCTCCTGCAACAACGGCACCTGCCCCTTGAAAGGTTCAGGGGTTTCACTGCGGGTGCCTTTGTACTCGGGGTACTCGATGGTGCGAAAGGAAGCTCGTGACAGGTCAAACGCGACCGCCACATGGGTGGGTTTCTCGTTCTGCAGCAGCAGCAGCAGCATGGAGAGAAAACCATGGATCGCATTGGTGTGCTGGCCGTCGCGCGTTGTGAAGTTAGCAACCGGGAGGGCGTAGAAGGCTCTAAACGCGAGCGAGTGACCGTCAACGACGAGGAGGGTAGGCTTTTGGGCGTCCGACACCCCCTCAGACTACAAGCGGCATCTGACACTCGCTCACTCAGATGCTTGAACGTATGCCCACTTGGACACCCGGGTACCACCAACCTGGATACCCGGATACCACCAGCTCACACACCCAAACCCACCAATTTGAACACCGCGCACCACCAACGAGACTCTCGAACACCGTGTATCTGAAAGGACACCATGGCCGACCCGATTGACCCCCTAGCGATTCTGCGCGCTCGCGGAGTAGGCGCGCTCGCCGAAAAAATGCAGATCGAATTTCTCGAGTTCACCATCGAACGTTCGGTGGCCAGGATGCCTGTCGAGGGCAACACTCAACCGGCGATGCTTGTGCACGGTGGTGCCTACGTCGTGCTCGCCGAGACACTCGGCTCTATGGCAGCAAATCTCTACGCTGGCCCCGGCCGCCTCGCCGTCGGGATCGAAATCAACGCCTCGCACTCGCACTCCGCGACGGTCGGGTGGGTGACCGGCGTGTGCACTCCGGTACACCTCGGACGCACACTGACAACCCATGACATAGCGCTCACCAACGACGAAGGCACGCGGTGCTCGACGGTACGGATCACAAACTACATCAAGGATCTGCACCGATAGCGGAAACATCGGCGTGAGCACGTGCCATTCCGGGCAAGGATGCCTCCCTCGCTACTTCTTCGTGGCATCCGGGTGTCTATCCATGAACGCCCGGCACACAATGTCTCCCCCGCTATTTCTTCGTGGCGAGCTGTTCGATGATCGCCTGGGAGACATCCTTCATGGTGAGACGGCGATCCATTGATGCCTTCTGAATCCAGCGAAACGCGTCAGGTTCAGACAATCCCATCTTTTCGTTCAGCAGACCCTTGGCACGGTCAACCAACTTACGCGTCTCAAACCGCTCAACGAGGTCAGTGACCTCTGTCTCCAAGGCAATGATCTGTGCGTGCCGGGCAAGCGCAATTTCAATCGCGGGCAGCAGATCGTTCGGAGTGAAGGGCTTGACGACGTAGGCGAGAGCACCCGCCTCGCTCGCCCGCTCAACAAGTTCCTTCTGGCTAAACGCGGTGAGGAGAACCACCGGTGCGATGCGTGCTTTCGAGAGACGTTCAGCGGCGGATATTCCGTCCAGCAGCGGCATCTTCACGTCCATGATGACCAGGTCAGGGCGTAGTTCGGTCGCGAGTGCGACGGCTGCCTCACCGTCACTGGCCTCCCCCACCACATCGAAGCCGTTGTCGCGCAGCGTCTCAACAATGTCTAAGCGGATGAGCGATTCATCCTCCGCAACCACAACGCGACGCGGGCTCTGGGTACTGGTTTCGTTTTCTGTCACAACCAAGAGCCTACGATATGCTGATCTAGCACTGGGCCGGTGTGGCGGAATGGCAGACGCGGAGCACTCAAAATGCTTTGTCCGAGAGGGCGTGTGAGTTCGACTCTCACCACCGGCACCCGAGCGGTACACCAAAATTCGCTCGTATTGCAGTGATTTATGCAGACCCGCCGAAAACCGGATGGCTCTTTGCTCATATTTTGCCCACACTTTTCTCCCTGCATCGTGCCGTGTGCCCACAGCGGCATCCGGGTCGCTACCGAACAGGCAGGGAAGCTCCTGTCTGTGGTTAGTCGAGTTCGTTTTCCAGCCACCGCACGCTCCGGACACCCTTAGTAGCACCTACCTGGTCACCCAGATTGAAAGAGCACCAGAAGCCAATCGCCCTGACACATCGTCTGGTGTGCAACATAGGTATCTACTGCACATATTATTGTGATCATGGTTGACACGATCACACCGGCTCTTGCCAGGCAGATCGCACTCACTGCTCAGGGCTTTGGTCAACCACACCCCGCCTCACCAGATGGTCAGGCGGTTGCGGGCGTCGTTGACCGGCTCGGAGTGCTGCAGATCGACTCGGTCAACGTGTTTGAACGCAGCCACTACCTCCCCGTGTTTAGCCGCATTGGTGCCTACCCACACACGATTCTTGACGCAATAACGGGGGCACCCGCGAGCGCAGTCCGCGCACCCAATGCACCCACCACCACCGACAGGCCCACCACCAGCACGCCCACCACCACCACCGAAGAAGGACTTATTGAATACTGGGCACACCAGGCGGCATTCATTCCGCGGCGACTGTGGCCACTCTTTGAGTTTCGGCGCGAAGAGTATCGTCGCAAAGGGAGCGGTGAAGGAGGCTGGTTGAGTGCTAATCCACCGCTGGCCGACTGGCTATGTCATGAGCTCCGGTCACACGGTCCACTGCAAGCATCGGCGATTGAACACGACGCCAATGCTCGCACCGGCGCATGGTGGGGGTGGTCCGAGGTGAAGCGAACCCTGGAGTGGATGTTCCGCACAGGCGATGTAGTCTGCGTTGAACGGCGGCGATTCGAGCGAGTGTATGCGCTCCCCGAACAGACTCTCCCGGGTTCTCTCCTCCACACAGCACCACCCAGGGATGACTCAATACGAGAGCTTGTCCTGATCGCCGCATCAGCACTGGGGATCGCAACCGAAGCAGACCTCGCGGACTATTGGCGACTCACACGCGCCCCGGTTGCGGTAGCAATCAGAGATCTTGAAGAGAACGGTTCGCTTATTCGAGTTCAGGTACCGGGGTGGGAAACCAGATCATGGACTACCCCGGCGTGGATGCATCGTGATGCGGTAGTTCCAGGGCACATCGCTGCAACCGCCCTCCTTTCGCCCTTTGACCCGGTCGTGTGGTGTCGGCCCCGAACAGAGCGGGTGTTTGGCTTTCACTATCGGATCGAGATATACGTCCCAAAACCACAGCGCATATTCGGATACTATTCGTTACCAATCCTCATTGATGATCGCCTCGTGGGACGAGTGGATCTCAAGAGTGATCGCGCGGCACGAGTGTTGCGGGTGCAGTCAGCCTGGACCGAAAAGGATGCTCCGCCCGACACCGCAGAGCGACTCATTCCCGTATTACGACAGGCAGCTGCATGGCAGGGCCTTGCAGAAATCGTCAGTACCGGGGCAGGAAATCTCGGCCTTCCACTGAAGAGTGAGATAAATCGACCGGCATAATCTCTCTCACCGGGTGGTACAAGTTTCTGAACCCGCGACCGTGACCTTGATTGTGGCGTGAGGGTTGTACCCGTGATCGCCCATTCGGAACACCGCGGACTGTAAACGCAACCCACAACACTGCAGTAGCAGACCCGAGCTAAACGAACGGGGCAGTCATGGGAGGAATTCCTCAGCGCCCGATTCACGAAGAACACCACCCTGTATTCGTTCTGCTACAGCACCTCACCCACAACGTGTACACGGATGTCGTTGGTCGTACCCGGCAGTCCGGGAGGGGAACCGGAGATAACGATGACCTTCTCCCCGCTGGCGGCCTTACCGGTGCTGGTCAATACCTCGTCCACCTGTCCAATCATCTGATCGGTGTGGGTCACCCGTGACACGACGAACGTTTCCACACCCCAGTTCAGGGCCATCCGACGCCTAATCGCGGAGTCGGGTGTGAACGCAAGAATGGGGATGATGCTGCGCAAGCGCGACATCCGCCGCACCGACTCACCCGACTCGGTGAACACACACAAATACTTTGCCTCGACAAAGTTGGCAACATCCACCGCGGCGAGTGTAATAGCACCACCCTGCGTGCGCGGTTTCGTGCCCAGCGGTTGAATCCGATCCAAACCGTGAGCCTCGGTTGACTCCACAATGCGCGCCATCGTTTGCACGGTGACAACCGGGTACTCCCCCACGCTCGTCTCCCCCGAGAGCATGACGGCGTCCGCGCCATCCAACACCGCATTGGCCACATCGGATGTTTCGGCCCGTGTCGGCACCGGACTGTGAATCATGGACTCGAGCATCTGAGTCGCAACAATAACGGGCTTCGCAAGCCGCCGTGCGATCTCGACGGCACGCTTCTGCACAATCGGAACCGCCTCCAACGGCAGCTCGACACCGAGGTCACCGCGCGCGACCATGATCGCGTCAAACGCCTCAACAATCTCTTCAAGCACCGCAACAGCCTGCGGTTTCTCGATCTTCGCGATAACGGGAATTTTGCGCCCCTCTTCCGCCATGATCTCGCGTACACGCACGATGTCATCGGCGCTGCGCACGAAAGAAAGCGCAATGAGATCGGCCCCCAGTTTCAAACCCCAGCGCAGGTCAGCCTCATCTTTTTTAGAGAGCGCCGGAACATTCACGGCAACACCGGGCAGGTTTATGCCCTTGTTGTTAGAGACCGCGCCCGCCACGATGACGCGCGTGGTGACGACCGTGCCATCGGTCTCAACCACCTCGACGCGCACCTTACCGTCATCAATGAGCAGGAAATCTCCCGGCTTCACGTCGTGCGGCAACCCCTTGAACGTCGTGCTGCAGATCTCCCTGCTCCCAACAATGTCCTCGGTTGTGATCTTGAAGATATCACCCACGGCCAGGTCATAGGGGCCATCCGCAAACTTACCGAGCCGAATCTTCGGCCCCTGCAGGTCAACAAGAACCGCGACCGCCCGGCCCGAGTTGTCGGCCGCCCTGCGCACGTTCGCGTAGGCAGCCTCGTGCACCTCGTAGCTGCCGTGGCTGAGGTTCATTCGTGCGACATCCACGCCCGCGTCAATAATGGCGCGAATCTGCTCGTAACTGGATGTCGCTGGGCCGAGTGTGGCAACGATCTTGGCACGTCTCATGGTGGCTCCGGTTTCCGCGCGGGTGCGCTGTGTGGTTTAGGTGGCGAGAATCGGTGGTGGCAAGAGATGGTGAGCGGATCAGGGCGAAGCGGTCAACGGCTGGAGTGATATCGCGTGGGCGGTTGCCCGAATGGGACTCGGTAGCATCGTGTTGCCCTCAAGGTAACGATCCACGGCGGCGGCGGCGGCACGGCCCTCCGCAATTGCCCACACGATGAGCGACTGACCACGACCGGCATCTCCGGCGACAAAAACACCCGGCTCAGAAGTGGCATAGTCAGCATCTCGAGCAAGGTTGCCGCGATCGGATGCCACCAGCCGCAGTTGCGCCCCCACCTCGGTGGTCTCCGGGCCGGTAAACCCCAGCGCGAGCAACACAAGATCCGCGGGGATCTCCCGCTCGGTACCGGCTTTCGGCACCCGGCGTCCGTCGACAAACTCAGTCTCGGCAACCCGGATCCCCCGCACCTCACCCGCGGGACTCGCAAGAAACTCGACGGTGGACGCGAGAAAGTGCCGCTGACCGCCCTCTTCGTGCGCGCTCTGCACCTCAAACAGAGTGGGATGCATCGGCCACGGCTGCGACGCCGGCCGCTCAACACTCGGCGCAACGCCAATTGCGAAATTCGTGACCGAGAGCGCTCCCTGTCGGTGCGCCGTGCCAATGCAGTCAGCCCCCGTGTCACCGCCACCAAGAACGATGACGTGCTTGCCCTCCGCGGTGATCTGATCGGGTACCGCATCACCGGCAACGCGCTTGTTCGACTGCACGAGATACTCCATAGCAAAGTGCACCCCGGGCAGATCACGACCCGGTAGCGGCAGATCGCGCGGCACGAGTGCCCCGGTCGCCACGACGAGCGCATCGTACCGCTCGCGCAACTGGTCCCACGGGATATCCACCCCAATGTTGACCCCGGCCCGGAAACGGGTTCCCTCGGCGGTCATCTGTGCGAGGCGCAACTCGAGGTGCTTCTTCTCCATCTTGAAATCGGGGATACCGTAGCGCAGCAGCCCCCCGATCCGGTCATCGCGCTCGTACACGGCCACCGTGTGACCCGCGCGCGTGAGCTGCTGCGCGGCGGCGAGTCCGGCCGGGCCTGACCCAACAATGGCAACGGTTTTACCCGTTATTCGCCCGGGCGGCTGCGGCTGAACCCATCCTGCCCCAAACGCCTGATCGATGATCGACACCTCGACCTGTTTGATCGTCACCGCGGGCTGGTTAATACCCAACACACAGGCCGACTCACACGGTGCCGGGCACAGTCGTCCCGTGAATTCCGGGAAGTTGTTCGTTGCGTGCAAGCGTTCGGCCGCGGCTCGGCCCTCACCCCGATAGATGAGATCATTCCATTCGGGAATGAGGTTTCCGAGCGGACAACCCTGATGGCAAAACGGGATGCCGCAGTCCATGCAGCGCCCCGCCTGGCGACGCAACTGTGCGGAGTCGCCCAGTTCGTACACCTCTTTCCAGTCCATGATGCGCACCGGCACGGGTCGCCGTTTTGGCAGTTCGCGCTCCGTGACCTTCAAGAAGCCCTTCGGATCAGCCACCAGTCACCTCCAGAATACGAGCCCACGCAACATCACCGTCGGGGTCGAGCCCCTCGGCGACCACAGTCTGGCGGGTGCGAAGCACCGCGGCATAGTCGCGCGGCAACACCTTGGTAAAACGCTCAAACGCGCCATCCCCGGCTGCTAAGAGGGCTGCGGCAACCGGAGACTCGGTGTGTGCGCTGTGCTGTTCGAGCAGATCACGCACGATTTCAATGTCTGCTGAGCCGAGCGAATGCAGCTCCAACTCGCCGCTGGCGAGGGCATCGACATTAACCCGGTCGGCGATCAGATCGAACACGTAGGCGGTGCCGCCGGACATTCCTGCCCCCAGATTGCGTCCGGTAGCACCGAGAATAAGAGCCATCCCGCCGGTCATGTACTCGAGAGCGTGGTCACCGACACCCTCGACAACGGCGGTCGCACCGGAATTGCGCACGAGGAAACGTTCACCGACCATGCCGCGCAGGTACATGCTGCCCTGTGTGGCACCGTACCCAATGACATTACCGGCGATGACGTTCTCTTCCGCTCGGAAGGTACTGGTGCGCGGTGGCCGAAGGATAATCTGTCCGCCGCTCAGCCCCTTGCCAAGGTAGTCGTTCGACTCACCCTCCAGCCGTAGCGTAATGCCGCTGGGAACAAACGCACCGAACGACTGCCCGGCTGATCCGGTAAGAGTGATGTCGATGGTACCGACCGGGAGTCCCTGCGCACCGTAGGTGGCCGTGACGTGGTGGCCGAGCAGTGTGCCAACCGCCCGCGCCGTGTTCGCAATGGGAAGCTCAACGTGCACGGGCACGCCGCCCTCGAGTGCCGCGCGGCTGCGCACAATGAGCTCCTGATCGAAGTGTTTATCGATCTCGTGATCCTGAGCACGCGCACTGCGCCGCGGCGCGGACTCCGGGAAGTCCGGTCCCTGCAAAATCGGGCCCAGATCAAGCCCGGATGCTTTCCAGTGTGTGATCGCCCGGTCAATATCGAGCAGTTCGTGGCGGCCAATGATCTCATCGAGCGAACGGTATCCGAGCTCAGCAAGATACTCCCGCACCTCCTGTGCGATGAACTCGAAGAAATTCACGACGAACTCCGGTTTGCCGTTGAACCGTGCGCGCAGTTCCGGGTTCTGGGTCGCCACTCCCACCGGGCAGGTGTCAAGGTGACAGACACGCGTCATGATGCATCCCTGCACCACCAGCGGAGCCGTCGCAAAACCAAACTCCTCGGCACCGAGCAACGCCCCGATGACAACATCCCGACCGGTCTTGAGCTGCCCATCAACCTGCACAACAACGCGGTCACGCATGCCGTTGAGCATGAGAGTCTGTTGCGTTTCTGCGAGCCCCAGCTCCCACGGTGTGCCCGCGTGCTTGAGTGAGTTCAGGGGGGATGCTCCGGTGCCACCATCATGCCCCGACACGAGAATGACATCAGAGAGTGCCTTTGCCACCCCGGCCGCAACCGTCCCGATCCCCGACTGACTCACAAGCTTGACGTGTATCCGCGCAGTCGGGTTCGCTCGCTTGAGGTCGTAGATGAGCTGCTTGAGGTCTTCGATGGAGTAAATGTCGTGGTGCGGGGGCGGCGAGATAAGCCCCACCCCAGCGGTCGCGTGGCGGGTGCGCGCAATCCACGGGTACACCTTCGTGGGCGGTAGCTGGCCGCCCTCCCCCGGTTTCGCACCCTGCGCAAGCTTGATCTGGATATCATCGGCGTGGGTGAGGTACATGCTCGTCACCCCGAAGCGTCCGGAAGCGACCTGTTTGATTGCGCTGCGCCGCTCGGGGTCGAGCAGACGAGCGGGGTCTTCCCCGCCCTCCCCGGTGTTTGATTTTCCACCGATTTGGTTCATCGCAATCGCTAGCGACTCGTGTGCCTCCTGCGAGATCGAGCCGTAACTCATCGCCCCCGTCGAGAAACGTCGCACAATGGATGCCACCGGCTCCACTTCCTCGATCGGCACCGCGGGCCGGGCATCCGTGCGGAGGGTGAACATTCCACGCAGCGTCATGAGTTCCGCCGCCTGCGAGTCCACGAGGTGCGTGTACTCCCGAAAAATGTCGTACCGCCGGGTGCGGGTGGAATGCTGCAGCCGGAACACAGTGTCGGGGTTGAACAGGTGTGGTGCGGCATCCCGCCGCCACTGGTATTCGCCACCGGTGCTGAGCCGCTCGTGCGCCCGCACCGCGATATCCAAGGGGTACGCCAGGCTGTGCCGCTGTAGGTTTTCGGCCGCAATGACCTCAATGCCGATTCCACCGAGCTTGGAGGTTGTTCCGGTGAAGAACTCGTCGATGAACTCTTGCCCGAGACCAACCGCCTCGAAGGTCTGCGCCCCGGAATAGGACGAAATCGTGGAGACCCCCATCTTCGACATGATCTTGAGAACTCCTTTGCCGAGCGCTTTGATGACATTGCGAACGGCGTATTCCGGAGTGATCCCGGTGATGGTGCCCGAGCGGACGAGGTCTTCGCACGTTTCCATCGCGAGGTACGGGTTCACGGCGGCAGCACCGTACCCGATGAGCAGAGCCACATGGTGCACCTCCCGCACATCACCGGCTTCGACGATGAGGCCCACCCTCATCCGGGTCTGCGACCGAATGAGGTGGTGGTGCACGGTCGAGAGCATAAGCAGCGAGGGGATCGGGGCAAAATCTTTATCCGAATCGCGGTCGGAGAGCACAACAAACCGGGTATTCCGGGCGATTGCGGTGTCAACCTCGGCACAGATCTCGCGCAACCGGTCACGCATCGCGTCGGCACCGTCTTCCACCCGATACAGGCCACGAATCGTCGTAGTGGCGGGCGAAGCATCCGATGATTCAATGTGTACGATCTTCGCGAGTTCGTCGTTGTCGATGACCGGGAACGAGAGCGACACCTGCCGAGCGTGTTCGGGGCCCGCGGCAAGCAGATTTGGCTGCGGGCCGAGGGAGGTTCCGAGAGATGTCACGACCAGTTCCCGAATCGAGTCAAGTGGCGGGTTGGTCACCTGCGCGAACTGCTGGGTGAAGTAGTCGAACAGCAAACGCGGGCGCTGCGAGAGCACGGCAATCGGAGTGTCGGACCCCATTGCACCGAGCGGTTCTTGCCCGGTCTGTGCCATCGGAGTGAGGAGGATTTTGACCTCTTCTTCGGTGTACCCGAAGGTACGCTGGCGACGATTGACCGAGAGAGGCGGGTGCACAATGTGCTCACGCTCTGGCAGGTCGGCGAGCTGAATCCGCTCCTGTTCCAGCCACTGGGCCCAGGGTCCGGATGCCGCGAGCTGCGCCTTAATCTCGTCATCTTCGATGAGCCGCCCCTCCTCGGTGTCGACGAGGAACATCTTGCCTGGCTGCAGCCGCCCCTTCCGCACAATCTTTGCGGGGTCGATCTTGAGCACGCCGATCTCGCTCGCGAGCACAACGAGACCGTCATCGGTGATGACGTACCGGCCGGGGCGCAAACCGTTGCGATCAAGGGTTGCGCCGGCGAGCGTGCCGTCGGTAAACACGAGGGCGGCCGGGCCATCCCACGGCTCCAACAGCAGTGAGTGGTATTCATAGAATGCGCGGCGCTGTGGGTCGATGTCGGTCTGGTTCTCCCACGCCTCGGGGACCATCATCATGATCGCGTGCGGCAGGCTCCGACCCGCGAGCGTGAGTAACTCGACAACCTCATCGAACGAGGCAGAATCGCTCGCGCCGGGCGTCACAATTGGCAGCAGTGGCGCCAGATCACCCAGCAGGTCGGACTTTAGTTCGGACTGCCGAGCACGCAACCAGTTGCGGTTACCCTGCACGGTGTTGATTTCGCCGTTGTGCGCGATCATCCGGAACGGGTGTGCGAGCGGCCACGACGGGAACGTGTTTGTCGAGTACCGCGAGTGCACAAGCGCAAGCTTCGACACGTAACGTTCATCGCTGAGATCAGGATAGAACGGTTCCAATTGCAGCGTCGTCACCATGCCCTTGTACACGATGGTGCGACAGCTCAGCGAGGGGAAGTACAGCTCAAGTTCCCGCTCAGCGCGCTTACGAAGTCGAAAGACAAGCCGGTCGAGCGCGATTCCCGCGATCGGCTGGGCTGATGCCCCCGGCGCGGTCACATCCTGGGATTCCCCCGGGTGTCCCGGTGTCTCGGGCCGGGTTGCTGCCTCCGGTCGCACCGATATCTCCGAGCTCGCAGAGGCCGAGGTCACAAACACCTGCTGTACAGCGGGCATTGCCGCGCGCGCGAGCGAGCCCAGTTCCTCGGGACGCACGGGCACTTCGCGCCATCCGATGACTCGGAGGCCTTCCTCGGCAGCGAGCTTGTTGATCGCACGCTTCACGGCGCTTCGTGCGGTCGGATCGACCGGCAGGAACGCGTTTCCAACGGCATACTCACCCCGCGGTGGGAGAGTGAGTCCCGACACGGTTCGGAAAAACTCGTCCGGGATCTGGGTGATGATGCCAGCGCCATCACCGGTTCCCGCGTCGGAGCCGATAGCACCGCGGTGTTCGAGGTTGCGAAGCGCGTCGAGTGCGGCCTGAATAATGTCGTGCCCGGCTGTGCCGCGGAGGGTTGCGACCATGGCCAGCCCACAGGCATCCTTCTCAGCGGCAGGGTCGTAGAGCCCTTGCGCGGCGGGCACTGACCCAAACCTTGAAAAGGGTGACGTGAGCGACATATAAACCGTCCTCATCAACTAGGTGGCTGTGGGAGACGACATCGGCCCTCATCACGGATACCACAACCGACAGCGGTTGTGGCGAGAGTTGGTGCGGACTGCACCTAACCCTGTGCGGTCGGTTGGCTGGGGCTCGTGGCTGGCCTCTCATCCGCTGTCGTCTCGCTATCGACAATCCCGTCGAGAGCGGCGGGGTCAGACTCGGTATCGTCAGAGTCTACCCCAGCAGCATCTTTGTCAGTCACACCGGAGTCGCGTTCCTGCCCGGGACGATACGGGCCAGGCTCCAGACCAGCGTGCCGACGGTTCTGCAGGGTGAGCAGAACAAGGCCGATGAGAGTGATCGCATACGCCACCCACACCCCGTTCCGGAAGCCGAGGAATGTGCCACTCGGGTCAACCCGAATGGTCTCAAAATACGCTTGGCCGAGACCGAACCAGATCAGAAGCAGGGCAAACGCTCTGCCCCACTGCAGCGTAAACCGGCGGCCGAGCCAGAGGATGAGAAGGCCTCCCACCACGTTCCACACGAGTTCGTACAGGAAGACCGGCTGAAAGAGTGTGCCGTCGGGCAAACCCTTCGGGTATGCGGCATTGCTCGACTCAATCACAAGACCCCACGGTGCATCGGTGGGTGTACCAAACATTGCGTGCTCGAACCAGTTCCCAATTCGACCGATTCCGATCGCGATGAGCACGCCCGGCGCAGCCGCGTCGAGAAACGTGGTGAGCCGCAACCCACTCAGCCGGCACCCGAGCCAGACACCGAGAACACCCCCGATGAGGGCACCGTAAACAGTGAAGCCACCATCCGCGATCCTGAACAGGCCCCACAGCGACTGCCCGGCAAGATAGTCGCCGGTGTGGGTAAGAATAAAGTACAGGCGGGCTCCGACAAGGCCGAAGAGAACGGCCCAGACGGTGACATCCAGCACAACGCCCGGCTCGGCGTCACGCTTGCTCAGGCGACGCCCGGTCACGATCATGGCAATCGCAATCCCCACCAGAATGCAGATTGCGGCAGTCGGAATCGAGAGGGTGCCGCCCCAGGGAAGCGGGATGGTAATCCCCTGCCAGCCGTAGTTAGGGCTCGGGATGCTAAACGGAGCGATCACGCGGACGAGTGCCTTTCCATTGATTCGAGCTACTGCCCGGGATGTCGCGGTGCGCGCGATCCCCCACGAGCGTACTTTATTCTGGCCGTCGTGTGCGCGACCGGGGTAAGAGTGGCGGGAGTAGCGTGCGGTTTCTGCGCGAGAAGCCGCCCTCCGACCAGTGTGCGCGACCGACCTGAGAGCAGTGCGGTTTCCGCGCGCAGGAGGCCGCCCCGAGTAGAGGCTCATTGAGCAAAAATGTCCTTTCGCGGTTTCCTCGCGCAGGAGGCGCCCCAAGGCCCACGACCTCGGTTACCCGCGATCCGCACGCGTGCCGCGCGCAAGGGAGGCCGCCAACTCCCCGACCGCCGCAACTCCGTCGGTCATCAGTGCGTCAACGAGCGCTGATCCGACGATGGCACCATCGGCATAGCCGAGAACATCCCGCACCTGTTCGGCGGTGGAGATTCCGAGGCCGACGCAGCTTGCGGGAGCACCCGCCCTGCGGAGGCGTTCGACGAGGGTACGAGCGGCCGTGTCGACATCGTTCCGGGCACCCGTGATGCCCATCGTGGAGACAGCGTACACAAAGCCACGGCTTGCAGCGACAGCCTGTGTGAGGCGCTCATCGGTCGAACTGGGCGCGGCGAGAAACACTCGGTCGAGACCCGTGCGATCGGAGGCCGCGATCCACTCGGCTGCCTCCTCGGGAATGAGATCGGGAGTGATGAGGCCAGCCCCACCCGCCGCGACAAGATCATCGGCAAACCGGTTGACGCCGTGTTGAAGCACGAGATTCCAGTACGTCATGACGAGCACAGGGGCCGCGACCTGCTCGGTGATGCGTGCGATCGCGGCGAAGACCTGAGGCACTCGGAAGCCAGTGGCGAGGGCCTGTAGCGTTGCCCGCTGGATGACCGGGCCATCCATGACCGGATCGGAGTACGGCAGTCCCAGCTCGAGGATATCGACACCGTTTTCTACGAGCGCGACGGCCGCATCAACGCTCTCATCGAGCGTGGGGAACCCGACGGGCAGGTACCCGATGAGCGCACCACGACGCTCGGCAGTGCAGCGGGTAATAACGGAGCCGACTGTGCGGGGGGTGTTAGCCATCATGAGTGGTCTCCCTCGGCGGTGGTCAACGGGTAGGTGGGCGACACAGCGACCGTGGGCAAGGCACCGCCACGGGTGGGTGGTGCGAGGGGTGCCGCATTCGATTGGACCGCGGCATCCGTCAACTGAAAGTACTCCGCTGCAGTTTCCATGTCTTTGTCGCCGCGGCCCGAGAGACTCACGAGGATCGTCGCGGTTGGTCCCAGCTCACGACCGAGTTGCAACGCTCCCGCGAGCGCGTGCGCTGATTCGATCGCGGGAATAATACCTTCGGTGCGCGACAACAACCGCAAGGCGCTCATCGCCGCCGCATCTGTCACCGGACGGTAGCAGGCTCGCCCAATTGATGCGAGCCAGGAGTGCTCGGGACCAACACCCGGGTAGTCAAGCCCCGCCGAAATGGAGTGCGACTCGATCGTCTGACCGTCTTCGCTCTGCAGCAAAAAACTGCGCGCGCCGTGCAGTATCCCGGGTCGTCCCCTCGTTATCGTCGCCGCATGGCGATCAGTGTCAACGCCCTCGCCCGCCGCCTCAAACCCGTAGAGCGCAACATCCAGATCATCGAGGAACGCGTGGAAAATACCCATCGCGTTCGAACCACCACCGACGCACGCGGCCACCGCGGTGGGCAGCGCCCCGGTCAGGGCGAGCACCTGCTCGCGGGCTTCTTCGCCAATGATCTTCTGAAAATTGCGCACGAGCTCAGGAAATGGGTGCGGGCCAGCAACCGTGCCGAAAAGATAATTGGTCGTTGCGACATTTGTCACCCAGTCGCGCATAGCTTCATTGATCGCATCTTTCAGGGTGCGTGAGCCCGCGGCCACCGGGACGACCTCGGCACCAAGCAGCCGCATCCGCGCAACGTTCAGCGCCTGCCGCTCGGTATCTACCTCTCCCATGTAGACGGTGCACTCGAGCCCGAACAGCGCGGCTGCGGTTGCCGTTGCGACACCGTGTTGTCCGGCCCCGGTTTCGGCGATCACCCGATGCTTGCCGATTCGCTTCGTGAGCAGGGCCTGCCCGAGCACATTGTTGATCTTGTGGGAACCGGTGTGGTTGAGATCCTCACGTTTCAGGATGACCCGGGAACCGCCCGCGTGCGCCGCGAATCGTGGCACCTCGGTGATGATCGACGGTCGGCCGGTGTAGGTGCGGCCAAGTTCCGCAAGTTCGGCGGTAAACATCGGATCATTTTTTGCGGCCTCATACGCAACGGTCAACTCGTCGAGTGCGGCAATAAGCGATTCCGGTACGAACCGGCCACCGAAGTCGCCAAAGTACGGACCTGTCTGCGTCCTCAGTGTCACGTTGGTCCCGCTTTCATTAGTGTGTCATGTGTCGTGTGTGCTCGCTCACCGTTTCCACCGTTGCGGGCTCAGCCCTGCCGCCGCATATTCTTGCGCGCATCACGCGCCCATCAGATACTCGTAAAAGCGCGCAGCGCGGCGAGGGGGTTACCGGTGACAAGCGCCTCCCCCACGAGCACAGCGTCGGCACCCGCGGAGCGGTAGTGAGCGACATCCGCCGGGGTGAAAACCGCCGACTCGGCAACCCGGATGGCCCCTGCCGGGAAACTCTCGGCAAGCCGGCCAAACAGGTCACGGTCAAGTTCGAAGGTCGTGAGATCACGGGCGTTAACACCGATGAGGGATGCCCCGAGTGCCGCCGCGCGCGCGAGCTCCCGGGCGGAGTGCGTCTCGACCAGCGGTGTCATCCCGAGTTGCACAGTGAGAGTGTAGAGCTCGCGGAGCTTCGCATCGTCGAGCGCTGCGACGATGAGCAAAACAAGGTCAGCGCCTGCCGCGCGGGCCTCAAACACCTGGTAAGGCGTGCCAATGAAGTCTTTCCGCAGTACCGGCAGCGAAACAGCAGCGCGCACAGCTTCCAGGTCGGCAAGTGATCCACCGAACTGCCGCCCCTCGGTCAGGACGCTGATTGCGCTCGCCCCTCCGAGCTCGTACTGCCGGGCGAGCGCAACCGGGTCGGCAATTGGCGCGAGATCGCCGCGGCTGGGACTGCGCCGTTTGATCTCCGCAATGACCTTGATTTTTGGCCCCGGCACCAGCGCGGCAAGGGCATCGCGCGCCGGCAACTGAGCGTGGGCATTGGCCTGCACCACGGCCAGCGGAGCGACCTCTTCGCGCGCGCGCGCGTCAGCGACCGCGTTGGCGATCAGTTCGGCAAGCACCTAGTGGGCCTTTGCGGTGACCTTTGCGCCGCCCACACCGTAACCGGCTTTTTTCATGATGGCACCAACGAGGAGTCCAACCACAAGGAGCCCGACCGAGGCCCACACGATAACCGGTTGATCAAGAACGAACGCCACCATGCCAATGGTTATTGCGGTGAGCATGATCGTCACGGCGGTCCACGCCGCGGGCGAGTGTCCGTGGCCGGGATCGGTGATGTCAGCGCTCATGGTTCTCCTTCGTCGGGGGCGTTCCAAGTTTAGTGGGATGCCACGCGTTCCCGGTGCGTTGGCGGTTCGCGCAACACCAGCTCGTGTATGTCTCGGCGTGAGGTTGCATCATCCGTCTCGATATTGATCGCGGTTTTGTCACGGTTAAACCAGCTCACCTGTCGGCGTGCGTAGCGGCGGGTGAGAGTTTGTGTTTGCTCAATCGCGTCGATTTGGCTCAGTGTTCCGTGCAGTTGGGCAAGAGCCTGTGCGTATCCAATCGCTCGGCTCGCGGTCACGCTCAGCTCTAGCCCGCGGTTTTGTAATTCGGCGACCTCGGACACGAGCCCGGTGTGCCACATTTGCTCAACTCGGCGGTCGAGCCGTTTGATCAGGGCGCTGCGGTTATAACGCAGATGGATGAGGTGATGCGGATGCCACACAACGGGATTATCGGGCAACCGCGAGACCTTCGGTTCGCCGCGAATATCGAGCACCTCCAAGGCGCGGATAATGCGGCGCAGATTTTTTGGATCGATGGCTGCTGCAGCGGCCGGATCTCGCGCGGCAAGCCGGGCGTACAGCGCGGCGGTACCCTCGCGAGCCAGATCTGATTCGAGTTGTGCGCGCACTGCGGGGTCGGTGGCGGGAAACTGGAAGTCATAGAGCACCGACGATACGTAGAGTCCAGATCCGCCGACGAGCAGTGCAACGTGTCCGCGCGCCAGGATCTCGGTGATGGCACATCGAGCCTTCGGTTGATAGTGCGCGGCGGATGCCTCCTCCGTGACATCCAATACATCGAGAAGGTGATGCGGGATGCCTCGGCGTTCTGCGATGGGCAGTTTGGCGGTGCCGATGTTCATGCCGCGATACAACTGCATCGCGTCCGCGTTAACAACCTCAGCGGTGTGCCCGGCTCGGTCCAGATTTTCTGCAAGGTCGAGTGCGAAGTCGGATTTTCCGGTGCCGGTAGCTCCGACGATCGCGATGAGGTTACCGGTCACACAAGCTCCGCTCTCTCTTCCTTGCCCGCATCATGCGCTAAACAGATTGTGCATGCCCTCGGTGGTCTCCGAACTCTCTTCCTTGCCCGCATCGTGCGCTAAGACGGCAGGACCGTTACACATATGTAATAAAGGGAAAGGGGTTGCCCGCATCGTGCGCTTAGGATCGCAGGGTTGGGAACCCGAGTGACACCCGACCCGACGGCGAGGCATCCGCGCTCCTATCGCCTGCGGTGCTGGTGCGGGAAGCGCCACCCGCCGTCACGAGCACAGGGCTGGGTATCCCACAGCTTTCCGAGCGTGCACGATCCCACGCGTCACCCGCGCGGGTGCGCCGAAGCTGCAGTGGTGCGCCGGTCGTGTCATCCGCGATGAGGTGAAAGGGCGCAGCCTGTGTGACCAGCACCGACACAATATCCCCTGGCCGCGGAGTAACCGAGCCGGTAGGCAGGCTGAAGTGCACGAGTCGGTTGTCTTCGGCACGCCCACTCAGGCGTTGAGTTTCTGCGTCTTTTTTCCCTTCACCGTTAGCAACGAGCACGTTCACAGTGCGGCCAATAATTTTCTTGTTTTCTTCCCACGAGATATCGTCTTGCAGCGCAACGAGACGTTCGTACCGTCGCTGCACGACCGCTTTGGGGATCTGGTTGGGCATCGTCGCGGCCGGGGTTCCGGGGCGGATCGAGTATTGGAACGTAAAGGCAGAGGAAAACCGGGATTCTTCGACCACGCGCAGGGTTTGCTCGAAATCTTCTTCGGTCTCACCGGGGAAACCGACGATAATGTCCGTCGTAATCGCCGCGTGCGGGATACGCTCGCGCACACGATCAAGGATGCCGAGAAACCGCTCTGCGCGATAGGAGCGACGCATTGCCTTGAGGATCCGGTCTGACCCCGCTTGCAGGGGCATGTGCAGTTGGGGCATGACGGTCGGCGTTTCGGCCATCGCGTCAATGACATCATCGGTAAACGCGGCCGGGTGTGGGCTCGTGAAACGAATGCGTTCAAGTCCCGGGATGGTACCCGCGGCCCGCAACAGTTTGCCGAACGCCAGTCGGTCTCCGAATTCGACCCCGTAGGAGTTCACATTTTGTCCAAGCAGTGTGATCTCGATCGCCCCGTCATCAACAAGCATGCCAATTTCTGCCAGGATGTCTCCCGGGCGGCGATCTTTCTCCTTTCCGCGCAGTGCGGGCACAATGCAGAAGGTGCACGTGTTGTTGCAGCCGACCGATATTGAGACCCACCCACTGTAGGTTGAGTCACGTTTACTCGGCAGCGTGGACGGGAAGGTGTCGAGCGAGTCAAGGATCTCGAGCTGCGCCTCTTGATTGTGGCGCGCGCGCTCCAGCAGGCCGGGGAGCGATCCCATATTGTGGGTGCCGAATACAACGTCCACCCACGGTGCTTTTTCCAAAATGATGGATTTGTCTTTTTGCGCGAGGCAGCCACCCACCGCGATTTGCATTCCCTCGTGGCGGCGTTTCACGTGAGCGAGATGACCGAGGTTTCCGTAGAGCTTATTGTCAGCATTTTCACGAACGGCGCACGTGTTGATGACGACAACATCAGCTTCTTGGCCGTTGGCCGGACGGTAGCCAGCCGCTTCCAGTGACCCGGCCAACCGTTCCGAATCGTGGGTGTTCATTTGGCACCCAAAGGTGCGGACCTCGTAGGTGCGCACAACCGACGTCATCGCGGAATCCGCCAGAGCCTCACTGAGGTTACCCATAGTCGTCCAGTCTACGAGCGATCACGCCACAGTGGGTGATCAGCCGCTTACCTCGTGTCTCCGCCTGCCGAGGAGCGATCATCTGTTCGGCGTGCCGCGAGGATATCCCTGATCGTGTCTCCGCTTGCCGAGGAGCGATCATGTGGTTCGGCGAGCGTCAGTGGTTTTCTGAGGATGTAATCGGAGGTCTCCGTCTCTCACAGTCATTCAACCTGAGAGATGTCACTGGCAATGACCGATGCTACCGCGCGTTGTACGAGCTCTGCTGAGTAGCCCCGTCGTTGCAGATATGCGGTGAGCCGTCGGCTCGCAGTGACCTTGTCTAACCGTTCGAGCTGTCGCATCCGACGTTCTGCAAGAGTTCGGGCACTCTCGAGTTCATCATCCTGACTGCGCTCATCAAGAGCTGTCTGGGCAATATCACTCGGGATGCCTCGTCGTTCCACCTCGCGCAACAGTGCCGCGTTGCCCAATCCGCGGCGCACCCGTCCCGCCTGCACGAGTTGTGCGGCAAGTCGATAATCGTCAAGGTATCCGTACCGCCGGTATCGGTCAATCAGATCGTCAATGGTTGGGTCGTCAGCACCGTGCACTCGCATGAAGGTACGAACCTCGTATTCAGACAGCGCCGCACCGCGGAGCCGAATGAGAACCCGCTCCTCCACCGATTCGCCGTGATCTTTGGCAGCCCCTGAATTCACCGTGCCCGGGGCAACAGTGCTGGGAACACCGACACCCGTCTCGTGCGGTATCACAGCGGCAGGTTCATCAACACAGCGGGTCACGCCACCGAGTCCGGGATAGCTGATACGACGAACAGACAGGTCGTGCCCTCCTATCTCAGCAGGTGTGGAGGCCTCTCGAACCACCCACGGTAGGTAGCTCACCGTGGCAATCGAACGTGACTCGCGCATTACGCCCCCTTGCGCTCAAGCGCGTTTTCCTTCGAATGAATATTCGAGGAGGGTGGTGTGCGTGTCGAACCGCCAGCAGGTGTTGCTATCGATCTGGCGGCGGCGGCAACCGGGGCGGGTGTCGCGGCAGGGGTCGAGGCACCGATCCCCAGCAGCTGCAGAATCTTCGTCTCAATGCCAGCAGCAATATCGGGATTTTGCAGCAAGAACGAGCGTGCGTTCTCTTTGCCCTGCCCAAGTTGATCACCGTCATACGTGTACCACGCACCGGACTTCTTCACGATACCTTGATCGACACCGTAGTCAATGAGGCTACCCTCGCGCGAAATGCCGATGCCGTACAAAATGTCGAATTCGGCCTGCTTGAACGGCGGGGCCATCTTATTTTTCACGACCTTAACGCGGGTACGGTTCCCCACCGCCTCGGAACCGTCTTTCAGCGTCTCAATGCGGCGAATATCCAACCGCACGGAAGCATAAAACTTGAGTGCTTTGCCACCTGCTGTGGTCTCCGGGCTACCGAAGAACACTCCGATTTTTTCACGCAGCTGGTTGATAAAGATCATGGTGGTGTTGGTTTGGCTGAGCCCACCGGTCAGCTTGCGCAGAGCCTGCGACATGAGGCGTGCCTGCAGCCCAACGTGCGAATCACCCATCTCGCCCTCAATTTCTGCCCGCGGAACCAGAGCAGCGACCGAGTCGATGACGACGAGGTCAATTGACCCGGAACGAACAAGCATGTCCGCGATCTCCAACGCCTGCTCACCGGTATCAGGTTGCGAAACAAGAAGGGAGTCAATATCAACGCCAAGTTTCTTTGCGTATTCGGGGTCGAGCGCATGCTCTGCGTCGATAAATGCTGCAATTCCGCCAGAATTCTGTGCATTCGCGATGGCGTGCAGGGTTAGCGTCGTCTTACCCGACGATTCCGGGCCGTATATCTCAACAATGCGACCACGAGGTAACCCGCCAATACCGAGTGCAACATCCAATGCCACCGATCCGGTCGGGATGACCTCAACCGGGGCACGCTCTTCGCTCCCCAGACGCATGACGGAACCCTTACCGAACTGACGGTCGATTTGCGCTAGGGCGGTTTCAAGTGCTTTTTCGCGG
Organism: Candidatus Lumbricidiphila eiseniae; assembly: GCA_002529645.1. GTDB lineage: Bacteria > Actinomycetota > Actinomycetes > Actinomycetales > Microbacteriaceae > Agromyces > Agromyces eiseniae. The sequence goes on along the minus strand of NAEP01000046.1, from coordinate 49,987 downwards.
TCTGTTGTTGCCATGATGGGCTCCTTCTCGGTGGTTCGGCTGCCTCTAGGCTGTCAGCGGATCACAGCGGGTCGGACGCCCACGGTGCCTGTGACAAGGCGGTTGACGGGGAAAATTTGATACTTCGACCGTAGAACCAACCACCGACATACGACATGAGCGGCAGCAGCTTGGGGAAAAGGATCTTGGAATACCCGCTGTGGAGGACACTACGCCACATACGAACACACGTTCGAATTTTCCCCGCGTGTCGGAGGAAGATTGTGTGCGAATCCGCCGACGCCGACGCGATTTTCCCCGCGCGTCGGAGAAAGATCCTGCAGGGGAACATCGTCGACGGTGACCAGCGCGATTTTCCCCGCGCGTCGGAGAAAGATTACAGCGACACGCCCGGGCGCGGAGTGCGACGGCCAGCGCCATGACGGCGAGAGTCCGGGACATCCATTGCTCGGCACAGAGCGAGCCACACCTCTCGGGCCGGAATACCGCGGTCAAGCGCCTCCCGTGCAGTGCGTGACCCGAGTTCTGCCAGTACGACATCGCTAAGAACAACAGCACCGTATGCGGACCCGAATTCCTCCTCCACCGCGAGTTGGAGCTCACTGAGCTTCACTGTGAGCTACCGCTCAACGAGGCTACCTCCACCGAACCACCGCTCAACGGAGCATGAGGTTGGCGTCAAACTCCGCAACAAGCGAATCAGGCAGGCTGTCAGGAACCACGGACAGCCCCTCAAGCACCGCGATTCGGTCACCGACCTCGTGCATGATTACCGAGATCGGCGTGTCAAGTGCATCGGCAACTGAGGCCAAAATCTCGCTCGATGCCTCCTTTTGCCCACGCTCTACCTCGCTGAGGTACCCGAGTGCCACGCTTGCCTTCGACGCGACCTGCCGAAGCGTACGGCCTTTTTGCAGGCGGAAGTCCCTCAGCACATCACCGATTTCCTGTCGGACCAGAACCATGGAAACCCTCCTTCTGCTGCGGCCGTTATCAGCCAACGGTGCGCAATTCTACCCGATGTCACTAGCGTTAACCCTAGCGGCGAATCTTCTGACAGCCGTGATTTTCACACTGTGTAACCTTGCAACAGGCTGACCCTGTGCCGTATTCCCCTAAGTTGTCACCGTGTTACGGGCATTCGTACCGCACGCAGTGCTTCGGTGATTGCCGCCGCCGTTGCGGCGGTTCGAATCTCAGCCCGGTCTCCCGAGAGAGACAGTGGGATGGCCCGAACTCCACCGCGCCACGCTATTCCGAGAAACACAACACCGGGATTCACACCATCCTGCGGGGCGGGTCCGGCGACGCCGGTCGTCGAAATTCCCAGTTCGCTCGGCCTGCCTGACACCGCCAATGCCCGACAGACACCCACTGCCATCTGCCGGGCCACGTCGGTGTTCACCGCTCCACATCGGGCGAGCAACTCTGCGGAAACTCCGAGCAGTGTTGTCTTCACCGTCGTGTTGTATGCGACGATGCCGCCGTTCAATACCCGGGATGCCCCGGGGATCCCCGTAAGCTGCGCCGTCACGAGCCCGCCGGTGAGTGATTCGGCTACCGCTACCCGCGCGCCGCGCGCCGCAAGTTCCGCCACGAGTTCTGCAGCACTCTCTTCGAGCGCGGGGCAACTGTCGCCCGGTGCGGGGGCGCTCTTGTCAATTCCTGTCACGCCATCACACCGCCGGAGTCAGCAGGCAACTCAGCGCTCACCCTCGGCCCTGCCGCGCGGCATCCCGCAAGTACTGCGCCCCCGACCACACCGTGAGGATGACAGCCACCATCATGAGCCCGGTATTGACGCCACTGATCCAGTCACCCAGTACGTGCCACAACGGTGCCAGGGCGAATGTGATCGCAATGGCCTGCACAACAGTTTTGGTTTTGCCACCGGATGTTGCGGGCAGCACGCGGCCGCGGCGCAGCTCAAAGAAACGCCAGACTGTGATTCCCACCTCGCGGACAATCACGATCGCGGTGATCAACCACGGTAACTCGCCGAGGATTGAGAGACAGACGAGCGCACCGCTGGTGAGCAGCTTGTCGGCGATCGGGTCAAGAATCTTTCCGAGATCGGTCACCAGCCCGCGGGACCGGGCGATGTAGCCGTCGAGACCATCGGTCAGAATCGCGGTGACAAAGAGAACAACAGCCAACCAGCGCTGCGCGCCGTCACGACCGGCGTCGGTCAGCAGCAGCCAGAAACACAACGGAGCAATAAAAATTCGCACCATCGTGATGGTGTTGGGCAGGTTGAGGTTGCTGGTCACTGGTCGCGTCCGGTCAAGCTCCAGGCATCCTCGGAGGATGCACCGACCTCGTGCTCAGCTGCCGCCTCAAAATCGTCCTGCCCAAGATCGGCAGGCCGCTCCGCGGTGGTGTCCGCCCCCGCATTGCCACCACCGCTGTTCTCCACCACGGGACCAGCACCTCGCAATCGTGCGAGCACTCCCGGCAACTGTTCGACAGTCACGAGCACATCACGCGCTTTTGAACCCTCCGAGGGCCCGACGATCTCGCGTGATTCCAGCAAATCCATCAGTCGTCCGGCCTTCGCGAACCCAACGCGCAGCTTTCGCTGCAACATGGAGGTGGAACCAAACTGGGTTGACACCACCAGTTCGGCGGCGGCGAGCAACAGTTCAAGATCGTCACCGATGTCCGCGTCAATCTCTTTTCGTTCGATCACTGCCTGCACGTCAGCCCGATATTCTGGTCGAGCCTGCTGGGTAACGTGTTTGACAACACGGTCGATTTCCGCCTCGCTCACCCAGGCACCCTGCACCCGCACCGCCTTCGAGGCTCCCATTGGCAGGAACAGCCCGTCTCCCTGACCAATGAGCTTGTCAGCTCCCGGTTGGTCCAAAATGACTCGCGAGTCGGTCACACTCGTCACCGCGAAAGCCAGCCGAGAGGGAACATTCGCCTTAATCAGTCCGGTCACAACATCAACCGAGGGTCTCTGGGTGGCGAGCACCAGGTGAATGCCTGACGCCCGTGCAAGCTGGGTGATGCGCACGATCGAATCTTCCACGTCGCGCGGCGCGACCATCATAAGATCGGCGAGTTCATCGACCACGACAAGCAGGTAGGGATACGGGGTCAGCCTGCGCTCCGAACCCGCAGGCAACACAATTTCGTGCTTTCGCACAGCGGCATTGAAGTCGTCAATGTGGCGGAACCCAAACGACGCAAGGTCGTCGTAGCGCATATCCATTTCTTTTACGACCCACTGCAAAGCCTCGGCAGCCTTCTTCGCGTTCGTGATGATCGGAGTGATCAGGTGCGGCACCCCCGCGTAGGGTGCAAGTTCGACACGTTTCGGGTCGATGAGCACCATGCGCACCTCCGATGGGCGCGCCCGCATCAGCACCGATGTGATCATCGAGTTGATGAAGCTGGACTTTCCGGAACCGGTGGAGCCCGCAACCAGAAGGTGCGGCATTTTCGCGAGGTTGGCGATAACGTAGCCGCCGCCGACATCCTTGCCCATCCCGATGGTCATCGGATGGGCCGCTCCCACCGACACCGGAGACCGCAGCACGTCACCGAGCGTGACAATCTCTCGGTCAGTGTTGGGAATTTCCACCCCAATCGCGCTCTTACCCGGGATCGGGGAGAGAATTCGAATCTCATTGGATGCCACAGCGTAAGCCACATTCTTCGACAGCGCGGTCACCCGCTCCACTTTGACACCCGGTCCGAGTTCGATCTCATACTGAGTGACGGTGGGGCCTCGTGAAAACCCGGTGACCTTCGCATCGACCCCAAACTGGTCGAGCACCTCGGTGATTTGCCGCACAACCTCGTCATTTACGGCAGAATGCTTCTTGGCTGGCTGGCCGAGAGCCAGCTCGGATGCATCGGGCAAAAAGTAGTGGCTGTTCAGCGGACTGCCCGGTGCAGACGCCAGCCCAGCGGAGGTCACCTCCTGGGCCTCAGCAGCAGCCGAGAGATCACCGTGTGTCGCAGTTGCACTGACGCCCGCAGTTGCGATACCGCCCACAGCCGCGCCGACGCCCGCACCCGCCACGCTGATCCCGCTCCCCACACCGCCGACACCCGCGGCAGCGGCTGGCAGAATGTTCCCCACACCCGTCTGCGGATCAAACACTTCGAGCATGGATGTTGCTCCGCCGTCGTCTCCTCGCAGTCCGGTGCGGCTCCGATCGGGCAGATCACTGAGACCGTGCAGAACAGCTTCTGCGCGCTGCAGGTCATTGTGCACGCCGGTGAGCCCACCGGGTGCTGGTCGCGCACTGACCGGCATGCCAGCCCCGCCGATCACAGCAGCGGTGTGACCGGCAGCAGTGCCACGAATCGAAGACGCGTGCGCGCCCTCAATGGGCGTCTCAAAGCTTCCTTCGGTTGACGCCGAAGCGGGACCGAGCATGGCCGTAATGCCATCGAGTGCCGACGGCACATCAACCGCACCGGATGGCGCGTCTTTCTGTCGCCACCACGGCAACGGGCCACTCGTGCCCGCAGTATCGCCCTCGAGATGGTCGTCACAATCATCACCACCGAGACCATCCCGACCGGCGCGCGCGCGCGCTGATCGTGCGGCCTCGCGCGCACCAGCCTCTTCGAGACGGCGAAGTCGAGCGGCCTGACGGCGGTCCCGCCAGGTTGGTTTTGTCGGGGCAGACAGAACCGTGGGAACGCGCACCCCCGACTGGGTCATCACCACCGAATCGGCGTCGGTCGGCACCAGCGCCGGAGGAGCCCCGAATAACCACGCATACAGTTCGCGCATCCGTGCCGGAATCCGGGTCGGTGGTGTTTTGGTAATAATGAGCACAGACAGCAGCAGCAGCAGCGCCGTCACCGCCGTCGCCCCGACCGGTGCGAGCAAGAGAACAAGCGGTTGCCCAACCATCCAGCCACATATGCCACCGGCCCGGGAGAGGGTAACCATGCCCGCCGTGGGTGCCGGCCGGCCACTGTAAATGTGACAGAGAGTGGCGGATGCCACAAGCACCAGTCCAAGCCCAATACCAATACGCGTGTTGTCATGCACCGAACTGGGGTGCCGAAACCACCAGATGGCAAACAGCAGCATGACCACCGGCAAGACAAACGAGACACGGCCGAGGAGAGCACCAAAGGTCCACGAGTTCACCGTGCGCGCGACCGATTCGTTAATGAGGAACCACTCGACGATGGCCCCGGCGATCGCGAGCAGGACCAGAAAAAAGGGACCACCGTCGCGGCGCTCTTCCTTTTGCAGCACCTCGGGGCCGAGCGCCCGCGCAGCACCACCCGTGACGTGCGCGAGAGACATCCACGCGCGCGCAAGCACAGACGGCCCCGGTGCCACCGCTTCCGGCTCAGAAGTGGCCAACTTTGCCTTCGCGGGCTTGCGGGGGGACGAGGAAGCGGGGCGCGTGCCGCGTCCTGTCGGGCTAGCGGCGCGCGCGCCCGTTGAAGGACGGGTAGCCATGCTCACATGTTATGTCGCACCACCGACACCGGGAGGGAGCCGCCCGCGAGTGTCAGCGATCACGAAGTTGCAAATATCCGCGGTGTCGGACGCACAGAGCCGCCCGCGAGTGTCAGCGATCACTCAAGATCATCGACGTGCGCGGCACGCTCGAGGAAACCGCCCGTGATCACACCCACAGACAGCCCGGTCAGTGTGCCCGTGCCCGGAACGCGCGACCGAGAGTCCTTCCTCGTCCGGAAACTGCCCGGTCAGTGTGCCCGTGCCCGGAACCCTGCGATCACACACCAGACGGTCTGGTGCCTGCCTACGCCGCAATCACCAGCGGCACAAGCATCGGGCGACGGCGCAGTCGTCGATTCACCCAGCCACCAAGCACCCGTCGCACCACCTGTGACAGCGCATGCGGGTCGCGCACCCCGTTGTGCGCTGCTTCGGCAAGCGCCGCGATAATCCGCGGTTTGACGTCGTCGAACACAGATTCATCCTCCGCAAACCCGCGAGCATGGATCTCGGGTCCTGTAATAACGCGACCGGTCGCGGCATCCACCACCACAATGACCGAGATGAACCCCTCTTCGCCGAGAATGCGGCGGTCTTTCAGGTCAGCATCGGTGATCTCGCCGACAGTCGAGCCATCCACGTACACAAACCCGAGATCGAGTTGCCCGCTCTGCCGCATGAGGCCGTCGCGCAGATCATAGACCGAGCCGTTTTCACCGAGGAATGTGTTGCGCTCAGGCACTCCGGTTTCGCGCGCAAGCTTCGCGTTCGCAAACAGGTGCCGATATTCGCCGTGAATCGGCAGCACGTTTTTCGGCTTGACAATGTTGTAACAGTAGAGCAATTCGCCGGATGCCGCGTGACCAGACACATGCACCTTCGCGTTGCCTTTGTGCACAACGTTCGCCCCGAGCTTCGTGAGTCGATCAATGACCCGATACACCGCATTCTCGTTGCCGGGAATAAGGCTCGACGCGAGGATAACCGTGTCGCCCTCCCCCACCTCGATCTGATGATCGTTGTTCGCCATCCGCGAGAGCACCGCCATCGGCTCCCCCTGCGAGCCGGTCGACATGAAGACAATCTTGTTGTCAGGGATGTCCCCTGCCTTCACGTAATCGATGAGCACGCCGGGTGGCACAGTGAGGTAGCCGAGGTCAGCGGCAATGCCCATGTTGCGCACCATGCTCCGGCCGAGCAGCGCCACCCGGCGACCGTGTGCGTGCGCGGCATCCAGCACCTGCTGCACGCGGTGCACGTGACTCGAGAAGCTCGCGACGATCACGCGGCGCGGGGCGCGCGCAATAACCTCATCGAGCACCGGGCCGATGGAGCGTTCGAGAGGCGTGAACCCCGGAACATCCGCGTTGGTGGAATCAACGAGAAAAACATCAATGCCTCGAACACCCAGTCGCGCAAACTCGCGCAGATCGGTGAGTCGCCCGTCGAGTGGCAGTTGGTCCATCTTGAAATCGCCGGTTACAAGCGCGGTGCCACCCGCAGTGCTGATCGCCACCGCGAGCGCGTCGGGAATAGAGTGGTTCACAGCGACAAACTCGAGGTTGAACGGCCCGATTTTTTCCTGTTCTCCCTCGCGCACGGTCAGGCTGTAGGGCTTGATCCGGTGTTCCTTTAGTTTTGCTTCGACGAGCGCGAGCGTGAGCTGTGAGCCGATTAACGGGATGTCGTCGCGCAGTTTGAGCAGGTACGGCACTCCCCCAATGTGGTCTTCGTGTCCGTGCGTGAGCACGATCCCGAGAATGTCATCAAGCCGTTCCTTCAGAAAACCAAAATCGGGCAGGATAAGGTCAACCCCGGGCTGGTGTTCTTCGGGGAAGAGTACCCCACAGTCAACTATGAGGATCTTGCCGTCAATCTCGAAGCTGGTCATGTTGCGACCTATTTCGCCGAGACCGCCAATCGGGATGATTCGAAGCGTTCCCCGCTCGAGCGACGGCGGGTCGCTCGGTCCATCGCGTTCGGCGGCGGCGGGCTGGGTGGTGTGGGTGTCCGGCATGGATCCTCCTTGGGAGTTCGGCGTCCCCCGGCAGCCTACCGTCGCCACGAGACAGACACGTGGCAGAACCTGCTACTTGTCTGTTCCTTCGCGTCGATATCGTGGAGGTGTTGAAGATCGAACGGTGTGCCGACGATCACTAACCTGTCCTTGCCCCGTGAGGGACATCAAATGTTCTCGGGTTCAGCGGGGGGGGGCGAATGCCGCCACCCGGACCGTTCTCTCCGTGGGTCACCGGGCTGCCCTCGTAGTTCACCGGGTAACCCCCGCGACCCACCGGGCAACCCGTGAGTTCGCTCACAGCTCCCGATGGTCGGAGGGGCAGCCCCCGCGACCCACCGGGTAACCCCCGCGGTTCACCGGGTTGTTCCCGCGATTTTCGGGAGCGCTCCCCCGGCCGCTGCGTTGCGGTCGGGTCGGAAGTTGGAGAAGTCAACACCGAGAATGCCTCGAACGACATTGACCTCATCTTCGATGAGAGCGGCCTCCCACTCTTCGGGCCCGACCAGTGGCAGCCGCACCCGTGGGCTGTTGATTCGCCCGAGCCCGTGCAAAAGGTACTTCGCCGCCACCGTTCCGGGCACATGGGTCATCACGGCGCGCACGAGCGGCTCGAGCTGTTTGTGCGCGGTGGTGGCTGCGTGCAAATCACCACGGTTGACGGCGTTGACCATGGTTCGATACGGGCCAGCTGCGATGTTGGCGGTGACGCCGATGAGCCCTGTCGCACCGATCGCAAGGTGCGGCAACACGTTCGCGTCATCCCCAGAGAAATACATGAGGTCGGTCTGGTTGAGCACGCGGCTGACCTCAGAAAAATCACCCTTGGCGTCTTTTACGGCCAAGATATTGGGGTGCTTTGCGAGCCGCAGGAGCGTCTCGTACTTGATCGGAACACCGGTGCGCCCGGGGATGTCGTAGAGGATGACAGGCAGATCAGTGGCGTCGGCAACCATGCGGAAGTGGGTGAGGATGCCTGCCTGGGTCGGCTTGTTGTAGTACGGCGTGACAATCATGATGCCGTCGGCGCCAATTTTTTCGGAGTGGCGGTAAAGTTCGATCGCGTGCGCGGTCTCGTTAGAGCCACCGCCGGTAATGATCTTCGCGCGCCCCGCAGCGACGCTTTTGCCGACCTCGACGAGCTTGATTTTCTCGACGTCGGTGAGAGTTGATGTTTCACCTGTTGTGCCGGTGACAACGATACCGTCGGCACCGGCGGAGATGACCTCATCAATGTGCTTCTCAACCCCAACCCAGTCAACTTCGCCGTCTGCCGTCATCGGGGTGACGAGCGCAATGAGAACCTGTCCGAAGGGGTTTTCGTGAGCCATATCCTCAGCCTACTGGCACCCACCACTATTCGGTCATGGCCGTTCGTATCGGCGGAAGCGGTACCCGACACCGGCCCGCGAGGCGAGCACACCCACCAGCGGTTCGCTGTGACTCAGCCGCCAGCTAAGATCAATCGAGGGGGCGAACGCCTCACCGTTGACCGCAAGGTCGAGTTCGGTCACTTCGAGCCGGTGTGCCCTGTCAATAACAGCGGCGAACAGCTCAGCCCCGCCAATCACCCACAGCCACAGCCCACCCCCCTCGGGTGTCTCCGATGCACCTGCGGTCGGCAGTGCCCGCGAACCCACCCGGGCAACCGCCTCCTCAAACGAAGCCACCCTCATCGCTCCTGTGGCTGCCCACTCTGCTTGACGGGACAGAACAAGGTTGACCCGCCCGGGCAGCGGCCGAAATCGCTCGGGCAGTGAATCCCAGGTCTTACGCCCCATGAGTACAGGATGTCCCAGGGTCACCTCTTTAAAGTGTGCAAGATCCTCCGGCACATGCCACGGAAGACCGCCGCCCGCACCGATCACCCCGTTGTGTGCCTCTGCCCAGATGAGCCCGATCCGCACCGACCCCGCAGGCGCGCCCGACCCGGCCCAGGCCGATGTCACCGCGGAGTCTGCGCGAACCGACCCCGCAGGCGCACCCAAACCCACGGGCTCATCCACCGATTCACCACTCATCGTTCTCCCGTTCACACCGCGACTGCCGCACGAATTCCGGGGTGATGTTGGTATCCCTCGATCACGAAGTCTTCAAACTCGTAATCGAAAATAGAGGCCGGTTTCCGCACGATGTGCAGCCTGGGCACGGGGAACGGTTCACGACTCAATTGCAGGTCAACCTGTTCGAGGTGATTGTCGTAAACATGGCAGTCACCGCCGGTCCACACAAGGTCGCCAACGGCGAGGTCGGTCTGTTGCGCGATCATGTGGGTGAGCAAGGCGTAGGACGGAATATTGAACGGCACCCCGAGGAACAGATCGGCGCTGCGCTGATAGAGCTGGCACGAGAGTCTACCGTCGGCCACGTAGAACTGGAACAGCGCGTGGCACGGGGCGAGGGCCATCCGCGGAATGTCTGCCGGGTTCCAGGCCGACACCACTAACCGCCGCGAATCGGGGTTACGGCGAATTTCATCAACGACCCGCTGAATCTGATCAATCGTCTCGCCGGTCGGAGTCGGCCACGAGCGCCACTGCACACCATAAACCGGACCAAGATCACCGGATGCATCGGCCCACTCGTCCCAAATGGTGACGCCGTGCTCGTGCAACCACTCAACATTGGATGACCCGCGCAAGAACCACAGGAGCTCGTAAATAACTGATGCCACATGCACGCGTTTTGTCGTGGTAACGGGGAATCCCGCACTGAGGTCAAACCGAAGCTGTCGCCCAAACACGCTCCGCGTGCCCGTGCCGGTACGGTCGGATTTTATCGCACCGACCGCACGCACCTCGCGAAGCAAATCTTCATAGGGGGTAGCAATCACTGTACTCATCACGACGATGCTAGCGGCAGGGCCCGACATTACAGCCAGACACAGCCTTCTTTCTGCCACCGCCCCACGCACATCGCTAGGCTGGAAGCCCCGAACCATAAGGAGCTCACCATGCCCGTTACAAGCGAATCCACCGCAGTATGGAACGGGACGCTGCTCGAAGGTGACGGCACCGTGGTGCTCGATTCCTCCGGCACTGCAACTTTTCCACTCACGTGGAAGGCTCGTTCGTTCGGTACCGAGAACACAACAAACCCGGAGGAACTGCTCGCGGCTGCGCACGCATCCTGTTTCTCGATGGCGCTCTCACACGCCCTCACCGAAGCGGGCAGCCCACCAGAACGCATTCAGACCACGGCCGCCGTCACATTCGAGGTGGGCAAGGGCGTGCTCGGCAGCCATTTGCTTGTGAGTGCCCGGGTACCCGGTCTCACTGAGGCGCAGTTTGAGGCTTTTACCACCCGTGCAAAATCAGAATGTCCTATCTCCCGGGCGCTCACCGGTATCCCGATCACAATCGAGGCAGAGCTCGCTTAGCAACAGCCCACGACGCTCCTGTTGAACGCACCCTCGGCGGATTCACTCACGTCGATCCTGACGGTTCTGTTGCGCAAGCTCGATAGCGTGGCGGATCGCCTGCCGCGCCCGTCGGCGGTCGCCCGCTGCCTCGTACACAACACCGAGTCGCAGCCACACACGCCACGAGTCGGGAGAACTCTCGGCATCGTCCCGAAAGCGGCTAAACGCGGCGCTCGCCCCGGCTCGTGTCGGGCGTCCGGTCGGTCCGAGCGCAATTCCAAGCTCGAGACCGCCCTCGGCCTCAAGCTCACGTACCAGCGCCGCCGACCGCATCCCGAACCACAGCTCCCGCCACAGTGCCCACGCGCCGATCAGGGGGAGCACGAGCAGAGCGCTCCCCATGACGACGGCCACGGGGTTCCCAGTCTGCAAAAACTGGAGGGCGCGCCATCCCACCAGCACCAGATAGATCGCGAGGATCGTGGCCATCACGATCGCCGACACCATGGGCCCGCTAGGTTGCGGGCGGGCCATCAACACTCCTCACCGATTTAGCGGTGCACAACCCACTCAAAACCGCGGCCACTCCACACCCGCCTCACAGACCCTCGTCTACGCCAGACAGATCAAGCCCGAGCAGTGTCTCGAGCCCCACCATCACTCCGGGTGTCACGGGTGCGGCACGTAACGCAAGCAGCAACCCCGCCCTGTAGGCTACGGACGATACCGTTGTGTGCACAAAGGTGAGGGTTTCCCCCACACCGCCGAACACGATCCGCTGCTCGGCATCCACACCTGCAAGCCGCATGCTGTGGATCGGTACCCCGGAGACGAGTTCACCGCGGGCACGCTGTTCAGGATGTGGCGCACTGATCGGCCCCACCGCCTCACGGGTGGCGGCGATCCGCTCGGCGGTTCGCACCGCCGTTCCCGACGGGGAATCAGCCTTGCCCGCGTGATGTGACTCCACAATCTCGACGGAGTCAAAGAACCGCGCAGCGTACGCCGCGAGCACTGTACCAACGACGCTCCCGAGCGAAAAGTTGGGCACAAAAATCACCCCGCCGGATCTCTCTGGCCCCTCACCAGTGACGCCGTGTGACGGGTGACCTCTCAGTTCAGCACCGTCTGCCCCACTGGCCGCGTCGCCAGCCATGCCGTCACCGACAACCGCGTCGGGCGTGGTGTCCCAGTGAGAGTCCCGCACTGCGACCTGCACGCGAACACGCGCAATTCGCTCCTCCGACCACCCCGAGGTGCCCACCACGATCGGGATGCCACGCGCCACCGCATAATCCACAATCTCGCCGCTCGCACTCGGATGTGTGACATCGAGCACGACATCCGCTCCCGCACACTCCGTCAATTTCGATCGGGAATCCAATGCCGCGTGTAGCACGAGGTCATCGGACTCCGCAATCAGCGACAGCGCCAGCCGACCCATCCTGCCCGTTGCCCCAACCACCGCGACCCGAATCACCATGCTCCCAGCCTAGCGCGGGCAGCCACCGCACCGCCCGCGTTCCCACCACCGCTGCGTTGCACCATCCACCCGGTGCCCACCACCAATCACAGGGTCGAAATGTCGCTCGCGCCAACCCACGAGCCTCCACCCACGCACTCTGCCTGCGGATCATCACACGGCGAATATAAAACCTGTCATTCGCACGCCGACCCACAAGTGTTTACAGTGTGTACGGATCAGGCAACCCCGTCCGTAGCTCGGCTGGCAGGTGTGCAAGATCGTTGTGTGTCACGAGACTCCACGGGCGACCCGCTTTCTGGGCAAGCACGGTGAGCCCACAGTTAGCCTGGTTGAGCGACACCCAGCGCCAGTCGGGCGCACCGAGAACCTCGCGCACGAACCATCCGATGACGAAGTTGTGGGTGATAAGCAGGTCATGACAATCACCGCGATGGTTCCGGAAAAACTCGACCGCAGCATCCGCTAGCTGCGCCCGCCCAGCCTCAATCTCATCCTCCGTCACCGACCCGAAAAATGGCGCATAGTAGGGCGGCATCTCGGGGCTCGGACCGGACGGGATGCAGTCAAATAACAGCGCTGACGGCTGCGGTGTGAGCGCAGGGAGTTTCGCCGCGATCACCGCGGCCGTTTCAGCCGCTGGCTGCAGTGGTGAATGCCATGCCGAATCAAACGGGATACCGCTGAGCCGAAGCGCAAGACTTTCAGCCTGCCGACGTCCGCGAGGTGAGAGGGGGCCGTCCGACAGGCCGTGCTCAGCATCGAGCGGCTCGCCGTGGCGCACGAGGTAGATGTGATGGGTCACTGGCTCGTCTCCCGTTGTTACGTCGGCATGCCCTGTCGATTATCCGCTGTGAAACGCGTCCCGACCGATATCGCCAACGGCGACGAGCGAGAACGAGCGCTGAGACAATTCTGCTGCCAGTTCCTGGATGTGTGCCCCTGAAACAAGTCCAATGCGACGAAGTGTTTCATCAAGGTCATTAAACTCACCAATACCCAGCTCCGCACGTCCGAGACGGGACATCCGGGTGTCGGAGTCTTCCAGAGCGAGCGCTGAAGCACCCGCAAGCTGGCCGTTGGCGCGACGGATCTCAACCTCGGTCACGCCGTGCTCGGCGATTCCACGAAGTTCAGCGCGCATAAGGTCGGCGACGGTGGCTGCGTTCTGTGGGGCGCATCCGGCGTACATCCCAAATATTCCGGCATCGGAATATGCCGGTGCGAAGGAGTAGACAGAGTAGGCAAGGCCTCGTTTCTCCCGTATCTTCTGGAAGAGTCGGGATGACATTCCAGCCCCGAGGATGGAGTTGAGCACGGTCATTGTCCATCGTCGTTCGTCGCTGGCAATGAGACCGGGCATTCCCAGAATGAGGTTCACCTGCTCGAGCGGACGCTCAATGACGGTGACCGCAAGCGGGGAGGCCGACGACGCAGCACTGTCCACGGCGCTTCCGGAGGCGGCGGCGGCGGGTGACGCAGCACCCGGGGGAACGCGGCCGCTGAAAGAGCCGGTGCTCACAAGGTTCGCGGCGCTGAGCCCGGTCAGGTCGGTATCACCAACGCTACCGATCCCGGAGTGACCGGCTGTGTCGACAGCCGCGGGAAGCCGACGCGCGACCGGGACACCCTCGCGATCCAACTCCCACCGTGCCGCATGGAGCGCAGCAACTAGCCCCGCGACAAGCTCGTCGTGATCAACCGCACCGGCCGCGGTAACAACAAGATCCTGTGGGCGATAGTTGGCACGATAGTGGTCCCACACCCCGCTGCGAGTGGCCGCGTTAATCGTCTCCGGGTTTCCTCCGATGGGTCGACCGAGTGGATGCCCCGCCAATACCTTTTCGGTAAACGCTTCGCTCGCGACATTCGACGGGTCATCTGCCGCCATGGCGAGTTCCTCCAGGATGACACCTCGCTCGCTCTCAAACTCGGTTTCCCCGATGAGCGATGATGTGAACATGTCTGCGAGCACTGACACTGCCATTGGCAGGTCACGATCAAGTACCTTCGCGTAATAGCAGGTGTGCTCTTTCGCGGTTAGTGCATTGTGCTCGCCACCCACCTCATCGAACGCGATGGCAATGTCAAGCGCCGAGCGCGTCGTCGTGCCCTTAAACAACAGGTGCTCGAGGAAGTGTGTCGACCCGAGGCTCGCGGGATGCTCCGACCCAGCCTTTTCCTCGTCACGCGATCCAACCGCGACCCAAAAGCCGACCGTCACGCTCCGGCTACCCGGCATCTGCTCGGTAAGCACTCGGAACCCGGAGGGATGCACGGTACGCCGCACGCGCGTCCCGCCCGCCGCGACGAAAGAGAGTTCTGGTTGGTGGAGGGGAAGAGCAACTGAGCCATTCATCCCGTTCAGCCTACCGGGAACGAGGGGACTTTCCGCGACACTCTCTCGCCCAACCTGCTCGTGGGCTGATCGCCGATTCCCGACCGAGGCCGAACGGGAGTCGGCGTCCCACGGCGGACACGCAGGTGCTAGATACCCGTGGGGAAACGCTGAGATTGACCAGAGCGATTGTCACGCCAATACCTGGCAGGAACACGGAATCCGTCACCGATCCGCAGGGTCACAGGATACTTCACCGATCCGCAGGGCTACAGAACCCGTCACCGATCAGGGATGCCCCGCCGTGCACGCGCGCGGCGGGGCATCCCTGTCACTGATGTGAACTAGACCGCAGCACTCGCCCCGGTATTCTCGCTCTTGGGAAGCACGGGCGACAGGGAGAGCTTGCCACGATCATCAATCTTCATGATCTCCACGAGCACCTTCTGTCCGATGTTGAGGACGTCTTCAACGTTCTCAACACGTTTGCCACCGGCGAGTTTGCGCACCTCCGAGATGTGCAGCAGACCGTCTTTGCCGGGCAGCAACGACACGAACGCGCCGAACGGAGCAAGCTTGACGACGGTACCGAGGAACTGCTCCCCGATCTCCGGGTTCATCGGGTTTGCGATTGCGTTCACCTGGGCGCGGGCGGCTTCGGCCGATGGGCCGTCCAGGGCACCAATGTAGACCGTGCCGTCTTCTTCGATGGAGATCTCCGCGCCGGTCTCGTCTTGGATAGCGTTGATCGTCTTGCCCTTCGGGCCGATGAGCTCACCAATCTTATCGACCGGGATCTGCACGCTAATGACGCGCGGAGCGGTCGGAGCCATCTCGTCGGGAGCATCAATCGCCGCGCTCAGCACCGCAAGGATCGTCGTACGGGCACTCTTTGCCTGCGCCAGAGCCCCGGCAAGCACCGAAGCTGGAATGCCGTCGAGCTTCGTATCGAGTTGAATCGCCGTGACAAATTCGCTCGTACCAGCGACTTTAAAGTCCATGTCGCCGAGGGCATCCTCCGCTCCCAGGATGTCGGTCAGTGCCGCATACCGCGTCTTGCCATCCAGTTCGTCGGAGATGAGCCCCATCGCAATGCCCGCTACCGGCGCGCGCAACGGAACACCCGCGTTGAGCAACGATAGCGTCGAGGCGCACACGGAGCCCATTGAGGTTGACCCGTTGGAGCCGAGTGCTTCAGACACCTGGCGGATCGCGTAGGGAAACTCCTCACGACCCGGCAGCACCGGCACGAGTGCCCGTTCAGCAAGCGCACCGTGACCGATCTCTCGCCGCTTCGGTGTGCCCACTCGGCCGGTCTCACCGGTCGAGTACGGCGGGAAGTTGTAGTTGTGCATATAACGCTTCTTCGTCTCCGGCGACAGCGAATCAATCTGCTGTTCCATCTTCAACATGTTGAGCGTCGTGATCCCAAGAATCTGGGTTTCACCACGCTGGAAGATGGCCGAGCCGTGCACACGCGGCACAACCTGCACCTCAGCGTCGAGCGGGCGGATGTCCGCGAGCCCCCGCCCATCAATCCGAACACCCTCATCAAGCACCCGTGACCGGACAACCTTCTTCGTCACCGACTTGTAGGCAGCGGACACCTCACCGAGTGCGGATTCGGGAAGTTCGCTCCTCTCCACCCTCGCGGAGATCTCGGCTTTGACCTTTGATTTCAGGGCCTCGTCGGCATCCTGCCGTTCCACCTTGCCCGCGATCTGGTACACCTTTCCGAGCTCAGCCTGCGCAAGCGCAGCGACCGCCTCGTAGGTGTCCGGCTGGTACGGCGGGAACGTCGGGTAGTCAGCGGTCGGTTTTGCCGCAGCGGCGGCAACTTTTTCCTGTGCCTCCACGAGCTGACGGATAAACGGCTTCGCCGCCTCCAGCCCCTGGGCAACGACCTCTTCGGTCGGCTTGGTGGCACCGCCCTTGATGAGATTCCATGAGCCGTCGGTAGCTTCAGCCTCGACCATCATGATCGCGACATCCTTCGAGCCGTCTTTTTCGGTAACGACTCGCCCCGCAACGACCATGTCGAAAACGGCGTTAACCAGCTGCGAGTGCTTAGGGAATGCAACCCACTGGCCACCGATGAGCGCGATGCGCACACCACCGATGGGGCCCGAGAACGGCAACCCGGCAAGTTGGGTGGACATGGACGCTGCGTTGATCGCGAGGACGTCGTACAGTTCGTCGGGTTTGATCGCGAGAACGGTCACGACGACCTGCACCTCATTGCGGAGACCGTCGACGAAGGAAGGACGAAGCGGGCGGTCGATGAGACGGCACGCGAGAATCGCCTCGGTTGAAGGGCGGCCCTCACGGCGGAAAAACGAGCCGGGGATGCGGCCTGCCGCGTACATCCGCTCTTCAACATCAATCGTGAGTGGAAAAAAGTCAAAGTTTTCGCGCGGTTCTTTCGAGACGGATGTCGCGGACAGCAGCATCGTCTCGTCATCAATGTAGGCAACGGCCGAACCCTGCGCCTGCTGCGCAAGCCGACCGGTCTCAAAACGAATAGTGCGGGTGCCAAAGGTTCCGTTGTCAATAACGGTTTCGGCGAACGTGATTTCTGGACCTTCCAAGAGGTCTTCTCCTTTGTTTTGCGTCGCACTCCGTGCAAGCCCGACTCATACTCGGTCGCACCCATCCGGCACGCCCGTGTCAGGAGCAGACAGAGGCATCTGACCGACGAACACGGGTCACGCTGGTCACCAGTAGAGGTCCACCACTCGCACACGCATCAACTGTTCTTTCGTTTACGCTGATTGCCACGATTGGTAATCCACCACAGGGGACCAGCTCCAGCCCGCCCACTCCAAACGTTACTTATGCTAGCAGTCAGGGTCCGACATTCGGGATGCCCCGCGTTCCGACTCCCACCGGCACAGTGACCCCCGATGCCCGTACGACGGTGGACGGCACCGACGACGGCACCAGCACCGGTGGCACAGTGACCGACATCACCGTGTCATCCTTGGCAACCATGCCCTCACCCGCCGTACGCCCGCGCACTCGCCGCGCAATCCACGGCATTGCGTAGCGACGAAACCAGACAAGGTCACCAACAACTGTCGAAGCGTCCTCACCGGAGGTGTCATGGATGGCCCGCTCCAACCCAGCGAGCAACTGCGCGTCAGGAACCCCGAGCACCTCGGCCGCAGCGTACGCCAATCCGCGGTGTCCGGCGGGATTGAGGTGGACACGGTCCTCCGCCCACCGATCTGTTCCAACAAGCACCGGATCAGCGGCAACATCCAGCAGCAGTGCACCGGTATCCGCTGCACAATCACGCAGCACCCGGTTGAATGCAGCAAACCGAGCAGTGAACCACCGGGATACCGGGCGCAGCGGGTAGAACGGGGTAACAAGCAGCACATCGCATCCCGATCCTCGGAGCACCGCCACCGAGTCACAGAGCAGTGCCGCACGTTGAACAGGATCATTTCCAGCTCTGACCAGGTCATTTGCCCCGATCAGAATTGACACAAGGTCAGCTCCCAGCTCCATCGCACGCGGCACCTGCGTCTCGACGACATCACGCACCCTGCGACTGCGTACGGCAAGATTCGCGTACTCAATTCCCCCACTCACAACACCCGCGCCGGGGTTGTTCCCCTCTCCCGCGCGCCCACAAGTTCCCTCGGCGAGCGCAAGCAGTAACGCAAGCCGATCAGCCCACCCCCGGTAGACACCATCAGGCATCCGCGACCGGTCACACAGGCCTTCGGTGAGTGAATCTCCGAGAGCAACATAGCGACGCCAGCGCAGCTTTGATGGGGGGTCGGGATGCTCCGCCGCCGCACCCACACCCGCTCGGGGCACAACCGTGCTGCGCACAGATACAACCGCAGGAGGCACGATTGTGTTGCTCGACAACCCGGACGACGAAGCAATCAGATCCGGTTGACACACCAACGGCACGACCTGACCGGCCGCTCGACGGACAACACGCGGAGCGCGAGCAGTGGTGGCGTGCCCCATTGCCCACCGGTAGTACCCGAGCAATTCGTCGCCAAGACGATCCCAACCGCGACCCTCGACCGACTCGGCCGCCCGGAGTGCAAATACACGGCGCTTCGAGCCATCCCCGGCTAGATCTCGCACGCGTTCGCGCAGGTCGGCGAGGTCACCCGGGCGGTAGAGCCATCCCGTCACACTGTCGTTCACAAGATCGAGCGGACCCCCGCGGCCCGTCGCAACGACCGGAACGCCGCTCGCAAGAGCCTCCTGCACGGTCTGGCAGAAGGTCTCATGCTCGCCCGGATGAACAAAAACGTCGAAACTGGCGAGCACCTCCGCGAGCTGTGTACCACCAAGGAATCCCGTGAAATGCGCCGTCGGCAAAACCTTCTCGAGGTCAGCCCGACTGGGTCCCTCCCCCACAATCACGAGTCGCACGTGTGGGATGTCCGCGAGCACAGCGAGGTCCTCCACCTGTTTCTCGGGAGCAAGCCGACCCACGTAACCGACGATGGTGTCACCGTTCGGTGCGATCTGTGTTCGCCACGCATCGTTCCGACGGGATGGCCCGAACCTCTCGGTGTCGACTCCCCGACCCCAGAGTTGCACTTGCCCCACCCCCATCGCAGCGAGCCGCTCAATGGCCGAGGATGAGGGCGCGAGAGTGAGGGTTGCGCGGCGGTGAAGGCGCGACAGATGCCGGTCGAGCGCGGGGGCGAGCCCCGGCATACCGTACCGCTGTGCGTAGGCCGGGATGTCCGTCTGGTAGACGGCAACCGAGGGAATGCCAACCGATTCCGCGGCGAGGACCCCGCGCCATCCCAACACGAACGGAGAGGCGAGGTGCACAACGTCGGCGTCGAACTCGCGCATGAGGTGCGCAAGCCGCCTGGTGCTCGCAAGCGCCAGGCGCACATCGGGATAACTCGGCAACGGTATCGACGGCAGCAGCACCGCCTCGACTCCACACAGGGACTGGTCAATGGGACCGGATCGCGGGGCAACCACGAGCGACTCGTGGCCACGCCGTTCAAGGTGATAAAGCACCTGCAGCAGCGAGTGCGTCACCCCGTTCATGTGCGGGAGAAACGACTCTGCAAGCAAGAGAACCTTCACGATTACAGGTTGAGGCCTCTCTGCTGCACTAAGCCTCCGAATTGACCGGGCGCACGCAAGGATTAATCACACGGTTGCAAGGTGTTCAGATGCGCGTCGCCACCAGTTTCACCCGCACAACGAGAGCCCGCCCCTGGGGGTCTTGGAGGCGGAACTTGCCGCGCACGTTTCACCCGCACAACAAAAGCCCGCCCCCTCCTCTCAGACCGTTGCCCCCGTGGCATCGATTATCACGCCCGTTCGTCTCCCGTTCATCCACACCGGGTAGACAAGAGACATGGATGCTCCGTGGGCGAACGACCTCGCTGCCTCGCCCTGGTTGCTCCCTGCCCTGTTCGCGCTTGTGGTCGGAGACGCGTTCCTCGTTATCCTCCCGAGCGAAACCGCGGTCGTTGCGCTGGGTGCCCTGTTTGCGACTACCGGATCGCCGCCACTTCTCGCAGTTTTGCCGATCGCGGCGCTCGGAGCCACTACCGGTGACCTGCTCTGCTACCTCATTGGTCGCCGGGTCGGACTGGACAGGTGGCAGTGGCAGCGTCGCGGGCGCGTCGCTCGCGCAATCGCGCGTGTTCGCACGGCTGTGCACCGGCGCACTGCTGTACTCGTGTTTACCGCCCGATACATTCCGTTTGCCCGAATTGCCGTCAACCTCGCAGCCGGCGCCGGGCGCGTCCCGCTCGCACACTATCTACCGCTCTCCACCGTCGCGGGCGTGACGTGGGCCTGTTACAACGCGGGCATCGGCGCACTCGTCGGCGCAGCACTGCCGGAGAATCCGCTGCTCGCGGTAGCGATATCTATCCCCGTCACGATCGTGCTCGGTATCGTCGCAGACAGAATCATTGCGAGGATGGGCACGCGCCACGAAGCATCCATGACGATAGAGGTGTCCACGACGACCGGAACATCCCTCGATCCAGGTGCCACGGACTAGCCGAGATAGCCGGTGCCAAAACACCTCGAGCGCGAAGGTATGCCCACCCTTGTAGGGTGCCAGCCTCGACACGCCGAAGGGGGATACAGCCGAAAGGTATGTCTACCTTTGTAGGGTGCCAGACACCGCGGAAGCCGTGGCGCGTCAGCGACGCAACCCGAGACGCTCAATAAGCGAGCGATAACGGCTGATGTCCACATCGGAAAGGTACCCGAGCAGACGACGGCGCTGGCCGACTAACAGCAACAAACCACGACGGGAGTGGTGGTCGTGTTTGTGCTCCTTCAGGTGCTCGGTGAGGTCCTTTATGCGCTTGGTGAGCAACGCAACCTGCACCTCGGGAGAACCGGTGTCACCGGGGTGAGTTGCATACTCGTCAATGATCGACTGCTTAACCTCTGCTTCTAGGGCCATACCGGTTCTCTACTCTCTCTCGTTGCGCGCCGCCCAGGGTCTGTTTCCCTGAGCACTCTCCATGCGCGGCCGCCATGACGGCATCCGGCCCACACTCTATCAGACCGGATCTCCCACGCGGCCGTACCCGGACCTTGAGATCGGTGCGCCCATCGTTGTGGCGTCAGGGCACACCAAGGGTAGATGAGTCGCTTGCACCGGCACACAGGTACCCGAGCAGCAACCCATCAAAACGAACCAGGCTGCGCCCTGCTCGCCCCGACGCACAGGCACCCGGGGCCCATGACCCCTTACTCAACGGCCACTGAGACCCACAAACACCCACAAAATTGCGACGCACCACCGGTATCCCGGCTCCGCCCAATTATCCGAAAACCTAACTCACCCCGAGTAGGTCGATGACGAAAATGAGTGTTTTTCCAGAGAGACGGTGGCCGCCGCCCGCCGGGCCGTAGGCCTTGTGCGGTGGGCAGATGAGGGTGCGGCGACCGCCGACTTTCATACCCGGAATTCCCTCTTGCCACCCGGTGACGAGCGACGCAAGCGGGAAATTGATGGACTGACCTCGATTCCAGGATGAGTCGAACTCTTCACCACTGTCATACTCAACACCAACGTAGTGCACATCAACGGTTGATCCCGGTTGTGCCTGAGCACCGGAGCCAACAGTGAGATCTTTGATGACAAGGTCGGTGGGTGGTGGGCCTTCCGGCGCGTCGATTTCAGGCTTGGTAGCGTTGGTCATGGAGTTAGCTTATAACCGGGTAACGGACGGTGTGTCCGGAACACACGACCATTACCGCGCTCACCGATGACATGTGTCGTGCGATGGGATTCCACAGGTGGTGAGCCGACCGTTACCGCGCTCACGGGTGACATTCCGAGGTGGTTGCAAAATCCGAACACCCGCTGAAGAAAACACCCTCAGCACCACTGTGTGCAGTGAAAAACATCCCGATTCCTTCCACAAGAGATCGGATGTTTGCTCCCGGTGCAGCTACAATTCACGGTATGGCTGTCACCGACGAGGCGATCCTCCGCATCAAAGAAATGATCGTCTCAGGTGACCTCGCGCCGGGGGATCGTCTACCGCCTGAGAAAGAGCTCAGCGAACGCCTCGGTCTCTCGCGATCTTCCCTCCGGGAAGCGGTGAAGGCACTCGAAGTCATCCGAATTCTTGACGTGCGCCGAGGGGATGGTACGTACGTGACAAGCCTCGAACCAGAACTGCTGCTGGAGGCTCTCTCGTTCGTTGTTGACCTCCACGATGATGAATCGGTGCTCGAAACTTTCGCAGTCCGGCGCATCCTGGAACCGGCCGCCGCCGCGCTTGCCGCACGTCGTGCCGGTGCCGAAACCGCCGCACGACTACGGCAATTCCTGGCTAAAACATCCGAGCAAAATGATGTCACGGCTCTTGTTACGCACGACATTGAGTTTCACCACACCATTGCACAGGCCTCCGGTAACCGGTATTTGACCGGGCTCATTGAGTCCATGTCGAGTCGCACCATCCGGGCACGGGTGTGGCGCGGTATCACCCAGGACGGAGCGGCTAACCGCACGATCGCCGAGCACGCCACCATTGCCAACGCACTGGCGGAAGGAGACAGCGAGCTTGTCGCGGCGCTTATGTTCACGCACATTGCGGGCATCGAAACGTGGTTACGCACCGCAGCAACGCACGCATCCTCACTGACCTTTACAAACCGGCAGACCCCGACCCCAGCCCGGGAAAACTGGACACTGTGACCAAAATTACTGCCGCCACTGCGTATCTCATCGATCTTGAGGTCGAGACGGTACGCACCGACGCTGTTCAAAGTTTTATCAAACAGGAAACGATTTTCGTCGAGATCGACACGGCAGACGGACTCTGCGGCGTTGGATACTCCTACACAATCGGATCGGGCGGTCGGGCCGTGCTCAGCATGCTCAACAACCACTTCCTCCCCCAGCTTCCCGGACAAGACAGCCGAAATATCGAAGCCGTCTGGGCAGATCTGTTCTGGTCAACCCACGCCACCGCCATCGGTGCGATCACCTCACTCGCACTCGCTGCGGTAGACACCGCCCTGTGGGATATCCGAGCCAAACGTGCCCTGCAACCCCTGTGGCAGATCGCGGGTGGCCATCGCCAACAGGTCCCGGTCTACGACACGGAGGGCGGTTGGCTACACCTGCCGACATCCGACCTGGTCACCGGTGCACTCGACTCACAACGTCGAGGACTGCGCGGCATCAAACTGAAGGTCGGCAAACCATCACTCGCCGAGGATAGAGAACGCCTGCTCGCCGTCCGCGCGGCAGTGGGCACCGATCTGCACATCATGGTTGACGCGAACCAGTCACTGACCGCCGCCGAAGCGATCCGGCGTGCGGCTGCGTTCGAGGAGGCCGGGCTGTACTGGTTCGAAGAACCGCTGCCTACCGATGACGTGTCAGGGCACGCACGACTTGCTGCGGCGACATCCATCCCCATTGCCGTTGGTGAATCGCTCTATTCGCTCGGCCAATTCCGTGATTACCTGCACCGCGATGCGGTCGGTATTGTTCAGGTGGATGTCGCTCGGGTCGGCGGTATCACCCCCTGGCTAAAGGTGGCACACCTTGCCGAGGCATACAACGTTGCCGTCTGCCCGCACTTCCTGATGGAGTTGCACGTGAGCCTCGTGGCGGCCATCCCCAACGGCGCGTATGTCGAACACATTCGCCAGCTCCGGGCAATCACGCACTCGGAAATGCGACTGGAAAACGGCAGCGCGTTCGCGCCCGATGCCGTGGGGCTGGGGATTGACTGGAACCGCGACGCTATTGAGAATCGTCGAGTCGCGTAGCACGAAACGCGCTGAGACACGGCAAAGAAAGGCATCCACACCATGAGATACGCTCTCCATTCCACAATTCGCCCCGGTCAGATTGCTGGGTACATCCGTGAGCACGCACGGATACCCGATGATCTTCGCGAAGTTTTCGACCGCGTTGGTATCGGCGAATGGGTCATTTGGCGCTCCGGTGATCGACTGTTCCACCTTGTGGAGTGCGATGACCTGCCGACCGCCTTGGCGGCCGTCGAAGCAGAGCCGGCAAATGAGCGTTGGCAGGCTCGGATTGGCGCTTTTGTCGCAGAATTCTTCGATGCAGAAGGAAACCACACGGGCACCCCACTGCAGGAGGTGTGGAGCCTCAGCGAGCAGCGTCGAGCAGATCTGAGGCCACACGAGTCAAAACAACAGGCACCCGACCGAGCAGACGGCCTGACACGGTCCACGGATTCCGCGTCGAAGGTGTGACCCGTGACACTCTCGGTGCTCGATACGCACGTGCACGTGTGGGATCCGACTCGTCTTGACTACCCCTGGCTTACGGGCTCAGCCGCCCTCAATCATTCGTTTCTGCCCCCCGCGATCGACCGGGCACAGGGACAAACCGAACGCATGGTGTTCGTCGAAGCAAGCTGCACCACCCCGCTCAGAGAACTCAGCTGGGTGACATCCTGGGGTGACACCTGGCCGGAACTCACCGGGGTCGTCGCGAATATTGACCTACAGGATGCCTCGGCCCGTGCCAAACTGCTCGACACCTACGCGGCACACCAGCGAGTTGTTGGCGTGCGACACAATATTCAATCTCATCCGGACGAGGTGTTTATCGACCCCCTGTTCCGGCAGGGTCTTCGCGATATCGCACACAGTGGCCTCACCTTTGATGCGTGTGTTAACCGGAACCAACTTCCACTGCTTACAGCCCTGCTCGCGGAGATTCCCGACCTCCGCGTTGTCGTAGATCATCTCGGCAAGCCGAACGTCGATGAGGGAATTACCAGCGAGTCCGGGCGAGCATGGGCGAAAGAGATCACCCGCCTGTCCGCACTGCCCAACGTGTTTATCAAGGTGTCGGGATTAGCCGGTGAGGCTAGTACGCCACAACTGTTGCGGGCACGGGCAGATGCCTTCATCGCACACGCGGTTGCGGCCTTTGGAACGACGCGATCAATGATCGGAAGCGATTGGCCGGTGTCCGCACTCAGCGGGGCCGGAGGAACATTCGCCGACTGGATCAGTCAGGTACAGCGCGCAACCGGGAGCACCGATGCTGAGTGGGAAGAGCTCTCTTATCGAACCGGGGCAGTGTTCTACCGGTTGGATGAATCATCGCAGACTATGAGTCAATAAGCCCCTGCGCGGCAAGCTCTCGCCACAGGTCAGCGGGAATTGTCACGGCCATCCGGGCGAGGTTCTCGCGCACTGCGGCCGCGTTTGAGGTGCCCACAACAACCGTCGCAATAAGCGGGTTCCGCAGCGGGTACTGAATCGCGGCGGCGGGCAACTCCACTCCGAACCGGGTGCACACGACGGCGAGTGCGCGAGCGGTGGCCAGCACATCGGCGGGGACATCCGAATAGTTGTATTTCGCGGCGGTTCCGGGGTGGGCGGTGGCAAGCAGCCCGGAGTTGTAGACGGCCGCGTTGACGATCCGTACACCTCGTTGCGCACACAGCGGGAACAGGTCTTCCGTCGCGGTCTGTTCGAGCAGGGTGTAGCGGCCCGCGAGCATAACAAGGTCGAGGTCGCCCTCCCGCACGGCCCGCGCGGCAACAGCAACGCTGTTCACACCGATCCCGATCTCCCGCACAAGTCCCTCATCGCGGAGTTTCGCGAGCGCAGGAAGTCCCTCGCGCAGGCCCCAGTCGAGATCGTAGACGTCAGGATCGTGCAGGAAGAGGATGTCGATGCGGTCGAGGCCCATCCGTTCAAGCGACTCCTCCAGGCTGCGGCGCACGCCCGCTTCAGTCGGATCAAATCGGCGCACACGGGTGGCCGGGGCCATGAAACCCTCCGCTATATCTGATTCGCCGTGGAAGTGAGGGTTGGGCTCCAGCACCCGACCGACCTTGGTTGACACAATAAATTCGTCCCGGGGCCTCCCGCGCAAAAACGCGCCGAGGCGCTCTTCTGAGAGCCCCACCCCGTAGTGCGGTGCCGTGTCAAAGTATCGGATGCCGCCACCCCACGCAGCCTCGAGAGCGGCCTGGGCCTCGGCGTCGGTAACCGTGTGGTAGAGCCCGCCGAGCGAGGCACACCCAAACCCAAGACGCCCAAACCGGATGGGCTCCGACCCCGTCCGGTCGAGACCCCCCACGCCGCTCATACTGTTACTCCGGTGTGCTGACCCGTCCACCGATAGGCATCAAGAGATGCCGCACGCATTTCTGAACCCGCACCCGGCGCTATCGGCGCGTGGTACCGCCCCCGCCGTACGTCGGTGGGGGTAATGAAGTGTTCGTGGAGATGATCGACGAATTCAATCATCCGCCCCTCCATCGTGCCGGACACGGCAACGAAGTCAAACATTGAAAGGTGCTGCACAACCTCGCACAGCCCAACTCCACCCGCGTGCGGGCACACGGGCACACCGAACTTGGCCGCCAATAACAGGTGTGCAATATTCTCGTTCACCCCGCCCACCCTGGTCGCATCGATCTGCATGACCTGCAGGGCATCAGCCTGCAGCATCTGCTTGAAGACGACCCGATTCTGACAGTGTTCCCCGGTTGCCACCCGCACGGGTGCCACGGCCCGGGCAATCGCGGCGTGGCCGAGCACATCGTCGGGACTTGTGGGCTCCTCGATCCACGCGAGATCGAATTCGGCGAGCGCAGTGACCCACGCGATCGCGTCCGGGACATCCCACCGTTGGTTGGCATCAATCGCGAGCGGGAAGTCGGGACCCACCGTGTCACGGGCGATTCGGAGGCGGCGGCGATCATCATCGAGGTTGCTGCCAACCTTGAGTTTAATCTGTGGGAATCCCTCGGCAACCGCCTCTCGACAGAGCCGGGCAAGCTTCTCGTCGGAATACCCAAGCCACCCGGGCGAGGTCGTGTAGGCGGGATACCCCACCTCACGCAGCTGGGCGGTGCGTGCGGCGCGTCCGGGCTCTGCCCGCACAAGAATGTCTCGTGCCTCGGCGGGGGTCAGCGCATCGGTGAGGTAGCGGAAATCAACAAGCGAGAGGATCTCGTCGGGGCTCAGGCCCGATAGCAGTTGCCACAGCGGCATCCCGGCTCGTTTCGCCCGCAGATCCCACAGGGCATTGACAACCGCACCGATGGCCATGTGCATGATGCCCTTTTCCGGCCCTAGCCACCGCAACTGTGAGTCGTGCATGAAAAGTCGGGATGTCTCGCCCATGTCGGCCAAGAGCTCCTCGGTGTTTCGCCCAAGCAGGTGCCCACGAAGCGCGTTGATCGCCGCGACCTGAACATCATTTCCGCGACCAATGGTGAAGACGAAGCCGTGGCCTTCTAGCCCGTCACTCGCATCGGTGCCAATGGTGACATAGGCTGCCGAGTAGTCCGGGTCGGCATTCATCGCATCCGAGCCGTCCAACTGCTGCGAGGTGGGAAACCTCACGTCACAGGTTTCGACGCTGATAATTGTGGACATTGGAGCTCACTTCCGGTACTCGATCCGCACGCGGGATCATCTAACCCTAAACATCCGATGTCTCTCTGTCAATCTCAGGGGAAGTGTGTAAGACTGCAGGTTCCATTGAGCGGATACCCACGCAGACTTCCGATGTTCGCGCGGGTCCGCCCCGACACGCCCACCACATTGGTGCAGAGAGAAGGACTCAACGTGACGAAGGATTTTGAAGGACTGGTCGCCGTGGTCACCGGCGGTGCGTCCGGCATCGGTGCTGCCATTGCAACTCGCTTGCGCACCGGCGGTGCACGAATCGCAGTGTTTGATGTACAACCCCGTGGAACCAACACACACGACCTCGTCATAAGTGTGAATATCGCTGATGATGACTCCGTGCGCGCCGGTATTGACCGGGTTGCCGCTGAGTTCGGCGGCATCGACATTGTCGTCAACAATGCTGGAATTGGCGCGATCGGAACCGTCGAGACGAACTCCGACGATGAGTGGCACCGCATCCTCGATGTCAATGTCATCGGCACCGCCCGCGTGAGCCGTGCCGCGCTACCACACCTGCGACGCTCACCGGTTGCCGCCATCGTCAATGTGTCATCTGTCGCCGCTACCGCGGGCATCACCGACCGCGCACTGTACTCAGCGAGTAAGGGAGCCATCTCAGCACTCACTCGGGCGATGGCGGCTGACCACCTCCACGAGGGAGTACGGGTGAACGCGGTTACCCCCGGAACCGCGGACACGCCGTGGGTGCAGCGGCTGCTCTCCGTGGCATCCAACCCAACCAGCGAGCGGTCCGCGCTGGAGGCCCGCCAACCTCACGGTCGGCTCGTTGACCCGCAGGAAATCGCCGACGCGGTTGCCTACCTGGCAAGTCCCGCGTCGAGATCTACCACGGGAGTCTCGCTCGCGATCGACGGCGGCATGCAAGAGTTGCGGGTACGACCGCGCGGATAGGGTGATTCGCGAACTTCGGCGGCAGGCAGAAGCGGTGTTGCGGTTACGACAGCGCGGACAAGACTCAGATCGGGTTCCCGGAGATTGATGTTCGACAGTTGCGGGTACGACCGCGCGGACAAGACCTCCACCGCTCCTAACCGTATTCTCACGATCTGTGATCGTAGGGGCTCTCCTGCACACTGTGTGCAGGAGAGCCCCTACACCTCCCGCCCAACCTATAGCCTTGACAGGTGAAATTCGCGCACCTCAGGTCGGAGGCGCAGCTGACCCCACGGCTTGCCGTGGTCATTGAGGGCGGTGCGCTGTTTCTTGATGAACTCATGCCGAACCCCCCGGCCATCCTGCAGGAACTCATTGACCGCGGCGAGAGCGGTCTTGCCGAGGTGTCCCAGGTTGTGGATGCTGCAACCGCAGGCGGGGCCGAGCCTGTGCCCATCACCCAACTGCGCTACTGCTCGGCGGTACTGCGCCCCGCCCAGATCATCGCGATCGGTGCGAACTATGCCGCCCACGCCTCTGAGCTCAAACTCCGCTCAGAGTCGGCGATGACGATCTTCTCGCTCTGGCCAAATTCACTCACCGGCCACGACGCAACCACAAAGTGGCCGGGCGATCTCACCACGCAGGTCGACTACGAGGCCGAACTGGGTGTCATCATCGGTCGTGCCGCGCACGAGGTACCCGTGCTCGACGCACTCGAGTACGTATGGGGCTACACCGTTGTCAATGACATCACCGCTCGCGACCTCCAGTTCAGCGAAGCGCAGTGGTCCCGCTGTAAGTCTTTTGACGGATTCACCCCGACCGGCCCGGTCGTCGTAACCGCTGACGAGATCCCCGACCCGCAAGATCTCTGGCTTACTACCAATCTCGACGGACGCATCATGCAGGATGCCTCGAGCGGTGACATGGTTCGCTCCGTTGCCGAGATCATCCACCTACTCTCCCGCTCTGCGACTATTCCCCCCGGCACGCTCATCTCAACCGGCAGTCCCGGTGGAGCCGGATATTCGCGTAAGCCCCCGGTATTCCTGCAGGATGGCTCAACTGTGACGATCACCATCGATAAGATCGGGTCACTCACGACACACTGCCGCATCATCTAACTGCTGTTCCCCGGGGTGTGGTGTGGGGCGATACGAACGGGCATCGCTGTCGGCACTGTCAGAGGATGCAGCGCAGCGAGCCTGCTCGGTGAGAGTTGGGCTGCGACATCCTCACGCGACATGAGCCCCGCCTCGACAACAAGGTCGGCGACCGGGCGACCAGAGTGCAGTGCCTGTGTGGCGATGGTCGCCGCCTCGGTGTAGCCGATGAACGGGATAAGCGCCGTGATAACCCCGACACTCGACGCGACCATCGCCTGCAACCGGTCGGTGTTTGCGGTGATGCCCTCGACACAGTTCACACGCAGTGTCCAGCAGGCCTGACGCATCCAGGTGATCGACTGCAGCAAAGAGTGTGCGATAACCGGTTCAAAGGCATTGAGTTGCAGTTGTCCCCCTTCCGCGGCCATCGTGACGGTGAGGTCAGCGCCCGCGATAGCGTATGCCACCTGGCTGACCGCTTCTGGGATAACGGGGTTGACTTTGCCCGGCATGATGGAGGAGCCCGCCTGTCTTGGTGGAAGGTTGATCTCTCCGAACCCAGCCTGCGGACCGGAAGACAGAAGTCGTAGATCGTTACAGATTTTCGAAAGCTTGATGGCACTGCGCTTGAGCGCGCTCGAAAAAGTCATAAACACACCGACATCACTCGTCGCCTCAATGAGGTCGGGAGCACTCACCAAACACACGCCGGAAATTTCACTGAGGTGAGCAATAACCGCCTCGATGTATCCGGGCTCCGCAGTGATTCCGGTGCCGATCGCGGTCGCCCCCAAGTTGACTTCCGACAGCAGACTGACCGTATCTCGAAGACGATCAAAATCCTCACCGAGTGTTGTCGCAAAGCCGTGAAACTCTTGTCCGAGCGTCATCGGGACGGCGTCCTGCAACTGGGTGCGCCCCACCTTGAGAACCTCGTGAAACTCGCGACCCTTGTGTGAAAACGCATGCCGCAGGTGGTCCAACTCTATAAGCATAGTTTCCAGGGAGAACGCCACCGCAAGCTTCACCGCTGTCGGATAGGTATCGTTCGTGGATTGACTCCGGTTGACATCGTCAATCGGGTGCAGGATGTCGTACCGGCCTTTCTCATACCCGGCGATCTCAAGCGCAAGGTTAGTAATAACCTCGTTTGCATTCATATTGGTGGATGTCCCGGCTCCGCCCTGAATGACCCCAACCATGAACTGATCGTGCAACTGGCCCGCAAGGATACGGCGGCACGCCTCGTCGATCCATCCGGCCTTCTCGGGTTTCAACACCCCGAGATCGCGATTCGCGCGTGCGGCCGCCTGTTTCACTGCGGCGAGCGCATTGACCAGCTCCGGGTATATCGAGATAGGCCGCTTGGTGATCGGAAAGTTGTCCAGCGCTCGTTTGGTGTGAATTCCCCAGTAGGCGTCACTCGGGATTTCTTCGGAACCCAACGAATCAGTTTCGGTACGGGTGCTCAACGGCGAGACAGTCACCTGTTCAGCATACGGGGAAGTCCGAACTGACCTCAACGAAATTTTCTTTGTTAGCAATCACCCGCTCAGCGTACGGGGAAGTCACTCGTCGCTGAATCTGCCTGCGTGTATTCGTCACTGCGAATTTTTCCGTGATATTTTCGGAACAGCCCGTGCACACTCAGAGTCCGGCTATCTCTTCCAGAAGCGTTGTTGCCAGTGTCACACCGCAGGCCTCAAGGTAACAATTTCCGTTGAAGAAGCTCGACTTGGTAGCGGCTTGCTGTCCTTCTGCTTCGGTGATCCCCGTCCAGTGCGCCTGACCAAACGGCCCTTCCCACGTGGTCTCGCTGATGCGGCGGAGCCACTCGAGTGTTGCCTGAGTATCCCCGAACCGCAGTCGAACCTGCGCCGACCAACCGGGCCATCCATCGTAGCTACCACAGGCTTGATGATCCGCACGATACGTCTGAAAGTAGGGGAGTTTTGTTGTGAAAGCATCACCGTCGTGCAGTGACAGTGCCCGCATCCAATCGGCTGTCTCAAGCTCACGCGTGAAAAACTGCAGCATCGCTGACTTATCGTGGTCTGAGAGGTAATCGGCCATAAATCGACCGACGTAGATGAAATCGAGACACGTGCGAACTGGTCGCCGACCCGTGGGAGTGTCGCACATAAAATAACCGTCCGGATGGAGTAAATCGTGAACGGCGGTTTCGATTTTTTCCGCCCTGTGTAAGTATTCTGGTGCACGCTCAGGATCAAGGTTGGCGGCTGCGAACCGGTAACACCAGGCGGCCATTGCGTTGAACGACGCTATCCGATGCTCGTAAGTGCTGACACACTCGAGGATGTTTTCTGAGTGACCAAAATCAGACAGTGACTGGCCCGCAGCGAGCTTTTCGAATTGGCCGAGGTGTCGGAGTAGATGCTCGCGAACGGTATTTGCCCCCACGAGGCTGTCGAGCCACGCGACATCCTTCGTAATTCGAAGGTAGTCGGCGCACGCGGTGATAATCGCGCCATCGTTGACCCCGTACCTCATTCCTACGCCTCTGCCCGTGAGAACGTCGATCCCCCAGTGGGCTCCCATATCAGCTCGAAAAAACCCCTCGAGCTGAGTGCGAAGTATATCTGGGTCTAGTCGTGCAAGAAGTGCGGCCTGCAGTTGCACCTCCCACAAAAAACTCGTCGTCGGGGCTCCCTCAGAACCACCCCAGGTGTAGGCACGCGATAGTGCCTGTATCTCACCCGACCAGATTGCCTGCCCACCGGTGGCAAAGCGAGATCGATCTGACAGCTCCGGTGCCAATCTCCGGCTCATGAGACACGATAAAACGCTCATGTAGTAGAGGCGGTTGAGCCGCTCATCACCAAAATCCAGGGCGGGTAGGTGGCCGGAAAAATGAGCATTGTTTGCCGTAAAGGCAGCATCCCACACTTCAGACCACTGGCTCTGGCCGGAGGAGGGGATGGTCCGTGGTGTTACGGTTGAGGCAGCGCCCTGAACTGCGGTCCAACTCACCTCATCACCGTCAGCCACCTCGAATTCAAGGACAACAAAGCGGCCACGCTTGTCAGCGGGGGAACCGCTGAGGAAGCTGTCCATGCGGCGGTACGCACGCACTGCCGAGGGTGCTACGTGCGGGAACACGCGAGCGACCCCGAATGTTTTTGTGTCTGACACCAGAACGGCTTCGCCGTCCCACGAGATATTGAGCTGAGGAACATCTTCGGGGGGAAGATTCCAATAGTCGGTGAAACTCCACGTGCGGGCAAGGCCCCCAAACACGAGTCCAAAGCGACCAGATTCACGGAAGGTGAGCTGCTCGGTGACCGCCGAGTCGCTCGCGTGGAATATCGTCGTCGTGTCAACAACCGGATGGCTGCGCTCAACTTTCCACGGAAACCACCGGTATCGCGTTCCCTCCGGCTCAACACGAGTGGGAACTGTACCGTCCAGTCGATAAAGAATGCCCGTGGGGGTTGGATAGCCACTGGGGGGCACCACCCAATTCTGAATACCACTCGGTCCCCACGCCACCTGCAGGTACCCGTGAAAATTTGACACTGTGGGCAGCGCGAAATTCTCCTCCCTTGCCGGGCTCAACCATGTGCTCGCAAACGAATGGATGGCGGGTGGACGCGATAAAAGGGTTGTCTCGATCACGGACACTGTGCAACCTCCCGAGGCTGTCAGGGCGGCAGGGGTTTCCCCCGGGTGATCCGCCAGTGGATCACCCGGGCAGTCTATTCGCGTAACAACGACGAAAGATCCCCCCACACAGCGAACGGTCACCCGGCACGGATCCCTGCGGGCGAAGATCTCCTGGCAGATCCCCCACACAACGAGAGATCGTGTTGCACGTGACCGGAGCACAAGCCGAGGTGGGCAGATCCCCCACACAACGAGGGATCACACCTGCGTCCGTATCGGAAATCGAATCTGGTTGTAAGACCACCCGCAACCGAGCCACTTGCGTAAGACTCCTTACGTCCCTAGCCTGGTGTGAAGCGGAACGTAAGCGCTTGCGTAAGAGATCACGTAAACGCTTACTTCTGTTTACGTACCCGATATGACACAGTTGTGAGGCTCTCAATGGTGACTGTATACGACGTAGCGAAGGCCGCCGGCCTCTCGATTGCCAGTGTCTCGCGCGCCCTCAACAATCAGCCCGGCGTATCGCAGGCAACATCTCAGCGGGTAGCTCACATCGCCAAGGAGATGGGCTACGAGCCAAACGATGTCGCACGATCTCTCGTCGGCAAATCAACGCGAACGATTGCTCTACTGGTGCCCGACATCGCCAACCCGTTCTTTCCGGAACTCGTGAAAAGTGTTCAGGCAAAGGCCGACGAAAACGAGCATGTTCTGCTTCTTGCTGACGGAGCCGGGGACCGGCACCGAGTGGCCGCCAGCATGACGGTGCTTCGCCGCAAGCAGGTGGACGGAGTCATCGTTGTCGCCACCGCATTGACCGTTGACGCAGACGAGTTGTTCGTTGACATTCCCACCGTCTTCCTCGACCGTGAAGGCCCGCGGCTAGGTGCCAGCGTTGTTGTGAACAATGAAGCTGCAGCGTTCGCCGCAACCACGCACCTCATTGACCTCGGACATCGACGAATTGCTCATATTGCGGGACCAATAGATCTCGAAGTGTCCCGCCAACGACTCGCCGGATGGCGAAGAGCGTGTAGCACAGCGGGACTCCCCTCGAGCGATGACCTGGTTGTTCCGGGAAACTTTCTCGAAGACGGCGGATACAACGTTGGTACTCACATCACGAACCCCAGCTCAGCGTGCACGGCAGTTTTTGCGGCCAACGATCTTTCGGCGATCGGTTTCTTGGCCTACTGCGCGGACAATCATTTGTCCGTTCCGGACGACATCTCCGTCGTTGGCTTTGACGGAATCCATCTCTCTCGCTACACAACTCCGAAACTCACCACCATGGCCCAACCAATCGTGGAACTCGGGCGCAGGGCCGCAGATGTTCTGTTCGACCTCATTCGGGGCGAAAAATCGGTCCCACGAATCGTTCTGTCTGCAACGCTCCTACCCGGTGCAAGCGTTGCCTCCCCGAAAGCGGTGCTCCAATGACCAGAATCGTTGTGTTCGGAAGCCTGAACGCAGACTTCGTCATCGATGTTGCGGCACTGCCGCAACCCGGGGAAACAATCCTCGGTACCAACTTCCGAACCGTTTCCGGAGGGAAGGGGGGTAACCAGGCTCACGCTGCCGCCAAACTCGCACCGCCACAGATCACGGTCGTCATGGTTGGTCGAGTTGGGGACGATGATGCTGGGAATATCCTCCGCGAGGATCTCGCAAACGCCGGGGCTGACGTCAGCCAGATTCAACGGATTAACGGGTATCCGAGTGGCACCGCACTCATTACCGTCGATCAGCTAGGCACCAATACGATCGTTGTGTCACCCGGTGCAAATAAAACCTGGGATGAGACCGCAGTCGTTGGTGTGCCGCTGGAGCCGGGCGATATTCTCGTAGCGCAACTCGAAGTACCAACGATAGCGGTTCGAACGGCTGTTCAATATGCCCGATCTCAGGGGGCCCGTGTCATACTCAATGCCGCTCCGGTTGACCCTACCGTCATTGACATTCTCGCGCACGTGGACGTTCTTATCCTCAATGAGATTGAGGCGGAACAGCTGCTTGGTCTCAGCGATCTCTCGCCAGAGCACATAAACGCGACACGCTCCGTGTTTGCCGGTGACCTGGTCATCACTCGCGGCGGTGATGGCGTAACCGTGGCAAGCCACACAGGCGTGATAACGAACATCCCGCCACACCGCGTTAGCGCAATCGACACCGTCGGCGCGGGCGATGCCTTCGTTGGCGGATTAGCGGTCGCGCTGGCGTTGGAGTCAGATATTTGCACCGCTGCACGTCACGGCAACGCAGCTGGGGCGTTAACGGCAACCGTTTCTGGTGCACGCCATCCTGATCTCTCTCCACAACAACTGCACACACTGATCGGACGATAGTAGTGCTGAAAACAACCCCGATTCTCAATTCAGCCATGATCGAAGTGCTCGCTCGGGTTGGTCACGGTCAAGTCATTGTCGTGTCCGATGCAGGGCTGCCACGACCAGCCGAAGTTCCCGTCATTGACCTTGCCGTTGTCCCCGGTTTGCCAGGATTCGTGCCCGTCGTCCGAGCCATTCTTGCTGCAACAGCACTCGAATCCTATGTCGCCACCGTGGAATCTCACCAGTCTGAACCTTTTATTCAACTGGAACCCGATCTTCAATCACTCCGGCCCGAACACATCAGTCACGCGGAGTTTAAACAGCGTTTGCCCACTGCCGCCGTAATTATTCGCACCGGTGAATGCACTCCGTTTGTCAATATCGCTTTAGTCGCGGGGGTTGTGTTTTAATTCATCACATTCTCTAGATAGTCACCGTTCCAGAATTCTACCGGCACCTTACCTTTCAAAGAAGCAAGGAGAAATCGAATGAAAACGAAACTCATGCACAGAATACTTGCGTGTGGAGGAATTGCGGTTTTGTCCGCGGGACTACTCGCTGGGTGCTCTCCGTCGGGCGGGTCAACATCGAGCAGCTCCGACAAACCCAGCGGCGAAATTACCTACGCTCTTCAGTCCTTCGCTCAGCCACAAATCAAGCCCATTATTGACGAATTTACGAAAGAAACTGGAATCACTGTCAAATTCGCCAGCGGACCTGCTACTGACCAGGATTTGCTCACCCAGCTGGTCCCCGCATTCACATCGAATACAAGTCCGTATGACGTTATTGATACGGGTGACCCATCCGTATCTGCACTGGCTGCTGGTGGGTGGTTGGCACCGCTGAGCGATGTCGCCGTTAAAGAGTACACCGATGATCTCTCAGCGGGAATGGCCGCTGCTCACAAGCAGTGGAACCAGAAAGATGGAAACACATACCGGCTCTACCACAATTTCGAGCTTGGGTACAGTTGGTCGAACGAGGCACTCCTGGCTGCGAATGGTCTCACAACACCAAAAACCTGGGCAGACATCGAGACCGTAGGGGCTGCGCTAAAAGCCAAGGGGATCTATTCCTTCGCAGATGCTGCAAGCAAACCCGGACTCACATTTGTGTACCTCGCTTACCTTACAGCACAGGCCGGGGGTAACCTCTACCAGGCTGATGCAGGGACAAAACAAGCCTTCGAGTTTGCAAAGAAACTCATTGATGAGGGATACGCACCGAAAGATGCGTTGACCTGGACCTACGATCAGCAGAATCAGGCCTACATGTCTGACAGAGTGGCGACCATGCGCCAGTGGACATTCTTCAACGACGTAGCTCCGGCAAACAAGGAATGGTATGCACCTGAAAAAGCGGTCCTTGTTGATCCACCTGCCGGGCCCGGCGGAGCAAAAACATGGGCAGGTGGTTGGGGAATGTCTGTTCCTAAAGCTGCAAAAAATAAGTCCGCCGCAATGAAGTTTGTCGAGTGGATGAACCAACCAGAAGTTGCCATCAAATTGGCCAAGGCGAGCTCGTTTTTCGTCACTGCACGTACCAGCGTTCTTGATGCGCTGGGCACATCCGGGATTGCCAAGGTGCTGAAGCACTACTCAGACTCGGGCTTCGTCACTCCCCGTCCTTACCATCCGCAGGCTGCGAAGACTGAAACCATTGTTGATGAAATCGGTCAGTCTTATCTGACAGGACAAATGAACATCAATACCGCAATGTCAGAGCTTAAGAAACAGCTAGCGGACCTGGGATAAGCCACATGTCCGATCCGAATTCCGTTGCGGCGGCAAGGATGCGCGTCAGCGCGTCAGCCGCCGTAACGGAAGCTTTTCACGAACCACGTTTCTCACTGCGTTGGACAATTGCACGCATCCTGGGAACAGTGTGGACGCCAAAGAAGCTGGGCATCCTCGCCATCATTCTTGTGGCACCAGCGTTGCTTATCCGAATGATAACGTCCATCTATCCGTTCCTCGCAACGGCATGGACCTCATTCACCGACTCGAGTGCGTATGTGCAAAACCCGGTTTTCATTGGGCTTAAAAACTACGAGCAGGTACTTGGCAACCCGGCCACACAAAAAGCCCTGATATTCACGATCACATTTGCCATAGCCTCAACGATTCTCGAGATTGTAGGTGGATTCGCCTTAGCTCTTTTACTTAACGCAAAATTTCGCCTTCGAAGCCTCCTGCGGGCCGTGGTACTCCTCCCGTGGGCAATTCCGGCTATTGTTTCTGCACTCGGGTTTAGATTTATCTTCTCTCAGGGTTCCGGCATCCTGCCTACGATGCTCGAGTATATGAACATTCACATTGACTGGTTAACCTCACCGCTGTGGGCACAGGTTGCGGTTATCATGGCAAATGTGTGGCGGTCTGTACCGTTCATCGCTTTCGTGGTTCTCGCGGGGCTGCAGGGAGTTCCCGACGAACTTTATGAGGCCGCCAAAGTAGACGGCGCAGGCTGGTGGCGGGTGCACAGCCAGATCGTACTCCCACTCGTGATGCCTCTCAT
Organism: Candidatus Lumbricidiphila eiseniae; assembly: GCA_002529645.1. GTDB lineage: Bacteria > Actinomycetota > Actinomycetes > Actinomycetales > Microbacteriaceae > Agromyces > Agromyces eiseniae. The sequence continues at coordinate 11,947 of NAEP01000046.1, read as the reverse complement.
GATCACGATGGGAGTTTTTATGATCATCTTTCAGATCGGCACATTTGATACTATCTACGGAATGACAGGTGGTGGTCCGGGCAGTGCAACTCAGGTTCTCCCCTACCTCGCCTATCAAGATGCATTCATCGGCTTGAATTACGGTCGTTCATCTGCGCTGTCAATGATTCTGTTTTTACTGGTTCTCGCCGTCGGCGTGTGTGCCCTCGGCCGTTTCAGGAAATTTGAGGTGGAACTGTAGTGCGCTCACGTTTCACGAAAATTGTGCCCTATATCGGACTGGTAGCTTTTCTGATTATTTTCGGGATACCAGTATACTGGATATTACTGTCTTCTGTGCTACCACCGAATCAAAATCTATCATCGCCACCCACTCTTTTCACCCTTCACCCCACACTACAATCCTTCGAACGGGCACTGCAGCAGGGACCTGGAATCGAGTACTTGCGAAATTCGCTCATATTCGCGCTCAGTTCCTCTCTCGCTTCAGTTTTCCTTGCTTTTTTTGCCGCGTACGCGTTCGCGCGACTAAAATTCCGCGGATCGGGTGCCCTCATGCTGTTGCTGTTGCTGACAATGGCGCTGCCGCAGATTGCCACCACCATCCCCCTGTTTCAGCTCTACGCAAAACTCGGATTGGTCGACACCGTCGGCGGACTGGTTCTTCTCGAAGCAAGCGTTCTGGTTCCCATGACTGCATGGCTGATGGTTTCATTTATCAAACAGATCCCGGCCGATCTCGAAAATGCTGCTTATATTGATGGAGCTAATTTTGTGCAAACAATTCAGCTCATTGTCATGCCCCTGATGAGACCTGCATTTATTACGATGTTTCTTCTCAATTTTATTACAAGTTGGAATGAGCTTTTCTACCCGCTGGTTTTTTCGTCGTCTTCCGCCTCTCGAACACTGACGGTTGGGCTTGTCCAGTTGAACCAGGAGAACAGCGGTGCAGCGGCCCGTCCCTGGGATCTCATGAGTGCCTACGCAGCGATCATGATTATCCCCATCATCATTCTCGTTGCTCTCATGCAACGCCGGATCATTGCCGGTCTCACAGCCGGTGCAACAAAGTAGCTGCGTGTTCTGTGCAAACTACCTCTCCTCAACACACTGCATGTGAACACTGTTAGACGACAGAAAGGTATAGGATGACTCATCCCACCGGGTATTACCCACGAATCGCGCGAGGAGTCCATTCATACCCGGTTGATGAATCCGTACCAGCGTCAGAACGACTCGGACTCGGGGTCGTGGGCCTTCACGAAGGACGAACAGCACTATTGGCCGCACTGAGAACGACCAGAGTTCGCCCCGTAGTCGGCTGTGATCTTGACCCGGAGACGTGTAACAGCGTCGCCAAGGATCTACCAGAGGTGATGTTCACAACATCTTATGCGGAGCTCCTCAACAATCCCGCCGTTGACATAGTGGGGATCTACACTCCCGATCCCGTTCACGGTGAACAGATTATCGCCGCATTCGAAGCGGGTAAAGACGTTGTGTGCACAAAACCCGTTGTCAACGACTTTGAGATTGCACAACAGGTTCTTGCGGCCGGACGGCGCACGGGGCGCAAACTATTTGTGGGCCAGAGCAGCAGATTTTTTGAATCGCTCCGGCGTCAGCGCCGTGCCTTTGAACGCGGAGAAATTGGACCTATTGAGGTCGTAGAGACCCAGTACACACACCGAATGGACTGGTACTACAACGGCCGACCGTGGATCGCGGCGAAGAGCGATTGGGTTTTCTTAGGCCTGAGCCATCCGCTCGACCTGCTCCGCTGGTACTTGGGTCCGATTGAAACCGTGTCTGCGGTGGGTACTCACTCGGCCCTCGCCCGAGAAAACGGGTGCACATCTTTCGATATATATTCCGTACACGCCGTGAGCACAAGCGGGAAGATCGGACGAGCTTTCGGGCACTACGGAGCCCATGAACTGCCCCGTGCACGCAATTCGATCGAGTGCCTGCTCTACGGAACACACGGGACTTCTCTCGCAAAATACCATGATATGGAGTACAGCTACGTCGGCGAAGACGGAGTGGAGCGTGTTGAAGACATGCTGTATGAATACCGGCACTACCACTTCAACAACGAAGTGCACGGCATGCACTATGGAGAATTCGCGAACTACCTGCAGTATTTTGCCGATGCGCTCCACACCGGAACAGATTACTCACCGAATCTCAATGAAGGACTCGAAACTCTGTGCATCATGGAGGCAGTCCGGCGATCAGCACTCGGGGGTGGGCAGCCGGTTGCTGTTCAACCACTGATGGATGAACTTGGCCTGTAGGAGAGAGCATCGATAAAGCCGCACCGCCACCCCACCCCGACGGATGCCCCGGGGAACACTGCCACCGAGGCATCCACCATCTGAGCTGTGCGACTACTTCTTCCCGGCGGCGAGAATTTCACTCTCTACGGCACCGCCAAGGCCCTCCTCCTGCGGATCGCCGTGTAACCCACCGGTAATCGCATACTCTTCCTCCGGTGACAGAATGAGCCGGTGCCGTCCCCAGAGGGCAAAGAAGGCAAGCATCACAACGTAGACAACGGCAATCGCAATAATCGCCGGTTGAAATGCTGTGTTGATGAGAGTACCCACGAAGATGAGTGCCGCAATAATACCCGCCGCAACGGCACCGGGCACGCCCCAGGGGCTCAGATACGGACGCTTCGCGTTCGGGAACCGGCGACGCAGAATAACAAACGACACCATCTGCATGAGGTAGGCAACGACCGCCCCCCACACTGCAATGTTGAGCACAATTGAACCGGCGGTCGCACCAGCGCCATCATCGCCACCCGCCGCCTTGAGCAGATCTACAACGACGAGCGCAACAAACCCGATCACCGCCCCCACAATAAGTGCAACCCAGGGTGTCTGCCGTTTTCCCGTCAGTGAGAAGAACTTCGGGTAGTACCCGGCACGGGAGAGTGAATACATGTTACGTCCGTAGGCAAACATGATCCCCTGCAGCGAGGCGAGCAGACCAATGAGCGCGAACAGTGAGAGGACAGCGGCGGCCGATTTCGCGCCGTCTCCGAATATGACTCGGAATCCGTCTAGCAGGGGCTCACCACTCTCACCGGTCTTGCCAGCCCCGACCACACCGGTGTTGAGAAAAAGCACGAGCAGACCGGTGACAATGAGCGTACCGCGCGCAATCAGTCCGGCGCGAGGGATGTCCCGGACCGGATTGTGTGATTCCTCAGCAGCCAGTGGCAACTCCTCAATCCCGAGGAAGAACCACATCGCGAACGGTAGCGTGAAGAGAAGAGCGGGCCATATGCCGTGTGGGAGGAACGCCGATTGTCCGGCATCCGCGGCAATGTCCCACAGCTTGTCCCACGAGAACGCACCGCTGAAGACTGCCATCCCCGAGAACACCAGGATGATCGTAATCGAGATGATCGAGACAACGATGGCGAACACGAACGAGATTTTCGCTCCTGCGGCGTTGATGGCGATGAACACGACGTAGAGAATGACGTACCACAGCCATCCTGGAAGCACGGTTCCCTCGGTTGTGATACCCAGAAGATCTTTCGCGATGGAGTCTGCGTATGACGCCGAGAAGAAGACGATAACGGCGGTTGTTGCAACATACTCAATCGACTCGGCAAGACCCGTCACGAAACCGCCCCACGGGCCCATCGCCGCTCGCCCAAACGAGTAGGCCCCACCCGTGTGTGGCATCGCCGAGGACATCTCTCCGATGGCGAAGATAAGCCCGTAGTACATGACGATGAGAATGGCAAAGGCAATGAGCATCCCGCCAAAGCCACCAAACGTCAACCCGGCATTCCATCCTGAGAAATCGCCCGAGATAACCGCGGCGACGGCAAGGCCCCAGAGGCCCCACACCCCCGTTGACCGCGCAAGCCGACGTTTTTCAAAATAGCCGCTATCGACTCGTGTGTATGTTGCACCTGATGTTTTCAGAGTATCTTTCGACATGAATACTGGTCTCCTCATAGGCTCGTCCCAAGCAGGGAGGTTGGCTTGTTCGAACTGCAATGCTGGGGATGACTATAGACGGCAAAAAGGTCGGAGTACAGACCTTTTTGCATTTTCCTAGCGACCTCATCACCAACCGGAAGCTGCGAAGTCGCCGAATCCGGCTGCCGCAACCATACCGCTACCCGTCCCTCCTGTGATGTAATGGTCGGAAGCAAGACCTTTTTGCAGCGGGGTTCCCACCTCGGCCATCCCCGGGCCGCCCACGTACGGAGGAATCACCGATGAACCCGCCGACCGGATACCTCACCCTCGACGACCTACGCACGACCGTTGATGCTCGACAGGTTGACACCGTCATCGTCGCCTTCGCCGACATGCAGGGACGCTTTGTCGGCAAACGCACATCCGCAAGACTGTTCCTTGAGGACATCGCCGAACACGGTGCCGAGGCCTGCAATTACCTCCTCGCAGTGGACGTTGAGAACAACACCGTTGGCGGTTATGCGATGTCGAGTTGGGAGCGCGGATACGGCGATATGGTGCTCGTCCCCGACCTCACCACCCTGCGACTGGTCCCCTGGCTGGAAGCAACCGCCCTGGTCACCGCCGACCTGCGCTGGTCAGACGCCTCCCCGGTCGAACCATCACCCCGGCGCATCCTGCAGCGCCAATTGGCGCGCCTGGCCGAACGTGACCTCACCGCGTTTGTCGGCACCGAACTGGAGTTTCTTGTCTTTAACGACACCTACCGCGAGGCGTGGCGCAAGGGCTACCGTGACCTCACCCCGGCCAGCGACTACAACATCGACTACGCTCTGCTCGCGTCGACGCGGATGGAGCCGATGCTGCGCGATATCCGCAACTCGATGGATGCCGCCGGCCTGTACTGCGAAGGAGTCAAGGGGGAGTGTAACCTCGGCCAACAGGAAATCTCATTCCGCTACGCCGAGGCACTCACCACCTGCGACAATCACTCGGTGTACAAAAATGGTGCGAAAGAGATCGCTGACAAGCACGGTGCATCGCTCACCTTCATGGCAAAATTTGACGAGCGGGAGGGAAACAGTTGCCACATCCACATCAGCCTGCGTGGCACCGATGGCAGTGCCGTTTTCGCTGACCGGGATGCTCCGCACGGGATGTCCCCCCTCTTTCGACAGTTTCTTGCTGGCCAGCTCGCCCTCATGCGAGAGTTCACGCTCTTCCAGGCTCCCAACATCAACTCCTACAAACGCTACGTGCCCGGCTCGTTTGCACCCACGGCCCTTGCCTGGGGACTGGACAACCGCACCTGCGCCTACCGTGTTGTCGGCCACGGGCACGGAATGCGCGTGGAAAACCGAGTACCCGGTGGTGACGTCAACCAGTACCTCGCCGTCGCGGCCATGATCGCCGCGGGTCTGTACGGTATCGACCATAAGCTTGAACTCGAAGATGCCTTCGCCGGTAACGCCTACGAGAGCGGTGTGTCGCGGGTCCCGGCGTCTCTGGCCGAAGCCGCCGACCTGTTCCAACAATCAGTCGTTGCCCGCGAGGCATTCGGCGACGAAGTTGTCGACCACTACCTCAACTACGCCCGCGTAGAGCTGGCCGCGTTCGGGGCGACGATCACAGACTGGGAGCGGGTGCGTGGCTTTGAACGACTCTGATCTGGATGACTCGATGCCGGAGGTCACCACCCCGGCTCCGGGTGCCACCACCACACCGGTTCCGGGTACCCCCACCGCCCCGCTGATCGGCGTGACGACCTACCTCGAACAGACGCAGACGGGCGTCTGGGACGTGCCCGCCTCATTCCTGCCGAAGGTGTACCTCGACGGGGTGACCGACTGCGGTGGCATCGCGATCCTGCTGCCGCCGCAGCCGGTCACCGCGCACATCGCCCGCTCGGTGCTCGCTGCCCTCGACGGACTCATCATCACCGGTGGTGCCGACGTTGACCCAGCCCGATACGGCCAGAGTCCGCACGAGCGCACGAGCGCCCCGCGCACCGATCGTGATGAGTGGGAACAGCAGCTCATTGCGGCGGCACTCGAGGCACACTTGCCGCTGCTCGGCATCTGTCGCGGCATGCAATTGCTGAACGTCACGCTCGGCGGAACCCTCATCCAACACCTGCCCGACACTGTGGGCACAGAGGCGTATCAACCCGGTGCTGGACAGTTTGGCAGGGTCCCGGTCACGATAAAGCCGGACTCGACTCTTGCCTCGATCCTGCACGGTTCAGAACCGGACATAACCGTTCCCGTCTATCACCACCAGGCGGTTGACACCCTCGCGCACGATCTGCGGGTGACCGCGGTGTCCGCCGACGGGGTTATTGAGGCCGTCGAGTGCACCGGAGTGAACTTTGCCATTGGAGTGCAGTGGCATCCGGAAGAAGACCAGTCCGACCGGCGAATTTTCCGCGAGCTCATCAGGGCGGCACGGGCATACCGGGCTGCCCGAGAACACCTTTGCACGCCTCCCCACCCGACAGGAACCTCGGCATGAGCTACACCATCATCAATCCCGCCACTGAATCTATCGTGACCACGGTCGAGGCCACGACGGTCGAGGCCACGGATGCTGCAATTGCCCGCGCCTCCCGCGCACAGCGCGAGTGGGTGGCGGTCTCCCCCGCCGATCGGGGGCGGCTGCTCCGCCGTTTCGCGGACGCGGTGGATGACGCGATCGAAGAACTCGCGGGGTTGGAGGTGCAGAATGCGGGACATCCTCTCGGCCAGGCTCGGTGGGAAGCAGGCCATGTTCGAGACGTGCTCGAGTACTACTCGGCAACCCCGGAACGACTGTTTGGGCGGCAGATCCCTGTTGCGGGTGGCTTGGATGTCACATTTGCTGAGCCACTCGGCGTCGTGGGCGTTATTACACCGTGGAACTTTCCGATGCCGATTGCGTCGTGGGGCTTTGCACCCGCACTCGCTGCGGGCAACGCGGTCGTATTGAAGCCCGCCGAGTGGACCCCCCTGACAAGCATCCGACTCGCGGAGCTCGGTCTCGAGGCAGGACTGCCCGAGGGGTTGTTCCAGGTGCTGCCCGGTAAAGGTTCGGTGGTGGGCGAGCGGTTTGTCACCAGCGAGACGGTTCGTAAGATCGTATTCACGGGGTCAACCGAGGTGGGCAGCCGCATTATGGCGGGCTGTGCCACGCAGATTACTCGGGTCACCCTCGAGCTCGGTGGCAAGTCCGCGAATATCGTGTTCGCCGATTCTGATCTGGAAAAAGCGGCGGCCACCGCGCCCTACGGTGTCTTCGAGAATGCCGGACAAGACTGCTGCGCGCGCAGCCGCATCCTCGTCGAGCGGAACGTCTACGATCGGTTCATGGAACTGCTTGAGCCTGCCGTGCAGGGTGTCGTTGTCGGCGACCCGACGGCCGAGGGCACCGAGATGGGGCCGCTGGTAACCGCGAGCCATCGTGACCGAGTGGCCGCGTTCGTTCCGGATGAGAGGGATGTCGCGTTCCGCGGCACCGCCCCCACGGGCCTCGGGAACTGGTACCCGCCGACCGTGCTCACCCCGGCTCGTGATGCCCGTGCCGCACGCGAGGAAATCTTCGGCCCTGTCGTATCGGTGTTCCCGTTTGAAGATGAGGCTGATGCCATCGAATTTGCGAACGCGAGCAGCTACGGGTTGTCGGGGTCAATCTGGACCCGTGACCTCAGCCGCGGCATCCGCGTTGCTCGCGCTGTGGAAGCGGGAAATCTTTCAGTAAATTCACACTCCTCGGTGCGCTACTCCACCCCGTTTGGTGGATTCAAACAGTCCGGGCTCGGTCGGGAACTCGGTCCCGACGCGCCACTCGCATTCACCGAAACCAAGAATGTATTTATTGCCGTTGATCCCTATCCCGGGGCCACCGGTACAGTGCTCACAACTCCCGCGTCCCCCGAAGGAGCATGATGACCATCCCTCGCCACCCGCAACCGCCCGTTGATACTGCCGCATCCTCCGAAGGAGCATTATGACCATCCCTCGTCTCGATCTCACACAGCGCCTTGCTGGCCGGGTTGCCATCGTCACCGGCGGCGGATCAGGCATCGGGCTCGCCACCGCCAAACGATTCGCTGCTGAGGGCGCTCGCGTTGTCATTGGTGACATGGATGCTACCGCAGGAGAGTCTGCGGCATCCCTTGTTGACGGACTCTTTGTGCGGGTCAACGTGACAGAAGAGACCGAGGTGAACCATCTCTTCAACGAAGCCGCCCGCGTCTACGGGTCGGTTGATGTTGCGTTCAACAACGCGGGCATTTCCCCGCCCGATGATGATTCGATCGAGACCACAGAGTTGCCCGCCTGGCAGAAGGTGCAGGATGTCAATCTGAAATCGGTCTATCTCTGTTCGCGCGCCGCGATTAGGCACATGGTGAAGCAGGGACGCGGTTCGATTATTAACACGGCGTCTTTCGTGGCTGTGCTGGGGTCAGCGACCTCGCAAATTTCGTACACCGCCTCCAAGGGCGGAGTGCTGGCAATGAGCCGCGAACTTGGAGTGCAGTTCGCGCGACAGGGTATCCGCGTCAACGCGCTCTGTCCGGGACCGGTGAACACCCCTCTCCTCCAAGAACTGTTCGCGAAGGATCCGGAACGTGCGCAGCGGCGACTTGTGCACATTCCAGTTGGCCGCTTTGCAGAACCTGAGGAGCTCGCCGCGGCTGTCGCGTTCCTCGCGAGTGACGATTCGTCGTTTATCACGGGCTCGACGTTTCTCGTTGACGGAGGAATCAGCTCGGCCTACGTCACACCGCTATGACACAGGCCTCTTTCCCCCTCTCCCTCCTTTCCCGGAAAATACCGTCGCGGTGGGCACACTCAGGATCAGATGATGGATGACCCACGGGCCCCGATTCCACCCGAAACACCCGAAACACCCGATCGACCCGAAACACCCGACCAACCCACAGCACCCGGTGTATCCAGTGCGCCCAGCGCTACCGATGCGACCCGAACAGAGGGTCCTAGTAGGCGCCTGAGCGCTGCATTGCTCCTCACCGCTCCACGCAGCGCGAATGTCTTTGAAGAAACCCTGCAGCGACTGTTACAGTCGATCCGCTTGGGTCTGATCGCCCCCGGTGAACGCCTTCCGACCGAACGTGAGCTTGCGAGCATGCTTGATATCAGTCGCAACAGGCTTCGCGAAGCCCTTGGCTCGCTCACCGAAGCCGGGTGGGTGGTGTCCCGACGAGGCCGTAACGGTGGAACGTTCGTCGCGGACATCCTCCCGTCTCTGTCCCCCGTGCCAGATCGGGAGGATACCTTGCTCTTCGCAGCCGGACTCACCGACACCCTCACTCTCCGCTCGGTAGTGGAGGTCGGCGTTGCGCGGCGCAGCGCGGACTGTACTCTCAGCGCAAGCGATCGTGACCGCATCTGGCGGGCCCACCAGGAGTGTCAGGGTGCCGCCCTCGCGACCTATCGTATCGCTGACTCCCGCCTACACCTGCTCTTTGCGGAGATTATCGGTGCACCCAGCGTTATCCCCCTCGTCGCGGATATTCGTGCACGCGTCAATGAACTGCTCGATGGGTTTCCCCTGCTCACCCCCAACATCGCCCACTCCAACAAGCAGCACGCTGCCATCGTCAGGGCCGTACTAGGTGGCCAGCCGGATGCCGCGGCATCTGCCATGGCGGAACATCTCGCCGGAACCGAAGCACTGCTGCGCGGGTTCTACGGCTGACACTCCCCATCTCCCAAGCTCGAGCGCTATCCTCGGGCACGAGTTCTCAACTTCGTACGAACCCAGTCGGGAATTCCCAGCGCACGACCGGCCTGCAGCGGTCGGGGTTTTGTTACCGACCGCTGCAAACCGGGCCTTTATGTTGTGGTATGTGGCGCGCTCGCAGCCTGACGACGTCGTGCGATGAGGAGAATCACACCACCGAGAAGCATCAACACCCCGGCACCACCGAACGGAATGAGCGGACTGACTCCGGTTCGAGCTAAACCACTCGCAGCAGACTTCGGCACAATAACCTCAACGACCCCGGTGTCAGCAGACGAGGGCTCCGCCACAGTACGTGACGGTACCGCGCCGTCGGCGGGAGTCACCGGTTGACCCGATACCTTTGTCGTGCCCGCAATACGACCACGCCTAACATCAGCCTGCGTCACCACATACTGGCCGGCCGCACACGTCAGCGTGTCACCCGGAGCCAAGGTCTGACTAGCAGCTGAACAGGCAAGACCAGCAGGTGCCACCAGGTCATCCACAACCCGGATATCAGACATCGTCACGTTCCCCGTGTTGGTCACAACAAAAGAATACGACACACGATCACCCGCACGAGACACCCTCGTCGGAGTCGCACTCTTCACAACCGACAACCCCGGAGCACGCGCAGCCGTCACTGTCCCGGAGGATGATCTCTCCGACACCGTCCGCTCAGGAGCGACTCCTCCCACAGTTGGAGCCTGGCCTGAGGCCACCGTGTGACCCACAACACGACCACGATCAACATCAGCCTGTCTTACCGCATGCGGAGCAGTCGTACACCTCAGTGTGGCACCCGGAGCCAATGGCTGCCCAGCAGCTGGACACACAACAGCCGAGGCAGGGCCGGCAGGAGCCACCAGCTCATGCACAACCCGAATATCGGACATCGTCACGTTCCCCGTGTTGGTCACAACAAACGAGTAGGACGCACTCTCACCCGCACGAGACACCCTCGCCGGAGTCGCACTCTTGACAACCGACAATCCCGGGGTATGGGCAATCGTCACAGTTCCCGAAGAGGAACCTTCCGACACCGTCCGCTCAGGAGTAGTCCCTCCCGCCGGAGTTGGACCCTGACCAGAAGCCACCGCCCGACTCTCAACACGACCACGATCAACATCAGCCTGCTTCACCACATAGGGACCAGCAGCCGTACACGTCAACGTCGCACCCGGAGCCAACGACTGAGTCGGACACGTCACGTTTAACGCAGGACCCGCAGGAGCCACCAACTCATCCACAACCCGAACATCAGACATCGTCACGTTTCCAGTGTTGGTCACAACAAACGAGTAGGACACGCGATCACCCGCACGAGACGCCGTCACCGGAGCAGCACTCCTCACAACCGACAATCCCCTAGTCTGCGTCACCGTCACTACTCCGGAGGATGAGCCTTCCGACACCGTCCGCTCCGGATCGAGTCCTCCCACAGCTGGAGCCCGACCGGAGGCCACCGCAGTGCTCGCAATACGACCACGATCAGCATCGGCCTGCGTCACCGCATACGCCGCAGCCGTGCACGTCAACGTGCCACCCGGAGCCAACGGCTGCCCGGTAGCCGGACAGGTGACCGTCAACGCCGAATCCGCCAGGTTGTCCACAACTCGGATATCAGACATTGTGACGTTTCCGTTGTTGGTCACAACAAATGAGTAGGACACACTCTCACCCACACGAGACACCGTCGCCGGAGCCGCGCTCTTGACAATCGACAACCCCGGAGAGTGTGTAATCACCGCAGTCCCCGTGATAACCTGCGACACTGTCCGTGCTGGAGCGGTTCCTCCCGCCGGTGTCGGAGCCTGACCAGAGGCCCTCACAGCGCCCGAAACACGACCACCATCAACATCATCCTGCGTCATCGTATACGACCCGGTACACGTCAACGTGCCACCCGGAGCCAACGACTGAGTCGGGCACACAACATTCAAGGAAGGACCCGACACCCCAGCATATTCAACCCGAACCTCGGACATTGTCACATTCCCCGTGTTGGTCACAACAAACGAATACGACACACGATCACCCGCACGAGGCGCCGCCGTCGGAGCAGCACCCCACACAACCGACAATCCCTTAGTCTGCGTCACCGTCACCACCCCGGAAGACGAGGTCTCCGAGGTCGTTCGGATCGGGGCTGTCCCCCCTGCGGGAGTTGGGGCTTGACCAGAGGCAGATGCCCGGCCCTCAATACGACCCTGATCAACATCAGCCTGCGTCACCACATACGAGCCAGCCGTGCACGTCAACGTGCCACC
>NAEP01000045.1 GCA_002529645.1 Candidatus Lumbricidiphila eiseniae | reverse complement strand
CGTGAAGCTGCTCTGGCTCGCGATCTGCAACATCGAAGACAAGCGAGCCGCCGACCGGGCGAAGGAACGCGGCCTACACCGCGGCTCGAAACGCAAAACCGAGGGCCGCCTGGTCGAAGGGCAAGTCGTCACGAACTGGATCAAAGCCCTCGAACAGCTCTCACTCGTCCACCCCGAACGCATCAACCGCTACCTCTAACCCCCGAGACGCCACCCGCTTACACACACAACTTGACAAGCTCGAACGGCTGGGTCGGGACGAGCTGGCGCGTCGTGTCGGGGTCAGCCCGTCGACGGCGTCTCGGATCATCGCCCGCGCCGGTCTGCCGGCGCTGCACGAGCTCGATCCCGTGACCGGTATCCGGATCCGTGCATCCCGCCGCACGCAGCTGCGCTATGAACGCCAACAGCCCGGGGCCCTGGTCCACATCGATGTGAAGAAACTCGGCCGCATCCCCGACAGTGGCCGCTGGCGGCTCGACGGGCCGGACACAATCGACCACAACCGCAGCCAGACCCAGTCAGCCAAGCCTGGCATGGACTACCTCCACGTCACCGTCGAGGACCACTCCCGGCTCGCATTCGCCCGCGTCCTGCCGGATGAGAAGGGCCCAACCTGCGCCGCGTTCCTCGCCAAGGCCGCCAAGTTCTTCGCCAGCCACCGCATCCGCATCCACCAGGTCATGACCAACAACGCGCTGAACTACCCTCACTCCCGCAACTTCCAGACCATGCTCGCCGCACTCCAGACAACACACATCCTGACCCGACCACACCCGCCCCGACAAAACAGCAAAGCCAAACGCTTCAACCACACCCCGCAAAAAGGACGGGCCTACCGGTAGCCCTTCACCCCCAACCAGAAACACAGCAACGCCCACACACCCTGACTCAACCACTACAACCACACCCGAGACCACACCACCCCCGCAAGCCAACCCCCAATCACCCAACTGTCACCAACAAATGACCGAGTACACCTAGCGCTCCCGTTCAAAAAGTAACAAAAGTATTGTAAGTACTTGTAGTTTGCCATCTGCTTCGGTAGTCTCTACGCACCAGGTCATCAGGCGTCGGCTATCCGCCCCCACCCCAAGGAAGTGATGAGGAGCAAAATGACGAAGATTAGAGACACAGCACTCACAGGGATCGTTGTCGTGTCGCTGGTGCTCACCGGATGTGCCACGAACGCGGGCAGTGGTGATGCCTCGGCTGCACCTGCCAACTCGGGTAAGCTCACGTGGTGGGGCTGGACCCCGGACACTCCCGTGGCCGAGCAGTACATTGCCGCTTTTAACAGGGAATACCCGGATATCAAGGTTACGTACAAGAACTTTGAAAACGTCGATTTCCGCACGTCACTGACGCCTGCCCTCGACTCGGGTAAGGGGCCGGATGTTTTTGATCTTTCACCTGCTGGCGGATCCGCAGACGAATGGGGATCATACGCGATTGATGTCGCACCTCTTGCGAAAGAGACACTCGGGTCAGACTGGGAATCAAAATTTGGTGCCAGTTATGCCAAACAGCTCACCGACTCAAAAGGCCGACAGGTTGCGTTGCCACTGGGTGGGATGGCGGCAGGCTTCATATGGGTCAACCAAAACATCCTTCAGGAAGCCGGAGCTGCGATACCGACTGACTACAACTCGTGGGTCACAACGTGCAAGAAGGTTACCGCTATTGGCAAGGCTTGTCTGACAATGGGTGCTGGCGGTGCCGATACTTTCCCGACCGAGATGTATCACTCGATTGCGAATTCAGTGGATCCTTCATATTTCATTAAGGCAGCGACAGGTAGAGCTAAGTGGAATGATCCGGAAGGCATTCAAGTTCTCCAAATTTTTAAAAAGATGAAGGAGGATGGCATCATTGCTTCCAACGTGTTGGATGGTGGTCAGTACCCACTTGCAAATAATTCATTTATGAAGGGCGACACCGCGATGGTACAGATGGGTTTCTGGTACACGCAATACGCTGGTGCTAACTCATGTAAAAATGCTATGGAGGCGGCTGGTGTCAGTAACCCAACTTGTTTCGTTCAATTGCCAGCTGAATTCCCAGATGTCGCAGGTAAGGGCAAGGGTTCCGCATACTTTGGCGAGGTCGACTACGGACTTGCGATCAATGCTGAATCCCCGAATATCGCGGCGGCAAAAACCTTTGTCGCATGGATGACGATGTCAAAAAATGGACAGCAGAACGTCGCAAACGCGCTCGATCTTTTGCCCTCTCTTCAGGGAGTGACTCCGGACTGGTCGACACTGACACTGGCCAACAATGCTGTACAAAAACCTCTCATTGAGAAGTTGATTGCGGACAGTACTGCCACTACTCAGTCTCGCCAGTGGCAGGCCACCAAGGAGACACTAGACGCGATGGTGGTGGCAATTCAGCAGGTTCTTGATCCGACCGTCAAGATGTCGATTGAAGATATTGCGGCGGGGCAGCAGAAATCGTCCAAAACGAGTACCGTGGGTGTCGGCTAGGCTCTGGTGCACGGGTTGGGCGAAACATCTGCTATGACCGTAACGACAACCGGGGGTGGCAGTTCGTTACTGGCTACCCTCAGAGCACCAAGACGAGGTGGACAGAACCGGCGACGGGTCATCCATCTCCTCCCTGGGGGGCTCGCATGGATTCTTCCCGGTTTTATCATCTCGGTTGGACTCATTTACTACAGCATTTTCTACGCTGGATACCTTTCCTTCTTTGAATGGGGAGGTGGCCGACGTCCCATGATTCCAGTTGGTGCCAAAAATTATCTCCAGATTCTCGGTGATCCGATTTTCTGGAGTGCTATTTTCAACACTATAATCTACTTTGTTGCCGTTTTCACCGCCCAGGTCATCGGGGGTGTCCTCTTTGCTGCGGCGATGCATTCAAGAATCTTCTTGGCGAACATTTACAAGATCATCATCGTCATCCCGGTCGTAGTCGCACCAGCAACTCTCGCACCAGCGCATATTCAGGTCTGGCAGACAGATGGCACATTTAATCACATACTTGAGGGTCTTGGTTTGGGTTTTTTCACACAGGGATGGATCGGGCAGTCGACTACATCGCTACTTGTCGTAACACTTGTCGGCTGTTGGGGTTCGGTTGGCTTCGGATTCATTCTCTACTATGCGGGCATGGCCCAGATTGACCCGGAAATGCTTGAGGCAGCCCGGATCGATGGTGCAGGAAATTTGCGAATCTTGTTTTCGATTGTTGTACCTAATCTTAAAGCAATCACCGTTTCGTTGGCGATACTGAACTTCATTACCGCACTCAAACTCTTTGATAGTGTGTGGCTGCTTACTCAGGGAGGTCCGGCACACTCATCCGAATTCCTCGGTACCATGATCTATGCAGAGACCGCAGGAACGTCACGCAATCTCGGCCTAGCGACCGCAATGTCAGTGATCCTGATTATTATTGCAATATCAGTATCCGTAATTATTCAACTCCGTGCTCGTGAACGAGCTCCTGTCAGTTAGGGCATGAATGATGTTTGAAACCCGTTCGCTTCGAGCACGACTCTTTCTGCAGTTTGGAGTCACGATCGCGGCAGTTCCCTTCCTTATCCCGATTTATACGATGGTGTCACGGTCATTTGCCGGAGGAGGATGGGGGAACTATGCAGCGGTTATTGGTGTACCAGGGTTTCTCCAGTTTTTCTTGAACTCTGCCATCGTCGCGGGGGGATCGATCATACTCATTTATCTGGCGACCATGACAGCGGCATTTGGATTTTCAAAGCTTCGAGTCTGGCGCAAGGAAGTTCTGTTCTGGATGATGATGGTAGCTTTGACGCTGCCCGAGATTGTTTTAATTGCACCGTTGTACGCGACGGCCGTACAGCTCGGCCTACTTGGCACATTTTGGTCGGTAATACTTCCTATCGCAGCCCTTCAGATTCCTTTTACAGTGCTCATCACCCGTGGCTACGTGGATGGCATCCCAGACACACTGTTCGAGGCCGCACGTCTTGATGGTGCTGGCACATTTCGCGTGTTCTGGTCGATTCTCGTACCACTTTCACGTTCGATGGCGGTCGCTCTGATTGTCTTGGTTCTCATCAACGCCTGGAACTCTTACCTCCTTCCAAAGGTGTTCCTGTCCAGTGATGACATGGGAGTGGTGACTCTTTTACCGGATTTCTTCCGACGCCAGTACAACGATGACATTCCAAAGATCCTTGCCGCAGCAGTTGTCACAGCGATTCCGACGATAGTCACATACGTCGCACTGCAGAAACACTTTGAGCGAGGGATGGCAGCAGGTGCCATCCGATAGGAAGTTGGTGGGTGTCACGACCGACTGTGATGCAACTGGCAGCCATGTGTGGTAGCGTTTGGGCCGCTACTAGCCAACAATCGAATGGGGTGAGTTGATGAGCGGAATTGCACTCGCCATCCCGGCTAGTGGTAACGGTGACCATTTCCTTGACTCGCTTGTTCATGCGCTCGCTGACCTACTAATCCAGAATGGGATGAGTCTCATCACGAAGGTGATTGCGGATGGCCAGAGCGAGGAACAGTTGTATCGTCACTGGGCCCGTGTTGGCAGGATTTCTGGAGTAGTCCTGCTGGAAGTTCGCGCTAACGACCGTCGTGTGAAGCTGCTGCGCTCGCTGGGGATGCCATTCGCTGCTGTCGTGGACGCAACTCTCGACGTGGACTTTCCGGCCGTGATTGTTGACCTTGCCGCATCGATATCGGTTCTTCGGCGCTTTCTCGCTGCGCGCCCTCATCGACGGGCCTTCTATATAACTCGACCAGTTGAGCGTGTCACGACCTTGTCTAACACCGCCTTAATCGAAGCCATTGCGGCCGATGATCTGTTCGATGTGGTGGAGACCGAACACAGCGTGGATGCTGCGCTGACAGCCGGGTCAACAGCATCAGCGGCAGGGCCGGTGACTCTGGTTTTTGACAGCGATGTACACGCGGTGGCAGCTCTCGCGGCGTTTCACACGAGGGGAATCAGCGTGCCAGAAGATGTGGCCATCATCTCATGGACGAACTCCGCGCTGTGCCAAAGCGCCCGGCGATCGATTACCGCACTTGATCGCCGGGGCAGCGAGATCGGAACCCTCATCGGCGCGCGGATTATTGACGCAATTGCAGGCGATCAGGTATCCCACGACCGCGCACCTGAACCGTTCATCATCGTTGGTGAGACCGCATGAGTTCGGTTCGACGGCTTGGCCCCTCCTCTGAGAACACTCGCAGCGCAATTCTCGACATGATCCGCTCAAGTGGAACCGTGAGCAGAATAGAGCTTGCGGAGATGTCGGGCCTGACAGCAACATCAATTACACGGATCGTCAAGTCATTGATCGAGGACAACCTCGTGGTTGAGACGGGATTTGGTGACCCTACCGGTGGAAAGCGCCGGAGCATCCTTGAACTCAACCCGCAAGCTCGCTTTGCGGTGGGGCTCGCACTGGATGATGCCCGGCTAACGTATGTTGTTGCCAACCTGGGCGGCAATGTTGTCGGTCAACTTGTTTCCGCCGGACTTGGGCAAAAAACTCCGAGCATTGAGATCGTCCGAATAGCAGAGGAGTTGAAGCAGCTTTTCACTCAACTCGACATACCTGTTTCCCATGTTGTCGGGGTAGGGCTGGCGGGAGCAGGGCTGGACCTTGGTGCTGGTGCGGAACGCCTGTCAGTCACAGCTGACGAGTGGGATTCGTTCGCAATTCAGGAAGCACTCGAATCACGAATTGGACTTCCGGTTGTGCGTGACAACGACGCTGCGTGCGCTGCTCTGGGGCAATTCTGGGTTGGACGAATCCCCGCAACACAGGATTTCGCGACACTGTACATGTCGAACGGGTTTGGGTTGGGGCTCATGGTTGGAGGCGGGGTTAGTCGAGGGGCATCATCTAACGTTGGCGAGATCGGCCACATGGTCGTTGATATCAATGGGCCCGATTGCTGGTGTGGCTCACGCGGCTGTTTGGAGGCGGTGGCCGCGCCACGAGCGATTGTCGCAAAGGCGATGAGGAACCGCGGTTTGTCTACTGAACTAGATCTTCACGGTGGTGACAACAAGCTGCGTCACGACTACAACGCAATAGCGCGGGCCGCCGCGAGCGGTGAACCGCGTGCTACTGCCCTGATAGAGCAGTCGGCCCAATTCGTTGCAGCCGCGATTCTTTCGGTTGTTAATGTGCTCGACCTCGACCGTGTCTACCTTGCCGGACCTGGATTCGCAGATGCCGGTGCTATCTATGTCCGATTGATCCGGGATCTTGTCAGCCGACTCGCTAGAACCCGTTCTGTGCACGGTGTCGCGGTTGAACTGTCTGACCCGGGGTTAGACCCAGCCGCATTGGGAGCAGCAACGTTGGCACTACAGCACACCCTGATCCCGCACAAACGGTTTGAGCGACAGCGGTGAGCGACCAGGATGGGCTCATAACTCTGATCTCCTGCAAGCGGTTTAAACGGTCATAGAGCTCCGGAATTGAAGCACCGGCTTGACTCTCGCTCACCCACTGAGACCGGTTCTGGCCGGTGGGTTCCGTCGAGAGCGAGTATTCCTACCTCGTTCCCCGCTGAAACCGGTTCTGTACTGGGCACGGTGCTGACCAAATGTCTTACGGGACTTGCTCCCCGCTGAGCCCGGTTCTGGGTTGCGGCAAGAAACTTACTATCAAAAAGTTATATAGTTAGACCGGTGAGGGTCATCTTCCCTCGGGTCTGACTCGCTTCGCAGAAAGGACTGCTGCTCGTGGCCATTCAATCCGTCTTCATCAATGTCACTGACATCGCCCGTTCGGTAGATTTCTACACGACCTACCTCGACCTCGAACCCGTTAAGGTCACAGCCAACACCGCGATTCTCGATGGGGTGACCGCAACCCTGCGACTCATTCGAGTGGGAGCAGGCCCGGCCTCCACGTGGTGTCCGGACGACCTGCAAACTGGGTTTCGTCACCTTGGCTTTAAAGTGTCCGACCTTGATGATCGGGTGGCACGTCTCCACGCTGGCGGTGTGCCTTTCCATCTGGAGCCGATCAACGCCGAAGGTGGTGTGCGCATCACCTTCTTTTTCGACCCGGATGGCACGTTGCTTGAGCTTGTCGAAGGGGCGCTGCAATACCAGGAGACCTATGATCGCGATGCGGTCGAAAAGGACTGGAGATTAGGAACTCCGGTCCGACCACGGTTTGACCACATAGCCGAAACGGTCACGGATCTCCGGACAACAACAGACTATTTCAGCCAACTCGGATACCGTCTCATGGCGGGGATTCACCAGCCGAGCGATCCTCGGGGGTTTGAGATAAATTTTCTTCGCGATGGGAACAGTTCACTCGAAATCTTCTCGTTCGATCGCGCGGAGAAGTCTCGCCGCGAACCCCAGTTCTCCGCCCCCGGTTTCGCTGCCGTGGAATTCGATGGAACGGTACCGGCCTCGGCACTGCCCATCGGCGAAGCGTACGGACTCGAGCTCTTTGCTGACGCAGATGGGCTCGTCCACGCAGCAACCAAGTTTTGATAGTGCGCTGGGACATGAACCCCCTCGGGCAGACCGGTCTGTATGTGAGTCCCATCACCCTGGGCGGCGCACCGCTGGGCAGCATGCCGGAGAACTTCGGCTACTCGGTCACAGAGCAAGCCGCGGTCGATCTGGTGTGTGCTGTCCTTGACAGCGATATCCGAACAATTGACACCTCGAATGGCTACGCCGCAGGTCGCAGCGAACTGCGCATCGGGCGGGCGATCACCAAATATGGTGGCATACCCGCGGATGTCACGGTTATGACAAAAGTTGATCCTAACGGGAATGATTTCAGCGGTGACCGAATTCGTCGCTCGCTTGCGGAGAGTCGCGAACGACTCGGTATCACGCCGTTGCCGATTGTGCATCTTCACGATCCAGAGTTTCACGACTTCAACCAGCTGAGCGCTCCGGGGGGAGCAATTGAAGCGCTCGTCGACGCGCGTGACCGTGGCGAGATTGGTCACATTGGTCTGGCGGGAGGAAATGTGCACGCGATGGCACGATTCCTTAATCTTGGTGTGTTCGAAATCCTGCTCATTCACAACCGCTGGACTCTCGTTGATCGAAGTGCCGGAGAGCTGCTGGAACAAGCATCCGCGCGGGGAATGGCAGTGGTTAATGCTGCCGTTCTCGGCGGAGGAATCCTCACGAATGCGGGCGCGAAAAAGACCGACTATGGGTACCGACCGGCATCGCAGAATACCCTGGTAGCTATCTCCAAAATGCGCGAGGTCTGCTGCCGTTGGGGAACGGATTTGAGCACGGCAGCGATTCGCTGGTCTACCCGTGAACGCCGATGCAGCTCGACCATCGTTGGAATGAGCAACATAAGTCGAATTGAATCAACGATCACGGCTGCAACCGCAGAATTTCCTGATGACTTCTGGAATGAGTTGGAATCCCTCCTACCCTCTGCCGAGAACTGGCTTGACTACATCCAACCATAGAGTCTCATAGCCTGCACCACTGTTGCCCGTCTCAATAGAAACGAGAAAATATGCTCCTCAAGAATGTGCAGTTTGGGGCAGCGCACCGCATATTCGTTGCGCCCAGCAAGAACGGCAATAATAACTGACTAGCCCCCCCCCTAAAACTGGGCACCCCTCCCCCTCCAAAAAAACTTCCCAAACAACCCTCAATATCAAGGAGAAATGATAATGCAACGTTCAGACTTCGGTGACTCGTTTGTATGGGGAACTGCAACGGCTGCATACCAAATAGAAGGTGCTGTGTCTGAAGGCGGACGCGGCCCCAGTATTTGGGATACCTTTACCCGCAAACCGGGAGCGATCCTGGGGGGAGATAATGGTGATATTGCCGATGATCACTACCATCGCGTCGGCGAAGATGTTGCGTTGCTAGCCGACCTGGGAATAAATGCTTATCGATTCTCCATCTCCTGGCCACGAATCCAACCGGATGGCACTGGGCCGGGCAATCGCACGGGACTCGGGTTCTATCGTGATCTTGCCGAACAACTTCTCGCACACTCGATAACACCGTGGGTCACGCTTTACCACTGGGATCTGCCGCAGGCCCTGGAAGACAAAGGCGGATGGCTGAAACGGGAAACCGCGTATCGATTTGCCGACTACTCGGCGATTGTTGCGGAAGAACTTGGTGATATTGTCACCAACTGGATCACTCTCAACGAGCCGTGGTGCTCTACCTTCCTGGGGTATGCCAGCGGGGTACATGCACCCGGCCGGCAGGTCGCAACTCAGTCGGCTCACGCCGCTCACCACCTGCTGTTGGGGCATGGGCTGGCGGTTCCGAGAATTCGCGGTGCCGCTCCGGAGGCCCGCGTCGGAATCACACTCAACCTGTACTCTGTCAATCCCGCGAGCGACAGTGAGGCAGATCGGGATGCTGCGCGCAGAATTGATGGATTGAGCAATCGCTTCTTTCTCGACCCTCTCTTCAAGGGCACCTATCCGACGGATGTCATTGCGGATCTCGACCAGGTTGACTGGTTTACATCGACCACCACATCGACTGACCTTGACACTATAACAGCCCCGATAGATTTTCTCGGGATTAACTATTACAGCCGCCACACCGTGGCTGGCGATTCAGTGGTGAGCAAAGCGAGCGCTTTCCCGGGGAGCGAGTCGGTTCAATTCATTGAAACGGACGCTCCGCAGACGCAAATGGGCTGGGAAATTCATCCAGACGGCCTTATTGACGTACTCACGATGGCGCACGAGAAAGCACCGCAATTACCGCTGTATGTTACCGAGAATGGGTCGGCCTACGAGGATATTGTGACTGCTGATGGAACAATCAACGATGAGGCTCGCACCGACTACCTGTACAAGCATATTGAAGCCTGTAAGAACGCGATCGAGAGAGAGATTCCTCTTGCTGGCTACTTCGTGTGGTCATTTATCGACAACTTCGAGTGGGCCATGGGTTATTCCCGCCGATTCGGCATAGTCTTTGTTGACTACGCGACGCAGGCGCGTACCCCCAAACGAAGCGCCCTGTGGTACGCAGGGTTTCTCGGTGGCAGACTGAGTTCTGGTTGATGCATCATTTTCTTAGGAGACGCGTCCTCGGGAAATTCGCAGAAATGTTGTCGGGTCGAAGCAGTGGATGCGTGCTCGAGTTGTGATGATGTCGACGCGATCACCGGGTGCGCATGTACCAAATCCGGGCACACGGACCATAAACTGCTGATCTCCGAGAGTGATAAGAACGTCGGAAACGTTCCCCAGCGGTTCGACGGATCGCACGACACCGTGCCCGTGTGTTCCCGGCTCGACCACACGCAGCTCACACTCCTCGGGACGAAACCCAACCCGGACTCGGTCGAGGCCGATCTCTCCCAGGTCAACTGTGAAGGTTGTTCCCGGCAGTGTGTACCGACCGTTTTTTGTTCGCAACGCGGTGAACAGATTCATTCGGGGTTTTCCCACGAACGAAGCGACGAATTCTGTTGCGGGTTCGTGATAGATCTCGAACGGTGTGCCGAATTGCTCCAACCGTCCGCGGCTCATGACCACGATCCGATCGGACAAGGTCATGGCCTCTTCTTGGTCGTGCGTGACATACACACTCGTGGCACCGAGTTCCCGATGCAAGAGTTTCAGCTCGCTTCGTGTTTGATCGCGAAGCAGCGCATCGAGATTCGAAAGCGGTTCGTCGAAAAGGAACACGGCCGGTCTCCGCGCAATCGCGCGCGCGAGCGCAACCCGTTGACATTGGCCACCTGACAGTTGCTTCGGCTTCGATTTTAATACTGATCGAATATCCAGGCGAGATGCTGAATCAGAGACGCGTGTCTCGATCTCGTGCTTTGGCACCTTCCGCATGCGCAGGCCAAACGCTATGTTCTCGTACACGCTCATGTGCGGGTACAGCGCATAATCCTGAAAGACGAATGCAAGATCCCGTTTGTCTGGCTCCAGGTCGTCAACTTTGCGGCCGTCGATGAGGATCTCGCCTGATGAAACATCTTCAAGACCGGCGATCATATTGAGTGTTGTCGTTTTCCCGCAACCGGACGGCCCAAGAAGTGAGACAAAGTGACCGCTCTCGATAACATAGGTCAAATCGGATACGGTATTTTCTGCGGCTTTCCCCCGCCGAGTCTTGCCATACACTTTGCCAACACTGATAAGTTCGATCTGTGCCATAATTAGCCTTTCACTGCGCCTTCGGTAAGGCCACGGATGATCCACTTCTGAGCGACAAGAGTAAGAACAAGAACCGGGATGGCGGTGATGACACCAGCGGTCGCGGCAGAGGTATAGTCCATCGCGAAAAGACCCTGGAATGCCGCAGTCTTCACCGGTAATGTCACGGCAGTGTTGCTGGTGAGCACCTTCGCGAGGAAGAAATCACTCCAGCTGGTGATGAACGCCAGGATCGCTGTCGCGGCCATCCCCGGTGCAGCAAGTGGGAAAGCGATCTTGTACATGATCTGTAGACGGTTGCAACCGTCGATTCGCGCCGCGCGTTCCAGCGATGGCGGAATTTCCTCGAAAAAACTAACGAGCATCCATATCACCAGTGGCAAGATAAATGCCGTGTACGTGACGATAAGCCCAAGGAGCTGGTCGTAGAGCCCAACCGAGCGCAGCAGAATGAACAGTGGAACCGCGAGAACGATCACCGGGATAGCTTGCACGGTCATCATGCTGAGCAGGAGCGGTTGCCTGCCCCGGAACCTGAAGCGTGCGATGGCGTAGGCACAAGCTGCACCAGCGGCCATGCACATGACTGTGGTCGAAAGTCCAACGATCACAGAATTGACTATGGGCCCAAGAAACATCGGATCAGAAAAAAGTTGCCCGTACGAATCCAGCGTGATGTTGGTGAGTGATAAATCTGGCACCCCAGCCTGGAGTGCGGTGGATGGATACACACTGTATGCGATCATCCACACAAACGGAGCAAGGAAGATGACCATCACCACGATGACCAGGGCACCGCAAGTCCACGCGGTGAGGTGGTGCCTCAGGTTCCGCGATAACCACGACTCACGCATCAGCTGCACGTCTCTTCCGGTTAAAACCACCGAAAACAAGGATCCAGAACACTGCGATGACCAGGACAAGAATCATAATTCCGACCGCCATCGCTGAGCCGTAGCCACGATCGAGGTTGCTGAAGTTGGTCAGGTAGGCGAGGAAATTAATCGTCGTGGTTCCGCCAGCCGGTCCACCAGAGCCTCCGGTGAGAACGTAAATTGTGTCGAACACCTTGAGCGACCACATCGATTGCACGATCAGTGCGAACATCAACGGCCCTCGGATGTTCGGCAGGGTGATCCGCCAGAACGTATTCCACGCATCGGCACCATCGATCGCAGCAGCGCGATAAAGGCTCCGCGGAACCCCCTGCAGCGCAGCGAGCATCAACAGACACAGAAAGGGGAGCAACTTCCACGTTTCTGCGAAAACGAGGATGTTCATCGTCGCTGCCGGATCTGATAGCCACTGCACACTGGCGCTAATGATCCCAAGGCTTTTCAGGATTGTGTTTGCAATGCCAACGCTGCCGTCAAAAATGAGCTTCCACATGATGCCGTTCACGACCGGCGGCACCGCCCAGGGCACAAGGAGAAGCACGCGCACGATTGTGCGGCCTCGAAACGTGCGGTTGAGTAGGATGGCGATACTGATCGCAAGCGCAACTCCGCCCACCACCGTTATGACAGAAAAGTACGCCGTCAGCCCCATAGCTTCATGAACGGCCGGGTCTGATACAAGTTGCTCGTAGTTAGCTAGCCCGATGGCACGGTGGTCAGCACCCAGCTTATCGTTCCACTGTTGAAACGACATGAAGATTGCATAGCCCATCGGATAACCGAGGAGCATCACGATGATGAGAACAGCTGGCGTGATCAGCAACAACCCGAATCGGGTCTCTCGCTTCCGTCCTAATTCTGCGAGCCCGGCCATCGTTCGCACCTGATACCGTCTACTTCTTGAGGTACTTCTTGACAAGGCCTTGAGCGGTCGTCTGGGCCGAGGCTAGCGCATCCTTTGGGCTTGTTTTTCCATTCATTGCGTTGATGATCTGGATGGACAGTGCCTGATCGAATTCGTTGCCCCACGGTGTGCCGTAGCGCTTCGTCACGTAGCGAGTTGTCTCCTTGTATGTCGTGAGTACCGGCAGGGCAGCCACAGCAGTCGGGGCTTCGAGCACACTCTTCGAGACGGGAAACCATCCCTCTTTTTCGACGATCTGCAACTGCACGGTCTCGGTTGCCACAAACTGGAGCCAGGCCAGTGCTGCCTCTTTGTTTTTCGAGTACTTGTTTATCGCGAAGCCTTCAGAGCCGTCGATCGATGCGGATGTCACCGAGATGCCGGGGATCAAACCGTTACCGAGAGAATCTTTCGTCAGTTTTGATGTGGCTGCCGTTGCGACAGCATACTGGAAGGGCCAGTTGAATACGATGCCCGTCGTCCCCCGAGCAAAAAGGTCTGCTAGATCAGATGCGTTGGTGATCTGCAGAGAAGCCGGATCCATCACTCTGTGCAGTTGCAGCAGCTCTACGAGTTTGGTCAGTCCTTCAACCCCTGCTTCGCCAGCAAAAATCGGATTGTAGTCCGCATCATACATCTCGCCACCGCAGATAAGAAGCATTCTTAAGAAGTTCTGATAGGCCCCGGCCGGGTTCCCCATGTCACATGCGTACCCGAATTGACTACCGGTTGTTAGTTTCTTTGCCAGTTTAACAAATTCATCCCAGTTCGCCGGTGCGACGTGAGGGTCAATCCCATTCTTCTTATAGATATCCTTATTCCAGAACATTGTCTGTACGCTCACAAATTTGGGAAGGCCGTATATCTTTCCCCGCCACGAGACAGCGTCCAGAGCTGGCTGGATCAGGTCACTCGGCACTGCCGTCTTGTCAAGTTCTTGGAGCCATCCGGCCTGACCGAACTCGGCCGACCATCCCGCCCAGGTCATGACGACGTCGAACGAGGCATCCTGCGCCGCGAACATCGTCGCCATCTTGTCGTGTAGATCGTTGAAATTCCCCTGCTGGTAGGAAGCGACCTTGATACCGGTTTGCTTCTCAAACGCCGCTATTGTTGAGTCTTTAAAAACGGAGTTTGTGTTGTCATCCAGAATATTGATCTGTCCGGACGGCTTTCCACCGGTCTTCAGTGGCCCCGCGCTGGACTGCGGGGACGTGGTTGAGCACGCTGCAAGTGCGAGCGTCCCAGCCGCTAGGCCACCGAGTTGAAGCAGGTTGCGACGGCTGATGGGGTAACTCATTGTGGGTGACGTGTCCATTGCTGTTTCTCCAGTGATCTCGATTATTTTTTGTGAACGTGTGGGAATAGCTCGATGATGCTGCCCTCCGCCAGCGATTCGTGTACCGCTTCGATCGCTTGAGTGACAAGAAGGCCGTCCTCGTGAGTCGGAACATCGGTGTCGCCCTCTCGTACAAACCCGACGAAGTCATTCACCATGTCAATGGGAATTCCAGTGATCCTGCCGCTACGTTCAAAGACAGCACACTGTGGCCAGCGCACACCCGCGGCACCGTACTGTGTGATGCCGTGGTTGGCCCCGTCAATGTGAAACACTGTGGAATCAGTCTGGATCTCGTAGCGAAAGTCGTAGACTGCCGGTGCCGTTTCTGGCAGTATCCAGGATGAATTCAGAACAACATACGATCCGTCATTCATCGTGAATGTGGCGCTCACGCTGTCCCAGGTATTGATGCCGAGTCCGGCTAGAACCCCTCGGTGCCCCCGTGCGTAAACCGACACGGGCTGTGTTCCGCTGAGCCATATCGCCAGATCGAGAGTATGGGGCATGAGAAACCACGCCGGTGAGCTTTTCTCTGCCCATGACAGCATCTTTGTCGGAACAAATATCGTGTCATTCAGGCTGACTTGTTGGGTGATCAGGCGGCCACCGTCGACTGTCCGTAGCAGGTTACGAACAGTCGAGAAGCGCGGATTCCAGCGATTCTCGAA
Source organism: Candidatus Lumbricidiphila eiseniae (assembly GCA_002529645.1). GTDB lineage: Bacteria > Actinomycetota > Actinomycetes > Actinomycetales > Microbacteriaceae > Agromyces > Agromyces eiseniae. Next base: position 60,975 of record NAEP01000045.1, on the reverse strand, counting down.
CCCGACCATTATCCGAGAACCGGATTTGTTCGCCGTTGCGATGATCGCCTCTGCGTCGGCGGTAGTTGTCGCCAATGGTTTCTCAATCATGAGGTCGAGCCCGTGTGTTGCGCACACAACTGCAGCATCGCGATGTGCGAAGTCGGGTGTTGCAACGATTGCCGCCGTGAGTTCGGGATGAGCTCCCACCATCGCCTCAACAGAACCATAGGTCGGCACATCAAATGACGTCGCAGCGCCCTGCAAAACCCGGGAACTTTGATCGCAGATCGCAACCAAATGCGCGCGCGGGTTCTCGGATATGGCTCGGGCGAACATGGAGCCTCGGATTCCTCCACCGACAACCCCAACCCGTGCTTGCCTATCTGCGGTCACACTCAAACCTGCTCTTTCATGGTTTGTCAGCACTCTCGTGAGCCTGAAACCTACGGACAACAGCGCGTCGAAAACGTGCGTCGCACTCCCTGCGGCGAACCCTCTTACCAGTATGTGTGACTCCACAGCATACATACCTACATGCAAGTGTGTCTAGAGTTAGGAAGCAACTTCAAAAAGGTTCCAGCCTTGTGACAAGGAAAGGCAGCAAGTGCTATGGGAACAATCGACTACCGTGAGCCAGTGCTCGATGTGCGCCCGAGAAACTCTTCCCGGAAGCTGATCACAGCCTCCCGCGTCGGCGAGACCAATCGCGGGCGCGTGCTCGAGATCCTGCATCGCAGTGGTCCCTCAAGTCGAGCCGAGCTTGCTCGAGTTCTCAGTGTGAATCGTGCAACGATCGCATCAATCCTGCAGCCATTGATTGACGTAGGAGTGCTCGTCGAAAAACCACCGATTGCAGCCTCGCCCGCGGGCGGCAAGCCGGCACGACCCATCTGGTTTAGCCGTAACGGCCCTCTACTCGGTGCGGTGCAGGTTTCACCCGACTTCGTTGCCGCCGCCCTGCTGGGCATCGATGGCAATGTGCGAGTTCGGGCCAGCGCGGTTTACGAACGTGACGCCGACTCACAGACGATCCTTTCCGCACTTGTCGAGGCCACCAGTACGTGCTTCTCCGCAGCGGATCTGATCGGAATCGGCGTCGCCGCATCTGGGATGGTCAAAATAAGCACCGGCAGCATCATCTCAATGCACCTCACCCCCGGACTAAACGGTATCGAAATCGGCCAGACACTAGAGGATCGATTCGGTACCCCCGTTCTGGTTGATCACCACCCCCGAGTACAGGCCCTCGGCGACCTGTGGTTCGGGCTCGGTCGTGACATTGAGGATTTTGCATCGGTCTATACCGGCGAGGCACTTGGCTTCGGTATTGTGCATCGCGGCAGCATCATTCGTGGGCGAGACGGCGCGGGCGGCGAATCGGGACACACGACGGTACAACTCGATGGGGCGCTGTGCCGATGCGGTCGCAGGGGATGCTGGGAAACGGTTGCAACACTGGGATGGCTCCGACAGAAGTCGTCCGAGCTTGGCCTTGACAACGCGTCAGAAATGACCGCAGCCACGCTCCTTTCACAGGTCTCGGACGGTAATACCGTCGCCGCGGGATTGATGAGCCTGTATGCGCGCAACCTGGCCGTGGGAATGATCAACAATGAGCAGATACTGGCATCGGGTACCTATATCATGCACGGTGATGTCTGCGGTGGGGGAAAACCGATGCTCGAGGCGATCCAGGACTGGATGAACAAACTTGCTCCCGCACGTGAAACAAATCCGCTGGTTCTCTTCGCTACTCAGCCCGACGAAATCACGCTACTGGGAGGAGGCGGGCTCATATTATCGTCGGCGTTCGCGACCGTAGCCTGAGTGCTTGAGGCCACAACATCTCACGCTCACGCAAAAATCCCACGGCGGGTACCCGGTGTCCCAGTTTCGTGGAGTCGGAATTGACGCGGACATCGGTGACGATCTTGAACTGCTGGTGTCCCAGTTTCGTGGAGTCGGATATCGCTCATTTGAGATCAGTGTTACCATCTGAGAACATGACGACTCACGGCGTCTGTGTGACAAGATCAACGGAGAACACGTGCCACACGAGAGCAAAATCTGGCAGATCGCTATCATCGGCTTCGACCATATGCACGCGGGTGACTTCCTGCGCGCGATCATTGAGCATCCCCGTGCCGCCGCCGCGGGTCTGTGGGACAGCGACCCCGCGCGGGTTGATATCGTCGCGGACGACTTCGATATTCCAGCGGAGATCCGGTTTGCAGACGTGGACGAACTTATCGAAAGTGGCCGACCCGACATCGCGGTCGTCTGTTCGACCACCCGCGAGCATGCCGAGTGGGTCGATTACCTCGCGGGCAAGGGTGTCAACATCATCCTCGAAAAACCGTTCGCAACCTCGCTTGAAGATGCTGATCGCATGATCGAGGCCGCCACCACGGCCGATGTCCTCCTCGCCGTGAACTGGCCTCTCGCCTGGTATCCACCGCATCGGACCACACAGCGACTGATCAACGAGGGTCTCATCGGCCGCGTACGCGAGGTCCACTACTACGACGGCAACCGTGGGCCACTCAACCACGTGCACGACAAGAGGGAGGCCGAGGGGGCACTCGACCCAGAGGCCCGTCGCACGACGTGGTGGTACCAGAAGGAACGCGGCGGCGGCTCGCTCCTCGACTACCTCGGCTACGGCGCAACTCTGAGCACCTGGTTCCGCGGCGGTGAACTCCCCTCGGAGATCACCGCACGCACGCACGTTGCTCCGGGCGATGAGGTGGACGAGCAGTCGGTCGTCATCGCGTCGTACCCGGGTGGCCTCTCGACGCTGCAGACGCGCTGGGGAACCTTCACCGATCCGTGGACCCACCAGCCGCAGCCGCGCTGCGGGTTCGTTGTCGTCGGAACGGAGGGCACCATCTCAAGCTTTGACTACGCGGGCTCGGTGACCGTGCAGACGCACGAGCATCCCGAGGGTCGCGACATCCCGGTTGATGTTCTTGACCTAGCCGACACGAACGGAGTCGCGCACGTGATTGCGGGGCTGGAGTCCGGTGGGATCCTGACGGGCCCGATGTCGTGGTCTATCTCGCGGGCTGGCCAGCGGATCGTCGATAGTTCCATCGCGAGCGCTGAGTCCGGTGCCCCGGTGATTCTCGAGACCGCAGACGCAGCGAAGACGGGCGCGCAATGAGCATCGACGAAACGGCCAGGGAAACGAGGATCGACTCCGCGGGGGCATCCGAAACCCATAGCCGACAGGAAACGGTTAGAGAAGCGAGGATCGACTACCTGCCACGGGATCCGGTGGAGCTCTCCCGGCCGATCGGCCTGATCGGTGCTGGAAACATCAGCGGAATGCATCTGGCAGCCTATCGAGACGCGGGGTACAACGTCGTGTGTATCTGCGACAACTCGATCGACCGTGCCAGGGGGCGCCGGGACGAATTCTTCCCCTCGGCCAACATCACCGACGACGTCGATGACCTGCTGGCTCGGCCCGATGTGCAGGTTGTCGATATCGCGACGCACGTGGACGTTCGACCGGCACTCATCGAGCGCGCCATCCGTGCCCATAAGCACGTTTTGAGCCAGAAGCCCTTCGTGAAGGATCTCGGTGTGGGTGCCCGGCTCATCAATACCGCGCGCCGTGCCGGAGTGAGACTCGCCGTGAACCAGAACGGCCGATGGGCCCCACACTTCGCGATCATGCTCGCGGCCGCCCGTGACGGCAGGATTGGAACAGTCACCTCCGCCGACTTCGCGGTTTACTGGCCCCACGACAAGATCGTCGCTGATATGCCGGCGTTCGCGAACATGCGCGATCTGGTCCTCTACGACTTCGGCATCCACTGGTTTGACCTCATCTCGCGGCTCTTCGCCGACCGCGGCCAGGCGCACAGCGTGTATGCCGCAGTCAACTCCCGGCCCGGCCAGGTCATCCCGGTTCCCACTGAAGCGCAAATTATTATCACGTGGGAGAATGCCACCGCCACCCTGGTGCTGCGCGCCGCCAGCCACCGGCTTGAAAGCGGCAGTTACCGCGTCGAAGGCACGGACGGTGTCGTGGTGCACACGGGGCTCTCGCTCGGCGGGAACGACGTGCGCATCGTCACCGACGACTCCGACCTCGTCATCCCTCTCCAGGGCGACTGGTGGCAGAACGGTATGCACGGCACAATGGCTGAATTACTCTCGGCGATCGAAGAGGGACGCGAGCCATCGAACGATGCCCGCCACTCTCTGCCGGGCCTGGCTCTCTGCTTCGCGGCGATGGAGTCAAGCAGGCGCGGAGTTCCGGTCGACCCGCGGACCGTCGTGGTTCCGCCGGAGGACTGATGGGCAGGGAAAAGGGAGCCCACGTGAGCCTCGGGGCTCGGATGGACCCAGACCCCGACGAACAGCTGGTGGCTGAGGTGTGCCGCCTGCACTTTGTCGATGAGCTGACAAAGAGCGAGATCGCAGACAGACTCTCCATCTCGCGCTTCAAAGTGGCCGACCTCATCAAGTTCGGCCGCGCACACGGGATCGTCCGCATCAGCATCGTCGACAGCAGCAGCAGCACCCGCGAGTTGGAAGTCCGACTCATCGAAACATACAGACTCGAACAGGCGAGGGTCTCCGGGCCGACACCGTCAACGGATCTGGAGGCCGTAGGGATGGTCGCAGCAGGTGCCCTGCTTGACACGCTGCGCGACGGCAACGTGCTTGGAATCGGCTGGGGCACGAGTGTGTACCACACCATCCGCTCACTGCAGGAGCGGCGGCGAGTGCCACGGGTTGATGTCGTGCAGCTGGCGGGGGGCGTGGACGGCGTCGAACTTCCACTCAACGCGATCGGCCTAGCCACTGCGGCAAGCGATGTCTTTGGCGGTCGCCTCTACTCGCTGTACGCACCCGCGGTTGTCGCCAACGCGCAGGTCGCGGACACACTGCGGCAGGAGGAATCGCTGCGGCGCACCTTCCACCAGTTCGCGGTGACGGACTGCGCTCTCGTCGGAGTGGGCGGCTGGCAGGGCGGCTCGTCGGCTCTCCGCCAGTCATCCGCACTGCCGGAGTGGGCAGCGAAGCAGCTGCGTCAAGCAGATGTCAGCGCGGACGTGCTGATGCACTTTGTTGACACACACGCCGCCGTGATCAAGGATGGCCCGACAATCGTGGGACCAACACTGGACGAGTTCCTCGCCATCCGGCTCCGGCTCGCGGTGGCGGCGGGACCGGAGAAGGTGAACGCGATCCAGTCGGCCCTGCGGAGCGGCCTAGTGAACGGGCTCGCGACGGACACCGCAACCGCGATCAGGCTGCTCGGCCGCTGAACAGCTCCGTGCTCGCGCGGCCCGGTGCTTTGCGACGTCGAGCAAAATCACTCTCTCACATTTGAGATTGATTGTCACATATGAGAAATTGTCGTACAGTCGAACCACCGTGCAACACTCAGCCCGATGCTGCGGTCCTTGCGGTACCTGACAAAGGAGTCATCACATGTTCCGATCACAGCACAAAACGAGGCGCGTGCAGACCGCGCCCGCGGGTCTCGGCCTGTTCATCGGCCAGCACACCACCGACAGCGCCGGCCTTGCTGCCGCCGCGATCATCATGACCGTGCCCGCCCTTGTGGTGTACGTGCTGCTCCAGCGACACTTTATCCGGGGCGTGACCTCCGGAAGCGTCAAAGGTTGATGGGCCCGGGGCGGTGGTGGGGTGCACCTCAAACGTGAACGCGGGCTAACCCTTTACCACCTTCCGTGTTGCCGCCGTGTCGGTGGTTGTCTTCGCGAATTCACGCTCGAGCACCTCGGTTGGAATCTGTACCGGGATGGCAGTCCCACCGGATGAGGCGACAAGCCCAGCCTGCACCGCCGGGTCGGTCTGGAAGATACGCACAAGGTTCAGATACAGCGGGTTCACCCGGTCGGCGACTCGCGTGGCAAACACCCCGGTGTAGGGCACAAGAGACGCGTCGGTCGGAGCATCCCGAACCAGCGCCTGGTGAACCGTGAGACCGGCATCACGAAGGTAATTCTGGGCCATGACGACCCCCGCCACATCGGGCAGGGTTGTCGCCGAAAGAGTCGGATCAATCGCGATAACTTTTACTCGGGATGCCGCCGGATCAATGTCAGACAGGGTGGCAAACACCGACCCGCCGCCACCGAGTTTGATAAGGCCCGCTGACTGCAACAGCAGCAACCCGTGCGCCTGGTCGCCCTGACTGTGTGACACGGCCACGGTCTGCCCGTCGGGGATCTGCGCAGTGCTCTGATACTTCCGTGAGTACAAACCCAGCGGATAGATTGCCGTGCTCCCAATCGGAATGAGCGGACTGGCCGCTGAAGCATTGTATTTTGCAAGGCTCACAAGATTTTGGGTTTGGCTCAGGTCCACTCCATGACTGTCGGTGGCGGGGTTCACCTGCCCGGGGTCGGCAAAATCGACAAGTTCGACGGTGATACCCTCGGCTGCCGCTGCCTTGACAAGTGCAGGCCACTGCGGCTCGCCCTTGCCGATGACCCCCACCCGCACGACTGTCGGCGTGGGTGCCACTGATTCAAACGGGGTTGAACGACCACCCGCCGCTGCGGTTGGCATATTCGCGCACCCAACAAGACTCACCCCCAGCGCAACCGCGGTCGCAAGGGCTCTTATGGAAGATGGCAGCGCCGTGCCCCCTCTTTTCATCAACTTCGTGTCACTTGTGATCGACATCGTGCTCCCAATCGATCGACACCGTGTCGCGACCTACGCGCGCGGCACCGTCCCCTCGCTTCACGGGATGCCAACAGGGCGATCGCCGTTGCACCCAACAGGGCACTCGATCCACGCTACTTGACTCGACTCCGAGTGCAGCAACGATTCGGATAACAAATCGGTAGCGATTTGCTGAACCCGCCCGGACACCTACGCTGGGACAGTGGCACACCTACTCGGCGCGGAATCCATTCGGCTCGAATATCCGACCCGGATCGTTTTCGACTCCGTGACCATCGGCATCAACGAGGGCGACCGAATCGGCATTGTGGGCCGCAACGGTGACGGCAAGTCGAGCCTCCTGCGGATGCTCGCGGGCGTTCAATCACCGGACCGTGGTCGGGTAACTCGACGCGGTGGCGTGATGGTCGGAGTGCTTGATCAGGCCGACACCCTGGATGACGCGACCACCGTATCGGCGACCATCGTCGGGGATCGCGACGAACACGACTGGGCGGGCATCCCCCTCGTCCGGGATGTCATTGCGGGACTGGTCGCCGACCTGCCGTGGGATGCCTCGATCAACACCCTCTCGGGCGGCCAGCGCCGTCGGGTTGCGCTTGCCGCACTGCTCGTGAACGAATGGGACATCCTCGCGCTCGATGAACCAACCAACCACCTTGATGTGGAGGGCATCGCGTGGCTCGCGGATCACCTGCGAAGGCGGTGGCCAAAAAACGCGGGCGGTTTGCTCGTGGTGACCCACGATCGGTGGTTTCTCGACGAGGTGTCAACGGCCACGTGGGAGGTGCACGACCGGATTGTGGAACCGTTTGAGGGTGGGTATGCCGCCTATGTTTTGCAGCGGGTGGAGCGGAACCGGCAAGCCGCCACCGTTGAGAGCAAACGTCAAAACCTCCTGCGGAAAGAGCTCGCATGGTTGCGGCGGGGGGCACCCGCACGCACGTCGAAGCCAAGGTTTCGAATTGACGCGGCGAACGCGTTGATCGCGGACATACCACCGCTGCGCAACCGCGTGGAACTGTCACGGCTCGCCACGGCCCGGCTCGGGAAGGATGTCATCGACCTCGTCGAGGCATCCGTTGCCTTTCACGGTCGAGGGGTGTTGCAAGACATTGAGTGGCGGATTGCGCCGGGCGAGCGCACGGCGATTCTCGGGCCGAACGGGGCGGGGAAGTCTACTCTGCTCGGACTGCTCGCGGGAACCGTCACGCCAACCGGGGGTCGGGTGAAGCGGGGCAAAACGGTGCAGCTTGGCATTCTCGACCAGACGTTCACCGATCTTGCGGACATTGCCTCGGACCGGGTGCGCGAGGTGCTTGCTCGCACCAAGACAACCTTCACGGTTGAGGGAAAAGACCTCACTCCCGCTCAACTGCTGGAGCGACTCGGATTCGCCCGCGAGCACCTCTCGACGCGGGTGGGAGAGCTATCAGGTGGACAACGACGGCGGTTGCAGTTCCTGCTCGTGCTGCTGGCTGAACCGAACGTGTTGATTCTGGATGAACCGACCAATGATGTTGACACGGATATGCTCGCCGCAATAGAAGATCTGCTCGACTCCTGGCCGGGCACCCTCATTGTTGTTTCGCACGACCGGTACCTCGTGGAACGGGTGACGGACCAGCAGTACGCGATCATTGACGGGCGACTGCGGCACCTGCCGGGCGGAGTGGATGAATATCTGCGGATCCGGGCGAACGATCATTCGTTGATCGGTAGCGGGTCGGGAGTATCCGGTGTGACGACAGAGACCGGAAGCGATGCGGACGGAGCATCCCATTCGCGCTCATCGGCACTCACGCCTCTCTCGTCGGCCGACGAGCGGATGGTGAAGAAGGAGGTCGCCGCGATTGAACGCAAGCTTGCCCGGATCGCGGAACAGGTGTCGGCCATACACGATCAGATGGCAGCACACGATCAGTCCGACTATCAGGAGTTGACGCGCATGATGGAGTCGTTAGCCCGGCTGAGCACAGAGACCGCAGGGCTCGAAGAACGCTGGTTTGAACTGTCGGAACGCCTCAATGAGAGTCTGCTATGAGAGAACCCGGGCACCCGGCGCAGGTGCCTTGACCCGAATGACGTTCAGGCGCGCTGCAGAGAGCGCAACCTGCACCCCGATCGCGGCGTGTTTATCTTCTGCAAGGAACGCGATCGTCGGGCCAGAGCCGGACACTAATCCCGCGAGCGCGCCGTGCTTCTGCCCCAGATCCAGGATGCCTCGCAGCCCGGGTGCTTTGTGAAGCGCGGCTTCCTGCAGGTCGTTGTGTAGCACCTCGGCGAGTTGGACGGGGTCGCCAGAGCGCAGTGCCTGTAGTACGCGCTTATCGATGTCGAGGTTTTCGGGGATCTCGGCCCCGGACTGCGCCCGAAGCGCATCACACTCACGGTAGATGTCTGAGGTTGAAAGCCCGAACTCGGCCACGGCGAGCACCCAGTGAAACTCCCCGGAGGAGAGCACGGGGCTGAGCAGATCACCACGCCCGGTGCCCATGGCCGTGCCGCCGGAGAGGGCAAACGGAACATCCGCCCCCAGGGTAGCCGCGATGTCGTAGAGGTCGTCTTTCGGGATGTGTGTGCCCCACAGTTCATCGCACGCGACGAGGGTTGCCGCGGCATCCGCCGACCCACCGCCCATGCCCCCTGCGATCGGAACCCGTTTGTGGATCTCCAGCCGCACCCCCTCGGTGACACCCGTGTGCGCCGCGACGGCTCGTGCCGCCCGAATCGCAAGATTGGTGTCGTCGACAACGAGCCCAGAGGTGTCAATGTCATCACCCTCAAAGGTCACCGTCACGGTGTCAGCTCGGGAAGCCCGCACCTCTTCATAGAGTGACACCGCCTGGAAAATCGTCGCGATCTCGTGATACCCGCTGCTCTCGACCGGGCCCACCCGCAGGAGGACATTTACCTTCCCCGGTGCCCACACACAAACCGTGGGGGATGCAACGGACAATGACATGCTCCAACGCTACCCCGTGGGGTTCACAGGGGCTATTCCGAGCATCTGTCTCCTCCGCAGCCGCTGAATACCGCTTGTGTGTGAACTGAGTGTTTTGTGACGTTCTCATCCACAACCCTCGGGATACCGCGGCAGCAAACCATTGACCGTTCCCCTGTTCGGTCACCAGAGCGGTTCGGCACTGTGACCGCACCGAGACCATAATTCAGCTCTTTACCCCGTGTGCCGCTGTCTCAGGATGAGGCGTACTGTTCAAGTGGTTGTTACCTATCGGATGGCTTGTGCGGGTTGAATTTTTGCTGCCTGCAGTGCGGGGAGGATGGCGGATATTGATCCGCCGAGGAGCCCTGTGACCAGTCCGATGGTGATCATGGTGGGGTCGGCGATGGGGGTCCATCCTTGGAGGATAGCGGTGAGGCTGACGGCGAGGGTGCCGACTGCTGTTCCGGCGAGACCTCCGGCGAGTCCGAGGAGGGTTCCCTCAGCGAGGAATATTCCTGCTGTGGCGAGGCGACTTGCTCCCAGTGCACGGCGGAGGGCAATTTCTGAGATACGACTTTGGATGTTAAGGTACATCGCGGTGCCGGAGCTGAGAATCGCCATTGCGAGTAGAACTGTGGCGGTCACGGCGATGAGGGTTGAGAGATCTCCTGCCACTCCGCGGCGGAGGTTTCGCAGATCAGCAACGGTGTTCACGCTCACCGCTCCGGGGTTCGCAGGATTGAGTGCGTAGGGCACCGCGTCGGCGATATCTGCAGGGTAACCCTGTTCGGTTTTCACGAACCATTCCGCGGCAAGCGCGGGGAGGGTTCGGGTGGGGATAATGACGGCATTAGCGAACACAGGCTGTCGTTCGGTATCGGTGATAACACCTACGACAGTAAATGCTCGCGCAGCAACCCAAATCTGGTGTCCCTGGGAGTTTTCGGGTATTCCAAGGGTGCGTGCGGCGGTGGCACCAACAATCGCGATATCACCGGAGGTGGAATCGTCGAACAGGTTGACCGCGGTGGAGGGAAGAACTCGTATTCCCGTCAGACGGAGATACTCGGCATCTGTTCCGATTGTGGGGCCGTCGAACTGCGGTTGGTCAGACACACTTCCCTGCGGGAACCGGGATACCTGCGCTGTTTGGTGCTCTATATCGATACGCAGACCCACACCGATGACATGACTGAGCTCCCGCAGTTCTCCCGCGCGATCCTCCCGGACGACGGGTGTCGTACCGGCTGGTTCTTGCACAGTGACCTCGTCAAGGGCACCCGCTGCCAACCGGTCCGCGATCTGCTGTGATGCGGTCGTGCCGATCCCCGCTGCCGCCACCAATCCGCCCGTGCCGAGTACAAACGACGCGATAAGCGCCAACGTTCGAGCCGGGCGCGAGGTGAGGGCATTAACCGCGGATGTCACCAAACCACTCAACCCAGACACGCGAGGATAGCGGTGCTCACCCCGACCCTCGGCCCGCGCCGCCACCCTCGCCCCCGTCCGACGAGCCGCCCACCACCTCTGTTTTCTACCTAACAGCGCCGCCCGGTGTGCGAACCATGCAACCCGATCATCACCCCGGACCTGCACTCGACCTGCGATGTCCTCGCTGGTGGATGGCTGGCCAGTTACTCTGAGGCCGGTGGGTGGGTGACCAGCGGTCATCCGGTCGGTGGGTGGGTGGGTGAGGGTTCCGTGGAGTTGTCCGTCGGTCATCATGATTCGGCGATCTGCAGTTTCGGCTACCCGGTTGTCGTGGGTGACGACAATGACGGTGGCACCGTTACGGTTGATAGTGCGCAGTAGCGTCATGATCGCGTCCGTATTGGCCGCGTCGAGGTTCCCGGTTGGTTCATCAGCGAGCAGTACCCGGGGCGAGGTGGCCAGCGCACGCGCGATCGCAAGTCGTTGCCGTTCCCCGCCGGAAAGATCCCGCCCGAGCGCGTCAGCCCGGTGTCGCAACCCCACTGCTGCTAACGCCGACGTGGCAGCGGTAGCCTGCACCGTGCGGGAGTCCCCTCGAATCTCAAGACCAAGAACAACGTTCTGCACAACCGTTTCATAGGCAAGCACATGCGCATCCTGAAATACAAACCCGAACGTGTTCTGACGCAACCAGTCACGATGTCGCTCCGAAAGCTGCGCGACATCCTCGCCGGCAATGCTGTAACTCCCAACCGTCGGTGAATCCAGCAATCCTAAAATGTTCAGCAGCGTCGACTTCCCAGAACCAGACGTTCCAGTCAACGCAACAAACTCACCCGATACAATATCCAAATCAACCAGCCTCAGCGCAGAGGTTACAACCCCCGAACCGAAATCACGACCAACCCCTCGCAGTCGTAAAAACACCCCCGTCACACCCACACCGCAATCGCACCCGCGATCGCCAGCACCGGGACTGTCGGTATTACGCTCCGTACCCGTATCACGGTGTGTGCACCCTTTGGTGCCGGTGCGCTCATCGGATCACACTCCACACCCGTGTCACGGTGGCGCTCATCATGGCTGTACCTGTACCCGGTCACCCGCGACCAGTCCCTCCGCCGCAATCGCGACCCATCCGTCGCTCTGGGCCAGCACCGTCACTGAAACTCGACCGGGATGCCCCGAGTCATCCTTAGGCGCTTTTAACACATACGGGCCCGACGCATCCTGCTTGATCGCAACCTGCGGCACAGCCAGGCTGGGAGGCGGAGTGGCCGCGTCCGTAACCGTCACGCTCTGCCCCGTCGGGAACTCATCAGCTGCCGGTGGTTCCGTGAAACTGACTACCACCTCATACCCAGGCTGAAGGCTGGCCTGCTGACTGTCTGCGCCTCTAAAACCACTCACCGAGGTAACACTGCCCTCAACGACTCTGCCCTTCAGGCCACTGATTTTAACCAAGGCCCCCTGCTTCACAGTGCTCAAGCTCGCGACCGTCGCACGAAACCTAATCGTCGGAACGCCGACCCGCAAAATAGCCAGCGGCCGACCCGCACCCAACACATCACCAACCCCCGCAACACTCTCCACCACCGGCGGCGGGGTGACAGACACCGGAAGTATCTCACCGGCAGCAATATACATCCCTGCTCCCACTCCCCCCGGAGGCACAAGACCATATCTCGCATACAGCTTCTGAACCGCCCGAAGAGTCGCGCTATCAACAACACCCGTTTCTGAGACACCCAGTGCAACCTGCAAACTCTTCACATCAGAGCCCTGATCACCACGGCGCAAATCGCGAAACGGCGGAATCCTCATTCCCAACACAAAAAATGGACGATCTGATACCGTTGCCAACAACTCACCATTTACAGCCGCATCACCAACACCCAACCCAACCCTCGTCACAACCGCCCGCCCGCCGCCAGACACTCCCGCCCCACCACCAGGCCCTTTCTCGCCTCCCGGTTCCTGTCCCCCACCGGGCTTCGACCCCTCGACACCAGGCTTCGAGGCGTCCACCCCCGAGCCCATAGTCACTCCGGTTCCCAGCACCGTCAACTTCTCACTGTCAGACACCACTCCCTGTGCACGAAGCCCAACCGACACAGTCCGCATTTCCGCCGTCGCATACACCACAACCGCAGCACGAACGGCAGTCACCGCCCCTGACTGGGGGGAACGAACCACCCAACCAGCCCCAAATCCCACCCCGACCAACACAACACACACAGCAACAAAAACCCAAATACGACCAACACGACTCACAATCGGTATACGAACCACACTCAGCTCATTCACCAGCAATGATTCGCTCTGCTTTGGCGAGTACATCTCTGGCTTTCTTTCGAGCCTCATTCAATGCCGCTTGGTTAGCCTCGATATATGCCGCCTGATAGCGCGATTCAATATCTGCCAACTGCTGGACCGTACCCAGCGATATCTTGCACTCCACATCAACTAACGCGATTTTCATCTGTGCCTCCAGATCATCCTGAGGCAATTCTGGCCCGAGACTGTCACCAGAATATGGTTTCAGATGCCGCTGACCGATACACGCCACCCACTTTTCGCGGATCGCACGCCACTCAGAATTTCCCATCGCCTGGATCCACGCATCAATATAACCACGATCAACAATGCTAGGTTGGTTTGGATTTGATGAGTGTGGCCGCATCGCTGGAAGTTCTTCAGGGCTAGAACGACACGCTCGAAATGCGTCATCTGACATCTTCTGCACAGTTGCTGGGTACGTGATTTTTTCTTGTTCCATCGTCGGATTTGTGGGAAGACCATATCCCCAAGTGGTAGCCTGTTTCATCGTCCAGATACCATACTGCCGATTTGGGATATCGAGATGCTCGACCCAGTTCGTTATTGGCGCTGTGAACCCAAATTTTGTAACGCACCTCGAAAAAAGTAACTCATCCGCCCGTTCAATTTTTTGAGCTTCCCGCCCAACCAAAACGTAGTCATCAAGCGGATATCCAATCGAAGATGTTTCCGTATCGAGCCGAGCCGTCACACCACCAAACTTGTCAATGTTCGGCGCAGCACAACCGGGCAACAGAGCAACAGCAGTCACAGTCAGCAATACCGGCAACACATGTCGAAACTTCACTAACGACTGTTTATTCATCAATCACCCAATCGCTATGCTGCTAAATGAGTCATTAAAAACCCAACCGCCAAGCTGCGCGGGCGACGGTGTGGAGGGAATGCTTACTGCGATGAGCAACAGGGCCACGGTGGCTCATAAACCCTGCGCGTGACAACTTCATCACGCGGGAAGAACTCAGCTCATTCTGCGTGCGTGATTTTTTCATGGCGATCTCCGTTTTTTCTCATGCACGGATCCAGGACGGTCGACTGGCTGCCCTTCACAGTCCGAATGCGCCCAAGCTATCAGAGCATGTAGAATACATCCGAAAATTTCAGCTTCTTTGCAGAAGACCCCTGGCTTACTCGCAGAAAACACCATCGGACAGAATCTCACCAGTAACTCCCGCCGACAACAGGAAATTATCAACACCGGAACGTCGGCAGAGTTTATTATAAACACATTCAAAAATGTCGCTGTTCTCACCGCAAACGAGCGAAAACGCCCGTGCAGCCGCAGCGGGGTGCCATCCGCGAGCCCGGCGTTCGACCCTAACGTTGGCGACCCACCACTCGGGCGATCCTGTGCCATCCGCGAGCCCGGCGTTCGACCTCAACTCAGAGCAGAACCGAAACGTGCGCAGTCGAGTACAACCTAAACCAGGCCGTTCACCATCGCAGTGACCGCGACCAGCGACTGTCCCGTCTCGACAGTAGGCATGTACTCCATACCAAATGAACCGGTGTAGCCAAGCCCTCGGAGGATACCAAGCTGTTGTGCCCAGTCGATCTTTCCCGTTCCTGGTTCGTGACGTCCTGGAATGTCCGCGACCTGAACGTGACCGATGAGAGCAATATCCTCTCCAATCACCTCTTCGAAGTGCTCACCCATCACGAGCGCGTGGTACGCGTCGAGCAACAGTTTGAGATGCGGAGAACCGACCTCTCGAACAATGTCAAGTCCCTCCCTCGTAGACCAGAGGTAGGTGCCGATGTGATCAACCTTCGTGTTGAGTGGCTCAAGGAGAAGTGTCACACCGCTTTGTTCAAGGATTTTGACTGCTCCGCGGAGAGTGTCAACAACAGAATCGTGCTGCGTCGTGCGACTGACTCCCGCCATCTCGTCACCGGCCACAACCACAAGATAGGGTGCTCCAAGCTGTACAGCAATATTGAGGGACTCACGCACGCCCGTGAGATATCGCTCCCGAATCGCCGGATCGGTGATGTTCAGTTGCGGTTCAACAATCAAGGACAGCAGCTGGACTCCGGTGTCGCGGAGGGCTCCCTCAATGGCACCAAGGTCTTTGTCGCGCCATCCCCAGATTTCAACACTCCTGAGTCCGTGTTTGGCGGCAGCGCGAATGCGGTTGGCGGTTGATTCACCGGCTTCGGTAAATAACCATTCCATGTTAGCTGCGAGTACATTCATTCGGGGATTCTCCTTAGCGGATGACTGTTAGTTGCCGTAGGTGAGGACAAGTTGAACCAGGTCATCTGGTTGAGTGTCGACGATGCGATATGCCTCAGCAGCTTCGTCGATGTGGCGCTCGTGGGTAATAAGCGGCGTAAGTTCGAGTTCCTGCATCAACTGCAAGACAATTTCCTGTCGGCGCTTTAGTGACCACAGTGGGCCGAGATGCGGACTGAGACCGGCAACCTGGGAGGAAATGACCCGTGGACGATTGTGATGAAATTCGCCACTGAGACTTAGGTTCTCGAATGTGCCACCATACCACGACATCGCGATAACGGTTCCGTTGAATCCGACAGTACGGATTGCTTCGTTGAGAGCAGCGCTAGCACCTGAAACTTCGATGACAATGTCGGCACCGCGATTATCAGTGAGCGCGCGAACCTCACGGGCGACATGACTGCCCGGCTCAAACGTGACTTCTGCGCCAAATCTCTCGGCGAGAGCTCGTCGCTCGGCAACCCCATCGACCCCGATGACCCGAGCGCCGAGCCGTCGAAGTAACTGCACCTGGATAAGACCAATAACGCCAAGTCCCACAACAATGACGACATCACCAAAATTGGGATGAGCGTCGAGAATACCGTTGTAGGCGGTGTTGATATTGGCGTTAAACACACCAGATCTGGGATCTTCCAGCGGAGGCAAGCGAATGACCGATGTTGCCGGGACGACGATCGCAGATGTGTGCGGCGTGTAGCTATAAACAAGATCACCCACCCTCACCGCATCCACGTCTGCGCCCAGTTCTGCAACAACGCTCACCGCAGCGTACCCATAGGCCATCGGATACGTCCATTCGGGGTGGTCGGTGGGCTCGAAGAGACCACTCTCAGGATCGCGACGGGTGCGCCATCCCACAGCTAAACCACGGTAGACATTCATCTCGGTTCCCGCACTGATTCCTGAGTAGCGCGTCTGCAGGAGAACTTCTCCGGGGCCAACCTCCGGCAGGGGTGCCTCAAAGACGCTGAGACTCCGGGGGGCAACAAGGGTCGCAGTACGGGCAAGATGGGTGGCGTGGGTGGTCATTCTTTGATTCCTCCGGTTCCGAGGTTGGAGACAAAACTCCGCTGGATAAACATGAACAAAACTGCGACGGGCAAGGAGATGATGACGCCGAACGCCATAACAACACCGAGATCAACACCGTAAAGTTGGAAAAGGTACTGCATGCTCAGCGGAAGAGTCTTCTTGTCATCGGTCGTAATGAGACTGAGCGCAACCACATATTCACCCCAGGAAAGGATGAACGAGAACGCCGTCACGGCAACCAGTGCCGGACGCAGTAGCGGCAGAACAATGCGGAAGAGTGCACCGACTCGACTACAACCGTCCACGATGGCGGCCTCTTCCAGTGCGACCGGAATTTCTGCTAGATAGTTACGCAATAGCAACACGGCGATCGGAAGACCCAGGGTGAGGTGTGCGATAGTCAATCCAACAAGGGAGTCAGCAAGCCCGAGTTGACGGAATGCGACGATGATCGGCACAAGAACTACCAGACCCGGAACAAGTTGACCGGCGAGCAAGAAACCGTGTGTAAATCCGCGACCACGGAACCTGAACCTGCTGAGAGCATAGGCGGAGAGCGTAGAGACGGTGGTGACGATCACCGAGCTAAAAGCCGCAATTATTGCACTGTTCAAGAATGCCTGTGGAACGATGTCCAACTCAAAGAGATGCACGAAATTGTCGAGCGACACCCGAGTCGGGACGAGATTTCCAGAGCGGATATCTAGATCGGGACGCAGCGACGCAACATACATCCAGACAATTGGAGCGAGGAACACAAGAGCTGCCACGGTTTGAGCACCGGCCACGAATATGGTTTGCCTGGCTCGCCGATCCTTCGATTCGCTCGTGCGTCGAAGACGATTATCTTGAGACACTACCGCAGGAGGTAGGCTCGGTCTCGCATCGCGGGTTATCCCCATCATGTCCTCCTCGAAGTGGCTCGAAGTATCGGAACAATGAGGACAAGCGCAAGCAGCAGCATGAGCGTTCCAAGCGCTGCCGCCTGTCCCGGGCTGGCCTGTGTAAAAAATGTCTGAAAAAGCTGTATTCCGAGGATCGTCGAACTGCTCCCGGGGCCGCCCTGGGTCAAAATCCACACCAGATCAAAGCTGTAAAAAGCCTGGACTCCGAGCACAACGCACATTGCACCCAAAGTCGGACGAACCAACGGAAGTGTGATGCTGCGGAAACTCTTCCACCGGCCAGCGCCGTCAATTGAACCTGCCTCGTACAGTTCCGTCGGGATGCTCTTCAGTGTGGCAAGCAGCGCAATTGTGAGAAACGGAATGCCCTTCCAACCACTGATGAGTATGATCGACCAGAGTGCCGCAGTCGGACTAGCAAGCGGTGTCGAATCGCCGACGAGACCGATCGCCTGCATGAAGGCATGTAGCGGACCACTCTGACCGTCGTAAAGAAAAAGCCATGCGTAGGAGAGAACAACGAAAGGGGTAATCCACGGGATCATGATGAATCCGGTCACGACGCCTGTTACCGACGTTCGGATATTGAGCAGAAGCGCAAAAGGGACAGCTATCACGATCTCAACAACAACAGTTCCTACTGTCCAGGCAATCGTCCGCACTAGATTGTCCCAGAATGCCGAATCACTGAGCACCACTCTGTAGGCCGAGACACCCTCTAACTGCGGGGCCGCTGATGAGTTCAATGACCAGTTCGTGAACGACAGGTAGATGCCGTAGAGCAGGGGAGCGATTGTCAGGAGACCAACGATGACCATCGCTGGCGTGACGTAGTACCAGGGGTTGGTTCCACCGAATTCTCGGCGGAACCTACCCCCGGCGAGGCGAAGAGCCAGGGACACAGCAGCTACTTGCTAAGGATCTGATTGATGTCGGTGCAGAGCTGGTTTGTCGCGCTGTCAACGCTCAAGGCACCCGTCGCAACCTCCTGAACCGCGGTCTGGATTGACGCGGTCTCAATCTCACCCATCTTCGGGCTCGGACCTGCGGGATACTGGTACGCGTACGCCCTGCTGAGTTGGTCAGCGAACTGGTTGTATGGGGCGTCGGTCCACGGTGGTTTAGACGCAAGAGATTTCCGGCCGGGCAGAATTCCCACCTTCTGAACGATATCTGAAAGGGCACCGTTGGGACTTGTCACAAAGTGTATCCACTTCGCAGCAGCCTCCTTTACCTTCGAGGAGTTCCACATAACCAGCGGCCACCCTCCGAGAAATCCAAACTGACCCTTAGGCCCAGCTGGAATGGGAGCGATTCGAATATTCTTGAAAAGCTCCGGGTTGGCGTTCTTGATTGCATTGTACTGACTCGGGCCCTCGATCAACATTCCAGCCTTACCATTGATGAACTGGTTGATAATATCGTTCGCCGTCAGGTTTGCCGCGTCTGGAGAGGTCAGGCCGGATTTGGCAAGTCCGGTATACCAGCTCAGTGCATCCTTGAACTCTTTCGTGTTCAAACCACACTTTCCGTTGGAATCAAAAAGTGATGCGCCATAACTCAGGTAAACAGACATGAATGTCTGCACCGTCACATACTGTTTGCTCATCGGTGCACTCCATGGTACAGACACTACGGATTTCAGAGCCACTGCGGCTTTTTCGATATCTGCCCATGTCGTCGGAGGCTTATTCGGGTCAAGGCCGGCTTTCTGGAAAAATTCTGTGTTGTAGTAGAGCATTCGAGTCTCGTCGGCCAGCGGTGCACCGTACAGCTTCCCGTTGTAGGTGTAGTACGAGAGGTCACCCGCGTACATATCCTGCTTGACGTCTATGCCTTCCGATGCCGACCAACCATCAAGGTAAGAATCAAGGGGCACCAGTGAGCCATTCGCAGCGTACTGCGCAACAACATCGTTACCCATCATCGATACGTCTGGCAGTGAACCGGATGCGAGAGCAGTCGTAATTTTCTGCTGCTGGTCGGACCACGGCACGATCTGCATGTTCACTGTTATGTCCGGATTTTTTGCTTCAAAACTGGCGATCGCTGACTTGTATGCGGTGATCGAGGCCTGATCACCGTTGAACTGCCAGAACGTTACGGTCTGCTTGTTTGAGCCAGCTCCGCTGTTGCTACCACCGCTCGAGCAGGCCACCAGCGTTGCGCTCAGCGCCAGGATGGTGACTACGGCAGTGATGGGGCGACTGTATTTCACTCTCTTCTCCTCACCTCGTTGTGGGAGTACCATCTGCGACGGCACCCGTGGTGAAACCCTAACATAGACCAGGATTCAAAATGAGTCAATAGCCAGTTTTCAGAACTTCTGTACTAAGCTCTCACCATGTACGAACGCGGCCCATACGCCAAAGGGCGCGAACGACGCGAGGCGATCCTCAAGACGACGCTCGAGGTGTTCTCGCACCGTGGCAGTCGCGGTGCATCGCTGCGGGCGATTGCGCGCGAGCTAGAGATCAGCCCCAACCTTCTACAGCACTACTTCTCCACCCGCGAAGAGCTCCTTGTGGAGGTCGTGAGCGCGTGGGATGCCGAAAATGACCGCCTCGCCGAAGGAATGAACTTCCTCTCCCACTGGCTGCTGGCGATCAAGCACAACACGACCATTCCAGGGCTAATACGTCTCTACACGGCGCTTGCGGTCGAGACCGCCGACCTCAACCACTCTGCTCGCTCATTTATTGCCCAGCGATATGAGATAATCACCCACAAAGTGGCCGATGACATCGATCGGCTAAAACGCCTCGGTTTATGCCCTCCCGACAGCGATACAGTGCGCGTAACGCGGCTGCTCATCGCGGCCTGTGAAGGCCTGCAGCTCCGTTCGCTCCACACCTCAGATTTTGATATGTATGACGAATTCCTATTCCTCCTGAGAGAGTTTCATGTGCTACCCCCCGCAGAGGAAGTCACTTTTGCCGTCATGAGATTTTCTGAGCACACCAAAGCCCAGTCTGCCCACACACTATCAAGTCACATCAGCACGGCGACCGCCGACAATCAACAAGAATAGGGCATACAGTCAATATATTACGTCAGTGCTGAGGTGCCGGGGCGCTGGGGTGCCGACACCACTTGTGTACTACCAGCACATCATGTAGACCAGAGGAGTTGAGAAATGGATTACGCAGTTCAGTTGTATTCGGTGCGGGATGCGCTCGAGGAGGATCTCGAGCACACGATCACCCGCCTTGCAGAGATTGGTTTTACCCGGGCCGAACCGTATAGCTTCGTGGCACGTGCCACCGAGCTAAATGCCGCGCTGCGTTCCGCGGGAATCACCCCGGTGTCAGGACACGCACCTTTTCTCTCCACCCCGCTTGAACCGATCTTCAAAGCTGCCGAGCAACTCGGGATGCACACGGTTATTGACCCGTATGTGCCACCGGAACGGTGGACCACTCTCAGCGACATCGAACACACCGCCAACCTCATGAATGCCGCACAGAACACCGCGTCACAGCACGGTCTTCGGGTGGGGTACCACAATCACGATTTTGAAATCAGCACAATCATTGACGGGCGTACCGCGCTAGAACACTTCGTGGAGTTTCTGCACCCCGCCGTGGTACTCGAGATCGACGCATTCTGGGTCACAGTGGGCGGCAAAAATCCAGCCGAATACATCACCACCCTGGGCGACCGGGTACGACTCATGCACCTAAAAGATGGCCCGCTCTCCCACGACACAAAAACCCAGCGCCCCGCAGGACAAGGCGACATGAACATCACAGCCGCAATCCACGCAGCACCTCATCTCGAACTGGGCATCGTAGAATTCGACGACTACACCGGCGATATTTTTGACGGTCTAGCCCAAAGTCTACGATTCCTAGAAGCACACGACACGTGACCACAGCAGGGATTTCCACCCCTCATTCACCAGCAATGATTCGCTCTGCTTTGGCGAGTACATCTCTGGCTTTCTTTCGAGCCTCATTCAATGCCGCTTGGTTAGCCTCGATATATGCCGCCTGATAGCGTGATTCAATATCTGCCAACTGCTGGACCGTACCCAGCGATATCTTGCACTCCACATCAACTAACGCGATTTTCATCTGTGCCTCCAGATCATCCTGAGGCAATTCTGGCCCGAGACTGTCACCAGAATATGGTTTCAGATGCTGCTGGCCGATACACGCCACCCACTTTTCGCGGATCGCACGCCACTCAGAATTTCCCATCGCCTGGATCCACGCATCAATATAACCACGATCAACAATGCTAGGTTGGTTTGGATTTGATGAGTGTGGCCGCATCGCTGGAAGTTCTTCAGGGCTAGAACGACACGCTCGAAATGCTTCATCTGACATCTTCTGCACAGTTGCTGGGTACGTGATTTTTTCTTGTTCCATCGTCGGATTTGTGGGAAGACCATATCCCCAAGTGGTAGCCTGTTTCATCGTCCAGATACCATACTGCCGATTTGGGATATCGAGATGCTCGACCCAGTTCGTTATTGGCGCTGTGAACCCAAATTTTGTAACGCACCTCGAAAAGCTGCTAAATGAGTCACTAAAAACCCAGCCGCCAAGCTGCGCGAACTCTCCATCTTTCTTTTGCAGAACACCTCTGGCTTGTTCACAGAAACACCACCGAACAGAAATCTCTCAGCACCAGAATGACGGTGGAGTTTGTTATGAACAAGTTCAAGTCCATACCTGTCCTGAATACCTATTGTGTGGGTATCACAGAACACCAGAAACTCCGCTAATGATTAAAAATCAGCCCCGCCCACCCGGAATCTCCGACGGTGTTGTGATTCACGCGCTGGAGGAAATAAGTCCAGCCCCACCAGCCCCCCCCTGTCGACGCTGTCGTCGAGCCCACCGACTCAAAGATATCGCTCACCGCACCCGAGCGACTCGCAGAAAGTCCCCCACCGTCAATTGCTCACCGCGCAACGTCGGGTCCAACCCGACACTGCACAACACAGCGGATGCCGCGACTGATGAACCGCCAAACACCCCGGCAAGTGACTGCCGCAGCATCTTACGGCGCTGACCGAACGCGGCATCCACCAGTTCAAACGTGGCGACCCGCTCCACCTCAGAACCAGGCGGTTGACAACGCTCAAAACCAACAAGCACCGAATCAACATTCGGGACCGGCCAAAACACCTGCCGCGACACCTGCCCCACAAGCCGCCACTGCCCGTACCACGCGGCCTTCACACTCGGCGCCCCGTACACCCTCGACCCCGCGGGGGCAGCCAGACGCATCCCCACCTCGGCCTGCACCATAACGATGCCCGAGCGCAGCGACCCGATGTGCTCAAGCAGGTGCAGCAACACCGGCACCGACACGTTGTATGGTAGGTTCGCGACAAGCCGGGTCGGAGCATGAGGAACATCGGTGACCCGCAGCGCATCGCACACCATGACGGTAAGGGATGCCCCGGGCTGACGCTCTGACACCGTCTGCGGTAATCGCTCGGCAAGCCGACGATCGATCTCAACCGCAACGACGTGCGCCCCAACCTCCAGCAACCCGAGCGTTAACGACCCGAGCCCCGGGCCAACCTCAAGCACTGTGTCACCCGCAACGACCCCTGCCGTCTGCACGATTCGACGCACGGTGTTGGGGTCGTGCACGAAGTTCTGACCAAGCTTCTTGGTGGGAATCACACCCAGCTCAGCAGCAAGATCCCGGATCTGCGCGGGACCAAGCAGGGTTGGATGCCCGCTAGGCGGCATCCTGCCACCCCCCGTACACCCGCACCGTGTTTGCAGCGAGCGCCGCACACACCTCTGCCAACGGCACATCGAGCTGTGCCGCGAGGTACCGCACGGTGTGCGGCACAAGATAGGGCGCGTTGGGGCGGCCGCGCTGCGGAGCGGGAGTGAGGAACGGGGCATCCGTTTCAACCAACATGCGCTCGAGCGGGGTGACCGCGAGCGCCGCGCGCAGGTTGTGGGCGCTGGAAAACGTCACGGTTCCGGCGAACGAGAGATACCAGCCTTCATCGGCCGCGAGTCGGGCCAACTCGGCGTCACCAGAGAAACAGTGGAACACCGTGCGCTCGGGTGCCCCCACCCGCTTGAGAGTCGCAACGACATCGTCGTGCGCGTCGCGGTCATGAATCTGCAGCGCAATCCCGTGGCGTTTTGCGATATCAATGTGTCCCTCGAAGGAGCGGAACTGTGCCTCACGCCCGTTGACGCCGGTGCGGAAAAAATCGAGTCCGGTCTCGCCAACCGCACGCACTCGGGGGTGCGCGGCAAGCTCATTGAGCTCGCTGAGCGCGGCATCCAGGTCGCCGGATGCCGCGAGCACGGGTGCCTCGTTGGGGTGCACGGCAACGGCGGCGAGTACGCGCGGCTCCGCCGCCGCAAGCTGCACAGACCACCGCGAGCTCGGCATATCTACCCCCACCTGGACGATACCAACGACCCCCACTGCTGCCGCCCGATCAAGGTGTTCGCAAACGGTGAGCGGGGTGATGCCGTCGTGGATATCGAGGTGGGTGTGGTTGTCGTACACGCCAACGGGAAGCGGGTCGGGCAGATCAGGATACGTCGTGGCTCTGCCACCCGACCGGGTGCGAGAGTGTTGAGCGTCAACCGACGACGAACCCACAGCCCCGCCTGATCCGCCGAGACCACCGGACTCCTGTGGTGCCGCCATCTACTCAACCGCCTCAATCCGCGGAAACAACCCCGCAAGTTGCGCCACCCGGGTACCGACGCTCCACTGGTACGCCCGATCAATCCGCTGCTCCTGCACCAGCCCGGCAGCGCCCAGTGCTGACCACAGCTTTGCCGCCGCAGTGGGCAGGATCGGGGACAACAGCACGGCGAGGGTGCCCAGCCCGTGATAGGCGACGGCGAGTACCGTCTCGAGTCGAGCACGGTTTTCGGGATTTTTTGCGAGCATCCACGGTTGTTCGGTGGTGAGGTATCCGTTGAGTGCGTTGACCAGTTCCCACACAGCGGCAATTGCCTCGTGGATGGCACAGCGGTTGATGGCCTGCCACGAAGCATCCGTCACCGTCTTTTCCAGCGCGGAAATCGCGGCATCGGCATCGGTCAACACGGCAACCGACGGAACACTCCCGTCACAGTAGCGTTCGATCATCGTGATAATACGGGAGGCCAGGTTGCCGAATCCGTTGGCAAGTTCCGCGTGATAGCGCGCGGAAAGATCTTCCCACGAGAACGACCCGTCCGACCCGAAACTGATCGCCGAGAGAAAGTAGTAGCGAAATGCGTCCGAGCCGAAGGTATCGGTGATGTGTTCGGGCATAATCCCGGTGAGCTTCGACTTCGACATCTTTTCGCCCCCGACCAGAAGCCAACCGTGACCGAACACGCCGCGCGGGACATCCAACCCTGCCGCCATGAGCATGGCCGGCCAAATGACGGCGTGGAAGCGAAGTATGTCTTTACCGACGATGTGGTGTGCGGGCCATCGGCGAGCGAACTCTTCTTCATCGACACCATAACCGACAGCCGTGATGTAGTTGAGCAGCGCGTCGAACCAGACGTACACAACGTGTGAGTCATCCCACGGAACCTTCACGCCCCAGTCGAAGGTGGAGCGGGAAATCGAGAGATCGTCGAGTCCTTGCCGCACGAACGACACAACCTCGTTGCGCGCCGACTCGGGTTGCACAAAATCGGGTCGTTCCTCATAGAGCGTAAGCAACCGCTGCGTGAACGCCGACATCCGGAAAAAATAGTTCTTCTCCTGCAGCAGTTCGACCGGTTTTGAATGGATGGCGCAGACCTCCTGGCCCGCATACTCACCCGTGCCCGGTACAAGGTCAGCGTCCTGTTTATACTCTTCACAGCCGACGCAGTAGTGACCCTCGTACTCGCCGGTGTAGATGTGACCGTCGTCGTACAGTTTCTGCAGGAAGCGCTGCACGTTCTCTTCGTGCCGCGGTTCGGTCGTGCGAATGAAGTCGTCGTTGGCGATGTTGACCGTCTGCAACAACGGCAACCAGGCGCTCGATACGAGTCTGTCGGCCCACTCCTGGGGGGTTACACCGTTTGCGGTCGCGGTGCGCAGAATCTTCTGGCCGTGCTCATCGGTGCCGGTCAGCATCCACGTGTCATCCCCAGCCTGTCGGTGCCAGCGCGCCAAGACATCGGTGGCCACCTCCGTGTACGCATGCCCGATGTGTGGCACATCATTGACGTAGAAGATGGGCGTGGTGACATAGAAGGAAGAGCCATCAGCCATGCGCTCAATCCTATGGGCGCGACGGGTATCGCGGAGTGCGGCCGCGAAGGGTGCGGTCGCTCCGCTGGTAGCCCAGCGAGGAAAAAGACCAGAGATGCGTTCGAAACGTGCACCGATCACCCTCATCGCGGGGACCGGTCGCCCGATGCGGAGGCCGCGCGCGGCGAGGGCAGGCAGCCGCAGTCATCGCGGGGACCGGTCTTGCCGACTGCTCAACAACCAGTGGAGGTAGCGCGAAACGACGTACTACTGATTGAGAGCTGCCTGGTACAGGTCTCGTTTGCTCATGCCCGTCTCGGCGGCGACCAGTGCGGCCGCGTCCTTCGTGTGATATCCGGATGCCACGAGTTCCCGCACCCGGGCAACCGCCGCCTCGGTGCCCACCGCCTCCTCCTCGGCACCGGCCACGACCACACACACCTCACCTCTCACACCGCCCGCCGCCCACTCGGCAAGCTCGCCGAGTGAACCCCGCCGCACTTCCTCGTGGAGCTTCGTGAGTTCGCGACACACCGCCGCGCGGCGGTCGGGCCCAAACGCCGTCGCCATCGCGGTGAGAGTCGCCGCGATGCGCGAGGGTGCTTCGAAGAACACGAGCGTGCGTCTCTCCCTCGTGAGTGCGCTCAACGCACGCGCAAGTTCCCCCGCTCTGCGTGGCAGAAAACCCTCAAACGCGAACCGATTGGTCGGCAACCCCGACAGCGCAAGTGCCGTTGTTACAGCCGACGGGCCAGGGATGACGGTTACTCTCACCCCCGCCTCGACCGCGTGCGTGACGAGTGGAAATCCGGGATCCGACACGGTCGGCATGCCCGCGTCACTGAGCACGAGCACATCGGACTCTCGTGCGAGCTCAACAATGTCGGCGGCCCGTTGGCGTTCGTTGTGTTCGTGCAGGGCAATAAGGCGGGGGCGATTGGTCACTCCCAGCGCGACCAGCAGCCGCTGGGTCACCCGGGTATCTTCCGACGCGATGGTTGTCGCACCATCAAGCGCATCACGCAGGCGTGGCGAGGCATCCCCCAGGTTGCCGATGGGTGTCGCACCGAGAATAAGCATCCCCCAAGCATGTCACCCCGAATCGGGGCTCAAACCGCCGGGGCATATGTGGTCCAGTCGGGCCAGTTGTGGTGCATCTCAATCCAACCTGGGTACATCCCAGTCCAATAGGGTGAGGGCATGTCCGTCGCTGATCCTGAGCAGCCCACTGCGCCCAGTCCGCCCGTTCATTGCACCGAGGGGGCCGTTGACGCATCCGAGCCCCCACCCTCGGGACATCTCGATGACACCAGTGACTTCGCACACGCTGCACAATCCGAGTCACCGCTCCGGTGCCATCCCGATAAATGCCACACGAGCTCCGGGGAGCCCTGCACACCCGCCGAAGAGTCCCACAGGCTCACCGAAACACCCACCACACCTATCGCGCGCGGCAGTATTCTCGACGACCTCTCGGCCCGGCTCCTCAACACGCCACGACGGCTGGCACTCTGGTATTGGGGGGCGCCCCTGCTGGTTACCCTCATCGCTGCAGTGCTCCGGCTGTGGAATCTGGGATCTCCCAACTCCCTTGTGTTTGATGAGACGTACTACGTGAAGGATAGCTGGACCCTCGTCAACAACGGCTACGAGAGCAAGTGGCCAGACAAGGCCGATACCGGATTCAGTCAGGGGCACGTTCCCGCATTCTTGGATGCTGGCTCGTACGTCGTGCACCCGCCACTCGGGAAGTGGCTCATTGGACTGGGGATGCTTCTCTTTGGTGTTGACCACTCCTTCGCCTGGCGGATCACCACCGCTCTCGCGGGCATCGCTGCGGTTTTCCTGCTCATGATGCTCGCCCGGAGACTATTCTCATCAACAGCGTTCGCCGTCATCGCCGGATTCCTCCTCGCTGTCGACGGCAACGCGATCGTCATGTCCCGGATCACACTGCTCGATAACTGGGTGATGCTCTTTGGACTGCTGAGTTTCTGGTTCGTCCTACTTGATCGGCAACGCTCACTGCGGAAATTGGCCGACCGGTTGGCCTGCGCACCCCACCATCATCACTGGGGTCCGGCAATCTGGAATCGACCGTGGTTGTTTGCCGCAGCTATCGCGGTCGGTGCGACCTGTGCGGTGAAGTGGTCCGGTGTGTGGTTTGTCCTCGCGCTCGGGCTCTACGTCGTCGTCGTCGACACTCTGGAGCGACGACGGTTGGGCCTGCGTAACTGGGCAGCCGGAGGCATCCTGAAACAGGGCCCTGTGTCGTTTGTGTTGTATGTGCCGATCGCGCTTGTGACGTACCTGGCTTCGTGGACGGGATGGTTTGTTACCACCGGCGGCTGGGATCGCAGCTGGGCAATGCAACCAGGCAACGCAGCAACCGGGTTGTGGTCGTGGCTGCCGAAGAGTCTGCAGAGTCTGTGGATGTACCACAGGGAGGTGTACGGTTTTCATCTCGGTGTCACAAGCCCGCATGCGGCAAAATCGAGCCCTGAGCAGTGGCTGTTCATGCTGCACCCGACGAATATGTACTACGCCGTGACCGAAGATGGCCAGGCGGCCTGTGGTGCAAGCGCGTGCGCCGACTCGGTGATGGCCCTGGGGAACCCGCTTATCTGGTGGGCAGCTGCGGCGGCCGTGTTCTTCCTCGTGTACCGACTTGTCCGATACCGCGAGTGGCAGGTGGCGCTCATCCTGCTCGGGTTCGCAGCCGGGTACCTGCCGTGGTTCATGTACCTCAACCGCACGGTGTTCGCGTTCTACTCGATCGCCTTCCAGCCGTACACCATGCTCGCGCTCGCGTACTGTATCTGGTTGTTCCTCGGGCGCGCCTCCGACCCTCGACCGCGGCGAGAGTTTCGGGTGAGAGTTGTCGCGGTCTTCTTCGGGCTCATCATTATTCTCACGGTCTTCTTCTACCCGATGTGGTCCGGGATGCCACTGAGCGCCGCCGCCCGCCAGCTGCGCATTTGGTTGCCGGGATGGTAGTGGTGTTCACGTCATGGCGAGTGCCGGGTGCCGGGGATGGTGCGCAATGAAATCCTCCACCTGGGCGAGATCAACGACACCCGAGTCGGCACCGAGCCCGCTTGCGACAAGACTGCCACAAGCCAGTCCACGGGTCGCCGCCTGATAAACGTCGAGCCCATCGACAAGGCCAGAGATCAGACCCGCTGAGTATGCATCACCACAGCCGGTGGTGTCGATGACATCGACCGCAAACGCGGGAAGTACCCTCTCGGACTGGCCATTCGGGGCAATGCTGACACCGTCTCCGCCGAGGGTAAGCGAGGTCGTGCCGACTCCGCGGTCGTGCAGCCACCGGATGATCTCGGTTCGATCGTCGGTGCCCACGAGCCAACCGGCTTCCTCAATATTGGGCATCAGGTAATCCACGTACTGCAGTGACGGGGTAATGAGTTCCTGAGCATCGTCGCGGCGGCTCATCAGGAAGTCCATCGTGACCGTGAGTCCGAGTTCTTTAACTCGTCGCAGAATGCGCGCCATCGGAGCACCATCGATTGCCGGCAGAATGAACGCACCGCCCATGTGAAACACCTCAGCACACTCAACGAGCTCCCAGGGGATATCAGCCTCAGAGAGCACGGCATTCGCGCCGACGACATGGAGGGCCGGACGGGATCCGTCGGGCCGGATCGGAAGAAGGCTGCCGGAGGTTTGCGCCCGGTCGGTCGTGGTGACATGGTCAATATTCACTCCGTAACCTGCCATGGTGGAACGGAGAAAGTCACCCATCGAGTCCTCTCCGACCTTACCGACGGCGGCTACATCGATCCCGAGTTTGGCAAGAACAACCGAGGTAGCGGCGGCGGTACCGGCGGCGGTGAATTTGATCTGCTGGATGAATTCCAGTTCCTGACCGGGCGGAATGACCGTGAATGGCCATCCGAGTGCGTCGGCAATGTGGACGCCGAACGCGACGACGCGTGGTGACATGACTTCCTCCTTTGGGGTGACCGTGCACCCTCGTAGCAGCGGGTAACTGGGGACTTGTTGGTGATGGGGATTTAGACGACACGGTCGTTTCCACCGTCGACGGGAACCTGGGCACCCGTGGTCGAGGCGAACGCTCCGGTGACCATCGCCGCCACCATGTCCGCGACATTCTCGGTGGTGACGGTGGTGGAAAGAAGATTGCGACGCTTGTACTCGTCGATCGTCATGTCGTACTTCGCCGCGCGCTCCTCGAGCAGGCCCTCTGTCCACAGGGCCGTGTCAAACACAGCGTCCGGGTGCACGATGTTCACGCGGATCCCGTCGGGAGCCCATTCGAGGGCAGCGACCCGAGCGAGTTGGGTCAACGCTGCCTTTGAGGCCGAGTAAGCAGCGGCACCGGGTCCGGGCGCAGCGACGTTCTTCGACCCGATCACGACCATTCGTGCCTCGGTCGGTGACACGACAAGATACGGGTGCACAAGAGAGAAGAGCGTCATAGCTGCGTTGAGGTTAACGTTCATCGTGCGATCCCACACCGCGCGGTCGGTGTGGGTCAGCAGCGTACTCGCGGCGAAGACACCGGCCGCAACAACGACAATATCGATACCGCCGAAGCGTTCGACACCGGCGGTCAGGGCGGCGGTGACCGCGGTGGAGTCAGTGACATCGGCCCGCACGCCGTACCAGGCTGGCCCGCTGAAGGTGCTCTCGCTGTCGGAAGAAATATCAATACCGATGACACTGGCACCGAGTTGGAGAAGGCGTTCCGCACAGCGGGCACCGATGCCGGATGCTGCGCCGGTGACGACGGCTACCTGGCCAGCGAGCACCTGTGGCGTTCGGGCCAAGCGGAGTTTCGCCTGTTCGAGATCCCAGTACTCGACATCGAACAAATCCGCTTCACCGATCGGGGTAAAAGTGCCAATCGATTCGGCAGCATCGATGACATCCATGGTGTGCAGTGCAATGTCGTGCACAATACTGGACTCTTTCGGCGTCGAACCGACGGTAAAGAGTCCATATCGCGCGTCGAGAATCACCCGAGGGGCCGGGTCGAGCATCGCAATCGGATGGCCGGTCTTCGCCTCGCTCCGAGCGCGATTGCGCTCGAAATACCTGGTGTAGGCCTCGGCGTACACGGCGACCTCGGCTGCATCTGCGCCAATCAGGGGGAGACGCTTGGTGCGAATGACATGATCCGGTGTCGCCGTGCCACGCTCTGAGACCCCGGGGAAGCCTGCAGCATGCACGAACGATCCGATGCGCTCGCAAGAGTGGTGAGAGAGGATCATCGGTTGACCGGCCACCTTCGACACGGCACTGCGAAGTTCCGCGATCCGAAGCGGAGGAATCGGCTCGAGTTCACCGTTAGTGTCGGGCCTCGGAGCTCCGATACGGGCGAGGTATTCCTCAGCCCTCGTGAGGAATTCGATGTGGGTCGCATACGCTTGCTCCATCGAATCACCGAAGGTGAAAAGCCCGTGCTGCAGCAGCACCATCGCCCGGGTGTCGGATGTCGCGTGCTCAACAAGGAGTCTTTTGGCGGACTGGGCCAGATCAAAACCGGGCATCGTGTACGGGACGATGACCGCATCGCTGAACAGCGCGCGGCTCATTGACTCGGCGTCAGGTTGATTGGTAATGGCCACAATCGAGTCGGCGTGGGAGTGCAGCACGGCACGATGCGGGATCAGAGCGTGTAGCAGAGATTCCACGGAAGGATCGGGGGACGAAGCGTTGATCATCGCGCAGCGAAGCTCGTTGACCATCTCTGGGTCAGACATTGCACCCATCTCTGCAAGTTCACGCAGACGCTCCAGTCGCATGCCGGCAAAGCCGCCCGGCTCGATCGTGCCCAGATCCCAGCCGCTTCCCTTGACGTAAATCACGTCGATGTGACGACCCGTGATGTCAACAACCGTGTCTTTGATTGAGGAGTTCCCGCCTCCGTGCAGAACCAGATCCGGGTTCGATCCCAGTGCGCGTGATCCCTGGACACACTCTACGAGCGCCGCGCTTATCGACGCGTTCGGTGAAAGGTTGCCGAATTCATCCCAGCGATTCTCCATTGAGACATTCCTACCGATCTGCGGTTCAACGTGTGAGCGTGCGGCATCCCTGTCTGTTTTGTAACAGGCACACGCGTTATAGGTCAACAACGTAACAGATTGGGATCAGTCTGCGCAATACCGTTTTTCCCAAGTATTTCATCCAAAAAGAGCCTTCGATGCCTGTTGCCTCACGAACAAGAATGTTCTATTCTGTGTTAGAAGCACAATTCATGCACGCTATTATCACAGTATCGTCCCCAGGAGGTTCAATGTTGATCCCAGTCATATCGCGCGGTGTCAAGCACCCGGGTCTCAGTATCGCCGCGATTGCGACCACAGCGGTGCTGCTCGTCGGCTGCAGCGCGACCGAGAGTCCTTCCTCGTCCGGAAACTCCGGCGGTGGCAAAGCGAACATCGCCCTGGTTCCCGGCGGCCCGAACATCTATTTCGCCCCGTGGGAGCAGAGCGCTACCGACGCCCAGAAACAGTTCGACATCGCGAAAGTGAGCTACGTCGTGCCGCCCACCCAGACGTTCGAGACGGCGGTGCAGATCACCACCCTCAATTCCCTCGCGAGTCAGGGCGTCAACGGCATGGCCGTCTTCCCCAACGGTGCGACCGCACTGCAACCGGCCTACCAGCGCATCATTGACCAGGGCGCAAAAATCATCGACCTGGCCGGCTGCACCAAACAGCCCACTCCGGCACTTTTCTGCCTGGCTACCGACGTCGAGGCCGCAGCAAAGACCCAGACCGAGCTTGTCATCAAAAAGATGGGCGGCAAAGGCAACATTGTCTTCCTGGCCGGCCAACCCACCGATGCAAATACGGTGCAGCGCCAGGCCGGTGTGGAAGCTGCCATCGCTGAGACCGGTGGCAAGGTCAAGCTCTTGCAGGTGGTCTCCAATATCGACAGTCCCACCGCTGCGACTCCCGCCATCCAGAGCCTACTGGCCGGCAGTGCCGACCACATCGACGGCATTGTCTCCACGTCGTACTACCCGTCAGTAGCGGGTGCGGAGATCTGGTCGCAGAATTCCCAGTATCAACGCATCGTTTTTGCGGCAGCCGACAGCAGCCCCGAGGTTATGCAGGCCATCCAACAGGGTGCCATCTACGGCACGATGTTCCAGAACTCATCCGGCCAGGGTCTTGTCGCCGCCTATCTGCTCAACCGAATCATTACCCACAATTGCACGGTCAACGCGGGCGGCCCCTGGAAGAAGTCGGCCCTCACCGACCGTCTGATGGACTCGGGCTACCAGTTTGTCGATTCCAGCACCGTGGCCGATGTCATTGGCAAACCCTACGGTCTACCCGAGGTGACCAAGAAACTACTCACCGAAGCGGACAAATACCTCACCTGCCCGTAGCTGCCAGCAGATGAAGAAGGCGAGAGCCACATGAAGGGCGAAAGCCACATGAAGCCGGTACTGCGGGGCGTGGTGAGCGGTCACGGACGCGTCTGGTCGCTGGTGCTGTTGACGGGTATGACCTGGATTGTCTTCTCCCTCTTTGGGCGAGGCTTCCTCTCACCGTTCAATCTCAACTCCCTGAGTCAGCTCATAGCCCAGAGTGTCGTGATCGGCTTCGCGCAGGCCGCCCTCATGGTTCTCGGTCGCATCAATCTGGCCGTTGGAGGCATCGGCGTTGTCGTCGTTGCCTCCATCGGCCTGATGGTGACCCACACACCGGTTCCGCTCCCACTGGTGCTGGTGCTCGCTCTGATGATCGGAGCGGCGGCGGGGGCGTTAATAGCGGTGGTCGAACTCTTCACAAACCTCAACAGCTTCGTCGTGACCCTCGCTTTCCTCTCCATCTACCAGGGCAGTGTCTTGCTGCTTACCCAGGCTGCCCACTACCGGATCTCCTCACCGGTGCTCCTCGCGTTCGGCAACGGACGAGCGTTACTGCCGGCCATCTCGCCGCTGCTTGTCGTGGCCCTTGTGGTCGCGATCCTGCTCTGGATCTTCTACTTCCGCACGTCTCCCGGCTGGCAGAGCCTCGCGGTGGGTGCCAATGAGCGAGCGGCGGCGGCCTCCGGCCTCCGGGTGCGTCGGATCGTGCTACTCGGGTACGTCGTGTCCGGGCTGTTGTGCGCGATCGCCGCGATCATGGAGACATCCCGACTGGCCGAAGCCTCACCGTCAACAGGGTCGGATTGGCTGCTGCTCTCCTTCATCGGCCCACTCCTGGCCGGTGTTGCTCTCTCCGGTGGAAACGTCTCGATCGGCGGCATCCTCATCGGCAGTGTCTTCTACGGGAGCATCTTCTCTGGCCTCATCATCCTGAACGTACCCACCTACTGGCTTACCTTCGCGCAGGCGACGGTGCTGCTGATCGCCCTCGTCGTCGGCCAGTTGCGGCGTGAATCATTCTTACGCTTCAGTCGGTCTCGCGAAAGGAACTCCGCTCGTGGCTAAGCCCTTCTCGGACAAGACATTCTCCGCACCGTGGTTCCCGTTACTGGCGGCCACCGTGATTGGCGGAGCCGTCGTGTCGCTACTGTCGAACACGTTCGCCACCGAGTACAACTTCTTTGTCATCCTCCAGGAAGCCAGCACCTACGCGGTGATTGGGTTCGCCGCCATGGTCGTGCTCGCCGTTCGCGATATCAGCCTTGCTGTCAGTGGCATCGGGAGCCTGTCCGCCGTGCTCTTCGGCTGGATGGTCGCCGATCTTGCACTCCCGCTCGCCGTCTCTGCGCTCGCGACAATCCTCCTCGGCGTGCTCGCGGGATGGATCAACGGCGTTGTGATCGCACGAAGCGGGCTCAGCGGGTTTGTGGTGACCCTAGCGACGGGAGCAGCACTCACCGGCATCGCCCTCGGCGTCACAAAAGCTACGGCGTTCTCAGATATCCCCCGGGAGTGGTCGAGCTTTGGACAGGGAC
Organism: Candidatus Lumbricidiphila eiseniae; assembly: GCA_002529645.1. Taxonomy (GTDB): domain Bacteria; phylum Actinomycetota; class Actinomycetes; order Actinomycetales; family Microbacteriaceae; genus Agromyces; species Agromyces eiseniae. The sequence continues at coordinate 26,324 of NAEP01000045.1, read as the reverse complement.
GTCTCGGGCCCTTCCCCCTGATCGGCATTGTTACTCTGGTGCTCGCCGTGGCGCTCTTCGTGCTCTACCGTTGGGGCTCGGCCGGTCGATCAATGCTCGCGGTGGGGGGCAATCCCTCCGCGGCGAGACTGGCCGGAATCAGCGGCACCCGGCAGCTCGTACTGGCACACATGCTCTCTGGCGCGCTCGCATCGATCGCGGCACTCATCTACGTTGGACGACTCTCCTCGGCACCGCCCGATCTCGGCGGAAGCTGGATCCTGATCTCCTTCGCCGTCCCGATTATCGGCGGCACTGCCCTGAACGGCGGACGTCTATCGGTTCCGGGGGCGGTCATCGCCGCCATCGTGTTAGCCACCATCAACGACGCACTCATCATCCTGAAGGTCAGTCAGTACGGAGTAATATTCGCCCAGGGCCTGCTCATCCTGCTCGCTGTGTTCGCGGGTCGGATCGGTGGCTTCGGGCTCCTCCGACGACGCAACAGTCACACCACCGAGCTGACTCCACCGACCACAACACCGGGGGAGGTGACTGCATGATGCTGCGACTCCAGGAGATCGGCAAGTCCTTCAATAGCATCCCAGCCCTCGTCAATGTGACCATCGAACTGAAACCGGGCGAGGCACACGCGCTACTCGGCGAGAACGGAGCTGGGAAGTCAACTCTCATCAAGATCATGAGCGGCCTGCATCAACCCTCAAGCGGGATCATGACCTTCGACGACAGGCCGGTAGTCTTCGATACACCGACCGATGCGGTACGGTGCGGAATTAGCATCGTGCCGCAGGAACGCAACATAGTCCCGGAACAGTCAATCGCCGAGAACGTGTTTATGGGCCGGCTTCCACGCCGAGCAGGCTTCGTCAACTATCGCAGGCTCAATGCCGATGCCCAGCAGTGGCTCTCGATGGTCGGTCTCCACCTTGATGTCCGCCAGGATGCCTCGGTCTTGAGTCCCGGTCAGGGCCAACTCCTCGAGATTGCACGTGCACTCTCACTGGAGAGCCGGATTCTCCTGCTCGACGAGCCCACGGCGTCGATCGGCGAGGAAGAGGTAAACCGGCTCTTCGAGCTCCTGTCCACACTAAAGGCTCAGGGGCGGGCGCTCCTGTTTGTCAGCCACAAACTCGACGAGGTGTACCGCATCTGTGATCGAATCACCGTCATCCGCGACGGACACACTGTGATCGAAGGGGGCGAGCTTAGCACCGTTGACAGGCCGACACTCATCAAGGCCATGGTCGGCCGCCAGTTTGTAGAGTCGCCTTTTGCAGAGCGGCCTGCCCCCGGTGCGGTCACCCTCGAACTGCGCGATGTCTCGACCAGGTGCGGCCACGAGGCCGTGAACCTCTCTCTCCGAGAGGGTGAGATCGTCGGACTCTACGGTCTGGTCGGTGCGGGGCGAACAGAACTGGCCCGCAGCATTGTGGGACTCGACCGGATCACCGGTGGCACGGTGCTCGTGAACGGATATGTAGCACGCATCCCGGATCCGGCGGTCGCACTCCAGAAGTACCACCTTGGCTATGTCAGCGAGGATCGCAAGGGCGAAGGTCTCATCGTTTCCGACACCATCGGCCGAAATGCCAGCATGACGATCTGGGCTGGCCTGGCAAAACCGTTCGGTTTCCTCTCCCGCACACGCACGTGGCCTGCGGTGCTTCCCTCCGTCGAACGACTCAAGGTCAGGATGACCTCTCCCGATCAGGTCATTTCAGAGTTGAGCGGTGGCAACCAACAGAAGATCAGCGTGGCTAAATGGCTGGCGGCTGAAGCGGACATCCTGCTCTGTGACGAGCCGACCGTTGGCATCGACATCGGAGCGAAGGACCAAATGCACCGGCTGATCTGGGATCTCGCCGCCAGCGGCAAGACGGTATTGATTATCTCGAGCGACCTGCGCGAAGTCGTGCAACTCGCTGACCGGGTGCTCGTCATGGCTAACAACCGGATCTGCGCTGATCTTCCCAACAATGGCCAGTACGAGGGGATGAGTCGGCAGATCATGCGAGTAATCGTACGGTCATAGGCAGCAGACGCCAGGAGATTACCGCGGCGGGCGCGGTTCTCCGCCAGAATTGGGGGAACTCTACGATGGGAAGAAGGTGCAGATGAACGATCCGGGCGACGATGTTGCCGATCGAGAGAGACAGTTTCCTGAGACGGGTCGTAATAAGTCAACCCGTCTCGCGTTTATTACCGAGGCCGTGAACCGCGACGGTTTCGTGACGGTTGATGTGCTCGCCGACGAACTCGACATCAGCCGGATGACCGTGCACCGCGATCTTGACGTGCTGCAACAATCGGGAGTGCTCCGCAAGGTTCGCGGGGGTGCATCGGCACAGCGCTCCGCCCAGTTTGAGAGCGATCTGCCATACCGGATGCGCGTAGCCGTGACGGAGAAGAAGGCCATAGCCCGAGCCGCAGCCGGACTCGCCACGGAGGGCGATGTCGTCATTATCGACGACTCCACCACCTCACTCGAACTGCTACCGCTCATCGTGGGCCGCGCGCCGATGACCATCATCACCAATTTTATGTCAGCCATGGAACGGCTCGCCGGCAAACCGGACACCACCCTGATCGGCCTGGGCGGGGAATACGTTCCCCGCTACCGCGCCTTCCTCGGAGTCGGATGCGAGCAGGCGCTGTCGGAGCTCTATGCCGATGTGCTCTTCGCTTCAACTTCGGCGCTCCGCGGTCTCGAGCTCTACCACCAAGACCAACGGGTTGTGGCGGTGAAGCGTGCAATGATGGCCGCAGCGCAGCGCAGGGTGCTGCTGATGGACCACACAAAGCTCGGCCAGGGCGCGCTGCATCGCCTGGGGAGTGTGACCGACTTCACCCACGTAGTGGTCGATCAGAAAGCGGATCTCTCCCTGATGTCCACCATTGCGGAGGCCGGAGTCGAGGTTATCGTCGCGCCGTCGAGCAACGGCTAAAGAACCTCTGTGACAGCACCTGTTCAACCGCACACTCTCGGCTGTTGCGCTCCCCCGGTCACACCAACCGCCACCGCGTTGCACGGTGCCCGTTGCATCCCGTGACATCGCACACAGCACTCACGCGCACGACCGAGTACCGTTGTCACATGGCAGACCGCGAATACGGGTTCAAGACCCGAGCAATCCACGCAGGCAATATTCCCGACCCGGTGAGCGGTGCCCGCGCGCTCCCGATTTATCAAACGAGCGCGTTCGTTTTTGATGACACCGAGGATGCCGCCGCGCGCTTTGCCCTGCAAAAGTACGGCAATGTCTACTCGCGCCTTGCAAACCCCACCGTCGCAAGCTTTGAGGAGCGAATCGCGAGCCTCGAAGGTGGCCTCGGCGCTGTCGCCACCGCGTCCGGCCTGTCTGCACAGTACATCGTGTTTGCAAGCCTCCTCGGCACGGGCGATCACATCGTCGCATCCGCAAACCTTTACGGCGGTTCCATCACCCAGTTGGATGTCACGCTCCGCCGTTTTGGCATCGAGACAACGTTCGTCCGCTCCGCTAATCCGGTCGACTACGCGGCGGCGATCACCGACCGCACGAAAGCACTGTTCGTCGAAACGGTTGCCAACCCCTCCGGTGAGATCGCCGACCTGGCGGGTCTTTCAGATGTTGCCCGAGCACACAGCATCCCCTTCATCGTGGACTCGACAATAGCGACACCGTACCTCAACCGCCCCATCGAGTGGGGGGCCGATATTGTGACGCACTCGGCCACAAAGTTTCTCGGCGGGCACGGCACGACCCTCGGTGGCGTGGTCGTGGAGTCGGGGCGCTTCCACTGGCACTCCGACACCTTCCCGCTGTTTAGCGAACCGGTCCCGAGCTACGGCGGACTGCAGTGGTCTGGCAACTTTGGCGAGTACGCCTTCCTCACCCGACTGCGGGCCGAACAACTGCGAGACATTGGCCCCACCCTTGCACCACACTCTGCATTCCTGCTCGCGCAGGGAGTAGAAACCCTCCCCTACCGCATTCAGGCGCACGTCGACAATGCTCGCGCTGTTGCCCAGTGGCTAGAATCTGACCCGCGCATCGGGCATGTCTACTGGGCCGGGTTGCCGAGCCATCCCCACCATGAGCGGGCCGCAAAATACCTGCCAAAGGGGCCAGGGGCCGTGTTCAGCTTCGAGGTGAAGGGCGGTCGCGAAGTCGGTAAAAAGCTCATCGACTCGGTGAATCTCGCGAGCCACCTCGCGAACATTGGCGATGCAAAGACCCTCATTATTCACCCCGCCTCAACAACGCACGCACAGCTCACCGAAGAACAACTGGTCGCGGCGGGCGTCGCGCCGGGCGTTATCCGACTCTCGGTGGGCATCGAAGATGTCGACGACATCATCTACGATCTGGATCAGGCGCTCTCCGCCGCAACGGGAGGTTCACGATGAGTACTGCTGCGAGTGACAGTGCCAACTCGACCGGCGATGTGAAAACGGTCCGGCTGCCCAACAACCTCCCCGACAACCTCGAAACAGTCCGGTTACCCAATGGTCTCTCCTGCGATCTGCCACCAGACTCTGCGCTCGCGAAGCTGCTGCGCTCGCAGCGCACATGGACTGGTCCCGACGCGAAGGCGCGGAAAAAGATTCTGGATGCCGCGCGGTCGATCGCAATCGTCGGAGCTTCTCCCAACCCGGCACGATCAAGCTATTTTGTCGGCACGTACCTGCAACAGTCGAGCAACTACCGGGTGTACTTCGTGAATCCGAACGCCCACGAGATTCTCGGTGAACGGGCCTACCCCGATCTCACATCGCTGCCGGAAGTGCCGGACATTGTCGTTGTATTCCGGCGTGGGAGCGATATCCCGCAGGTTGTTGACGAGGTTGTCGCTGCGGGCGCAAAAACAATCTGGGTGCAGCTGGGGATCTGGAACGAAGAGGCCGCGTACTACGGTGAAAAGCAGAAACTCACGGTGGTCATGGACCGGTGCATCAAGGTCGAGCACGCCCGGTTCCACGGCGGCCTGCACCTGCTGGGATTCGATACCGGGCAAATCACGGCCCGTAAGACGGCCCGTTAGGGATGTCCCATCTGCCACTGCCATCACCGCTGGTGTCACTCGAGTGGCTCGCCGACCATCTCGGTGACCAGCGGCTCGTCGTTGTGGATGCCAGCACATCGGCAACCAACCCGGTGACCGGTATGCCGATGGGCGCACATGATGCTTACCTCATCACCGGTCATATTCCCGGAGCGGTATATGCGGACACCGCTGATTCGTTCCGCGAGCCGGGAGCACCGTTTCCACCGGCCCGGCCCGGCCTCGAACGGCTCGAGCAGGTGCTCCGAGCACTCGGCATTGACAATACGTCAACGGTCGTCATCTATGACTCGGCCTTCGGTCAGTGGGCAGCACGAGTGTGGTGGATTCTGCGTGCAGCCGGACTCGACCGGGTGGCCCTGCTCAACGGCGGGCTCTCGGGGTGGCGCCAGGCGGGGCATCCTGAAGAGCGCGGAGACACGGAACCCCGCCTGGCGGGCGAGCTTACTCTGCGCGAGCGCGACGGGTGGTGGGCCACTACCGCTGATGTTCGCCGCATCCTCGACGGTGCTGCCGGGGTGAGCGTTGAGGTTGCCGTGAACAACGACTCCGAGGCAACCCTCGTGTGCGGGCTGACGGCCTCAGACCCCGGTGGCGCCCAGCCCCACCACGAAACAACCCTCGTATGCGGGCTGTCGGGGCAAGCGTTCGCGGGAAACCCCGGTGACCCGCGTTCTGGGCACATCCCGGGCAGTGTCAATATTCCCTTCGAGTCGCTGCTGGAGGTGCCATCCCGCCACCTCCTCAGCGGTGCTGCACTCGACCGCTACCCTGCGGCAATCGACCCGCGCAGGCCCGTCATCACGTACTGTGAACACGGCATTCTCGCGACCGGTGTCGCCTTCGCACTGCGCCTTCGCGGGCATCGGGATGTTGCCGTCTACGACGGCTCACTCGCCGCGTGGCGGGCCAACCCGCTCGCACCGCTCACCCAGCTCGCCGCAAATCTTCCCCACTAATCACATTCTCCTCGCCCACACACCCGGTACGGTCTACGACCCCGCTGTCGGATCAGAATCACTACATTCTCCCCGCCCACACACCCGGTACTTCACCCGCGAAAATACTCCGCGACCGCTGTTGCGAGCGCGACAAGATCGGTAACGTGTGCGAGTTCGCGGGCGGAGTGCATAGACAACAACGGCACACCGACATCCACGGTCCGCAGTCCCAGGCGGGTTGCCGTAAGCGGTCCGATTGTTGAACCACATCCAACCTGATTGTGCGACACAAAGGGCTGCACGGCGACTCCGGCGCGCTCACACACTCCCGCCCACATCGCCGATGTCACCGCGTCTGTCGCGTACCGCTGGTTCGCATTGAGCTTGAGCAGCAGCCCCCGACCGAGTTGCGGGCGCGTCAGCGGATCGTGCTTCTCGGGATAGTTGGGGTGCGTTGCGTGACCGGTATCTGCTGAGACGAGCCAGGATGCCGCGACCGCCCGCCGCCATTCGTTGTCGGTTGCCCCGAGCCCCGCGCTCACCCGCGCCAACACATCCTCCAACAGCGGACCGCTCGCACCCGACCGCGACCCCGATCCGATCTCCTCATGATCAAAGGCGGCAAACACGGGGATCATCGGATCAACACCCGGTGCGGCTGCCGATAACCGCACCGACAGTCCCTGCACCGCCTCCCCCGTATCGTCATCCCAACTCGCTCCGCTCGCCGCGAGCAACCCCCGCAATCCCGCGAACACCGAACTGAGGTTGTCGAGCCGCGCCGAGGCGAACAGCATGCCGCCACTACCGAAGCGCGCCGCCGACTCGGTTGGCACCGCCATGATGTCGTGCCCCGCGATCTGTGAGGCATCCACCCCCGCCACCAGTTCGAGGATGTCGCCGGGCTTGTCGCCAACCCCCCACACCGGGTGCACGTGCCGCTGCTTGTCGAGGGTGAGCGAGGTGTTTTGCTCCCGGTCTAGGTGAATCGCAAGCTGCGTGATTCGCAGCAGCGGCCCCGTGCGAACAAGACGCACCGCGCCGTCGCGGGTGACGATACGCCCGGCAAGCTCCAGCTCCCGATCCAGCCACGACGATAGCAGCGGCCCGCCATACACCTCAACAGCGACCTGCAGGCATCCTTCACTGAGTGAATCGGGCGTCGGCTTCAGCTTGAACGAGGGCGAGTCGGTGTGCGCACCAAGGATGCGAAAACCGGTTGTGGCGGATGCCCCGACCGGTTGCCGCCACGCCACGATGGCTCCGTCACGCACGACGAAGCGCGCACCCGCGTCACTCGGCCACTCATCGGTTTCCGTGAGTTCAAGAAACCCCGCGGCCCGGAGCTGTCGAGCGATCTCGCTGACCGCGTGGTAGGACGAGGGGCTGGCTACAACAAAGCTAGCGAGGTCAGCAGCGTAGGTGTCAGTATCTAGGTGAGACATCCCACCATCCAAACACCTGCCCCGTCGTACTTGCTGCACCCGAGGTCGGGCACGCCGATAACTGCTACCTCAGCTGACACGTATAAATGAGGTTCACCGCACCGACTGGTGATGGGTTTCGCCCGGGTGGCCCCCAGCCACCACCTACGGTTTCACATGTGGAGACACAGCCTGCACCGCCTCACCAGAACAACCAACATCACAGCCACCCTCTGACACAACATGCGCAACCCTACCTCTTACCGGACTGTGAAAAACCATGGGTGGGCTTTGAAAGAACTGGGAGTGAAATTGACAAGGCACCCTCCATATAGTTGAATGAAAGGCGCAGGTTTTGCAGTTCAAGGGAGTACTAAATGAGTCGGCCTACCATGGTTTTGTCCGGATTCCTCGCGGCGGGCGCGTTGGCACTTGGTGTGACTTCCCCCGCAGGTGCCGAGGAAGAGCTCAAGACAGAAACGGGTTCAGTGCTTGCGGAAGTGACGAGCAAATCTACCTCGCGCGCAACAGAGGTGCTCAATGGCGTTGCGAACGTCTCGACCGACTCGACAGGTGATGCCGCAATTGATGCGACAGTCGCTGGGACCGATCTGATCATCCCAACTGATCCCTCAGATCCCATCACGGTCAAGTCACATAAGGGGGACGTGATTTCGGTTGAACTTCCTTTCGCAGACAAGGCAGCAGATGCCGTTGTTGTCGCGGATGGAGTGGTCGCCTTCGATAACCGCAATGCCAGCACGACCGCAGCTATTGCCAAGGGGGAAGGTTCGCTGCAGGTGGTGACTATCATCGATTCCGCTTCTGCTCCCACAAGGTATGTATACGAGTTTAACCTCCCTGAAGGAGCAGAGGTTATCGCTGCTGGCACAACGTTACTGTTCATTGATGATGGGAAACTGTTCGGTGGGCTTGCTCCAGCATGGGCGAAAGACTCTGCAGGCCGGGATGTGCCCACACGCTACGAGGTTACCGGCGCGACGATCACACAAGTTGTTGAACACGTCGGGGGTGAGGTTACATATCCGGTGGTTGCGGATCCCTGGATAGGGCTCGCACTTTTCCAGAATATTTCAGTTGCCCAGAAAGAGGAAAAGGGGCAACCCGTGGTGAACCTGGATCTCTCCGGCTGGGGATGGGCAGTCTACATCGGAATAACGCAGGGTGGTGGTGCGGTAGGTTTCGCCGCTGGGCAAGCCATCCTTAACACGGCGGGATGGGATGAGGCTTGGAGTAAGGGCGGCCGTGTACGCAGAGCCCTAGACAAGCCGAGCCAGCGGCAACAGTTCTCCTGCCACGCACTTGGTGCGCTCGCCGCAGGGACATGGAACCTTGAGAAGTACCGCCCAAACCGAATTGGGGGTGATTGGTGGAGTCATGCGTACATTCATCACTGCAATTGGAACACCTCTTATCGCGAATAAGAACGCTAGGAGAAGATAATGCACCCAGACCCAGAACCTTACGGCGGGTATCACACTCGCCCTTCCTCTGCATCAACGAAGATTGTGATTGGGGTGGCCGCCGCCGCTGGGATCGTGATAGCTTGGTGGATAATAAGCGGTATAGATTCCTTCAGACCGTATCCCGGTACAAAACTAAGAAACTTGTTAGCGAATGCGCCGGAAGTGCACCCGATCGTAGCGACGGACGAACTCTGTAATGTGCCGGACTGTGATCCCTGTCATGGTCATAAGCCAGACTGCATCGAAGGTTGGCGCACCGATGTGGGGTCATATCTGCAGTTTCGCTCGACAGGAAGTGCGGAATACTGGGCGACAGTTCTCGGGGACGATGGAAGGCGCGACGGGAATGTAGTGCTTGACATGCACGCGACAAACCTCACCTTTGACCAGCGCCGCTATGCTATCGATATGCTCTTTACCTCACGCGACTGGTCATAGAACTCACTGAGAAAACCACCACCCCCGGTTCACCTTTGCGGGTCAAGAAACCCTTCGAGGGGCATAAGAAACACCCCTCCACCACGCCGTTTTAGGACCACGCTGGTTGCGTGTGTAACTGATGAGGGTCTATCGGGTATCAACTCACACACATACAGACTCCTCAGTTCATTTCATTCGGATTCGAACCCACACGACCCACACTTTCCACCGCCGTTATCGCCGCCATCTCGTTCTCGCTGAGCTCGAAGTCGAAGACCGAAATATTCTCCGCCAAGCGTGCACGCTGCGACGACTTCGGGAGCACAATATGCCCGCGCTGAATGTGCCAGCGCAACACCACCTGCGCCGGGGATCTGTCGTGAGCTGCCGCTGCCGATGTGACCTGAGGCAACTCCAGCAGTGGGTACTTGCCCTGGCCCAGCGGCCCCCACGATTCAACGGCAATGCTGTGCGCCGTCGCGAACGCCTCTGTCGCAGGCTGTTGATGAGCCGGATGCGACTCAATTTGATCCACCACCGGCACGATGTGTGTCTCTTTCAACAATCGCTCCAGGTGCGGCACGAGAAAATTCGACACCCCGATTGATCGTGCACGACCCGACGCCCGAATCTTCTCCAGTGCCTGCCAGCTTTCGACGTACAGATTTTTTGCCGGACAGGGCCAGTGCACGAGGTAGAGATCCACGTAGTCCAGCCCGAGCCGCTCAAGGCTCTTCTCAAACGCAGCAAACGCAGTGTCGGTGCCCTGGTCGTCATTCCACAGCTTCGTGGTGATGAACAGGTCTTCGCGAGGTATCCCGGAACTTGCGACTGCCTGCCCGACACCCTCTTCGTTGTTGTAGATTCGCGCGGTGTCGATGTGGCGATACCCGAGTTCGAACGCATCGAGCACCACCTGTGTGGTCTCGCTCGGGTCAATCTTGAATACCCCCAATCCCAGCTGCGGGATGGTGCGGCCGTCATTCAGGGTAAGTACAGGAACCGGAGGTACGCTCATCGTTCAAATCCGTTCTGCCGGGGATACCTTCACCGACACACAAAAACTTACGCTAGAAAAACGAATTCCAACACCCACGGAAGCTAGTGCTGGAATTTTTCCGGAGCGAGGTGTCGCGGCTGGCGCTGGTTGATGCCGCTGCCCCTGCCGGATAATGCCGCCCACCGCGGGGTGCCGCTGCTCGCAGCGGTTGGTGTCCCTGCCCAGGTCGGATTGGGTGACGCTGGTTCCCCGTCAGGACGCTAAAACTCGTGCACCAAACCCGGGCAGTCCTCGATAGGCTAGTTCCACCGTGGGCCACTATTCCGAACTCCTCAAGACCTCGGGTGTCGCCCGCGTTGTCGCCGCCCAGTTGACTGCTCGGTTCCCGCAGGGAATGCTCGCGCTCGTGTTCCTGCTCCACATCGAACAGCGGACCGGGTCCTACGCCGCGGCGGGCCTAATGCTCGCGGCAACCTCTGTTGGACAGGCAACCGCGGGCCCGCTTATGAGCCGGATGATGGGTCGCGTGGGAATGCGCACGGTCCTTGGCACAACCGTCAGCGTCTGCGTCGCCGCGACCGCCGCAATCGCGTGGGTCCCGATGTCCGTCCCGTGGTACGTCGTTGTGGGCCTACTCGTCGGCATCACCACGCCACCCGTGCAACCGGCCGTCCGCACAATCTATCCCAAGATGGTCAACGCGAGCCAGCTAACTCCTCTGTATTCGCTGGATGCCGCGGTGCAGGAGGTGATCTGGGTGATCGGCCCCGTCGTAGCCGCATTTCTGGCCACCGGCCTCGGCACGGTCTGGGCGCTCTTGCTCACGATGCTGCTCACAGTCGGGGGCGGAGCGTGGTTCATATCCTGTCCTGAACTCGGTCGCGTGAGAATACCTCGCTCAAAACGACGGTTCGGTGCTGTGCTGACCCGCCCACCGATCATGCTCGCGACAGTGGTGGGCTTCCTCCTTATTGCCGCGTGCGCGGCCATTGAGGCAGGAGTTGTGTCGGCCTTCGGCCACGGCTCACCGGTCTCAGGCTTCGTTCTCGCGGCGTTTTCGACCGGCTCCCTCATCGGTGGCTTTGCATTTGGACACAAACAAATATCACCGTGGTCAACTGCCCGACGTTCCCTCATCATATTTCTTGGGATGGCCCTGGCCACCCTTTTCCTCAACGCACCGTGGCTCGCTGTCACGCTGTTCATAGCCGGCCTCGGAATTGCGCCGGTACTCACGGTCATCTCAGCGATTGTGTCGTCGAACGTGAAGTTCGCCGACACCGCCGAAGCGTTCGGATGGTTGGGCACAGGGGAACTCATCGGTGCCGCACTCGGATCGGCGACCGCCGGGTTCCTCATCGACAGCGAAGGGCCGACCGGAGCGCTGTGGGCAGCCGCGGGTTTCGCATTCTTTACCTGCCTCGTGCCAACTCTCGCACGCCGTTGGCATCCAGACCTCCGCGGCCGCGATGTTAGCCCGGTGCCTGACACGGAACCGATCCCGATGACTCCCAGCTAACAAAGATGACTCCCAGCTGACGAAAAGGTCGGCGTGAGTGCGGGCCTCGGTCGGGTCAACCGGCCGACAACTCCCAGCTAATAAGGAGGCCACGACCCGTGGCATCCCGGGCGGCGCACCACGCAAACAGGGTATGATTGCTGATGTGGGTATTCGAATCGCAAAAATTGATCTACCGGGCATTGGCGTGCGCCACGACCTCGTTACCGAGGGCGGGCATCGTGTGAGTGTTGTATCGCAGCGCAACGGGGATCGCAGCATCGGCATCATTGACGACGACGACGAAGACACCTGCCGAGCATCAATTGCGCTCAGTGATGACGAGGCTGCGGCGCTCGCCGACGTTCTCGGAGCGTCGGTCATGCTGAGTCGGCTGACAAGCCTGTCGGATGAGACAACCGGACTCTACACGGAACAGATCGCGCTGCCGACTGACTCCCCGTACCTCAATCGTCCGCTCGGCGACACCAAGGCCCGCACCCGCACCCGCTGTTCGATTGTTGCAATTATGCGTGACGGCACCATCATTCCCTCGCCAACACCAACCGACGTGTTGCGCCCGGGGGATCTCATTGTGGTGGTCGGCACGCGTGAGGGTCTCGACGGTGTCGAGAAGCTCCTCGCCAACGGTCCCGGCTGATCGGTTATTCTCGTGCATGATACTACGCTGCTTCTCATTGAGGTCGGCGCTCTCCTTCTTGCCATGAGCGCTTTGGGGCGGCTAGCAACGTGGCTTGGCCTGTCGCCCATCCCGTTCTACCTCCTACTCGGACTGTGCTTCGGTCAGGGGGGGGCCGTTCAACTGGGTGCGAGCATCGAGTTCATTCAAGCCGGATCCGAGATCGGGATTGTGCTCTTGCTCGCTCTGCTCGGGCTGGAATACACGGCGGCTGAACTTATTGGCGGCCTCCGTACAAGTCGTCGAGCCGGGCTCCTGGATGCTGTGCTCAACGCGCTGCCCGGAGCGGCTCTCGCACTCCTGCTGGGCTGGGGACCGGTCGCCGCCGTGACTCTGGCGGGCGTGACGTGGGTCTCATCGTCGGGGGTTATCTCGAAGCTCATAGGAGATCTGGGACGGCTCCCCAACCGAGAGACCCCCGTCATCCTCTCGGTGCTCGTCATGGAAGACCTGGCGATGGCGTTCTACCTACCCGTGCTCTCGGCAATTGCAGCGGGAGTCGCCTTCCTGCAGGGAGCCATCACGGTCGGGATCGCCGTTGCGATGGTCACGGTCATTCTGGTTGTCGCGCTCCGGTATGGGCACCTCGTATCGCGCCTGTTCCCCGCTGATCACTACGAACCGCTGCTGCTCGGCGTGCTCGGGCTTACCATGCTCATCGCGGGGCTTGCCGCCAAGGCGAGTGTGTCGGCTGCCGTCGGTGCCTTCCTCGTCGGCATCGCGATCTCCGGCAAGGTCGCAGAAAACGCGAATCAAGCACTGACCCCTCTGCGGGACCTGTTTGCGGCACTGTTCTTCGTTTTCTTCGGGATTGTCACGGATTCGTCATCGCTGTGGTCAATGGTCCTCCCGGCCCTCGCGCTCGCCGCGGTCACAATCGCAACAAAGGTGCTGACCGGAATATATGCGGCCCACCAAGCTGGAATCGGACCGTTGGGTCGATGGCGGACCGGCATGTCACTCACCCCGCGCGGCGAGTTCTCGATCATCATTGCGGGACTGGCCGTGACCTCCGGAATCGTGCCCGCTGCCCTCGCCCCGCTCGCAACAACGTACGTGCTCATCACAATCTTGGCGGGCACGATCCTGGCGCGAATGCCGGATGCCCCGTGGTTCCGCGCACGGGTAGCGCACCACACCTGACCCACGGCGGGCAGTTGTGGTCAACAACACAGAGGAAGCGCCGCTGCTGCGGCACCCAACAGCCCACTGCGTGCACCATTTCCTGCTACCACCCACGGCGGGCTATCGTCGCGTCGCGCGGTGGCTGAAATATACGCGCGGTGAGCCGCTTCGCTCAGAAGCGTCGGTGCACTACCCAATCCCCCTCCAATGATCACGACGGCGGGGTCAATGAGGCTCACAATGTCTGCGCACGCTCGACCGAGCGCCGACCCCGCAGTCTCGAGAATACCCCGAGCGACCGGGTCAGTGGCCGATGCCGTGACAATGTCGCGGGCGGTACGTGCAACACCGGTAAGGTGCTCGTATCGTTGTGTGATTGCGGTGCCCGAGGCATACCGCTCGAGGGTAGTTCCCTCGGGACCTGGCCATTCACCCAGCGCGATTGCCTCACCACGACTACCTCGCCAGGGAGCACCAGAGACGACAAAGGCGGATGAAAGACCGGTTCCCAGGGACACATATATGAATGAGCTGCGATCAACACCAACCCCAAACGTTGCTTCTCCGAGAGCACCAAGCCGAACGTCAGAGTCAATCCGCACTGGAAGCTGTTCCAACCCCCGCGCGGCGATAGCCCGGTGGATGACCCGAGCGGGTTGTTCCGCCCACGTGAGCACCTCCCTCGAGGTGAGAAGGCCCTCCGCCGACACATACTCGGGAAACCCGACGCACACTGCCCCGACGGGTTCTGTGGCCGAGGCAAGCTCCTCTACGGTGAGCGCCGATACCCGCTCGATGTCATCGATTCCGATCCGTGTTGGATGCTCCGACTGGCTCACTATGTCACCTGCGGGTGTCACAATGCCGAGCAGCGTTTTGGTGCCGCCCACATCAACTGCGAGGACATTCATTCGGTGGCGTCCGAGTGTGCTGGTACACCTACAAGAGTCATCGTGCGGCTGCCACATCCGCATACAGCCGAGCACCCGGTACGGTTCGATATATGGTCGCAGGCCAGGATGAATCATAACCATCGCCAGTTGTAAGCCGACGAACGGCCTCGCGCTTATCTGCTCCGTGGGCGATCATGACGACACGTCGCGACTGCGTAGCAATGGTACCCACTCCTACCGTGACACCGTGGCTGGGTACCTCATCTAGACCGGTGAAGTCTGGAAACGTCGCAAGGTTATCGCGACGGGTTTGTTCAGCCAGCTCAACGATCCGCGTCGTCGAATCTTCTGCGCTGCCGGGTGGGTTAAAAGCGATGTGCCCATCACCAGCGCCGCTCGCGAGGATAAAGAAATCGACACCGCCGTGCTCAGAGAGACGCTGGTCGTACTCAGTCGGCGCTGCGGGGTCTGGCAACCACACATTCTCGTTGACGATCTGAAATCTGGCGTCACGTCCGGCGTTGAGCACGGCCTGGATGTCCTCGTGCGCAAAGCGCCGACACGAATTATGGGCGGTGGCAGGCACCGTCGCCCAACCGTGTCCGTGGGGAACGACGTAGTCATCCATCATCGCGATAACGAGGTGGCTCAGGTCAGTTCGACGCCATGCGAATTCGACGGCGAGCGCTTGGTAGGTGCTCATCGGGGTGCGGCCACCAGGACATCCGAGTATGAACGTGCCCCGTTCTGACAGGCACCGCTCGGCAAGCTCCGCAATCTCGGCGGCAAGCTGAATCCCGAGCGTCCGGGCATCGGCGAAGACGGTAAGGCGGCCGCTGTTGGTGGTCATTTTATTCAGTTTCACACACCCAGACCGGATAGTCCAGAGACCAAATCACGCCGCATCACTGAACGCCTCTCGCTACCGAAATGCAAGCGCACGGGCCGGGTTGTCAACCAGGAGTTGCCGAACATCTGCGTCGGTGAGGCCCTGCGCAACGAGCTTTGTCGGAAAATCAGCCGCAAGCCAGACCAAACCGGGGTTTCCGCCGTACTCTAACCACAGGTCGCGGCGCGCTCCATCGGTTCCCAGAATGAGTGAGCCCAGGTGGCCGCTCTCAGCCAACCGTGCGATGAGCGTTGCTGTCGGGGGGACGGGGTTGCCAGCCTGGCGAACCCCCTGGTCAAACAGTAACCACGCACCGGTTTCGGCGATATCCCGGTGGTACCCAACATCGGTGACCTTGTCAATATGAGAGAGCAGGATGGCATCGGTCGATACGCCCAGATGGGCCAGTGCCGAGATCTGCTCCATCGCACCCCTACCGTGCTCGCAGTGCGTCAGGATGGGTGCACCAGTCACCCTCTGTGCGTGCGCCGCAGCCTCGAACACACGCTGGTCACGCGCATCGAGTTTTCCCCCGTTCGTCGCAACTTTAATAATTCCGGCGCGATGCTCAGTTCGCTGCAAAATCGGCGAGGTGTAGTCGAATTCATCCACGCCGATGACGAGATCATCAATGAACAGCTGAGCGAGCGTGTCGACACCGATGCGAGCAGTCCAGTGACGCGCACCGTAGTACCGCTCGTGGTGCAGCCCGGTCGCGGTGATCAGGTTGACCCCCGTGGCCAGGCTAATTTCGGCGAGCCGGACGACGTCACGACCGGCCGAGCACGGCATCGCGTCCACCATTGTCTTCACACCCGCGTCACGACACCGAGCGACTTCAGAGATGGCCGCCGATGCATCATCGAGTCGGATATGCGGGAAAACGGCTGCAATCAGCGGACTGTCAAGGATGAGATGTTCGTGGGCGTAGGTCATGCCGAGTGCATCAGCCGAGACATCCCCCAGCACCGTGCGAATAAAGGTCGTGTCAGCCACCGATTGTGCCGCCCAACTCCAGTATCACACCAGCCTCACGCAGCGTGTCACGCACAGTGGTGACACAGACCTCGCGAACACTGCCCTTCGTTCTCAGAGCCGCAAGCGCGGCGGTAGTGCCGGCTGCCTGCCCCATCGCCATGGTCTGCGCCATAGACCGGATCGAGGCGTGCGCATCGTGTGTCGCAGAGAAGCATCGACCAGCGACCATGACATTCTGCGCGTCACGAACAAGGAGGGTTCGAAGCGGGATACCAACCGCCGAACCTTCCGGTAGGTATGCCCAGGCGGTTCCGTCACCGGAGTGGTGGTCTTCGATGGGAGCGGCGCACAGCGCGATCTGGTCATCAAACTGACGTGCACTGAGCACATCCTCCCGAGTAATGCGGTAGTCACCCCAGATCCGGCGGGTTTCGCGCAGTCCAATCTGAGTGCTGAGTCCGACAAGGCTGGCCTTCTGGTACCCGGCGACACGGTCGGTGAGGAAGCGAGCATACTCAAGAGCCTGACGACGACCCTCGATTTCTGCTGCGGTCAGTCGGTCAGGCTCCAGCACGGTGTGCAGAGTTCCGTCGTCATCGCGGGTGACAGAGTCGAGTCGAGTCATGACCGTTGCACTCATCCCGCTGATGGGCGTGATGTGATCACTTCCGTCACGTCGAGGCAGGTTATAACCGTCGGCAGCAGCCTGAAGCATGAGTGCCCGCAGGTCTTCCTTGCTCAGCTTCTTCCGTTCGTCGTGATCAACATTGATCATTCGAAACGTCGTGGTGAGAGTTTGTGCCGGAGAGATGTCACCGGCGAGTTCGTAGTCGAATCCGGCATAGTGGCTCAGGTCACCATCACCGGATGCATCGACGAACGAGGCCGCTGACGCGTGACGCAGCCCACCCTTCGTTGCGAGCAGGATGTCGGTGACCCGTCCGTCTACCGTTCTCACATCCTGTAGGAAACTGTGGAGCAGCAGGGTGACACCCGCGCCGGTGGTCAGGCTCTCCCACGCGACTTTGAGATGGTCTGCGTTGTAGGTAACACCGGTCCCTGCACCGTAGGTGTTCGGTCGTTCAACGACCGGACCGAGCCGTGTCAATTCGCGGACAACTTCGCCGGGGATACCGTCGACAACTCGAAGTGATCGCGACCCGGGCGAGTAGAACCCGTAGAAAGTGTCGAGAACCGCGGTGGAGTTTCCGCCGAGGAACGGAAGTTTTTCTATCAGAAGCACCCGTGTGCCCTGCCGAGCGGCGGCGATTGCTGCGGTGGAACCCGCGGAACCAGACCCGATCACGATGACATCGAACTCACCGATCGACGGCACTGACGACCACGTGCTAGCGAAGGGTTCCACGCTGACTCCAAGATTCCACGCTGACTCCACAAGTAGGACACGAAGCTGCAGCTAGTTGTATATACTACTATGACACAATAGGTCGGTCATTAGCGAAACTGCGTCGAACTCGTTCTACCGCATAGCCAGCACCTCCGGGAGGTTTTGATGGACAAGCGAACGCGCGGCATCGTCATCACAGGCTCATCCGGCATTGCTGCTGCTACCGCCCGACAGCTTTCAGCCGATGGGCACCGACTGTTCGTCATCTCCCGCGGGGCCAGTGGCTGCGCGGCCCTGTCCAGCACACTCGGAGCCGGTAGCGCAGGTTGGGCGGTCGCCGATCTTCAAGATGAGTCAGCGGCGGTCACAGCGTTTGCAGAGGCCGCTGAGGCGCTCGGGCAGATTGACGCTGTCGTGGCCGTCGCTGGTGGTAGTGCCCGAAAAATGGGGGACGGCTGGTTGCATAATATGTCGCTAGAGGCATGGAATGCGTCGTTAAGCCTCAATCTGTCGACGATGTTCCTCACAGCGCGTGAAGCAGTCCGGCACATGAAAGCACAGGGTGGGTCGCTTGTGATGACCTCCAGTGTTCTTGCCACCTCGCCACAGCCCGACAATTTCGCCACGCACGGATACGCAGCGGCAAAGGCAGCAATTACCGGCTGGACCGTGCCACTCGCGGCGGCTTATGCGGCGGATGGGATCCGGGTCAACACAGTGGCACCCGGACTTGTTCACACACCAATGGCGCAGCGCGCAGCGCAGGACCGCGCGATCGTCGCGTTTGCACAGCGAAAACAGCCACTGGCCCAGGGACTGCTGACAGCCGAGCAGGTCGCGGCGGCACTGTGCTGGTTTGTCACCGCAGACGCGGTGACCGGTCAGGTGCTCGCTGTGGATGGCGGCTGGGAGGTGACCTCTACATCGTGACCCACTCCCGGTTCCCCGTTCAAGCGGGCACATCGGCGACGGGCGGTGGCATAGCTGGCGTCATGACCCGGTTCCTTGTTCAGGCGGGTGTGCCCGCTGCGACCGGTCAGCCGTGATGGAGACGAAGGCTTGCTACGCGCTCGGGCTCGACATCGGTGGCAGCTCTATCAAGTGGGCTCTCGTATCACACAGCGCCCGCGACAAACCTCGCGTGATTGAAACGGGCATTCGACCGATCAAAGAGTCACGGATGCCCGAAGATGTGATCACAGAACTCGCTGATATCACACGCACAACTCGTCACGCCCACGGGGTGCTCACGTCAATTGGAGTCGGTATCCCCGGCATGTTCGAGGCCGCAACGGGGATACCAACTCTGCTGCCGAACTTTCCGAGCGCGTGGATCGGCTATCACTTCCGCTCCGCCGTCACACGGCGCCTGGAACAGCCGATCGTCCTGGTCAACGACGCTAAAGCCTTCAGTATCGCCGAGTCGGTTGTCGGTGCGGCCGTTGATCAGAGCCTTGTTGTCTGTGTCGTACTGGGCACAGGAGTCGGTGGTGGTGTGGTTCAGAATGGTGCTCTTGTCACCGGCAAGGGCTCTGCCGGTGAGCTTGGTCACCTCACAGTAGAGATGGATGGCCCGCCCTGCGGCTGCGGTAACAACGGCTGTGTCGAATCTTTCGCTGGTGCGGCAGCGATCAGCAGCTTCGCCGGACAACCCTCGGCACACGACGCGTTTCAGGCCGCCCAACGCGGTGACTCACAGGCTCAAGCAGCCATTGATCGCGCGATTCGCGCGATCGGTGCGGGACTGGCAAATGTGTTCG
The DNA here is from genome assembly GCA_002529645.1 of Candidatus Lumbricidiphila eiseniae. Lineage (GTDB taxonomy): Bacteria > Actinomycetota > Actinomycetes > Actinomycetales > Microbacteriaceae > Agromyces > Agromyces eiseniae. The sequence goes on along the minus strand of NAEP01000045.1, from coordinate 6,815 downwards.
TGACACTGGCACCAAACGCGTTCGTGATCGGTGGCGGTCTGGCAGGAGCCGGCAGTCAACTGATCGAACCGCTGACCGCTGAGATCCGTCGACGCGTGAAGGTCGCACCAGAATCACACATCACAGTGCTCGCGGCCACGCTGGGCAGACAGGCAGGTGCGATTGGCGCGGCGCTCATGAGCATCGAAGCTTCGGCCCACCGCACCGGTCGTGACTGATCCGCACCGGTTTCGCTCCACGGTCACGGACTGGTCGCACGGGTGACCCTGCTGCGGTCCTCAGTTCTGTTCTGTGGCCACGGACTGGTCCACGAGAGTGAAAACAGCATCAATGACGTAACGATCCGGATCATAAACAGTGGTCGTGAATTCAATCGGTTGCTCCTCCTGGTCGGAGATGATTCGCTTTTCAACCAGTACCGGAGCCCTTGCCGAGAGTCCCAGCAACCTCGCTTCTGCCGTGGAGGCCGCCCGCGCACTAATCCAGGTGAGAGCGGTGACAGGGATGCGGCCAAGTTTGCGGAGCGCTTCGTGGAGGGAACCCGACTCGAGTTCTTCGGCAAGAACAGGAGCACAGTCCGGGGTCACACTCGCGTGTTCGACGGCCATCGGTGTGCCATCGGCCAATCGCAACCGGGCAATTGACACAACACGGGCTTTGTCTTGAAGGCGTAATGCATCAACCTCAGCCTGATTCGCTTCCCGAAGTTCCGCAGACAGCAAACGGGAGGAGGCTGTGAGACCCCGTCGCTTCATGTCAGCGGTGAAGCTCATCAACGGCCCGGAGTGTCGGTGTAGCGGTTTCGGGGCGATGAAAGTTCCAGAGCCACGCAGTCGCCGAACGAGTCCTTCGGCAGCGAGATTCTGGACTGCCTGTCGAGCTGTCATCCGGCTTACGCCAAATCTCGCACCCAATTCTGCCTCAGAGGGAAGCGGATCCCCTTCCCTCCCATTGATGACGCGATCCCGCAACCAGTTCTCGATCTCCTGGTAGCGGACGAGAGTCTCACGCGCACCCAACCCGGCTTGATCTTTCATGATCGTCAGCTTATAGTAGACAAACTACACCAAACACCCTATACAACTTACTATGAAAGTATGTACATTTTATGAGTAGCTCATCCGACAGCGTGGTCGTCGGCAGCTGGACAAAACAGGCCATTGAGTTGCTCGAGCATCTCCAAGACAGCCAGGCTCCGGCAATCGCAGAGGCATCCCGGTGGTCGGCCGAGGCAATCGCCAATGGCGGGTTCGTTCATATGTTCGGCAGCGGCCACTCCCGCATCGCGGTTGAAGAAATGTTCCCCCGCTACGGGTCGTTCCCCGGTTTCAACCCGATGGTGGAGTTGTCTACGACATTCCACACGCAGGTAGTTGGCTCCAACGGCCAGCGACAGGCGATGTTCATTGAGCGGGTTTCCGGCCTCGCCGACGCCATCATGGCAAACTTCGCATTCCTGCCCACCGACGTCATGATGATCTTCAGCGTTTCCGGGACATCCGCTCTGCCCGTCGAACTTGCACGCATCGCCAGGGATCGCGGGCTTCGCACCATCGCCGTGACCTCTGTGGCTCACTCAACCGCCTCTGAGTCAAAGACCGGAACCAAACTAATGGATGTCGCCAATCTAGTGATTGATATAAACACCCCGCCCGGCGACGCCTTAGTCACAGTTCCCGGGCTGGCAACACCGGTTGGTCCCGGATCGACGGTCGCGACGGTTGCTGTTGTCAATGAAATCAAGGTGCAGACCGCCGAGATCCTCGTCAGCAAAGGCATCTACCCGCCCGTCCTGACCGGCCCCATGGTTGTCGGTGCCGACGAGTCAACGCGTCTCTTTGACGCCGCCTACGACGACCACGCACGGCGCATCGGTCGCACTCTTGCCGGCGCCGGTGACATCCGTGAACAGATCCGCCGCAGCGGTCATGAAACCATGTCGCACAACTAACACGGGCTGACGTGCTGTCTTACTACCAAGATATATAAAATCGTGACAAACAAGATGTATAGAGTAGCGTGCTTAAAACGTATCGAGACACTAGTTTGGATTGTATAGACCCTGCCGACGCTCTCCTCTGAGAATCGGCGGCAAAGATCAAACACCAAGGAAACAGCAAAGGAGCAACCATGGCTGCGAATAAAACCCCCAGGTCCGGTCGAGGAATCAGTCTCGCGACTATAGTCGTGGTCTCGGCACTGGCCCTCACCGCGTGCGGCGGAGAAAAGAACGCTGACAGCACGGCGGGCACGAAGGCGGGCGGCAAGTTTGTCATCGGAGTCAGTAACACGCTCGCGGGAAACGGTTGGCGTGAAGAGATGATCTGTGCCGTCAAAGCGGAGTCTGTCGCCAGTGGCGTCGTGTCTAAGGTCATTGCCGTGTCAAAAAACGGTGGCCCGACCGACCAGATTCAAGACCTGCAGTCGCTGATTTCACAGGGGGTAAACGCGATTGTTGTGAACCCCGCTGACCGTGACAAGCTCAACCCGGTGATCGAAGAGGCAATCGCTCAGGGCATCGTCGTCGTTGCCGTTGACAGCCCGGTCTCAGCGAAAGGTGCATACGTTGCGGTGAACGATCAGAAAGCCTGGGGCAAGCTCACCGCCGAATGGTTGTTCAAACAAATGGGTGGTACGGGCAAAGTTCTCTACATGCGCGGCATTGAGGGTGTGCCAGCAGACTCCGACCGGCATGCTGGTGTCAAGGAAGCACTTGCAACCTACTCCGGCATCACCGTGAAGGAAGTGTGGACGGGGTGGGACTATACCAAGGCCGGTGAGATCGCGGTACAGGAACTGTCATCCGGGTCATACCAGGGTGTGTGGACCTCGGGCACCGATTACACCGTGGTCAATGCAATCCAGACCGCCGGGATTAAGCCGATTCCAGTGACCGGCCAGGAAACAAACGCATTCATTGGTCAACTCATCAATGGCGCTCCCGGTGCGGTAACAACCAACCCGGCGATTATCGGCGGGGTGGGCGCACACGTTGCCATCGAAGCACTGCAGGGAAAAAAGCCGAATTTGCAAACGATCTTGACCCCCAAGGTTCTTGATGCAACAACAGGCAAGGCAGACCTGCAGGCGGCATACGATCCGAAGCTCGACCAGCTTTACTCCTCAACGTTCTCGATCGATGGTCTTACGACCTTTACACGCAGCCAGCTCACTTCTTGCAAAGGTCCAGGAGAGTAGGTGAACGGGGTGCCCGACTCGGTGAGTCGGGCACCCCGTTCACGATTGCACATACCCCGCAAACCCCGTGTCGGGGAAGTTCAATTCGTTTCTATGACCGAGGAGGATCATGGCACAGGAATTGTTACAAGCAACGGGAATCGCAAAACAATACGGCTCAGTCATTGCCCTGCGTAACGCGAACCTGTCGATCCATCCTGGTGAATCTCATGCTCTGCTCGGAGCCAACGGAGCGGGTAAATCCACGTTCGTTAAAATCCTGACCGGTGTCATCAACTCGTCGGCCGGTCAACTCTCAGTTGACAGTGTCGCGACGTGCTTCTCATCACCAGCGCAAGCGCGCCAGGCGGGAATTGCATCCGTCTTCCAGGATCCCGCGCTTGTTTCCGACCTCACCGTCGCGCAAAATCTTCGACTCACGGGCACTCCGCGGGCTGGTTTCGCCCGCGCACTTGATGATCTCGGAATCACAGGTTTTGATCCTGGTGAACAGATTGCGGATATTTCCCTGCCGTTCTTGCGGATGTTCGATCTTGCTCGCGCACTTGCACATCAGCCACGCCTCCTTGTTCTCGATGAGATCACCGCAGCGCTACCAACCGACCTCGCAGACAGAGTCTTTGACTCCATGAGGCGTCACACAGCGGCGGGCGGGTCGGTGCTATTTATCTCCCACAGGCTGGAAGAAATCATCGAGCATTGCGGGCGGTGCACGGTCTTCCGTGACGGTCGGGATGTCGCAACTTTTGTTCCTCGCGAGGGAGGTGAATCCCGCATCGTGCAGTCAATGCTTGGGGATTCCGCAGGCCTTGTGCGGGAGGAGGCACGACGATCATCCGTGAGTTTTGACGGGGTAAAACCTCAGCTGGAAGTTCGTTCCGTCGCCGCTGGGGAACAACTGGCGGATGTGTCGTTTGCCGTGCGACCCGGTGAAGTTGTTGCCGTGGTAGCGCTCGAGGGACAGGGGCAGGACACCCTGTTTGAAGGCATCGCGGGAGCACAAAAGTTCGATTCTGGAGAGGTGCTCATAGGCGGAAATCCGTTGTCGGCCTCCCATCCAGCAAAGGCTATTGCGCGGGGAGTCGCCTTTGTACCCTCCGACCGCGCACACGCGCTTTTGCCCCAGCGCCCCATTAGCGAAAACCTTGCGCTGCCGCTGTTCCGACGAACAAGAACATGGGGGCCCATCCCACAGAAAACCGTGAGCGCCAAAGTAACCCGAACTGTCGAGCGGTTGTCAATTGACACTCGTGCGGCGTCTCAAGCACGCCGACTCTCGGGCGGCAATCAGCAAAAACTCACCATCGGTCGGTGGTTGACCGCTGGCTTTGACACTCTGCTCTTGTTTGATCCCACCCGCGGAATCGATATCGGCACAAAGCATCAAATTTATGACCTCATCCGCGACATCGCGGACGAAGGTGCAGCGGTGCTCATGTACACAAGCGAACTACGCGAGGTCAACCTCGTAGCAGACCGGGCAGTTGTTCTCTATCGAGGTCGAATGGTAGCCGAGCTCGCCGCAGATGTTGGAGACGAGGCGCTGCTCTCGGCAGCGCACGGGTTTACGAACACTCACTCTCACTCTGGCAAAGGAGCAACATCATGATTGCGATTAACCCAGGAGTACCGACGCTTACGCGATTGCGTCGCCGACACGGGTGGCTCGCCGGAGTTATTGTCCTCTTCGTCGTGCTGTTAATTATTCGCGCGAGTCAAGTTCCGACCTTCGGTGGATTCGGATTGCGAACTGTTTTCGCCGGATCGCTCGCCCTCGCCTTCCTTGCCATGTCACAGGCCATCGTCGTGATATCGGGTGGCATAAACATGGCTGTTGGCGCACTCATGGTGTTCACAAACTGTCTCTGCGCCAGCCTTATGAAAGATCAATCACTCCCCGCGTGCATCGGTATCACGGTGGTTGGCTTGCTCGCCAGTGTCCTCATCTCGACCCTGATGGGCTGGATTACCACGGTGTCCGGGGTGCCCGACATTGTTGTTACTCTTGCCGCGAGCTTTATCATCGCCGGTGCCGCATTTCTGGTATTGCCAACACCCGGTGGTGGAATTGCCCCAGACCTGCAGCCACTTCTCGTCGGTGGATTCTCCAATCCGGTACCGGCAATCATTCTGCTTACGCTCGTGTTGGCGGGAATATGGTGGCCGTTCAAACGCAGTCGATGGGGCATCGCCACCTACGCAATCGGAAGCAACCGGTCAGCCGCCTATCTCTCCGGCGTCAACGTCCGGATCACCCGCATTCGTACCTATGCACTGTCGGGACTTTTCGTCGGGTTTGCCGGAGTGGTGACCACAGCTTTCACCGGCGGTGGAGAACCGCGAGCAGCCATCGGCTCAGCGGCACTACTCACAAGTGTTGCGGCGGTTGTTCTCGGTGGAGTTGCCATTTCCGGCGGAACCGGCGGGCTTGTCGGACCTGTGTTTGCAGCTCTGGTTCTGGGACTCATTCCGCCGCTCATGCTCGGACTGGGCTGGGATCCCAACCTTGCACAGGTTGCCAGCGGAGTCATTCTCATTCTCGTCGTTTTATTCGGCGGGTTACTTCAGATAAGGAGGAGAGCGTCATGACCGCGGAGATCGCCCTGACGACTCCGACACAGCGGTTGTCGCACTATATCTCCCACCGTCCCGTCATCGCGCTACTCGGTGTTCTTACCGTCCTCTTCATCGTGACGGGAATGAAAGATCCTGCGCTCTTCACAACCCAGGGAATTCGTTCTACACTGCTGCTCGCCTGTCCTCTTGCCATCCTCGCTGCCTGTCAAACCGTGTGCATGCTCACCGGTGGCATCGACCTGTCATCAACCATGATCGCAAATTTTGCCGCCTACATAGCAGCCAACAATTCCGGCGCTGGTCCGGTTGTTTCTCTTGGTTTTGCATTTCTTGTCGGTGCCGCTGTTGGTGCCGCCAACGGCATTGGCATCGGTGTCTTCAAGGTTAACCCGCTCATCATGACAATCGGGATGTCCAGCGTGCTCGTCGGCATCGTCACCGTCGGGATTGTCGGAGACGGGTTTCTGTCGGGATCAACCGCTCTTCTCCCGCTTGTAAAAACGCTGGGATCTGCCACGCTGTTTGGACCAATACCCATGAGCACGATCGTGCTCGCGGCACTGTCATTGCTCATCATCTTCGGTCTCTCACGCACCGGAATTGGGCGGCTTATCTATGCAACAGGCGACAATGAGAGCGCCGTCCGCCTCGCTGGAACCCGATCCTGGCGAGTACTGCTGGTTGTCTACACTATTGCTGGCCTCCTCGCTGCGCTCGGAGGGCTCATGTTCTCTGGCATTAGCGGCTCGGTCGGCCCCGACCAGACCAACTCCTACCTCCTTCCTTCAGTCGCAGCCGCAATCATTGGCGGCACCTCAATCTTGGGAGGCACGGGTGGATTCGCGGGAACCATCGTGGGAGCTTTTATCCTCACCGTGCTTAACCGCCTACTCACCGGGCTGGAAACAACTGACGCGGTGCGACAGATTATTTACGGAATTATCGTGCTGACTCTCGCATGGTTCTATGTACGAATCACGGGACAACGCACCGACTAAGAACCACCACCCCACCACCCCACCACCCCACCACCCCACCAC